>NZ_JBQFRR010000017.1:0-503 GCF_056537485.1 Ruegeria sp. CE6 | reverse complement strand
ACACGCTGAGCAATTATCGACCCAAAGTTCTTCACCCGTCCATACATCGCCCGAGCCTACGGGCAGACCTTGCCCATCAGGGCGCACGTCAATATCCCATGCAGCGATTTCTTCAGGCAAAGCCGTGCGGCCCAAACCATAGCCGCCATCCCGAGAGGGGGCCGCATTCTCAGCAAGCGCAAAGGTTGCGCCCCCCATCAACAGGGCTGCGGAAAGACTGATTACCTTATTCATCTTATCCAACCTCCACATTTTCCGCATTGCCGTTTTCATCCACCGCCCAAGTCTGGATCCCGTTATTGTGGTAGATGGAGTTCTCGCCGCGCACATGGCGCAGCATTTCCTTGGTGGGCTGCACATAGCCCGTGCTGTCATGGGCCCGGCTTTGCAACAGCAAGGGCCGCCCATCCCAATCAAATTCGAAATAGAAGCGATGCATGGACTTGTCTAAGGATGGCCCTGACATGCGCGCTTGGTGCCAATTAATGCCACCATCCAGCGTC
>NZ_JBQFRR010000016.1:0-589 GCF_056537485.1 Ruegeria sp. CE6 | reverse complement strand
GTCCATGTTGATCCGCGCCCATGGCTGGACCCACGATCTGAAGTCCGGAGTTCAACTGATGGAAGTTGCGCGGCGTGAAAGCGTCCCCGGCGCTTTCATCCTTGCCCGTGCTCAGCTCGCGTTTCTCTCACTGAAGATTCAGGCCGCGCTTCTCAACGGCACCCAGCCGCCCGAACTTACACTCAAGCGTCTGGTCAGCGTGACCCACCCACTTGATTGGTCCGAACAGGAACGCCTGTTCGGCTTCTGACATCTCCAGATCCTGCGTCCCTGATACAGACTTCGCCCTCCCTGATCCGGCGGAACAATTCCCCGTTCGCACGAGAAAATTCCCTGCTCCACCTTTTAGGGAATTTGCAACATAAACCCCTGTAAAACATTCAGTTCTGACAGGTGAAATTACTGAACTCAGACCCGTTTCGCGAAAATTCCCTGTAAATTGCCAGGTATCAGGAAAACCCCACCCAAAGCGATCCCGCCAAAATGCGGCACTGAGACTGGGGCCTGAATCGTGATCCGAGTGTACGATCTGCTCCGTCTCTGATTGAAAGTGCATGCGTCAACTCGCGGGAATTGCGGCACAATTCCG
>NZ_JBQFRR010000015.1:0-1185 GCF_056537485.1 Ruegeria sp. CE6 | reverse complement strand
CAGGCGGCGGATCAGCTCCAATTCAGATTGGAAATCCACATAATGGGGCAATTTGATATGTTCGAGAAACCCAGTTGCTTGCACATTATCGGAATGGGACAGGACAAACTCTGCGTCTTGCGCGGGCGCGCCCACATCATCCTCACCCAATTCCTCCCATCGCAAGGCGCGATCCACGAGGGCCATGGAAATCGCTTTGCGTTCGGATTGCCCAAAGACCAAACGGTAACCGCGGGTGAATTGCGGCGGCTCGGTCTTGCTGCCTGTGAATTGGTTCACGGTTTCACATTCGCTGACCGTGATCTCGCCCAGATCAATGGCAAAGCCCAATTCGGGTATATCCATCGACACAGCCACGCGCCCGATCCGCAATTCGCCCACGAACGGGTGGTTGCGCGCATAGCCCCGTTGCGTGGAATAAGCCATGGAGAGAACAAACCCCTCATCGCCACGCGCCAAGGCCTGAAGTTTCAGCGGACGATCCGCAGGGAAATCCAAGGGCTCGCGCGTCAGATCACGCGGGGGCGTGTTATCCTCAGGCTCGGGCTGCAATAGACCCTCGCGATCCAGAAATTTGGTGACATGCGGCAAAGGTGCGGCATCCACTGGGGCGCCCCCCTCATCCTCGGACGGGACCGCCCCATCTGCCATCAACGCGAAATCCAACAGACGGTGGGTATAGTCAAAGGTTGGCCCCAAGATCTGCCCGCCTGGCAGATCCTTAAAGGTGGCCGAAATGCGCCGATCACAGCGCATCGCGCCAGTATCAATCGGGGCGCTAACCCCAAAACGGGGCAAGGTGGTGCGATAGGCGCGGATCAGAAAAATCGCCTCAATCATATCGCCGCGCGCCTGCTTGATCGCCAGAGCTGCCAAATCAGGATCGTATAGCGAACCTTCGGCCATGACCCGATTGACAGCCAAGCTAAGCTGTTCGCGAATTTGCGAGATGCTCAGTTCCGCCACATCGGTTGCGCCGCGCCGCTCATGGGCCAGCCATTCATGGGCGGCGTCAATCGCCCGCTCGCCCCCCTTTACCGCAACATACATTAGGAAGCCCCCTCAATACGGGTGGATCGCGGCAGGGCCGCTATTTGGCTGCCTGACGTGAAGAACGTATCAAAACCAAGCGGGAAGCGGCGCGCATTGGCGACAAAAGCCGCAGTCTCGGGCAGATTGAGATAG
>NZ_JBQFRR010000014.1:0-1407 GCF_056537485.1 Ruegeria sp. CE6 | reverse complement strand
GTGTTGGCACGATTTGCACGGCCTCTGCGGGCAGGCCAGCCTCAGTAATGCCACGCACAATCGCGGCATGGATGGCGCGCGAAGAATGAAAGCTTTCCGATCCCCCCCGCAAGATCACGGCATTGCCAGATTTCAGGCATAGCGCCGCTGCATCCGCAGTCACATTGGGGCGGCTTTCATAGATGACGCCAATCACGCCAAGCGGGGTGCGCACGCGGGCGATATGCAACCCTGTGGGCCTGTCCCATTCTGCAATCGTGGCGCCAATCGGATCGGGCTGTTCTGCAATCGCCCGCAGGCCACCCACGATATCGCGCAGTCGATCCTCGGTCAGGGTGAGGCGATCCATCATCGCCGCTGTCAGCCCTTTTCCACGTCCGCAATCCAGATCTTGCGCATTCGCGGCCAGAATATCCGCGCGGAATTTCCACACATAGTCTGCCGCGCCAATCAGGGCTGCATGTTTGCGTTCAGCCGATGCTATGGCCAAGGCGCGCGCCGCAGTTTTCGCGCCCGAGCATAGGCCGTTCATCAATCCTGTGATATCTTCTGTCACTAGCACAACCCTCCCTTATAAGGCCATGTCATCGCGATGCACCAAGGCCGCGCGCCCTGGATAGCCAAGTAATTCTTCAATCTGATCAGAATGATGGCCTGCAATAATCTTGGTTTCATCGGCACTATAGCGCGACAAGCCAATTCCGATATGCGCGCCGTCTTGGCCAAGCAGTTCTACAGGATCGCCGCGCAAGAAACTGCCTGAAACCTTATGCACCCCAGCAGGCAGCAGAGACTTCCCCAGATTGAGCGCGCGCAACGCGCCTGCGTCCAAGATCAGGCTGCCTTTGGGCTTCATTCCCAAAATCCAACGCTTGCGCGCATCTTGGGGGTCGAGTGTTGGAATAAACCATGTCACCCGCGCGCCGCCCTCAATCGCCGAAAGGGGCGCACTCAACGCCCCTTGGGCAATCGCCATGGCGCATCCTGCACTCATGGCATTGCGTGCGGCCATCAGTTTGGTTTTCATTCCACCCTTTGACAGACCCGTTCCCGCATCGCCTGCCATCGCGTCGATCTCAGGGGTGATGTCATGGATCACGGGGAAATGTATGGCGCTTGGGTCTTGTGAAGGGTTGGCGGAATAAAGCCCATCCACATCTGACAACAAAATACATTGATCCGCGCCCGCCATGGCGGCCACATTCGCCGCCAGACGATCATTGTCGCCATAGCGGATTTCATCAGTGGCAATAGTGTCATTTTCGTTGACGATGGGAACAGCACCCTGTGCGAGAAGCGTTGCAAAAGTCGCGCGCGTGTTCAAATAGCGCCGCCGATCCTCGCTATCATCCAAGGTCAGCAGGATTTGTGCGGCCGTGATCCCATGCGGGGCGAGATATTCTTCAT
>NZ_JBQFRR010000013.1:0-1407 GCF_056537485.1 Ruegeria sp. CE6 | reverse complement strand
TCAAGCCGATGCGAAGTTTCGGTTTAGCTGCCATTGATTGCCTCGTGATTGACAATGAGCGCAGGATCAATCCTGCCTTTTATAAAGTTCAGCGCGTTTTCCACACAGGCGCAGGCCATACGTTCAGCCGCCTCATTGGACAGCCCGCCAATATGGGGTGACAGGATCACCCGCGGATCCGAGAAAAGTGGGTTATCAAGGGCAGGGGGTTCGGATTGGAACACATCCAAACCTGCCGCGGCCACCGTGCCATCCTTTAGCGCCGCCAACAGGGCCGCCTCATCGACAACGCCACCGCGCGCCGTGTTGCAGATCACAACACCGCGTTTCATATGCGCAAAGGCGGTGTGATCCAACAGCGCGCCTTTGGCGGCGGGGATATGCACCGAAATGAAATCAGCCTCAGCCAAGGCTGCGGATAAATCTGTCACTTCTTGCACGGTCCCTTCGGGCCATGCGCCCATTTGGGAAAGATAGGGGTCATAGGCGGATATATGCATGCCAAACCCAACGGCCATTTTCGCTAAACGCCGCCCGATGCGGCCATAGCCGATGATCAAGAGGCGTTTGTTATACACTTCGCGCGCGCGCAAAAGATTACGCCAGTTCCAATCGAACCCTTCGCTACCACGTGTGGCGAAATGCGCGTCTAACGCCTGTTTCGCGCCAGCAAGCATCATCATCATGGCCTGCTCGGCCACGGAGATAGAATTGACATCCCCCACAATGGCCAAGCCAATTCCGCGGGCCGACAATGCATCTACATCCACCGCGTCATATCCCACGCCGTGGCGCGAGACGATTTTCAGGTCTGTTGCAGTTGCAATCATCTCGGCCGTCAGGGGTTGTGTGCGCAGCACAAGCGCATCGGCCTGCGGCAGATAGGGCAGATAGGCCGTAGGTGCGGGATCGGTCACATAGGTGACATCCACGCCCTGCGTTTTAAGTCGCTCAAGCAGCGCCTCGCCCGTTGGATGAAGCGCCCCTGCAACCAAGAGCCGTGTCATCAATAGCCCCCTTTGCCAGCACCTGTGCTGTCCGAACCACCGGCGCGGCCCACAACCTCATGCCAGCCTGTGACCGCCGCGCGGGCTGATTGCGCCAAAAAGCGCACATCACCCCCAACAGTGGTGAGGCGATAGCCCCACTCAATGGCGCGGGCTGCATAGGCGGGGCTGCCGCAATGCAGGCAGGCGGCGATCTTGTTCTTGCGACATACGGCGGCGATTTCCTTAATCATCGCGATCATCTCGGGTTCTTCGCGGTCAAACCCTGGGGGCAAACGCCCCGCTTGGGTGCCGAGGGTCAGATCAGCAGGGCCAACATAAATACCGTCTAGGCCAGGGGTCGCTGCGATTTCCTCATGATGTTCCATGCCTGCTGCGGTTTCGATCATGGCAATGGCCA
>NZ_JBQFRR010000012.1:0-1805 GCF_056537485.1 Ruegeria sp. CE6 | reverse complement strand
GGCCACATGGTGGTTGTTTCCGTTGTTGTATCAAATATTCGGCCGCGAGCCAACCAACCCTGATGAGGCCGCGCGTCTCAGCTCGCTGTTTTGGTATCGCGCAATCACCTTGATCTGGGCACCGTTACAATTCGGATTGGTCTTTGGGTTGATTGCATATCTCGCCACCAATCCTGCACATCTGACGCTTACCGAGCAATTCGGGTTGGCGGCCTCTTCGGGTGTTGTCACGGGAATGATTGGCATCAATTACAGCCATGAATTGATGCACCGCCCCACGCGGTTGGAACGTGGCTTGGCCGATATCCTACTGGCGATGACGCTTTATTCGCATTTCAAAACCGAACATCTTTTGGTGCATCATATCCATGTGGCCTCCCCGCGTGACCCTGCTTCTGCGCGATATAATGAGGGGTTTCACCGCTTTTTCCCCCGTGTTTTGATCCAGTCGTTCAAATCTGCATGGCAGGCCGAAGCGCAGCGCCTTGAAAAGCGCAGGCTTGCACTATGGCATAGAAGCAATCCGTTCTGGCGTTACGGGGGATTGCAGGCAGGCATGATGGGATTGGCCTATGCCATTGGCGGGAAATGGGGCCCTGCTTTCTTCGCTGTGCAGGCCTTTGTTGCGGTGTTCCATTTGGAAATCACAAATTACATCGAACATTACGGCCTCACGCGGGCCTACAAAGGCGCGGGGAAATATGAACATGTCAAACCCCGCCATTCGTGGAATGCGGATCATCGGGCCACGAATTGGTTGCTGATCAACTTGCAGCGTCACTCAGACCATCATTATCGTCCAGATCGGGCCTATCCGCTGTTACAAACCTATGATCACGATGCCGCGCCGCAACTGCCTTATGGCTATCCTGTAATGGGGATTTTGGCCCTCTGCCCGCCTTTGTGGCGGCGGGTTATGAACCCCAAGGTGCGCGCTTGGCGCAAGCAACATTATCCGCAAGTCAAGGATTGGACGCCCTATTCGAAAGGGCTGCTTCAAACGGAATAAAAAACCCCCGCCCGATGGGCGAGGGTAAGGTGCGTGCCCCCGAGGCAAAAGCCACAGGCACGGGCGGTATATCGAAAGCTGTCTTGGAGGTGGCGTTACTCGCCCAACTCGGAACGCAATTGTTGACGAAGGTGATCAATCGGCACGGTTTTCCCGTCACGGCGGAAATGCCAATATGTCCACCCGTTGCACGAAGGTGCGCCTTCAAGTTTCGCCCCCACTTGGTGGATCGACCCTTTGGTGTCCAAAGCGACAAGCGTGCCATCGGCGCGAATTTTTGCACGATGGCGGCCATTACCGCTGTGCAATTCCTCACCAGGCCGCAGCAAGCCCCGCTCGACCAATTGACCGAAGGGAATACGCGGTTCCGATCTTTTGCTGAGGCTGGTTTCAAGTGCATCACTGTCAAAACGGCGCGTGTTGGCGATACGCTTTTCGGCGATTTCGCGATACTCTTCCTCACGCTCGATGCCGATGAAATCGCGCCCCAATTTCTTTGCAACGGCGCCCGTTGTCCCAGTGCCAAAGAAAGGATCAAGAACTACGTCGCCTGGATTTGTTGAGGCAATCAAAATGCGGTGCAGCAGCGATTCAGGCTTTTGCGTTGGATGTGCCTTTTCGCCCCGCGAGTTCTTCAAACGCTCACCGCCATTACAAATCGGCAAAAGCCAATCAGAGCGCATTTGAATCCCCTCATTTAGGGATTTGAGCGCCTCATAATTGAACGTGTATTTCGCTGCTTCAGATTTCGAAGCCCAGATCATCGTCTCATGGGCATTTGTCAAACGCTTGCCGC
>NZ_JBQFRR010000011.1:0-3863 GCF_056537485.1 Ruegeria sp. CE6 | reverse complement strand
TATCTGCTGGCGACGGATCTCGAGATGGGGACGCCGGATGGGTATGCGTCGACCAGTTGGGAGCGGGGCTATGGCGATTATGTGATGAAGCCGGATCTGAGCACGCTGCGCCCAGTGCCGTGGCTGGAAGGCACGGCGATGGTGATGTGCGATGTGCTGGATCATCACACGCATGAAGAAGTGCCACACGCGCCGCGCTCGATCCTGAAACGTCAGGTGAACCGGCTGAAGGCGATGGGCTATGACGCCATGTGCGCCACCGAGCTGGAGTTTTTCCTGTTCGAGAAAAGCTTTGATCAGATCCGCAAGGAAGGCTTTCGCGACCTTGAGCCGATCTCGGGGTATAACGAAGACTATCACATCCTTCAGACCACCAAGGAAGAGCATGTGATGCGCCCGATCCGCAACCATCTGTGGGATGCGGGGATACCGGTCGAGAACACGAAAGGTGAGGCCGAGACCGGGCAGGAAGAACTGAACATCAAATATGCGCCTGCGATGGAGACGGCCGAGTATCACTCGATCGCCAAGAACGCGGTGAAAGAGATTGCCTGGCAGCATGGGCATGCCGCGACCTTCCTGCCGAAATGGCATCATGAGAAAGTGGGCAGTTCCAGCCACGTGCATCAGTCGCTCTGGTCCGAGGGGCGGCCGATCTTTTTCGACGAAAAAGACCCGCTCGGCATGTCGGATGTGATGAAAAGCTACATGGCGGGTCTGCTGAAATACGCCGCCGATTACACCTGTTTCATGGCGCCCTACATCAACAGCTACAAGCGGTTCATGAAGGGGACCTTTGCGCCGACGCGGATCATCTGGTCGGTGGACAACCGCACCGCCGGGTTCCGCCTGTGCGGTGACGGCACCAAGGCGGTGCGGGTGGAATGCCGTATCCCGGGCTCGGATATGAACCCCTATCTGGCGATGGCTGGGATGCTGGCGGCGGGGATCGCTGGGATCGAAGAAGGGCTGGAGTTGCAGCCGCCGACCACGGGTGACGTCTATCAGGGAGAGACGGGGATGATCCCGGGCAATCTGCGCGCGGCGCGGGATGCGCTGCATGGCTCGGCGATGTTGCGGGCTGCAATGGGAGATGACGTTGTCGATCACTATGCGCGCGCGGCCGAGGTTGAGATCGAAGAGTTTGAGCGCGTGGTGACCGATTGGGAAATTGCCCGCGGGTTTGAGCGGGCTTGAGAGGGTGAAAGCGAGGGGCCAGCCCCGCCGCCATCGGCGCTCGAACCAATGGCGCACCAATGGCGGCCCCAGAGATATTTATGGCCAGATGAAGCAGGGATCCTGCTCTCTTTAGAGATGGAGTGACTATGGGGCAGATGTTGCAATGTGTCTCGCCGATTGATGGGTCGGTTTTTGCCGAGCGCGAGGTGTTGTCGCGGGAGGCGGCGTCTGAGGTTGCGGGCCGGGCGCGGGCCGCACAGGCGGCTTGGGCGGCGCGGCCCTTGCGGGAACGCATTGATCTCGTGATGGCGGGTGTGGCTGCTGTCGGCGCGATGAATGAGGAAATCGTGCCCGAGTTGGCGCATATGATGGGTCGCCCGGTGCGCTATGGCGGTGAGTTCGGCGGCTTCAACGAGCGCGCAAGCCATATGGCCGGGATTGCCGAAAGCGCATTGGCTGATATCGCGGTGGGCGAAGATGAGACGTTCAAGCGCTATATCAAGCGTATCCCGCATGGGGTGGTGTTTGTGGTGGCGCCGTGGAACTACCCCTACATGACGGCGATCAACACGGTGGCCCCGGCGCTGATCGCGGGTAATACGGTGATCCTGAAACACGCCACGCAGACCCTGCTGGTGGGCGAGCGTATGGCGCAGGCCTTCCATGCAGCGGGTGTGCCCGAAGACGTGTTCCAGAATGTCTTTCTGAGCCATGACGTGACCAACGATCTGATCGCGGGCAATGCGTTCGACTTCGTGAACTTCACCGGCTCGGTCGGCGGCGGCCAGGCGATGGAGCGCGCGGCGGCGGGCACCTTTACCGGCGTCGGGACTGAGTTGGGCGGCAAGGATCCGGGTTATGTGATGGACGATGCCGATCTGGAGGCGGCGGTTGAGACGCTGATCGACGGGGCAATGTTCAACGCGGGCCAGTGCTGCTGCGGGATCGAGCGGATTTATGTGCATGAAAGCCTGTATGACGACTTCGTCGCCAGGGCGGTGGAGATCGTGAAGGGCTATAAGCTGGGCAATCCGCTGGACGCTGAGACCACCATTGGGCCGATGGCCAATGTGCGCTTTGCCGATGAGGTACGGGCGCAGATTGCCGAGGCGGTCGAGGCTGGTGCGGTGGCCCATATCGACATCTTCCCCGAGGATGATGGCGGCGCATATCTGACGCCGCAGATCCTGACCAATGTCACCCATGACATGCGGGTGATGCGGGATGAAAGCTTTGGTCCGGTAGTGGGCATCATGAAAGTGTCCACGGATGACGAGGCCACCCGGCTGATGAATGACAGCGCGTTTGGCCTGACAGCGAGCCTCTGGACCAGCGATCTGGACCGTGCTGCGCGGGTGGGCGACCAGATTGAGACGGGCACCGTCTTCATGAACCGCGCCGATTATCTGGATCCCGGCCTGTGTTGGACCGGCTGCAAGAATACCGGGCGCGGCGGCGGTCTCTCGGTCATTGGCTATCACAACCTGACACGTCCCAAATCCTATCACCTGAAAAAGGTCACGGGCTAAGGACGCCGGCCTGCCTCGGAATGACCCCCTCGCCGGGGCAGGCCTTTTGACACGAAGGAAAGCAAACATGTCACTTGTTGGAAACTGGTCTTATCCAACCGCAATCAAATTCGGGGCCGGGCGGATCAATGAATTACCCGAAGCCTGTGCGGCGGCCGGCATGAAGAAACCGCTGCTGGTCACCGACAAGGGGCTGGCCGATCTGCCGATCACCACCGCGACGCTGGATATCATGGAGACCGCCGGTCTGGGCCGGGGTCTGTTCGCGGATGTGGACCCGAACCCCAATGAACAGAACCTCGAGGCCGGTGTTGCGGCCTATAACGCGGGCGGTCATGACGGGGTGATCGCATTTGGCGGTGGCTCGGGGCTGGATCTGGGCAAGATGGTCGCCTTCATGTGTGGTCAGACGCGCCCGGTCTGGGACTTTGAGGACATCGGCGATTGGTGGACCCGAGCGGATGCCGATGCCATCGCGCCGATCATCGCCGTCCCCACAACTGCCGGGACCGGGTCCGAAGTGGGGCGCGCCAGCGTCATCACCAATTCTGAAACCCACGCCAAGAAGATCATCTTCCATCCCAAGGTGCTGCCGACCGTGGTGATCTGCGACCCCGAGCTGACGGTTGGGATGCCAAAGTTCATCACCGCAGGCACCGGTCTGGATGCGTTCGCGCATTGTGTCGAGGCGTTCAGCAGCCCGCATTACCACCCGATGTCTCAGGGCATCGCGCTGGAAGGGATGCGGCTGGTCAAGGACTACCTGCCACGTGCCTATGCGGACGGCACCGACATCGAAGCCCGCGCCCAGATGATGAGCGCGGCGGCGATGGGGGCCACCGCCTTCCAGAAAGGCCTGGGCGCCATCCACGCCATGAGCCACCCCGTCGGCGCGGTGTTCAACACCCACCACGGCACCACCAACGCGGTCTGCATGCCCGCCGTGCTCGAGTTCAACGCGCCAGTCATCGCCGACCGCTTCCAGCAAGCCGCCGCCTATCTGGGCATCGACGGCGGCTTCGACGGCTTCCGCAGCTTCGTGCAAGAGTTCAACGACAGCCTCGCCATCCCCCGCAAACTCTCCGACCTCGGCGTCACCAAAGCCGCCATCCCCGAACTGGTCCAAGGCGCAATCATCGACCCCTCATGCGGAGG
>NZ_JBQFRR010000010.1:2500-6075 GCF_056537485.1 Ruegeria sp. CE6 | reverse complement strand
TTGTAGTCTGCGCGGGCTGCTCTGGGATTTTCTAAAGTTGGTTGCGGGAGCAGGATTTGAACCTGCGACCTTCAGGTTATGAGCCTGACGAGCTACCGGGCTGCTCCATCCCGCGACACTTTAAGTGACCTATCGCTTACGCTACTTGAGGTCTTGTGTTGGTCTATCGCCTATTCGGCTACTTGAGACCGGGTAGTGTTCTTTTCATCGTGTTAGAGAGATGTGGGCTTTTTCTAGGTTTGGCGGTGACCTACTCTCCCGGGGCTTAAGCCCAAGTACCATTGGCGCGGCAGTGCTTAACTTCCGGGTTCGGGATGGGACCGGGTGTTTCACTTGCGCTATGACCACCAAACCGAGGAAAAGCCCATGTCGACTTTCCTGCGTTGCAGGAAAGCGACGAGGTGGCAGGCAGCGTCTTTTGCTTGCAAAAGGCGCGTTGCCACTCGGTTATAGTATCAACCAACATCGCGGCTTGACGCTGCGACGTTATCCAACTCAAGGTCAGTGTATGCTTTGGTCTTGTCTTTCCATTACTGGATCAAATCAAGCCTATCGGGCGATTAGTACCGGTCAACTGAACGCATTACTGCGCTTACATCTCCGGCCTATTGACGTGGTGGTCTTCCACGGCCCTCAGGGAGACCTTGTTTTGAGGGGGGCTTCCCGCTTAGATGCCTTCAGCGGTTATCCTGTCCGATCATAGCTACCCAGCACTGCCGTTGGCACGACAACTGGTCCACCAGTGGATCGTTCACCCCGGTCCTCTCGTACTAGGGGCAACTCCTCTCAAGTCTCCTACACCCACGGCAGATAGGGACCGAACTGTCTCACGACGTTCTAAACCCAGCTCACGTACCTCTTTAAACGGCGAACAGCCGTACCCTTGGGACCTGCTCCAGCCCCAGGATGAGATGAGCCGACATCGAGGTGCCAAACACTGCCGTCGATATGGACTCTTGGGCAGTATCAGCCTGTTATCCCCGGCGTACCTTTTATCCGTTGAGCGATGGCCCTTCCACTCGGGACCACCGGATCACTATGGCCGTCTTTCGACTCTGCTCGACTTGTCAGTCTTGCAGTCAGGCTGGCTTCTGCCATTGCACTCAACGAGCGATTTCCGACCGCTCTGAGCCAACCTTCGCGCGCCTCCGTTACGCTTTAGGAGGCGACCGCCCCAGTCAAACTACCCGCCACGCAGGGTCCCGGATCCGGATAACGGACCGCGGTTAGACATCAAGAGTGCGAAGGGTGGTATCTCAAGGGAGGCTCCACGGATACTTGCGTTTCCGCTTCAAAGCCTACCACCTATCCTGCACATCACAATCCTGATGCCAGTGCGAAGCTGTAGTAAAGGTGCACGGGGTCTTTCCGTCTAACCGCGGGAAGCCTGCATCTTGACAGGCAATTCAATTTCGCTGAGTCGATGTTGGAGACAGCGGGGAAGTCGTTACGCCATTCGTGCAGGTCGGAACTTACCCGACAAGGAATTTCGCTACCTTAGGACCGTTATAGTTACGGCCGCCGTTTACCTGGGCTTCAATTCAAGGCTCTCACCTCTCCTTTTAACCTTCAGGCACCGGGCAGGCGTCAGACCCTATACGTCGTCTTGCGACTTCGCAGAGCCCTGTGTTTTTAATAAACAGTCGCCACCCCCTGGTTTGTGCCCCCAGCCCCTAGTTGCCTAGGAACCGGGCCTCCTTCTCGCGAACTTACGGAGGTATTTTGCCGAGTTCCTTCAACATCGTTCTCTCAAGCGCCTTGGTATGCTCTACCAGTCCACCTGTGTCGGTTTAGGGTACGGTCTGATGGAGGGCTATTTCCAGGAACCACTCAGCAGCCCAATCAATCCGATAAGATTGAACTACACCTGTGATCCGTCACATCCTCCTGGCCTAGGAATATTAACCTAGTTCCCATCGCCTACGCCTTTCGGCCTCGGCTTAGGGGCCGGCTTACCCTGCTCAGATTAGCTTTAAGCAGGAACCCTTGGACTTTCGGCGAGAGTGTCTCTCACACTCTTTGTCGCTACTCATGTCATCATTCTCACTAGTGATCTCTCCACGGGATCGCTCACGCGCCCGCTTCATCGAAAGCCTCTCTCCTCCAATCTGCCCGAAGGCATGAAGGAGGAATGAGACTATGTCACACTACGCTCTGCTACCGATGCTTACGCATCCCTAGACTTCGGCTCATGGCTTGAGCCCCGTTACATCTTCGCCGCAGGACAACTTATTTAGACCAGTGAGCTGTTACGCTATCTTTAAAGGATGGCTGCTTCTAAGCCAACCTCCTGGTTGTTTTGGTCGTCCCACCTGCTTTCCCACTTAGCCATGAATTGGGGGCCTTAGTCGTAGGTCAGGGTTGTTTCCCTCTCCACTACGGACGTTAGCATCCGCAGTGTGTCTGCCATCTAGTACTCCCGGGTATTCGGAGTTTGGTTAGGATCAGTAAGCCTGTGGGGCCCCATTACCCATCCAGTGCTCTACCCCCCGGGGTATTCGGATGACGCTCTACCTAAATAGATTTCGCAGAGAACCAGCTATCTCCGAGTTTGATTGGCCTTTCACCCCTAGGCACAGCTCATCCCGATCCTTTTCAACGGATGTGGGTTCGGTCCTCCAGTAAGTGTTACCTTACCTTCAACCTGGCCATGCCTAGATCACTCGGTTTCGGGTCTGATCCCACGAACTCATTCGCCCTATTAAGACTCGCTTTCGCTACGCCTACACCTAACGGCTTAAGCTTGCTCGTAAGACCAAGTCGATGACCCATTATACAAAAGGTACGCCGTCAGATCTCGAGGATCCTCCGACTGATTGTAGGCGTTCGGTTTCAGGTACTGTTTCACTCCCCTCGTCGGGGTGCTTTTCACCTTTCCCTCACGGTACTGGTTCGCTATCGGTCAGCAAGGAGTACTTAGCCTTCGAAGGTGGTCCTCCGATCTTCAGACAGAATTTCACGTGTTCCGCCCTACTTAATACGTCCATCAAAGCTTCCTATACGGGGCTGTCACCCGCTATGGCCACGCTTCCCAACGTGTTCTAGTCACTTATCTGGCTCGGCTGGTCCCCGTTCGCTCGCCGCTACTAGGGGAGTATCAATTGATTTCCTTTCCTCCGGGTACTTAGATGTTTCAGTTCCCCGGGTTTGCTCTTAAAACCCTATGTATTCAGGTCTTAAGTACCTGTTCATGCTCATTATTGATTAGCAGAGCTAACAATAACAAACATTCAGGTGGGTTGCCCCATTCAGAGATCCATGGATCAAAGCTTATTCTCAGCTCCCCATGGCTTATCGCAGAGTATCACGTCTTTCATCGCCTCTTGCTGCCAAGGCATTCACCAAACGCCCTTCTCGCGCTTGATTTGATCCAGAAAGAGAAAGACACAACTTAGTGCGCTACCGCCTATTCGGCTACTTGAGCGCAGTCAGGTCAATCGCGATCGCCCAGCTGGTAACTAAAGGCGATCTTTCTTCTGAACCAAAAGCATACTTTCCCGCCTTCTATCCTGGAACCCATGCTGCCGATGTCGGTCGGCCCCACATGGAGAATAGAAGACATGCATGATCGTCAG
>NZ_JBQFRR010000009.1:0-13435 GCF_056537485.1 Ruegeria sp. CE6 | reverse complement strand
GCCGGGGACGCTTTCACGCCGCGCAACTTCCATCAGTTGAACTCCGGACTTCAGATCGTGGGTCCAGCCATGGGCGCGGATCAACATGGACCGGAGGCGGGGATCGGGTTGCGCCTTTGGTATCTTCGCCTGTCATATTAATAGGTTTTTTTGCGCTGTTTTCCTCCGGGGACACAGGCGCGTATCCCATTGTCTTTCAATGCTTCACGGAACCAATTGGTATCGTACGCGCGATCAGCGAAGGCAACACTTGCAGGTATCGAAGACACACACATGATCCGCGGAGGATAAATTACGCCTGGACTCGGTTAGTTTCAACGCATCGCGGATTTGGCTGCTTGACCTGTTGATCCGACGAAATTTCCACGCTTAGCGATAAATTTCGCGACAGAAATACGCCCTTTGAAAGCAGGCCCACTTCACTTTCTTTCAAGCGTTTCTGGGGAAAAGGTTATATTAAACCGTGGGCTAATGATCTGCTTTGGTTTTTTTGGTTCGGGCCTCGGCTTCGCACTGTTCTCCGAGCGGCGCGCAGAAAACATCTTAGCAAGTTTGCGCTTAATCTTTCGTCTCATCCATTTACTCCTTAACGAGGCGTTCTGTCATGGCCGCGAAATACCGCCATTGGTCGAAGCCAAAAAATATTCTATTGAATCGTACTTTTCCGGCTCACCGTGATTATCTGAATTAGCCTCACTAATTTCCAGCATTGCGTCGACAACCTTCCTTAGATTGCCTCCAAGTTTCTTTTGCTCTGCTGTACCTTGACGAAATAGATCTTGAAACGCGTCATATTGTTTGCGCACAGTTTCATCACGGAACAGCGATGAACACCCAAACCCATCCAAAAACTGCGGGCTGCCACCTGTCCAATGGGCAATTTTCATTGCAATCAGTTTATCTGCGATTGACCGAGCTTCTTGATTGTCAATTGCCGTAGTTGAGGCAATTTTTTCAGTATAGTAATCTCTCAGGTTTAAGGTTTCTTGTGCATGCTCCAGATAATGCAGACGGCTGGGCGGTCCAAACCTACTATGAGTGGCTAGTTTTGTGGTGAAGTAGCCAATTTCTGGCAAGGCCTTGATCTTCCCAGCCAGACAGTCGTGGAGGCCGATATTATAGTCGCCAAATATTTTCATGGCATTAAGCTGTAAGTTGTTACATCTTTCAAGGTAGTGATCGCGGCGTGTCGCAGCATAACTGGTCGCGAAGGCCCATTGGCTGTATTTAGACAGACGAGAAACTATGTCTTCGTCTTGAAGGCTGAATGCATGAAGAAATTTCGCGTTGAACTGATCTTCGTCTAACATTGACAGGCAAATGATCCCGCCGATAGCGACGACGTGGTCGTGGTTTGCGCGCAGGAATTCAACACCTTGATAGAGTGTATCAAGCACGGGAAAATCATCATCTGCTCCGACGAAGATAATGTCATCATCCAACCCGCTCACACAATCAACCATGCGGTCCCGAAAATGCAGATCGGAATCGTACTCCTTATATTCGATCTGCAAAAGACTGTCGTTGTCACGTACCGCTTCCTCATAAGCAGCAAGGTATGAATGATGACTGCCATTGGCGATCACCACACGTTGTCCCGGATTGAACTCGCCCAGATACTTAAGGAGAAAGGACAAAGACATTGGACGGTTACGTGTGGGAATAACTAGAGGGACCATGGTGCATCCTTATGCGGCTAATACCGGAGATCTAGTGGGCTACACGGCGTCGAATTATGGTCTATTAGAAATTTGACGGTGTAGATATGCGGTCCAGCGCGGCTCATAACTTGATATTTTCGCATGTGTCCAACCCCAAAACACGATCGAAGTCAATCTGTGAAAATATAGGTGCTGGCAACTGAACTGGAATTATTCCATGCTAACCAGCTTCTGGCTCTTGAATTTTTGGCTTGTTCGGGCGGGAGCAGCCTCACTTCGTTGCGCTCGATCAGATACGCTCAACCTCTGGGCTGACTACTCCGGTAGAATGGCGGCATGAGACAACATCTGCGAATAGATCGCAGTCCGCCGCAGACAACTTGGCAATACCCGAGTTCAATCAGGAACGCCAACTCAACTCACGACCGAACTTTGAGCTGACCCAAAGTGGCAGCTTTGATTCACATGGGTTTTCAATTTATGTAGCAAACTGAGACCAGCTCGACGCGTCTCACACCACTCTCCTTGCTAATCAAAGTTATCATGCTTAAAGGGAATTCAATTATCTGCGGCCTGTTGGTCGATTAGAACAGAGCGGAGCGATGATTTGAAAGCGGTAATTCTAGCGGGCGGGCTCGGAACTCGGATTAGTGAAGAATCTCACCTCCGCCCAAAACCCATGATTGAAATTGGTGGTTTGCCCATTTTATGGCACATCATGAAAATCTATGGCGCCCATGGGATCACTGAATTTGTCATCTGCTGCGGCTACAAAGGCTATCTGATCAAAGAGTATTTCGCGAACTACTTTCTACATACATCCGATGTCACATTTGATCTAAAAGACAATAAGATGAAGGTGCACAATCGATACTCGGAGCCTTGGCAGGTTACATTGGTCGACACCGGTCAGCTAACCCAAACCGGTGGCCGCCTAAAGCGTGTGAAGGAGCATCTGACCGACACGTTTTGTCTTACATACGGCGACGGTGTGACGGATCTTGATATTACCAAGCTTTTGGCCTTTCACAAAAGAACTGGCAGCCGTGCGACCGTTACCGCCTTGCAACCAGCAGCGCGGTTCGGAGCCTTGGAGATCGAGGGTGATTTTGTGACCCGGTTTAACGAGAAACCCGATGGAGATGGCTTCTGGGTTAACGGCGGTTTTTTTGTCTGTGAGCCTGAGGTGATTGACTACATCGACGGAGACGAAACGATTTGGGAACGCGCTCCATTGGAAACTCTGGCAACTGAGCGACAGCTTTCAGTGTTCAAGCATTCGGGTTTCTGGGCTCCGATGGATACGATGCGGGATCGTGATTACCTTGAAGAGCTTTGGAAATCCGGCGATGCACCATGGAAAACTTGGTGATGAATGCGTTCTGGAAAGACAAACGCGTTCTGATTACCGGACATACCGGGTTCAAAGGTGCATGGCTTGCGCTGTGGTTGACGCAACTCGGTGCCAAAGTCACTGGCATAGCACTGGCACCTGAAAGTCCCTTTTTTTCCTCTCTGAAACTAGAAGATACCATCAGGCACATTATCGGTGACATTCGAGATTCGTCTGTCGTGACAAACGCCGTAACAGCGTCAGACCCCGAAATTGTTTTTCACATGGCAGCACAATCTTTGGTTTTACGTGGATACGAAACCCCGATTGAGACCTGGTCCACCAATGTGATGGGGACGCTCAATCTGATGGAGGCGCTGCGTGATCTGACCGGTCCACGCGCCGTGGTTATGGTAACTACAGACAAAGTGTATGCCAACGACGAACAAGCGCGGCCATTTCGCGAAACTGATCCCCTAGGTGGTCATGACCCATATAGTTCCAGCAAAGCCGCGATGGAAATTGGCGTCGATAGCTGGAGAAAATCTTTTTTTGCACAGACAGAGATCCGTATGGCTTCGGCGCGCGCAGGCAACGTTATTGGCGGTGGCGACTGGGCCGAGAACCGCATCGTGCCCGATATTGCACGTGCCCTGGCGGCCGACATTCCAGTCAAAGTGCGCAACCCGAATTCCGTTCGACCATGGCAACACGTCCTGGAGCCTCTGCGAGGGTATTTGATACTCGCGGAAAACCTGTTTACGTCGGCAGATCCCGATCTCCAAAGTGCGTTCAATTTTGGTCCACCATCTGAGGGGGTTAGAACCGTAAAGGACGTTGTTACAACGGCACTCTCCATGTGGCCGGGCGCATGGGAAGATACTTCTCGGAAATCCAATTCTGCCCACGAAGCTCAGATTCTCCGGCTTGCCACTGACAAGGCAGAGGCACTGCTGGGTCATTTCGCCTGTTGGTCTTTCGAAGACGGCATCCGCGCTACAATACAGTGGTACCAGTCTGTTGCGGAGGGCCAGTGCCCTCGTGCGGTCTCACTTAAACAGTTGCAATATTATGGTGAATCTTGAAGCTTATCCCTCAAGATATTGATGGGCTTTACGAAGTCCAGTTAGCGCGCCAGTCCGATGCCCGCGGTGCTTTTGCTCGTACATTCTGTGCTGACGTTTTTGCGCAAGCCGGTCTGCTGACCAATTGGGTGCAAATGAATATGTCGCAAACCAACGGGCAAGGTACTTTGCGCGGTCTGCATTTTCAGCGTGCGCCGATGGCTGAGGCAAAGCTTATACGTGCAACCGAAGGAAAGGTATTCGATCTGGCGCTTGACCTGCGCGAAGGCTCTCCAACCTTTGGTCAAAGCAGAGCAATCACATTATGCGCTGAGGCTGGGAACGCAATCTACATTCCTGAGGGCTGCGCTCATGGTTTCCAGACATTGACCGAGACTGCGACGCTACACTATTGCCACACTGCTCCGTACACACCGGAACTTGAGGGTGGTGTGCGTGCGACAGACCCCGATCTGGGCATTGATTGGCCCTTACCTATCACGCTTATGTCGGAAAGAGATCAAAACTTGCCTGCCCTGCTGGATGTTCGCCCCTTATGACCAATACCTGCCGACATTGTCTGTCTTCACGCACTATGGCGTTTCTTGATTTGGGATATGCACCCCCGTCAAACGATTATCTAAGTGCGGAAGCGCTTTCTCGTCCCGAACTGACCTATCCGCTGCGGCTTTTCGTGTGCAAGGAGTGCCGCCTTGTACAAACGGAAGACTTCTCGTCGGGCGAGGCGCTATTCACCGAAGAATACGCTTATTTTTCTTCCACCTCGACCTCTTGGCTTGCCCATGCCAAAGCCTATTGCGACACGGTTATCGAACGATTTGCTCTAGATGCGGATTCTCATGTGATCGAGGTTGCATCCAACGACGGTTATCTGCTGCGCAATTTTCGGAAGGCAGGGATCCCCTGCCTAGGTATTGAACCCACACATTCCACCGCCTCCGCAGCGACGGCAATCGGGATCAATGTTGTAGAGGAGTTCTTCGGGGAAGGGTTGGCTAAGGGGCTGGCCAAATCTGATCTTGTCATAGGTAACAATGTCTTTGCCCATGTACCCGACATTAACTGTTTCTCGCGAGGGCTGGCGGTTTGCCTAAAACCTCAGGGCGTGGTCACACTCGAGTTTCCGCATTTGTTGAACCTGGTGACGCAAAACCAGTTCGATACCGTGTATCACGAACATTTCTCCTACATTTCTCTTCTTTCAGCCGAGCGTATTCTGGCGGCGGCAGGTTTGCGGGTGTTCGATGTTGAACAACTAACAACTCATGGCGGCAGCTTGCGTCTCTTTGCCTGTCTTGAAGGAGCCAGACATGCGCAAACCGACGCCGTGAAGGCCATGCGTGATCTCGAAGCATCTCACGGAATGAATGACGATGACTTCTACACAGGTTTCCAACTCAAAGCGGAAAAGGTCAAAGACGATTTCTTGCGGTTCGTGCTGGATGCTAAGGCGGAGGGAAAGTCGGTAGCAGGATACGGCGCAGCCGCGAAAGGCAACACGCTTATGAACTTCGCAGGCGTTGGTCCAGACGCCATTGAATTCGTATGTGATGCTGCAGAATTTAAGATCGGCAAATACCTACCGGGCAGTCATATCCCCATTCTGGCGCCAGACGAGCTACAGAACCGACGTCCAGACTACCTGGTGATATTCCCATGGAACCTAAAAACCGAGATTATGCAATCACTTGATTGGCTTGTAGATACCCGTTTTGTAACTGCTGTGCCAGAACTGCAAATCCTATGACCGACCGCATCGTCTATACCCGACCCTCTATCACCGATCTCGAGGTTAGTTATGCCACAGATGCCGCCCGCACTGGTTGGGGGCCGAAATGTTATGACTACATTCATCGCTTCGAGGCGACCTTCGCAGAGTATGTCGGAACAAAACATGCTATTTCGACTTCCAGTTGCACGGGCGCAATGGAGATGGGTCTGGCGGCGCTAGGTATCGGTCCGGGCGATGAGGTCATCCTCGCCGACACAAATTGGATCGCTACGGTCGCGCCCGTCGTGCATTTGGGTGCGACACCGGTTTTCGTCGATATCTTGCCAGACAGTTGGTGTATTGATCCTGATCAGGCCCGCGCGGCGATTACATCGAAAACCAAGGCCATCATCGCCACGCATCTATACGGTAATCTCTGTGAGATGGACACACTGTTGAGCATCGCAGATGAATGTGGAGTGGTGCTTATCGAAGACGCGGCCGAAGCGTTGGGTGCGCGATATCGCGCCATTCATACAGGCGCGATGGGAAAGTTCGGGACCTTCTCTTTTCATGGTACGAAAACGTTGACCACCGGCGAAGGCGGGATGCTGGTGACCGATGACGATGCTTTGGCGGATCGCATTCTGACGCTGTCCAATCACGGACGTGACAAGGCGCAGAAAAAACAATTCTGGGCTGATACGGTCGGCTACAAATTCAAGATGTCAAACATTCAAGCTGCAATAGGAATGGGGCAGATTGAGCGCATTGAGGAACTGACGAACCGCAAAGCGGAGATACTTGCAGCTTACAAAGAGCGGCTGTCGCATCTAGGGCTATCGATGAACCCTGAGCCTCCTCACGTCCGGAATGGCGCGTGGATGCCCACTGTTGTTTTTGACAAGGCACTTGGCGTCTCCCGTGAGAGGGCCTTGGCAGCATTCGAGGCAGCAAACATTGATGCGCGTGTATTTTTCTACCCGCTTTCCAGCCAGCCTATGTTCGTAGAAGCGCCTACCCCGCATGCCCATGATATTTGCGAGCGGGCACTGAACCTGCCCAGTTTTCACGACATGACAGACGGGGACATTGATCGAGTCTGTCGGGTAATCGAGACCTTGGCCTCTCCTTAGGCTTTCACAATCTCGTCAATACGCCCGTTGATCTGGGCGCCTTTGGCAAGTCCGCGATACATGAACTCTTCGTACCCGCGCTCTTTCATCGCGCGTATCGTGCGGTCGATGTCATAAACGACTCTGTGCAGGGCAATCTGGCCATCTGATAAGATTGCGTAAGCTGCACGTGGGTCTCCATCGCGCGGCTGTCCTACCGAGCCCGGATTGCAAAAGACGTGCGTACCGAAGTCTAGAATGCATTGCACATGGGTATGACCCGCAAAGAGCTGTGTTACGCCTTTGGGAAACGTATCGATCCCCACTTTATAGAGGTATTCATCGACATGATCCTGCGGTCCTCCGTGTACAAACAATGTTGTGCCATCCTGGATGCTGTCCATTGATCGGCTCAACCATGCCACGCTGTCCGAACTTAGCTCTGCCTGATGTTTGTCTATGATACCCGCGACGACCTTAGAGCGTTCGCAATTCTGTCCCGACGTAACGTAGCTGTCGTGATTGCCCAGTATATTGCGCACCCCTTCTGCCTTGAGCAGTTGTACGCATTCTTCCGGCTGACCATTATACCCAATAACGTCGCCAAGGCACACAAACTCTGTCACCCCTTTGGACTTCGCGTCAGCCAAAACCGCCTCAAGCGCGGCCAGATTGGCATGAATATCAGAGATCAGGCCCAGCATAACGTATCCGATCTGCGTTGTGACGCTGCGCAATCCCTTCACGCAAGACAGGTTGCGCAGGCCGTCGTCGGTTCAGGTAAAAGTCAACACACATCTCAGCTTCGTTGAACCCGAAAGCGGTTCGCAAGGAACAACTACTTGAAAACCGAGGGTTGATTTCAAGAAGATAGGCATCCTCATCTTCCAAACGGAATTGTAAGTTGGTTGGACCCAGCGGCTTGTAGTAGCGCATGATTGTATCAGTTGCTTTGGATACGGCTTCATGAGTGACGGTCTTTGCCTCGCCAGTGTTCCCGGCACGTGTCAATCGGCGCTGAAAGATCAGTGGGCCAATGTAATCGCCGTCGCCAAAGCCAAATGTACCGACAGTATATTCATCGTCGTCCGTACCAACAATCCGCTGCACAAGAAATTCGCCCGAGGTTTTTCCGCTCCAATAATCAAAATCCACTTCGTCATGAAGCCGCACAATGCCAACGGAGCCTTCCCCAGTGCTGGGTTTCAAAAGAAATGGCGGTTTCCCCAGCGCCGCGCAGGCCGCTTCCCAAGTGCCACCTCCTGCAATCGACGGGATGACTGGCAACCCCAATTGCGCATAGTCGGCTGCAAAATCCGACTTGTTTTCAGTCAACGCGATAAGATGTGTCGTGTTGATGGCCAACGCTACCCCGAGGTCTTCGAAAAAACTTCGGTGGGCGTCTAGAAACGCCATGTCGATGCTGATACCTGGAATAATCAGTTCAATTCCGTGATCCTGCACCAAATCTTTCCAGAACGTCAGATACGCATCTGAGCTTTCGTCTAGCTTGGGTTTCAGCAGAGTTTCATCGCACAGCTCTGCGCCGAATAGCGACATGCGCCGGTCAAGTCCAATTAACCACGATCGCCCGTCATCCCGCAGACTGCTGGCGATGCCCTGGCCTATGAGCGCTCCTACGCCGGTGACCAGAATACGTCGGCGCTCGTTCACAACTCAGGCCCCGCACAATCAGCTCTAGTCATGAGACACTTCTACAAGAAGACCAACACAAAGATCTGGAAAGTCAACGCCAACAGCCATCATCGCGCGCATGTTCTCTTCAAAGTTATCTAGCGTTCTGAGAACACCCAATGGAAGAGGCTTCAGGTAAAGCCCTTCCTCATGCGTTACTCTGTACCCGGCCGCCTCGATGGCGCTTCGCAATGTATCGCGGCAAAAATTGCGTTGATGTCCGAGCATTAAATCCGTTTCGTTCAGATCATAAATGTCCTCAATCATCCCCATCTCAAGCCCGAGGCGCCGGTTTAACGATTTTGCATTCGGTACAGCAATCCAAATGCGACCGTTGGGAGCTAGAAACTTTTTGTACCGGCTTAGAATGGCGACTGGATCATCCACATGCTCGAGCACGAATCCCATGACAATCAGATCGAAGGTGTCGGTAGGTGTGTAAGTTTCGAAGTACCCCGCCTCCAATGATCCAGTATACCAAGGGTTCTTGGACTGAAAATTCTCGATGACCTTTTGAGAGCCTTCAACGACGACGTGCTGGTCACTCATCTCGAAAAAGAAGGGAACTGTGTAACCATGCCCCAACCCAAGCTCTAGCAAACGCCCGACATGTCCTGTGCGCTCAAACACCCTTTCGGGATACCACCGCATCATGAGATCATTCTCAATCTCGACACTTGGTGGCTGCAAATACTTTGAGGCGACGTCGTCTAGGTTTTCCATCAGATAGTCAGCCCTTCTGAATACATGTCATGACAGGGAGAGGGAATTCCGGTCTGCGTCGGATAGGGTCGCAGCCATGTCAAAACCCCTCATACCACAGGACTTCGTTTTTCATAACGTCCCGAGACCGTCAATACCAGACCGACGACCCCTATAGACGGCGAGTTAACGAGTCCTTTTAGAGTAGGACGTTTAAAGCTGGGGAAATTCGAGTTGGTTGAACTGATCAAGGGCCAATTCATAAGAGACACCGAGGCGGCTATGATGTAACGATAGCTAAATGGCCCCAGTTTTAGCTAGAACGTTTTAAGAATTTGGAACTCTTACGCAAAGTGGGACACTCTATTGTTCTAACAGAGACCTTAGAGTTATTGATTCTGGCAACTAGCGAAAAGAGTGTTCGGATTGTTCAAAAGCGTGTCAGACCTTCGCGAATGTTCGCGACAAAAGTTCTTACTCACACAATGGATGGTGACACGACCTGTAACAAAGCTTAGATGAGAGCTCCAGAGCGTGGCAAATCACCAATAAAAATGCTGAAGGCAAATCATGACGTCAAAAGACGACCGCAAAGAGTTTGAAGCTCACAAGGAAAAGCAATGCTTGGCGCTTGGGCAAGACGAGCATGTTTTTCAAAGTTCAATTGCACATATGTTACAGCTTGACCCTTATGACTACTCCTATCTGTGGAGCTGGATGGGAGCACCCATTATTCAGATGCCTGCAGATGTGATGGCGACACAGGAAGTGATCTGGAACACGAAACCCGATGTCATTATCGAAACCGGCGTGGCACGCGGTGGCTCGGTGCTGTTTATGGCCTCACTATTGCAGTTGATTGGCAATGGCACCGTGATCGGAGTCGACATAGATATCCGCGCTCACAACCGCGACACGATCAACAAACACCCTATGTCGAAACGAGTCACTCTAATTGAGGGGCCGTCGACCAGCGAGGATACGCTGGCCGCCGTGCGTGCCGAGATCCCAGAAGGCGCCAAAGTCATGGTAGTTCTAGACAGCGACCACAGCCGCGATCATGTTCTGGCCGAGTGCCGTGCATACGGTCCGTTGGTTACACCTGGCTGCTACATGGTCGTTGCGGATACGATGATCGGGTATGTCGGCCAGAAGGACAGCCCACAAAACCGTTCCAAATCGTGGTTTGCCGGGAACGAGCCGCTATCAGCGCTTAATGACTATATGTCAGAAGCAGACCTATTCGAAGTTGATCCGGTGTTGAACGGCAAGCTTGTGCTGTCCTCTTCGCCCGGTGGGTATATTCGACGGAAATTTGCATGACTACTGTCGTCATTTCGCAACCTATGTATTTTCCGTGGCCAGGTTTTTTGGCCCAACTCGCTTTAGCTGATGTAGTCGTTTGGCTGGTAGATGCGCAGTTTTCTAGACGCTCGTTTACTAACCGCGTACAGATTAGATCGCCTTCTGGCAGCGCCTGGCTTAGCATACCAATAAAGCATACTAAAAACAGGACAGATATCGTTGACATCGTTGCTGCTGAACCAAATTGGCTAGATTTACACATCGATAAACTCAAGAAATCGCTTAGCGGGACGCCTTACCTAGACTCCGCACTAGCACCAGTTCTACACCTGAATCAGCATGACGGCCTTTGCGACGCGATTGTCGCCAGCAGTAAAGGACTAGCATCACAGTTTGGCATAAATCCGAGCGAGTATCACCTTAGCACCGATCTAAATGTCACAGAAACAGGCTCGAACAGGATACTGCAAATCGTCCAAGAATTGGGCGGAACGCGCTATGTCACCGGACATGGCGCTCGCAACTATCTGGAGCACAAGGGGTTTGAATTGGCAGGGATCAACGTCGAATACATGGAATATGATGTCAGGCCGTGGGGGCGTGTTGAAGATGATTTTTCGCCGTTCGTGACCGGGCTTGACCTGTTAGCACATGTAGGCCCTGCTCAAGCTGCATCTTATCTAAACCCGCGCACACGCCACTGGAAAGAATTTCTTCAGAACCACCAACAGACATAGGCTTCCTAATATGGAATCGTTTCCGGTTTGGAACAGGATCGCATCATAGCGTTGACGGCTCGGAGTGTTCTATCTGTACCCCCAACTGTCCGGGGCAGAGGAGGTGATAGCCAAAGGATTGACGCCGCCCGAAGTGAGCTCCCACGCACAATCTTACTGTGCCGTTAACTATTGGGCGCTAACTTGAGTAATTTAAAAAAATCAGTGCCTTATTGTGGCCCTTAGTTCTGGTCTATATCATTAGCTCCCGGTGTCTGACATCAGTACCATTGGGACAGTATTGATCGATTTGATAAGAGTAGATTTCTGGCTCATCGTAGCTGCCAAGGAGTGGAGATGAGAAAGAACCCCTAAAACAAGCAGAGTCACGGTGAGAAGCCAGCAAAGGACATTTGGCGTTCGACCCGTAAACAGTATTCCGCACAAGAAAAGATCCAGATCGTACTGGTCGGCCAAATAGGCGAGGAAAGTATTGCAGAGCTGTGCCGTCATGAGGGCACCGCGCAAAGCCTGTCCTGGGCGGACGCCTGTGGGCGCACCACCCTTTCGAACTATATTAAACTTGCTACCCCCCAACCCTCGCCGGGAGCAGGTTTTAGAGACGAGCACCCTGAAGGGCTTCGCCCAAAACCAGTTGTTAAAGGGAAATATGTACGACGCAACCACTTGGCAGAAGGCATGGCTGTGCGGCGTAATGGAAAATTTCTATCGCAAAAGGCAAAACTATTTGTCGCACATAGGGAGTAGGTGGCGGACCAAGGGGGAACAACCCTATTTGAGTAACCATTTTTCATGCAAAAAAATAACTGCCACAATATGTACCACGAAGTGGACAAGAATCGGTGGCGTGATCGGTCTACCACTCAGGACTTCGGGCTTTGTGCGGCCTGCCTTGTGCCCAGTTCAAAATGCAGCTTGATGCATGGATCAATCCGAATTGGTAGATTCACTTTCAAGACTTTGGTTTCAGTAGGGCAACCTGGGCTCTACAACGCTATAGATTCTAACGCGCGAGCACAGATATTCGCTATAACCAAGCGAATGAATCTTCGCTCAGATCCATAAATGCCAGATCCTCAACTAAGACTTTGGCACCACTTAAATTAAGCAGCACCCCGTCATCCAGATCCCGGTACTTAATGTCAGAGATATTGTCTGCAAATAGACCTGAGCCAATCCCAATCTGATCAATCCCAACTTCAAAATCAGTCATGATGTTGAAGCCATCAAAAAAGTGAAACTCAAGAAGGTCAGCTTCCTCTCCACTAATATGAACACCGCGGCCTGGTCCGCCTCTCAGGATATCGGCGCTTTCCCCACCATCCAATTTGTCTCTTCCGAAGCCATCCTCCAGGATGTCAGCTTCATCCAAGCCATTGATATGGTCTCGTCTCCGACTTCCCGAAAGCGATACGCTGTCATCCAGTATGTTTACAGAAATGAAGGCCGTGGCTTCGGAAGTTCTACCGAACGTGTCTACAAGTTCATACGTGAATGTCTGGACTATCTCGTCACCGGGGGCGACCAAATCAAGACATCTGAATCTGCTTCATATGTAAACGATCCATCATTATTCAGGTTTGGTAGCCTCTCTTCCGGACCTGAAAGCAGGGATACGGTTAGTCCTCCGCCTGTGTACCAGTTGTCGTTGGCTAGGATGTTTCCAGCGATGACATCGTCTTCGTCAATGTGAAAAACATCGTCTTGTGCATTTTGGTGGAAATGAAGCTGCTATGGCCGTCGCCTCATCGAGATCTTTCACCGTAGATTCCGAACCGGAATAATCGCCCCCTAGAACGATGGTTGTATCGGCAAATCCATCATTGTCTGTGTCTATGCCCAAAATTGCGGACCCCAAATAAACACTCAAATCACTTCGATCAAAACTGACACCATTCAATATAAAGACGTCATCAATCCCAAAGGTCTCGTCGGTAGACCTTGCCTTGAGGCGGGCAGGGGGCTTTCTCAGCATTTACCCATGACCAGACCTGCCTCTTTCAAATACTTTAAAACCAGTCCAGAGATCACTGCCTTTCGGTCATGCTGTACAACCGTTTCTCGCTCTCGCTTCGGAATGTCGAAGATCTG
>NZ_JBQFRR010000008.1:0-39099 GCF_056537485.1 Ruegeria sp. CE6 | reverse complement strand
CGGCTTCGGCTTCGGCTTCGGCTTCGGCTTCGGCTTCGGCTTCGGCTTCGGCTTCGGCTTCGGCTTCGGCTTCGGCTTCGGCTTCGGCTTCGGCTTCGGCTTCGGCTTCGGAAGTCAATTCGTCCGCAGCGTTATCCGCGTCAACGGATTTCTCATCCGAGACTGCATCACTTACGGTCTCGGCGGCTTCTACCACCTCTTCGACGCTGGGGTCTTCGACCGGTTCCTGATCGGGTTTCTTCTTATCAGCCACCGCGTTAATCCCCTTATCGATTCCCAAAACACATGAACAACAGACTAACCCAAGTTAATCTGCACCCGGCGCGCTCTCAACCCGCATCACGTGTTTCACGAGTTTTTTCACGGCTTTCTGCATTTTGTCCGGGGTCGGTTCATCCGCGATCTTCAGCCGCTCGAAACTCAGTGTTTTAAGGGGTTCCGCTGTGGCTTCGCTGATCGCGGCCAGCCACAGAGGCGCGGATCCGGCCCAGACATCGGCAAATTGTCGCGCTGTGCGGGGCGAAAATAGCGGGGCGATGATGGGCTGATCACCCTCGGCGGCGTGGGAAGCCTCATCACTCAGCGGCAAAAGCTGTTGCCGATAAATCGGCTGTTCGCGGGTGGTCAGCCCGGATTCAGTCAAACGCGCGGCGACGTTGCCACGGCTGTGTTCTCCGCGCAGATGTAGCAGCGGGCTGTTTGGCTTGAGTTTGAGCAGATTGGCCACCAGCCCTTCGGCCGTCGCACCCAGCATCTGCGCTTCCCACCCTGCTGCCTGCGCTGCCTGCGTGGTCACCGGACCAACGCAATAGGCGGGCAGGCTGCGTTCCACATTCAATACGGCGGCGGCATTCACGCCATTTGCCGAGGAAAAGATCAGTCCAGCAGAATCATCGGACTCAACCATGACACCCAGGGGTTCGATTTTTAACAAGGGCGAATGGATAACCGCGACTTGCGACCGAATGTGGTCCGGCAGTTGCGCAACGAACCTGTCCGAGGCGGCGCGAGGGCGGGTCATCAACAAATACAACGGTCGGCGCCTTCGGCCTTGGGATTGTTTGCATCCGCGCGGGGTGATACCCCGCTTGGCAATCATGATGCAACGGATCAGGCCTATGGTGCAAACACTTACCGTCCTTGGACTGGAAAGCAGCTGCGACGATACCGCAGCCGCCGTTGTGCGGCAGGGCACAGGCAAAGGGGCCGAGATCCTGTCATCCGTGGTGCATGGCCAGACTGAGTTGCACAGCGCCTATGGTGGCGTTGTGCCTGAGATCGCAGCGCGTGCGCATGCGGAAAAGCTGGATATTTGCATCAAACAGGCTCTAACACAGGCCGAAATTGGCTTAGATGATCTGGACGCTATCGCTGTCACCGCCGGTCCCGGCTTAATTGGCGGCGTAATATCCGGCGTGATGTGCGCAAAGGGCCTAAGTGCAGCAACCGGGTTGCCGCTAATCGGGGTGAACCATTTGGCCGGGCACGCGCTGACACCAAGACTGACCGACGAGATTGCCTTTCCCTACCTGATGCTGCTGGTCTCGGGTGGTCACTGCCAATATCTGATCGCTCATGGACCGGAACAGTTTACCCGCCTTGGGGGGACGATCGACGATGCCCCCGGTGAAGCCTTCGACAAGACCGCCCGTCTGCTGGGCTTACCCCAGCCCGGTGGCCCCTCGGTCGAGGCTGAGGCGCGCGCGGGTGATGCCAAACGTTTCCGCTTTCCCCGGCCCCTTCTGGATCGCCCCGGATGTGACCTGTCTTTTTCGGGACTCAAGACCGCGCTGATGCGGATGCGGGATAAGGTCGTAGCCGAAAAAGGGGGGCTGACCCGACAAGATCGCGCTGATCTGTGTGCCGGTTTTCAGCAGGCTATTGTTGATACCTTGGCTGAGAAAACCCGCCGCGCGATTGCCCAGTATCTTGAGACATCACCGTCAGAACCGGTTATTGCCGTTGCCGGAGGTGTCGCAGCAAATTCCGCTATTCGCTCAGGATTAGAGACTGTTTCTGCGGAAATGGGCGCCCGATTTACTGCCCCTCCGCTGGCTTTGTGCACTGATAATGCCGCAATGATCGCCTATGCGGGTATGGAACGATTCCGCACCGGTGCACGAGATGGGTTGGATCTGACGGCGCGGCCCCGCTGGCCCTTGGATCAAACCAGCCCTGCAATGCTGGGTAGCGGCAAAAAAGGGGCCAAGGCATGAGCGTGACCGTCCTTGGTTCTGGCGCATTTGGAACCGCTCTGGCGATATCTTTGGCGGGCAATGGGCCTGTAACTCTCTGGTCACGAGATGCCGAGCAAGCAGCGCAGATGCAGCACGGGCGCGAGAACCCGCGACGTTTGCCAGGCGTTACACTGCCCGCCAGTGTTTCAGTGACAGCTGAATTAGAACAAGCGGCGCAATCCGATGTGTTGTTACTGGCCGTCCCAATGCAAAAGCTGCGCGATGCGTTGACGCAATATACCGGCGAACTGGGTGGCAAGGTTTTGGTGGCTTGCTGCAAGGGGATCGAACTTTCCACGGGGCTGGGTCCCGTTGCAGTCATCCGTCAAACCGTTCCGGACGCACTACCGGCCTTGCTGACTGGCCCCAGCTTTGCCGATGATATCGCGCGCGGTTTGCCTACGGCGTTGACGCTGGCTTGTGATGATGCCGAACTGGGTGAAGCACTTCAGCAAGAGCTGACAACTGCCAATCTGCGTCTTTATCGTACCGCCGATACCGTCGGAGCAGAGCTAGGTGGAGCGCTAAAGAATGTGATGGCTATTGGTTGTGGCGCGGCCATTGGTGCAGGGCTTGGCGATAGCGCCCGCGCTGCGTTGATCACACGCGGATTTTCTGAGATGCAGCGCTTTGCCGCCCAGCGCGGGGCACGGCCCGATACGCTGATGGGGCTATCGGGGCTGGGTGATCTGGTGCTGACCTGCTCATCCGAATTGTCGCGAAACTATCGTTTTGGCCTGTGTTTGGGTCTAAACAAGCCATTTGACACCACGACAACCGTCGAAGGTGTCGCCACTGCGCAGGCCATGTCCGAAATCGCAGCGAGCGAAGGGTTAGACATGCCCATCAGCGCAACGGTGGCGAAACTCAGCAGCGGTGCCTACAGTGTCACCGACGCGATTCAAGCCCTGCTGGGTCGCCCACTCAAGGAGGAATAATATGCTCATCGCCCTGATCGCCCGGGATAAAGCTGGTGCCCTACAGACCCGGCTGGACAACCGCACGGCCCATCTGGCTTACATTGAAGAAACCGGTGTTGTGGCGCAGGCTGGCCCGTTGCTGGACGGCGATGCAATGATCGGATCGCTGGTCATTCTGAACGTCGAGGATCTGGCCGCCGCGCAAGTTTGGGCTGAGAATGACCCCTACGCGCTGGCCGGCCTGTTCGACTCGGTTGAATTGATCCCGTGGAAAAAGGTCATCGGCTGATGGCGTATTGGCTGTTCAAATCCGAACCCTCGACCTGGAGCTGGGATCAGCAGGTCGGCAAGGGGGACGCGGGCGAGGAATGGGATGGGGTGCGCAACTACCAGGCCCGCAATTTCATGCGTCAGATGCAGATTGGTGACCGGGGTTTTTTCTACCACTCGCAAAAGGACAAGGCGATTGTCGGCATTGTCGAGGTCTGCGCCGAGGCCCATCCCGACAGCACAACCGATGATGAGCGTTGGGAATGCGTGGATATCAAAGCCGTCCGGTCTTTCACAATTCCGGTCAATCTGGATCAGATCAAGGCGGATGAGCGTTTGGGTGAAATGGTTCTGGTCAAGAATTCACGCCTGTCAGTGCAGCCGGTCAGTGATACAGAATGGCAGTTGATCTGCGCTTTGGGCGAGACTGAGGCGGATTGAATGAAAAGGGAAGGCCCTGACGACTTCAGAACCTTCCCTACCCCGCGTGCTCCCAAGCTCACCACACGCATACGGAAATCTATTGGTTCTGACCGTCCTGGTCATGACCTGACCTTAGCCGATTTCAGAACCGCGCTTCAAACGCCAAGTATTTAGAGTTTCAATCAAATACAAAACACCCGCCGGTAAGACCGACGGGTGCTGAAATGGTTCTTGGCTGGATCAGCTATAGACCGATTCTTTGCCGAAATGCTTGGTCAGCATGTAATAGACGACAGCGCGGTACTTGTTACGCTCGGACATGCCATAGGTCTCCATGGCCTTGTTGATCCCTTCCATCAGTTCGGGACCATCCGACAGGCCCAGCTTTTTGATGAGGAAGTTGTTCTTGACCGTCTCAAGCTCGCCTTCCTGGCTGGCCGCCACTGTCGACGCATCCGCGTCATAGATCGCCGGACCGCAACCGATGGTGACCTTGGTCAGCAGGTCCATATCGGGGTCCATCCCGCATTTGCCTTTTAGATCTTCAGCGTATTTGGCGATCAATTCGTCGCGTTTGCCCATGTCCCAATCTCCTTAATCCATTGTCACGGAACTTTTTACCGATGCACGAGAGACTAGCCTTGTCGGCGGAATTCCCAAAAGGGAAAAATCACAAGGTTTCCCCCTAGGCTGAACTTCGCGGGACTCGGTGATTTGATTTTTTTAGATTTATTATTTAACATTTTTGTTAATTATGATTCCCGGAGGTCCCCATGCCCGTAACGTTACCGAATGAAACCACCGAATATCGGTCAGCTCGTAATGCACTTCTATCCGCCGAGCGGGACCTGAGAGCAAAGGTTGAAGAGGTCGCGGCCTTGCGCCGTTCTCTTCCAACCGGAGGCAAAACCCCTAACGATTATGCGTTCCAAGATCTGGCAGGCGAGGGTGCGCCTATGTCGTCGCTGTTTGGCGATAAGGATACGCTGATTATCTATTCGCTGATGTACGGACCCGACGCTGAACGCCCCTGCCCTATGTGTTCGGCGTTTCTGGATGGGCTGAACTCTCAGATCCACCATCTCATACAGAACGCCTCGGTCGCCGTAGTGGCGCAGAATACGCCCGAAAAACTCTCGGCGCTCAAAGATGAGATGGGTTGGAGTGCGCTGCCGCTCTACTCAGCATTAGGGACGAATTACCAACGTGACTATCTGGCCGAGACCGACGGGGGTGATCAGCTTCCCATCCTGAATGTCTTTCAACAGCTCCCTGATGGCATTCATCACTTCTGGAGTTCCGAGCTGTTCTTTGAACCCAGCGACTGGCATCCCCGGCATGTGGATGCAGCTTGGCCTTTGTGGAATGTGCTGGATTTCACACCACAGGGCCGCGGCGATTTTATCCCACCTCTACGCTGAGGTACTATCGGCAGTAGCCCCAGCCGGGCCCCTGCAGGTGGAAGTGATCGGCATGTAAGCGGTTGTAATCAGGGCCAAGCACCACGCGGAACCAGTCACAGGCTCCGCGCCAGATCTGGCGCAGAAAATCGGCCTCGGGCCCGTCAGCGTCCCAGTCAGCCAGCAGGTTCAAGCTGCGCCCGTCCGAGAGATCCATTCCGACGATGTCGATCGCGTCCGCAGTGGCGTGACTGCTCCAACCATTATCTTGTCCTTGCGCAGTGCGCATCCGCCGGCAGTTATAGCTACCGATCTGGCGCAATCTGCTGACGGAAGTCCCCAGTAGTTGCTGCGCAGCGGGTTGCACAACATGGTGTTCCCACATGACAAGCCGCAAAGTTGTGGCACACCGGGTCTCGACTGCAGTGACGCGGGCGTTCACCAGACCGGACAACCGGCCGCGTCCCTCGATTCCGCAATTCTGGTCCACCACCAGATCGTCCAGCGGATCAAACCGAGCTCCAGCCTCGGCCAAGGCTGCACGGCATAAAGCGTCATCCGCCAGTGCGCGGTTCAACTGGTAAGGGGTGACCGGGGTGACCGGGGCCGTCACGGTCAGATCACGCAGCGGGTTCCAGTGCGGGGGCACAGGCGTGTTGGGATGGGCAAGCAGCCACCAAACGCCGCCGCCCAACACGGTCAACAGCGTTAAGAGGCCGAAAAGAAAAGACGCCGCCGAAAGCAGGATTCGGTGGCGTCTGGAAGGCTTGGTCATGCGTCATTCGCACTTAGTAGCGGTAGTGTTCCGGCTTATAGGGGCCTTCGGGTTTTACGCCGATATAGGCCGCCTGATCGCTGTCCATCTGGGTCAGCTTCACGCCGATCCGGTCCAGATGAAGACGGGCAACTTTTTCGTCCAGATGCTTGGGCAATATGTAGACTTCGTTCTTGTATTCACCGCCCTTGGTGAACAGCTCGATCTGGGCCAGAACTTGGTTGGTGAAAGAGGCCGACATCACGAACGAGGGGTGACCGGTGGCGTTGCCGAGGTTCAGCAGGCGGCCTTCGGACAGCAGGATGATGCGGTTGCCCGAGGGCATCTCGATCATGTCCACCTGTTCTTTGATGTTGGTCCACTTGTGGTTCTTCAGGCTGGCTACCTGAATTTCGTTGTCGAAGTGACCGATGTTACCGACGATGGCCATGTCCTTCATCTCGCGCATGTGCTCGATGCGGATCACGTCCTTGTTGCCGGTGGTGGTGATGAAGATATCGGCGTTTGCGACTTCGTCTTCCAGCAGGGTGACTTCGAACCCGTCCATGGCCGCTTGCAGCGCGCAAATCGGATCGACCTCGGTCACTTTCACGCGGGCGCCTGCGCCACGCAGCGAAGCTGCCGAGCCTTTGCCCACGTCGCCATAGCCACAGACGACAGCAACCTTACCGGCCATCATGGTGTCAGTGGCGCGGCGGATACCATCAACCAGCGATTCCTTGCAGCCGTATTTGTTGTCGAATTTCGACTTGGTGACCGAGTCGTTCACGTTGATCGCCGGGAACGGCAGGTGGCCATCTTTCACCAGCTGATACAGGCGGTTTACACCGGTGGTGGTTTCTTCAGAGACGCCTTGGATCTGGTCGCGCATTTTGGTGAACCAGCCCGGAGACGCGGCCATGCGCTTGGCGATCTGCTTCTTGATCACCTCTTCCTCTTCCGAACCAGGAACGGGGATGATGTCCTCACCCGCTTCGGCGCGGGCACCCAGCAGGATATACAGCGTCGCGTCGCCGCCATCGTCCAGGATCATGTTGGGGCCTTCGTCGAACAGGAAGGATTTGTCCAGGTAATCCCAATGCTCTTCCAGCGTCTGGCCCTTGATGGCGAAAACGGGAATACCAGCCTCGGCAATCGCCGCCGCCGCGTGGTCCTGCGTTGAGAAGATGTTGCACGACGCCCAGCGCACATCAGCGCCCAGCGCCACCAGCGTTTCGATCAGAACGGCGGTTTGGATGGTCATATGCAGCGAACCGACGATCCGCGCGCCTTTCAGCGGCTTGCTTTCGCCATATTCGGCGCGCAGGGACATCAGCCCCGGCATTTCCGTTTCAGCGATATCCAGTTCCTTGCGGCCAAACCCGGCCAGCGAAATGTCCTTAACGATATAGTCCCCGGCCATCAGGTTCTCCACTCCGGTAAATCTTGGTCCGGGCTGCCCCTAGCATTCCTTGGGACAGGAGGCAATGTGGATGGCCGGAAACAGGAAGTCTGGTGACAAAATATCAGCTTGGCGTACCCTCTGCCTTGATTTTGGGGATCGCTTCAAAAAAATCAGTGCCAACGGCGACAATACAACTCATGCCGTTCGCCTGGGTCACCAAAACGGTATAGCTTCCCGTTTCCTTCGAGGTCCAAACCTCCATGACCGTCTGCCCGCCACGTGATTTCTGAAGACCGCCAAAGGTTAATTCCTCGGAGTAATTGTCTTGCAGTTTGGTAATCACGTGCTCGCGCTCTGCGCAGTTCTGGGCAAAGGCGGGTGGCGCGGTTGCGGCCATTCCGAAGGTCAGGGTTATTGCAAACAAACGCTTGAACATAGCAAGCTCCTTTCGATACGAGTTTCGTTTCGAGAGGGCGCAACTGGGAGGAGTCAGCACCCCCCTCAGTCCTTGATGTCGGGATCGTATCGCGCAGGTTCAAAGCACGAATGCTCAAGAAATTGTTGGCAGCATGTGATCCAGACAGATACATCATACCACAAGAACGCGAATTGAACGTGTCCCAGTTCACAAGGCATGGTAAAATGGCAACACAACCCAGAGCGTGGCAAAGAATGCTGTCGGGACGGCGGCTGGATTTGCTGGACCCGACGCCCGTGGATATCGAGATCGAAGATATCGCGCACGGGCTGGCCTTTGTGGCGCGGTGGAACGGTCAGACCAACGGGGATTTTGCCTATTCCGTGGCCGAACATTCCTTGCTGGTGGAAGAGCTCTTTGGCCGCATCGCACCAAATGCACCGACGAAATGGCGGTTGGCGGCACTGTTACACGATGCCCCCGAATATGTGATTGGTGACATGATCTCTCCGGTGAAATCCGCCGTTGGCCCGGATTATGGTGATTTAGACGACCGGCTGGCTGCTGCGATTCATATACGTTTCGGGTTGCCCGCCGTGGTACCAAAAACAGTGAAACGCCAGATCAAGAAGGCGGACAAGATCAGCGCCTGGATGGAGGCGACGCAGATCGCGGGTTTTTCTGATACCGAAGCATCAAAGTTCTTTGGTCGTCCGGACAAGGCAATATTAGAGGGGTTGCAGATCAAACTGCGTCCCCCGATTGAGGTGCGGCAGGCCTATACCGCGCGGCATCAGGAATTGTTGGGCAGCATTTAGGTCGCCAATAGATCAGCAGCTCGGCCTATGCTAATTTTCCGCTAAAACAAGACCATAATCGGACGCAGGTTCAGATGAGCGACGCAGACAGCCAGATACCGGTCACGAACGCGCAGATGGAATATGCCAACGCGTGTTTACGTGAAGCGTACAATCTGACAGGCCGAGGGCGGGTGCGCAATCTGATCCGAAAGTCACTGCTGCCACAGTTGATCGCCTACCGGGGTATTCGAATCCACCTGCACCCTTATGACAATTTCAGCGAATTCTCTCTTTGGCAGAAGGGCCGGTCCCCGGAAGAGCTTGAGCTGAATTGGCTGAAAGACAGTTTTGCGGGGAAGACTCTCAAGGTTTTGGATATCGGGGCAAATTTTGGTCTGTATTCACTTTTCTTGTCGTCAATTCTTAGCCCGGACTCCCGGATTCATGCGTTTGAGCCTAATCCGACACTGGCCGAACGCCTCAGCAATAATTGCTCTCTGAACGGATTTGGCAACGTGGAGCTGAACACTTTCGCGATCGCGGGCGAAACTGGTGAGGCGACACTTATCATAGAAAAGCGGGGCGACACGGCCACCAATCTTGGTCAGGCGCGCTTGGCAAACGACCCAGCGTATCTGGAGCTATCAAAATACGATACGATTGAGGTGCAGACCCGAACACTGCTTGAGCTTACACATCTGCATGATGCCGATTTTGCCAAGCTTGATGTTGAAGGGCACGAGCCGAACATTCTTATGCCTTTTCTTGAAAGCGCAGAAGATGCAGCGCTTCCCCAATATCTACAGCTGGAAACCGTGAATCTTGGTGATAGCGCCGAACGCCTGTTTGCCTCACTTTCCGATCGTGGCTATGAAAATGCCTTTCAAACTCAACGTAATATCATCTTCAGAAGATAGGCCGTGCAAGGGAGAACCGCGATCATGATCAAACCCACTCAGGCCAAGCCGATATGAAGGTCGGGCTGTTCTCCTGCGCCAAGGATGAAGGGCCGTTTATACTTGAGTGGATCGCGTATCATCTGCTGGTCGGGTTTGATCCTATTCTGATTTACACCAATGACTCGACAGACGGCACCGCCGAGCTGCTTGATGCGCTGGATAAAAACGGGGTTATTTCCCATGTTCTGCAAGATCTGAAACCCGGGCAAGTACCACAGCATACAGCGGCGGAAACGGCCTATGCGCATCCTTCGCTTAACGATGCCGATTGGCTGATGTGGCTTGATAGCGATGAGTTTCTTTTCTGTGCAAACGATGAAAATCAGGTCGCAGGTCTCGTCGAACGCTGTTCCGGTTTCGCCGAGGGCATCGCCGTGAATTGGTTGATCTTCGGAAATGGGGGCAACGACAAGTGGGAACCGGGGCTGGTCACGCAACGATTCCTAAAACGTGCCGATACAGATCATAATTTGCATCGCTACTTCAAAACGCTTTTTCGAAAGTCTGATAAAATACGGGGGTTTGGCCTGCACCGGCCCTACTTGCGACCGGACTTTCGAAACGATGGATCGCAATTTGTAAATGCTGCGGGCCTGCCGATGCACGAACACATGTATCGTTCGGGATTGCGACGAAGACATGCGCTGGGTGCCGCGCCCGAGCATCTGTCTACACACGATTGGGCTGCTGTCATTCACTACCCGGTGAAAACGCGAGACAGTTTCGCGCTCAAACGGCAGCGCGGGCAAGGCACGAAAGCGACAGATGCACCCAACCGGTCCAGCCGGTTTCGTGAAAGGTATTGGAACAAGTACAATCAGAACAGCGTTGTGGATGATCGAATGCTGGCGATGGGTGGCAAGCTACAGGCAAAGGTTGATGAGTTGCTGTTATTGCCTAAAGTTGGGTGCGCGCACTCTGCCTGCCTTAAGAATTACGCGCTGAGGCTCCAAACTCAGGCTCAACCCGCGCCCTGAAAGTCGTTTGGAACGGCCCGGAGAATACACGCTATTAAGTCTACGGGTCTATCTTGGACTGCGCTTCGCCAGAATCCGCTGCAACGTCCGGCGGTGCATGTTCAACCGGCGCGCGGTTTCCGAGACGTTCCGGTCGCACAGCTCATAAACGCGTTGGATATGTTCCCAGCGGACGCGGTCGGCGCTCATGGGGTTTTCCGGCGGCGGGGGCAGTTCGTCGCCCTTGGCCAACAGAGCGTTGGTGATGTCAGTGGCGTCGGCGGGTTTGGACAGATAGTCGGTTGCACCAATTTTGACCGCCGCAACGGCGGTGGCGATGGCGCCATAACCGGTCAGAACCACAACCCGGCTGTCGGGGCGTTTTTCGCGCAGCACTTCAACCACGTCCAGCCCATTGCCATCTTCAAGTCGCAGATCGACCACGGCATAGGCAGGTGGGCGGGCTGTGGAAATGGCGCGGCCTGCGGCGACGGAACCCGCGGTTTCAACCTCGAATCCGCGTTTTTCCATGGCCTTGGCCAGACGTCTCAGAAACGGCTCGTCATCATCTACCAGCAGCAGCGATTTGTCGGGGCCGATTTCAAGCTGGGAACTGTCTGCCATATGTGGGTCTTTCCGCTATTTCATGCCTCTTGGCTTAAACATGAGTAATAGCAGCGCCATTCCAAAGGTCAAACCGACTGTTGAGGATCAGGCCTGATCAAGGAAGCAGCCAATCTTGTCCGCCATCTGCTCGGCCGTTTCATCGCGTTTGAAAAATTCCAGAAACCCGTCCTCGGGCGTCATCAGATAGGTAAAGGTCGAGTGGTCGACCAAATAATACTCATCGCTTTTGTCTTGGGCCTTGTAATAGGTCTTGTACGCCTTGCTGGCCGCCTTGATCTGCTCGGGCGATCCGGTCAGGCCAATCACGCGTTCATGCAGGTTGAACGCGAAATCGCCCACGACCTCGGGGGTATCGCGATCCGGGTCTATCGAGATGAACAACGGCGTCACCGACTGACCGCGCTCGGCCAGCAAATCGATCGTGTCGACATTGCGCGACATGTCAAAGGGGCAAACATCCGGGCAGAAGGTATAACCGAAGTAGACAAGCGTGGGCTCGGTGATCACATCCTTGTCGGTTACTGTCTCACCATTGGCGTTAAGCAGTTCGAACGGTCCGCCGATTGCGGCGCTCCCACCCGCAATCTGAGACGAGCGGCACTGCGCGTATTTGTCATCTGAGCCACCCCGCGTCAGCAGCCACATGGCGCCAAGACCAATTGCAAGAACAACAGTTGCGAGAATAGCATAAAGACGAACCATGGCGCGTATCCTGATACGAAAGGGGATGTTGATCGATTCTGCCGGGACACCTATCAACATGTGGGACCGACGCAATAGGACATAATCGACAGATGACGAATTCCAACACCAGTCTTTGGCGTGGGCAGGAGCGCAGTACCTGGATCAGGCTGCGCACGCTGATCCTGCTACGATGGGTCGCCATTATCGGCCAGTTTACGGCCATCACGGTTGCACAGAAATATTACGACGTTCAGCTTGAGCTGGCATTGTGTTATTTCGTCATCGGCATTTCGGTGATGGGTAACCTCACGGCCATTCTGTTGTTTCCCGAAAACAAGCGCTTGTCGGAATTCGAGAACTTCCTGATGGTGCTGTTCGATCTGCTGCAGCTGTCGATCCTATTGTATCTGACGGGGGGGCTAAACAACCCGTTTGCGCTGCTGTTGCTGGGCCCGGTGACGATTTCTGCAAATGTAATGAGCACCCGCTCGACCCTGATCATCGGCAGCGTTGCTGTGATCCTGACCACGTTGCTGGCGCAATTCCACCTCCCGCTGAGAACCAATCTGGGGTTGGTGCTGGATATCCCCGATATTTTGCTGTTCGGAAACTGGGCGGCGATTATCATCGCCATCGTTTTCATCGGCGCCTATTCGCACCGCATCAGTTCCGAAGTTCAATCGATGTCTGAAGCGCTCTCGGCCACCCATATGGCGCTGGCGCGCGAGCAAAAGCTGACTGATCTTGGTGGTGTGGTGGCCGCCGCCGCGCATGAGTTGGGTACGCCGCTGGCTACGATCAAGCTAGCCAGTTCAGAACTGATCGAAGAGCTGGACGACCGGCCTGAGCTGATGGAGGACGCAGCCTTGATCCGCGAACAGGCTGACCGCTGCCGCGACATCCTGCGCGATATGGGCCGAGCTGGGAAAGATGACTTGCACCTGCGTCAGGCGCCTCTGTCCACCGTGATCCATGAAGCGGCAGAGCCACATATCAATCGTGGTAAAGTGGTGCATTTCGACGAAGGACCAGTTGCGGATGGCGATGTGCAGCAGCCCTCGATCCTGCGCAAGCCCGAGATCATTCACGGGCTGCGCAACCTGATCCAGAACGCAGTGGATTTCGCCCAGTCGACGGTCTGGGTCGAAGCTGAATGGACCTCTGATCGGATCAGCGTTTCGATCATGGATGATGGGCGCGGCTACCCCTCCCACATCATAGGTCGGATTGGTGACCCGTTCATGCGCCGCCGCCGCGCCGATCGCAGTAGTCGGCCGGAATACGAAGGCATGGGGCTAGGTCTGTTCATCGCCAAAACCCTGCTGGAACGCAGCGGTGCCGAACTGAGCTTCGCCAATGGCGCGGACCCTTATCAGACCCTGACTGACCAACCGGACCGCAGGGGGGCGATCGTCAATGTCGTTTGGCCGCGCAAGCTGATCGACGCGCAAACCGGGGACACTCCGGTTCCCTCGGGCGCCAACCAACCGTTCCAGATCTGAGTTAAGACCCCGTTAACCATTGTTGTTCATATAGATTCAAACGTTTTACCCGGGGGTTGGAGCAATGGCCGAATGGATCGTTCTGGCCGCAATCAGTGTGGTTTCGGCCAGCTTTGCGATATTGTGGCTCTTGCCACGCCATCAGGCCAAAACAAGAGATTTCGGGCTGTCAGCGCCCGGAGCGCTGTTCGATGTTGTCTTCCTGTTCGATGGCGACCGGTTGATCAGCCACTCCGATATTGCGCTGGCAGGTTACGAATCCGTCAGCAACTGGGCTGATCTGCGGCGTTTGCTGCAACGTGATTTTCCCGCTTTCCCCGAAACGCCCGAGATTGTCCGGTCCGGGGGCAACATCGCCGTTTCAGCCATCGACTGCACAGTCGAGCGCGAGGTTCTGTGCGAATGGATCGATGGTATCATTCGGGTTCAATTACGTGATCTGACGGGGACCATCCCTGCGCCACGCCGTGACCAACGCGATCCAATTCGTTTGGCGATGGAGCAGGCGCCCTACCCTGTTTGGCTGATAGATCACCGTGACAAGGTGGGCTGGTGCAATGCGGCCTATGTACGGTTGGTTCGCAAGATCGCGGGACCGGATGCCGATCTGACGGACCCTCTGTTTCCTTCTCACAAGGACGAGGCGCAGCTTAGCCGAAAAACCCGCGTCTCGATCCCGGTCCGGGACAGCGACGCCAAGCTTTGGTTTGATCTGACCCGGGTCGCGCACGAACAGGATCAGTTGTGTTACGCGGTTGATATCAACGCAATTGTCGAAGCCGAGACAGCGCAGCGCAAGTTTGTGCAGACCATGACCAAAACCTTCGCACAGCTCTCCATTGGCCTAGCGATCTTTGACCGCAACCGGCAACTGGCCCTGTTCAATCCAGCGCTGATTGATCTGACCACCCTGCCACCCGACTTCCTGAGCCTGCGCCCAAGCCTGTCCAGCTTTTTTGACCGGCTTCGCGACCAGCATATGATGCCCGAGCCTAAGAACTATCGCAGTTGGCGGCGCCAGATGAACGACCTTCTGGAGGCGGCACAGGACGGGAACTATCAGGAAACCTGGTCGCTGCCATCAGGATCGGTCTATTCCGTCAGTGGTCGCCCGCATCCCGATGGGGCCGTGGCTTTCCTGTTCGAAGATATCACCGCCGAAATCACACTGACCCGACGGTTCCGCGCTGAAACGGACCTTATGCAATCCATTCTGGACAAGCTGGCTGATGCCATCGCGGTGTTTTCGGATGACGGTTCGCTGGCGATTACAAATTACGCCTATCAGGTGTTGTGGGGCGACAGCGGCGAAGTAGGATTCGAACCAGCAACGGTGCTGGAAATCACACGCCAATGGCAGGAGCACTGCACCGCCACGCCGATCCTTGGCGAGATCCGCGAATTCGTCACCGCGCGCGAGAATCGGGCCGAATGGTCGGCTGAACTGATCCTAAAATCCGGCGGCTCTTTGAACTGCACGGTCAGCCCCATGCAAAACGGGGCAACAATTGTCCGTTTCGCCTCGGACAACCCGGTCAGGAACATCACGGAAATACAAAAAATCAGCGCGTGAACCGGTTGCAGCCGACCCGGCGCAGGTTCATTGTGACGCCATGAACGCACCGCTGACTCTGACCTCGAAATCCCCATTCGACACTGCTGAAGTTGCCACCAAACTGGGAGGCGCATTGCAGTCTGGCGATACTATCCTGCTTGAAGGTACCATCGGCAGCGGCAAAACCCATTTCGCACGCGCATTGATTCAATCTCTTCTGTCCGCTCCCGAAGATGTGCCTTCGCCGACCTTTACTCTGGTTCAGGTTTACGAGACGCAGCTTGGAGAGGTCTGGCATTCAGACCTCTATCGTCTTTCTGCCGTGGAAGAGATCGAAGAGCTCGGGCTGGTCGACGCCTTCGACGCCGGCATTTGCCTGATCGAGTGGCCTGAAAAGCTGGGTCCTCTGACGCCAGAGCCGGCCTTACTGATCCGGTTCACCACAGACGCCAACGAACAAGATACGCGACAACTTAAGATGTCGTGGACAGACCCGAAATGGAACGCCAAGCTGGAGGGGATCCAATGACGAACCGGGCCATTCTGGCAGAAGCCTTGATCGCGCAGACACCATGGAACGGCGCACGGCATACGCCTTTGGCGGGTGATGCCTCGAACCGCCGGTACGAGCGTCTGACCGACCCTGCCACCGGCCGGACCGCCGTTTTGATGGATGCTCCGCCCGACAAGGGCGAAGCTGTTGAACCCTTCGTGCGTATGTCGAAATACCTGCGTTCCATTGGGTTGAGTGCGCCGGAAATCTACGCCGAGGACTGCGAATACGGGTTTCTGTTGCTCGAAGATTTGGGCGACGATCTGTTCGCACGCGTCTTGCGGGACGATCCGACGCTTGAGCGCACGCTGTATGACGCCGCAACCGATGTACTTGTCCATCTTCACGCGGCGCCGACGCTTTCGCTCGACAGTTACGACCCCGCTATGATGACCGAATTGGCGGCGTTGTCGTTCACGAAATATGCACAAGGCATTCTTGGATCGCACGACGACGAGGCCCGCGCCCGGTTCGAGCTGCGCTTTGCGGATATCCTGCACCGGGAAACCGGCGGAACGCGGGTTGTTGTGCAACGCGATTACCACGCAGAAAACCTGATCTGGCTGCCCGAGCGCGAAGGTCTGGCGCGTGTCGGTCTGCTGGATTTCCAAAGCGCGATGCTGGGGCATCCCGCCTATGATTTGATGTCACTGCTACAGGATGTGCGTCGGACTGTGCCCGCCGGGATCGAGATGCGGATGATCGACCGCTATATCACCGCAACCGGCGTCGATGGGCATGATTTCCGCACCGCATATGCTGTTCTGGGCGCACAGCGTAACCTGCGCATTCTGGGCGGTTTTGCCCGGCTGGCGACCGATTATGGAAAGCCACACTACGTCGACCTGATCCCGGCTGCGTGGGCACATTTGATGCGCGATCTCGAACATCCCGGGTTGGTGCCGGTGGCAGACCTGTTGCGCAGCGCTCTGCCCGCCCCAAGCCCCGAAAACCTGGAAAAGCTGAGGGCGCAATGACCGGCACCCCCCAAGCTGCAATGCTGTTTGCCGCAGGATTTGGCACCCGCATGGGTGCCCTGACCAAAGACCGGCCCAAACCGCTGATCGAGGTGGCCGGGCGGCCCCTGATTGATCACGCACTGGATCTGGTCGATGCACTCAGGCCGCTGCGGGTTGTTGCCAACCTGCACTATCACGCTGATCAGTTGGCTGATCATCTGGCGGGCTGCGACGTTATGATATCGCGGGAAGAACCGCGCATTCTGGATACTGGTGGTGGGCTGCGCGCAGCGCTACCTCTGCTTGGATCCGACCCCGTATTCACCTTGAACAGCGACGCAATCTGGGCTGGGCCCAACCCACTGAATTTACTGAAGGATCAGTGGAACCCAGATAAAATGGATGCGCTGCTGATGTGCGTTCCAGTTGGGCAAACCCTTGGCCACACAGGCCCTGGTGACTTCACTCAGGACAGCACAGGGCGGATCGTCCGCGGTGCAGGTCTTGTTTACGGCGGGGCACAAATTCTGAAAACCGAAGCGCTGCATGATATCGCTGAGGACGTGTTTTCATTGAACGTATTGTGGGATCGAATGCTGCAGCAAAAGCGCCTGTTCGCACTGTCTTACCCCGGTCGCTGGTGCGATGTGGGGCGTCCCGAGGGTATTGATCTGGCCGAGGGGTTGATTGCCGATGTTTGAGCCCAGCGCCCTGCCCCGGGTCTTCGCCGTTCCTCCGGGAGCGGATTTTCCCAAGGTGTTGGTTGACGGGCTACATGAGCGGTTTGTGGGGCAGCCGCCCGACGCGCTGGCCCGGGTGCAACTGGTAATCAACACCCGCCGGATGGCGCGCCGGGTGCGCGATCTGTTTGATCAGGGTCCCGCTTGCCTTTTGCCACGCCTCTCTTTGGTCACCGATCTTGGCGAAAGCGCCGATCTGGCGCAGATCCCACCCGCAATCCCGCCTCTGCGTCGCAGGCTGGAGCTGACGCAGCTGATCGCAAAACTACTGGACCAGCAACCCGATCTGGCGGCCCGGTCCTCGTTGTTCGATCTATCTGACAGCCTGGCCGGGCTTATCGACGAGATGCAGGGGGAAGGTGTCTCTCCCGATGCGATCAGGCAACTGGATGTCAGCGACATGTCCGGCCATTGGGCGCGGGCACAGGCCTTTATAGGCATCGCTGATCAGTTCATGGAATCCGGTTCGGAGGCGCTGGACGCGCAGGCCCGACAGCGGCGCGTGGTCGAGAACCTGATCGCGCGCTGGGAGGCGTCGCCGCCCGAACATCCTGTCATTCTGGCAGGCTCTACCGGGTCTCGCGGAACCACCCTGATGCTGATGCAGGCGGTTGCGCGTCTGCCTCAGGGGGCGATGGTGCTACCCGGCTATGATTTCGACCAGCCTGAACATGTTTGGAGCAATCTGGATAACCCGCTGACATCTGAGGATCATCCTCAATACCGGTTCCGCAAGCTGATGCTTGGGCTAGGGCTTAGCCCGGATCAAATCCGGCCATGGACCACGGATCAGGCCCCTTCACCTGCCCGTAACAAGCTGATTTCGCTTGCATTGCGCCCTGCCCCGGTCACCGACGCATGGATGGCTGAAGGCCCGCTCCTGCCCGACCTGAACGGTGCGACCAAGGATGTGACGCTGATCGAGGCACCCTCGCCCCGGGCCGAGGCCTTGGCGATTGCGCTGCGCCTACGGCAAGCGGCCGAGACCGGCCAGACCGCCGCGCTAATCACCCCCGACCGGATGCTAACCCGGCAGGTCAGCGCCGCACTGGACCGGTGGAATATCCTGCCCGATGACAGCGCGGGCCTGCCACTGCAGCTGTCTCCGCCCGGGCGGTTCCTGCGCCATGTCGCCGGGCTGTTCGCGCGCCGCCTGGATAGCGAGGCTCTGCTGACGCTGCTCAAACACCCACTGTGCCATGACGGGGGCGACCGGGGCAGCCACCTGCTGCATACCCGCGATCTTGAGCTTGACCTGCGTCGCTATGGCCCGCCCTTTCCCGACAGCGCCAGCCTGACCGCTTTCGCCATTCGTACTGAAGCGCCCGAGGACTGGGTCCGCTGGGTTACCCAGGCATTTTGCGATCAATACGACCCCACCGAACAGCCACTGCCGGACTGGGTCGCCCGGCTTCGCACGCTGGCCGAGATAATCTCGGCAGGTGGAACCGGTGAATCTGGCACATTGTGGGACAAGAACGCGGGCCAGAAGGCGCTTGCGGTGATCTCTACTTTGGAAGCCGAAGCACAGCATGGCGGCGCGATGACCGCCCATGACTTTGCCGACCTTCTGGGCGCGTTGTTGGCAGGTGAAGAAGTCCGCGACCGCGATGCACCTCACCCGCATCTGATGATCTGGGGCACGCTGGAAGCGCGCGTTCAGGGTGCGGATCTGCTAATTCTGGGTGGCTTGAACGAAGGCAGCTGGCCCGAGGCTGCGGCACCCGACCCCTGGCTGAACCGTCAGATGCGCAATGAGGCCGGTCTTTTACTGCCCGAACGCAGGATCGGTCTGTCCGCGCATGACTTCCAGCAGGCGGCAGGTGCTGCAGAGGTGGTTTTGACCCGCGCTACCCGCTCGGATGATGCGGAAACCGTACCATCCCGTTGGCTGAACCGCATGACCAACCTGTTGCAAGGCCTGCCTGAACAGGGTGGAACTAGGGCGTTAGAAGCAATGCAAGCGCGGGGCCAACGGTGGCTGGATTGGGCAGAGATGCTGGAACATGCACCCCGAATCGCACCCGCGCACCGCCCGTCGCCACGACCACCCGTCGCGGCGCGGCCACGGCGGCTATCGGTGACCGAAATCAAACGCCTGATCCGCGATCCGTACGCCATATATGCCCGACATGTCCTGCGATTGAGACAACTGGACCCGCTGGTTCAGGCGCCAGATGCCCTGCTACGCGGTATCGTCATCCACGAGGTGATGGAACAATTCGTGCGCGACAGCGTTCTGGATCCGGCTTTATTGACCCGAGAAAATTTCCTGAAACACGCCAAAGCTCTGCTGGACGACCACGTTGCGTGGCCAACTGCCCGAAAGCTGTGGCTGGCGCGGCTAGAGCGGATTACCGATAGCTTTCTGTCCGCCGAGATTCACCGCCGCGCCGATGGCGGGCCTGTAGCATTTGAAGTTGGAATGCGGCTGGCGTTGACGCCGCTGGACTTCACCATTGCCGGACGTGCCGACCGAATCGATCGAAGCGGGCAGGGGGCTTTGCGTATCATCGACTACAAGACGGGCACTCCGCCAACGGAAAGTCAGCAAGCCAAATTCGACAAACAACTGCTGATCGAGGCCGCAATGGCCGAGCAGGGCGGTATCGAAGGATTCGATCCGCTTCCCGTTGCACAGGCGATCTTCATTGGCATGGGCGGCACCTATAAAGAAGTGCCCGCACCGCTGCAGAAAGAGCCGACCGACAAGGTGCTGGCCGAACTTAAAGAGCTCATATCAGCCTATTTAGAGCCTGATCAAGGGTTCTCTTCACGCAGGATGCTGCACAAGGACACAGATATAGGGGACTATGATCACCTCGCCCGGTTCGGCGAGTGGGATCGTTCAGCGGAAACCGAACCGGAGGACCTGACATGACCCCCCGCAATGATGCCACCGAACGGCAGGTTCAGGCCGCGCGCCCGGACGCCTCAACCTGGCTGGCGGCCAATGCGGGCTCGGGCAAGACCCGGGTGCTGACCGACCGGGTGGCGCGGCTGTTGCTGGATGGCGTACAGCCGCAGCATATCCTGTGCCTGACCTATACCAAGGCCGCGGCCAGCGAGATGCAGAACCGGTTGTTCAAACGTCTTGGCAAATGGGCAATGTTGGGCGACGGCGACCTTCAGTCTGAGTTGGTCGAACTTGGCGTACCGGGCGTGATCGATCCCGACCGGTTGGCGCAAGCACGGACCCTGTTTGCCCGCGCTATTGAGACGCCTGGTGGCCTGAAAATCCAAACGATCCACTCCTTCTGTGCTTCGCTGCTGCGACGGTTCCCGCTTGAGGCGGGGGTCAGCCCTCAGTTCTCCGAAATGGAAGACCGGGCTGCGGCGTTGCTGCGCGAAGAGATCATTGAAAGTTTTGCCGACGGCCCTCAGGCCGAATTGATCGAAGACGTTGCCCGCTTTGTCACCGATACCGGTTTTGACAAACTGACTGCCGCTGTTGCGCAGAAACGAAATCAGTTTGAACATGTGCTGCAATGGCCGGACATTCTGCAACGGTTTGATCTGCCCGAAGGTTTTGATGAACAGGTCCTGCTGCGTAACGTGTTTCTGGGCGGTGAGGTCGAACTGATCCAGTCCATTTTACCCGCGCTTTCGGAAAGCGGTGGAAACAATGCCAAGGCTGCCGACAAGCTTTCCGGTTTTACCGACGCCCGGTTGAGCAGCCTGCCAACACTCGAAAACGTTTTGTTGACGGGAAAAGGCGCGAAGGAGCCCTTTACCGCAAAACTCAACAGCTTCCCGACCAAGGCGCTGCGCGAAGGGGTGCTGGATGATTGGATGCCCCAGCTTGAAGCCCTGATGCTGCGCGTTGAAGCTGCGCGGGAACAGCGGCTGGCGCTGGTTGCGGCCCAAAAAACCCATGTATTGCACCGCTTTGCTGCGGCTTTCCTGCCGGAATACGAGCGGCGCAAGCAGGTGCGGGGTTGGCTGGATTTCGACGATCTGATCCTGCGCGCGCGGCAGGTTCTGAACGACCCGGCGGTGGCGGAATGGGTGCTGTACCGGCTCGACGGTGGCATCGATCACATTCTGGTGGACGAAGCGCAGGACACCAGCCCAGATCAGTGGGACGTGATCGAAAAGCTGGCACAAGAATTCACCAGCGGGGAAGGGGCCCGATCCGGGGTTGAGCGCACGATCTTTGTGGTCGGCGACAAGAAACAGTCAATCTATTCCTTCCAAGGTGCCGACCCGCAAGCCTTTGACCAGATGCAGGCCGAATTTGGACGAAAACTCCGAGAATCAGGCTCTAAACTGTGGGATTCAACGCTGGAATATTCGTTCCGCTCGTCCAGCGCGATCCTTGGGCTGGTCGATATACTGTTCGAAAACCATGTAGAGGCCGGGTTCCACAAGGATGCCTTGCACCGGGCATTCAAGGCCGATCTTCCTGGGCGCGTCGACCTATGGCCGGTGATCGAGAAGGTTGAAGTCGAGGATGACAGCGATTGGACCGATCCCGTTGATCGCCCTGGCGCACGGCATCACACCGTCATTCTGGCAGAACAGGTTGCCCGGTCAATCAAGGATATGATCAGGAATGGCGCTACCATTCCCGATGATGGCGATGCGTCGGGGACATTTGTCCGGCGCAAAGTGCAACCCCGCGACTTTCTGATCCTTGTCCAACGCCGCTCGGACCTGTTTGCCGAGATCATTCGCGCCTGCAAAAGCGAGGGTCTGCCCATCGCGGGGGCAGATCGCCTGAAGGTGGGCGCGGAACTGGCGGTCAAGGATCTGGCTGCTTTGCTGAGCTTTCTGGCCACACCCGAAGACAGCCTATCCCTGGCGACAGTCCTGAAATCCCCACTGTTTGGCTGGACGGAACAACAGTTGTTCGATCTGGCTCATCGCAGGGAGGAAACTTATCTATGGGCAGCGTTGCGCAATCGTGCCGAGGAGTTCCCGGTAACGCTTGCGATTCTGAACGACCTACGCGGTCAAACCGACTTTCTGCGTCCTTATGATCTGATCGAACGTATCCTGACGCGCCATGACGGGCGACGCAAACTGCTGGGCCGGCTTGGGGCCGAGGCTGCGGATGGTATCAACGCGTTGCTGTCGCAGGCGCTGGCCTATGAACGGACAGATATTCCAAGCCTCACCGGTTTTCTGGTCTGGATGCAAACCGACGATCTGGAGATCAAGCGCCAGATGAGCGGAGTCGGCAATATGATCAGGGTGATGACCGTTCATGGCTCGAAGGGATTGGAATCACCGATCGTAATCCTGCCGGACACTGGTAAACGACAGCCACCACGAGATGCCGAGATCATGATGGCGGGCGATACTCCGTTGTGGAAAGTGCCTTCTGATGCCTCACCTGCATTGATCGCAGCTGCGCGCCAAGAAGCCAGAACGTGCGAGGAGAATGAGCGGCTGAGGCTGCTCTATGTTGCTCTAACACGGGCAGAAAAGTGGCTAATAGTGGCGGCCGCCGGGGATGTAGGCAAGGATGGCAACAGTTGGTATCAGATGGTTGAGGCCGCGATGGCGCAGGCAGGGGCCACTCAGGTGCCCGGCACCCAGACCCTTCGACTGGCGCATGGAGATTGGGAGGCTTTGTCTGCCGTTGAACAGGGCAGCATCCCGCACAACGAACAGCATTTGCCTGTATTTTTTGACCACCCCGCGCCAAATGCACCCGCGCCAGCCGAAACGCTCAGCCCCTCTGATCTAGGGGGTGCGAAGGCCTTGCCCGGAGATGCGGGGCAGGATGAAGAGGCGGCGAAACGACGCGGATCGCAGCTGCACCTGTTGCTCGAACATCTTCCTGCTGCCGCACAGGATCAATGGCCGCAGCTTTGCGCACGGCTTCTGGCCGATATGCAAGATGTTGAGCGGCAAGATCTGCTGACTGAGGCCACATCGGTGCTGACGGCAGAATATCTGAAACCGGTCTTTGGCTCGGATGCGCTGACCGAGGTTTCGGTCTCTGCCGATCTGAACGGCACACGAATGCATGGGGTCATCGACCGGCTGATTATCACGGATAAAGAGGTGCATGTAATTGATTTCAAATCCAATGCGACTGTTCCGACCGGGCCAGAATCCTGCCCCGAAGGGCTGTTGCGCCAGATGGCGGCCTACGCCCATGCCCTGTCGCAAATCTATCCCAATCACAGTATCCGCACCGCTATCTTGTGGACGCGAACCGCGCACCTGATGTGGTTGCCACACGATATGGTGACGGACGCCCTGACACCGAACCCTATATCTTGACCTTGCCCGGTGCCGCACCTAGGTTCTGAGCCCAAGCATTCCCAGTCAGGAGACAGACATGTCGACCGTAGCCGTTACCGACGACACCTTTGACGCCGAAGTCAAGAATTCCGATATCCCCGTCGTGGTGGATTTCTGGGCCGAGTGGTGCGGCCCCTGTAAGCAGATCGGCCCCGCCCTGGAAGAGCTGGCCAGCGAATATGGTGGCAAGGTGAAGATTGCCAAGGTCGATGTCGACAGCAACCCAAACTCAGCCGCGGCCATGGGCGTGCGCGGCATTCCGGCGCTGTTCATTTTCAAAGACGGTCAGGTGGTTTCGAACCGCGCTGGCGCGGCCCCGAAGGCGGCCCTGCAAAGCTGGATCGACGAGTCGATCTGACCTTCGCTATTGTGCGAACGAAAAAAAGGCGCCCCGCATTGGGCGCCTTTTTTTGTTAAAGCCACTGCGTGACAAGAGTTTAGACTCACTTGATGGTCCACCTCACCGATACTCCCGCGCCGTCTTTGTGGGTAAATGTAACGGTGTCGTCTGCGATTGAAACCACCTGACAGTCGTGGGGCATCACTTCACCGACGATCACGATTCTCCGACAGTAATACCTGTCTTTCCACTCCCAAGTGCCGCTGATACTGCCACCTTTCGGGCCTTTGCCCTCAACCGTGCCGTCCTTGTGAATAGTCACCCAGGTTTCGCCCTGAACCAGCTTCTTATCAACGATCAGGTTCATAAATTTCGCTTTGTTTTCTATGACTTCAGCGGATACGCTTGGCGCCAGAAATCCAAACAACAATAATGATGACATGAGCCGAAAATACGTCATGGAATCAAACCTTTCATAGATCGTGTGCTTAAACAGACAGAATTCTAGTCGATAGCTGCGATACAAACCAAACATTCGGGTTTCGTGGTTTGGCCGGATGCAGTTCACTGTACTGGTTCTTTCAATTCGCAAGAACTCGTGCAGATTGTCGGGTCATCAGGAATAAGGAGGCGACATGCCCAAAACTCGGGTATTGGTGGAATTCGGTATGGGTACGTCGCTTCGGCGCGAAGACTATACCGAAGCAGCGCTGCGCGCGCTCAAGGATGCGCTCTGGCATAACTCGATCAATATGGCGGAATTGTTCGGATTCCCGAAAGAGGCCATGATCATCGACGCGGAAATCGGAGTACAGCAACCGGACCGGGTGGATTCGCAGGCGTTGAAGGTCATTTTCCCCTACGGCCAGCCCAACATCACGGTCACACATGGTGGCTTGGATATCGACAAACCCCATTCTGAAGGTCGCACGGTGATCGCCAACGCCGCGATCGTTGTCTCATTTGATATGGAGCCCGCCCGATGACGGAAAAACGTATTATTCTGGAGATGGGGACCGGCAACGATCTGTATGGTCAGGACTATACCAAGGCCGCACGCCGCGCTGTTCAGGACGCGCTGCACCACTCGTCCATCACGCTGTTTTCCAAACTGGGCATCAGCCATGAGGAGATGCGCGTTGAGGTCACGATTGGCGTTCAGCAGCCTGAGAAGGTTGATTGTGATCTTGTCGCCTCGGATCTGCCGCGGGGCCGCGCCTCGGTTCGGGCGGTCAAAGGGGGACTGGATGTCGAGGATGCCGAGGCGGGTACCCGGCATGTCGTAGCCACTGCTGCAGTTGAGGCTTATCTGCCTGATCTCGCAGGTAAATTCGTCGAAAGCTGAAAAAGAAAAAGCCGCTCAATCGAGCGGCTCATCTTATAAATGTTCAAATCCTGGATCAGAACTTGGAGATATCAGCGCGGGTCAGCCCGACGTCTTCCAGCTGCTCGTCGCTCAGTTGCGACAGTTCGTTGCGTGTCTGATATGATTTGTACCATTCGACAACGTTTTCGAATGCATGAGAGAATGCGTCCACTGCGTGCAGGATGGTGACTGCTCCGCGCGGCGCATGGGTTTTTGCGATTGCGTTTGCCATGTGCTTAGTCCTTTTAACAGAAACAGCCGACCCGTTGTCGGTTGTAAGCCTCATGTAACTCCGGCGGCTGAGTCTCACAAATGCTGACTCAACAGCCCCGGTTTGCGTTTACTGCATATCTTTTGGGCAGTTTTAGAACCGGTTGCGCAGAACCCGTGCCCGGCCCATATATGGCAGCACGGATAACGGAGGCATTCATGGCAGACAGCGATTTTCCCGGATGGCACGGCACCACTATTATTGGCGTCAAGAAGGGCGGGCAGGTTGTCATCGCCGGGGACGGGCAGGTCAGCCTGGGCCAAACCGTGATCAAGGGCACTGCGCGAAAGGTGCGTCGCCTGACACCGGGCGGGTTCGAAGTGGTCGCCGGATTCGCCGGATCTACGGCGGATGCGTTCACGCTGCTGGAACGTCTGGAAGCCAAGCTTGAGGCGACGCCCGGCCAACTGGCGCGTGCTTCGGTCGAGCTGGCCAAGGACTGGCGCACCGACAAGTATCTGCAGAAGCTCGAGGCGATGCTGATTGTGACCGACGGCAAGGATCTGCTCGTGATCACTGGGGCAGGGGACGTGCTTGAGCCGGAACACAACGTCGCTGCAATCGGGTCGGGCGGCAACTTTGCCCTGGCGGCGGCCCGTGCGATGATGGATAGCGACAAACCAGCCGAGGATGTGGCGCGTGAAGCTATGGCAATTGCTGCGGATATCTGCGTGTATACCAACGGCAATCTGACGGTTGAGACGATCGGGTCATGAGTGCGGTTCTGGCAGCGATATTTGGTGGGCTGATTGGCGGTATTGTTGGGCCGATTGTGCTTGAGGAATATCGGAACCGGAAGCACGCCAAGACATGGAAAGAGCCTCGCAAGAAGCTGCTTGAGTCCATGTTGAGGGATACCAAATACAAGTTCAAAACTCTGGAACGGCTCAGCAGAACAATTGGCTGTACCGAAGATCAGACACGCTCGCTATTGATCGAGCTGGAAGCCAGAGGCGCTGTTTCAAAGAAGACCAAAAAGGAAATTTGGGCACTGATAGAGCGCGCGCCATTACAGGAAAGCCAGCGCAAACTTGACGAAGAAGAAATCGAGGAAGAGCAGGAGTAGGTGACCCCCTCCGCTCTATCGGCTGCTCTTTACGCCAATAGCGCTTTGATCTCTTTCCCCTTCCACCTCAAATGCATCCCGATCAGGCCCATCAGGGCAGTGACGATGACAATGTAGTAGGGGACGCGGATGTCGATGCTCATCAATCCGCCTCCGATCAGGGACATGATACCGCCTGCTAGGCAGAACACGGCTGTGGTCACGCCCATGACCCAGCCCTGATCCGTTTCGGCAACGCTGGATGAGAACAGGCCTAGCAGCGTCGGGTAAGAAACGCCGAAGAAGAAGTAGAAGAAAAAGACCGGAATATAGCTCAGCACCCCGCTGGGGCTGAATGCGAAGGCAAAGCCACAGATCACCATGGTGACCAATGAGGTGTAGATGATCTGGTGCTTGCTGAACCTCTCTTGCGCTGGTTTCACAAGGAAAGTGCTGGAAAAGGCCAGCGCAACGCCAATGACCACCATCGCCATGCTGCCCCCAATTACGCCATAACCCCACGCGCTGGTCAGGAAGTTGTCGACGAATACATAGAAAGTAACGTTGGCGACCATGAACAGGGCGTAAACTGGCATGATCTTCAGAACCAGCGGGTGCTCGCGCACAGCAATAAGACTGTCGGTGATGTCGCGTGGGCGGAAAACAAAAGGTTCACGCTCGGTTCTGGTATCCTTGAAGAACGCGGTCACAAGAAAGATTGCAATCAGGACCAGTACAAACGCCCCGTAGAAAGGCGTTTTCAATGTCGCCGCGCTGCCCAATAAGGCTGCATCGGACAGAACCGCGCCTATGATCGGTCCTCCGACCAAGCCAAAGCTGACACCGGTCACAATATAACCCATGTTGCGGTCGCGGTCGGCAGCGTCGGTGCTGCCATCGATCATTGCCGCCTGCGCAATGGGCTGATTTCCAGCCGTAAACCCGGTGATCGAACGACCAATGATCAGCAGAAGCAGGCTGTTGAGATAAAGCGCTGCGATGGTCAGGGCGTAGCCGACCAGCGCCCCGGTCAAACAGACCAAAAGGGCATTCTTGCGCCCGATAGAGTCTGAAACCTTCGAGACATAGACCACCCCCAGAAACCAAGACAGGAAGAAGCAGCCGATCACCAGACCATAATAAAAGTGCCTTGTGCCCATGGCCGTGCTTTCCGGCAAGAAGCCGGACTTCGTTTCCATGATCAGGGAGTTGATGATGGGAAACACCAGCCCTTGTCCGATCAGGTCAACAAAGACCACAAACAGCAGGGTGATCTTGGCAATCTTGGTCATGAAAACGCCCCCAGTTCCAATATCTTGGGGCGAGTGTAACAGACAGTTGCCCTGTCACCTAACGGCGTGTCAGAGGCCGGAAAGCCCGACCCCTGAAGGGTGTGATTACTTCAACGAAGCAACTCCCAGCGGGACGCCGGCAACCTCGCACCAAATGTAAACTTCGTTGTAGCCCGAGACATCCATGGTTGGCGGCACGGCATAGGATTGCTTGCCGGTCAGGTGCAGCAGCGCGCCCAGTTTGCTGTCTGGGGCGTATGTGCCGTCCTTACCAAATGCGACACGCGGGTCGGGGCCGTTGTCCAGCGAAAAGTCGTCGCCCAGTTCAACGATGTAACGCTCGCCATCTTTGACCAGTTTTACCGAACCGGTAGTGACGTGGTTCGAGCGGCCTTCAAATGTGCCTTTCTTTTTTGCTCCACCGGCCAGGGCAGCGGTGGTGCCGACCAGAGACAAGGCCGCGCCGGTAGCTGCAGCTTTCACAAAAAGCGAACGACGTGTCATCATGATGAGGTATCTCCCTAATGTCATACGGACGCAGAGTCCGTCGCGAAAGGTTATGCCGCAGACGCTGTGCATCTGGCGATTCACATCACCACGAAATTCCGTGTGCTGCCCGTGAGTTGCCGTGATCTTCTCGTGATCGGCTTGTGTTTTCGCGCCGTATGATTAGGTTCCGCTGCGAAACATACGGATAGAACGCATATGACCGACCTGACCCCGCGCGAGATTGTCTCGGAACTGGACCGCTTTATTATCGGGCAGAAAGACGCGAAACGCGCCGTCGCCGTGGCGCTACGCAACCGCTGGCGGCGCAAGCAGTTGCCAGATGACATCCGCGATGAGGTCTATCCGAAAAACATTCTGATGATCGGACCCACCGGCGTTGGCAAGACCGAGATCAGCCGCCGTCTGGCCAAACTGGCCCGCGCACCCTTCATCAAAGTTGAAGCCACCAAATTCACCGAGGTCGGCTATGTCGGTCGGGACGTTGAACAGATCGTGCGTGATCTGGCTGACGCCGCAATCCTGCAAACCCGCGAGTATATGCGCGAGGATGTCAAAGCCCGCGCCCATCAGGCCGCCGAGGATCGCGTGATCGAGGCGATTGCAGGAACCGACGCCCGCGAAGCGACGCGCGAGATGTTCCGCAAGAAGCTGAAGGCTGGTGAGCTGGACGATACCGAAATCGAGTTGGAACTGTCAGATACCACGAACCCGATGCCGATGTTCGATATTCCGGGCCAGCCGGGTGGTCAGATGGGGATGATGAATCTGGGTGATATCTTCGGCAAGGCCTTCGGTGGTCGGACCGTCAAGAAACGCATGACTGTGGCTGAAAGCTATGAGGCGTTAATTGGCGAAGAGGCCGACAAGTTGCTGGACGACGAAACCGTCAACCGTGTGGCTTTGGAATCCGTCGAACAGAACGGCATCGTGTTTCTGGATGAGATCGACAAAGTCTGCGCCCGATCCGATGCGCGCGGGGGCGATGTCAGCCGGGAAGGGGTTCAGCGCGACTTGCTGCCTCTGATCGAGGGCACCACTGTCAGCACCAAACATGGCCCTGTGAAAACCGACCATATCCTTTTCATCGCATCCGGTGCGTTTCACATCGCCAAGCCCTCGGACCTGCTGCCAGAACTTCAGGGCCGTTTGCCGATACGCGTGGAGCTGCGCGCCCTGACAGAAGAGGATTTCGTACGTATCCTGACCGAGACCGACAACGCTCTGACCCTGCAGTATACTGCCCTGATGGGCACTGAAGAGGTCACGGTCAGTTTCACCGAAGACGGGATCGCAGCCTTGGCCCGGATTGCGGCGGATGTGAACCAAAGCATCGAGAATATCGGTGCGCGGCGGCTTTACACGGTGATGGAGCGCGTGTTCGAAGAGCTTTCGTTCACCGCACCGGATCAGGCAGGGGCTGAGATCACCGTCGATGCAGGTTTCGTGAACGACAATCTTGGCGAGCTGACAAAATCCACGGACCTCAGCCGTTACGTTTTGTAACAGGTGCCAGCCGGATTTTGCCAATGAGTCGTGCCCTCAGGCTGGACGCGGGGCGGGAATACGGTAGCGTAGCCCTGTAACTTCACAGGGGCAGAGCGTGCTGCGCTATTTCATCATCATTGTGACGCTGTCTGTGCTGACCGCCTGTGCGGATCGGTCTATCACAGAGATCACACCCGAAGCCCTTAGGGTCGGCACCCCCGCCACGGTCTTTGCCGCCACTACTCGGGCGCGCGAGCCGGATGGCAGCTACGGAGCTAACCGTGCCGAGGCACTGCGTTACCTTGAGATGACCGTCTCTATTCCGCCGTCGCACACGCCGGGTGAACTCGAGTTCTCATACGCGAACCCGAATCCGAACAAACAGTTTGTCGTGGCCGATGTTACCGAGTTCTCGGGTCCGCAGGATCTGAAGTCCCGTCTGCGTGGCGTGGATGACGTGGTCATCTTTGTTCACGGGTATAACGCCACGCAGACCGAGACCGCATTTCGGGCCGCTCAGCTGAGCCATGATATCGGTATCCCCGGAACCATTCTGATTTATTCCTGGCCCAGTAAGGCGCGCGGCACCGGTTACGCCTATGATCTGGACAGTATGCTGTTTGCCCGAGACGGGCTGGAACAGACCATTAGATTGCTCAAATCAATGGGCGTAAAGCGGGTCGTCCTGATAGCGCATTCGATGGGCAGCGCCCTATCGATGGAGATGATGCGGCAAGCCGAACTACGCGAGCCGGGGTGGGCAAGCCGCAATCTTGAGGGGGTCATCCTGATCTCACCTGATCTGGATGTGGATCTGTTCCGATCCCAGATGAACAGCATCAAGAGCCCGCCCGATCCGTTTGTGGTGATGGTGTCCCAGAAGGACAAGATTCTGAACCTGTCGGCTCGGCTGCGCGGCACCGCGGACAGTCAGAGGTTGGGTAATATCAGTTCGGTCGACGCGTTGGCCGAATATCCGATCAGCGTGATCGACACGACTGCATTCAACAGCGATGCGGGATCATCTCATTTCGTGGCGGCAACGTCTCCGGCGCTGCTGGCCATTCTCAGTTCAGTCCGCCGAGTCAGCAACACCTTTGGCCCCGACCGGCCTGGCATCGATGTCCTTGTCCCACCCAGCGAGCGCAGCGCAGATGGCGCGACCGAGATTGTGCTGACCGAGACCGGACAGGCGCAGGTTAGCGCGCCCTGATCAGGCACGCATTCGATGATCGGGGTCCAGCGATGGGATCGCATCCAGCAACCGCTTGGTATAGTCTTGCTTGGGTGCGGCAAACAGTTCGCGCGTCGGGGCGCTTTCGACGATCTTGCCGTGATACATCACGACCACAAAATCGCAGGTATGGGCCACAACCGACAGATCGTGGCTGATGAACATGAAGGTCAGGCCCATATCTCGCTGAAGGGATTTCAGCAGGTTCAGGATATCCGCCTGAATCGACACGTCCAGCGCCGCCACGCATTCATCGGCAACTACAAAACGCGGGTTGCAGGCCAGAGCCCGCGCGATAGAAATCCGCTGACGCTGACCGCCCGAAAACGCGTGCGGATAGCGTCGCAGATGTTCAAGGTTCAACCGGCATTTGCCCGCAATCTCGCGAACCCGCGCATCGGTTTCCTCACGCGATGCGGTCAGGCCCATCACATCCAGCGGTTCGGCTATGATATCACGCACGGTCATCCGAGGACTAAGCGCCGCGTAAGGGTCCTGAAAAATCAACTGAGCCCGACGGCGATAGGACTTGAGATCGGTTGCCGACATTTTGGTCAGATCGAACTGCTCTTCACCATCGTCATAGCTTGCGCCACCGCTGGTGATTGGAACCGCATTCAGCAATGCGCGGCCGAGTGTTGTCTTGCCCGAGCCGGACTCGCCGACCACTCCAACAAATGCCCCTTGCGGGATTTCGATCGAGACATTGTCGACCGCCTTCAGCGTGCGCTTGTTAAACAACCCGCCACCAAGGGGAAATTCGACTGACAGGTTTTCGGTTTTGATCAATGCTTTTGTCATGGCTGGCCTGGCACGTCTTCGGGGAAAATGGCTGCGAAATGGCCGGGGCTGACCTCGGTCAAGGGTGGGCGTTCCGTTTCATATCGCGATCCGGGTTTGAGTTCCGGGTTGCGTGGATGGAACACGCAGCCTGATGGCCGCTCCAGAGGTGAGGGGATATCGCCAGGGATCGGGGTTAGCGGTGCGTCCAGATCATCGAGTTTGGGTAACGCGTTCAGCAGGCCACGCGTATAGGCATGTGCCGGATGGCGGATCACCTCACGCACAGGTCCGCTTTCCATGATCCGACCCAGATACATCACCGCAACCCGGTCGGCGGTTTGGGCGACGACGCTTAGGTCATGGGTGATGAAGACGATGCCCATGCCGAACTCGGCCACCAGATCCTTCATCAGATCCAAAACCTGAGCCTGAATGGTCACGTCCAGCGCCGTTGTCGGCTCATCCGCGATCAGCAGTTTGGGCTTGGTCGAAAGCGCCATGGCGATCATCGCCCGCTGACGCATCCCGCCCGACAATTCGAAAGCGTATTGGTTGAACCGGGCCGCTGGTTCAAGGATACCCACCCGGTCCAGCATTTCGATCGATAGTTCTTTGGCCTGCTTTTTGCTGAGATCCGTGTGGATCAGCAACTGTTCAACCATCTGCTTGCCGATGGTGATCGCGGGGGCAAAGCTGGCCATCGGCTCTTGAAAGATCATACTGATCGCCCCGCCGCGCACAATCTCCATGTCCCTGGGCCGCTTCAGCGCCATGATATCAACCGGGCCGCTGTCGAGATGCAGATCGATCCGGCTTTCCGGCGCATAGATCGCGTTGGGTGGATTTAGTTTCATCAGTGACTTTGCCGTCACTGATTTTCCCGATCCACTTTCGCCGACCAGCCCGAGCACCTCGCCTGGGGCGAGTGAAAACGAAACATCCTCAACCGCCGTGATCAACCCTTCATCGGTTTTGAACTGAACGGACAGGTTTTCGACATCGATCAGGCTCATTTGCGGGTCTCCGAATAAGGATCAGCCGCATCGCGCAGGCCATCGCCAACGAACACGAAAGACATCACGAGAACGACAAAGAAGATGACCGGGATGAAATACCATTGGTAATTCAGCAGAACATCCGCCTTGGTCACATTCTGCAACATCACGCCAAGTGAGTTGACCGGATCTTTCAGCCCCAGCCCGATAAAGCTGAGCGCGGTTTCGCTGAGGACCATATAGGGGAACGAGATCACCAGATCGACGATGATGTAGCTGGTGAAGCTGGGCAGCAGATGACGCCGGATGATGTGGCCCGGCGATGCGCCGCAAAGCTTTGCCGCAAGCACATATTCCTGATTGCGTTCGGTCAACAGATGGGTGCGAACTCGCCGTGCTAAAGTAGGCCAGCCGACCAATCCCAATATGGCTGTGATGACAAAGAATCTTGTTTCGGCCGACCATTCCGGCGGGATAAAGGCCGCAATCGCCATGAACAGAGGTATGGCCGGAACCGTACGGATCGCATCGGTGATCATTTGGATCACACTGTCGACCATTCCACCGTAATATCCAGCCACCCCTCCGATCGCGAGCGCCAGCACGAACGAAATCATCACCCCAAGCGTTCCGACCTGTAGCGACGTCCAAACCGCATGCAGTGTACGGCTGAAGATATCCTTGCCGGCACTGTCGGTTCCGAACAGGTGAACATAGCCCTGATCGACACCAAACAGATGGATGTTACCGGGAATGACTCCAAACAACTTATATTTGTCGCCCCGAACGAAGAACTGGATATATCGGCGTTCATCCTCGTTCACTTTCTCGACCCAGCGGAAATTGGTCGCCAACGAGCGTTCGCGGGTTACCCCGTGCAGGAACGGGCGGATCGAGCAGCCATTCTTGTCGCAGAATTTTGGAATCTGCGGGGCTCCGTTCAGATAGTCTTTGTCACGCCCTGCGGCGGTCGGATCGTAGGGCGACAGGAACGGAGCAAAGATGCCCGACAGGATCAGGACGACCAGAACTGTGGCCGCAATCATCGCCGCGCGCTGTTTCTTGAATCGGGCCCAGATCAACTGACGCTGCGAGGCGGTGAAATAGGCTTCTTTTGCCTTTTGGTTTTCGATTGTCGCAGTCATCTGGTCACCTGAGGATACTTTTGCGCACGCGCGGGTCGATCACCGCAAGCAGAATGTCGGTGAAGAAATTCAACGTCACGATTGATGCCGTCAGCAGAAAGATGATGGCCCCCGCAAGTTGCTGATCATTGGACCGCGCCAACGCTTCAAGCAAAAGCGCCCCGGCTTCGGTCAATGTCAGGATCAGCGCCACAATGGGCAGTTCGTTGAAGATCCGGTTCAGGTCAAAGCCAAGGCTGTTGACGATCGGCCCCAGTGCATGACGGGCCGGATAGCGCCATAACAGTCGGCGGCCATAAATGCCCCGCGCGGCAGCAGCGGTGACATACAGCTTCCCGATCTCATCCGACATCAACGCGCGCACGGTCTGCAGCGCAAAGGCTGTGGCCGACCAGCCCAGAATGAAGATCGGCAGCCAGGCGTGTTTCAGCAAATCGAGGAACTTGCCCCAAGACCAAGGCGCTTCTTTGTACTCGGGCGAGAACAGCCCGGTCAGAGTCTCGCCGAAATAGACGGTTGAAACCAGCATCACCATCAGGGCCAGCAGGAAGTTCGGCATCGCCAAACCCAGATAGCTGACGATCCGCAGCGAGTTGTTCAGTACCGCACTGCGCGAGGCGGCAGAAATGATGCCCACAGGGATTGCAATGGCATAAGCCAGCGTCAAAGCGCCAAGGCAGATCCACAGCGACAGCCAGAACTTGTCGCCCAGCAGCTGTGCAATATTCACCCGCAGGATGCAGCTTTCGCCGAAATCGCCACGAAATGCCCCTGACAACCAAGTGGCCCATCGGGTCAGGAACGGTTGATCCAACCCCAGTCGGGCGCGTTCTGCTGCAACGTCAGCAACGGTGATCGCGGACCCTTGGGTGTTTTTATACGCCAAATAGCGCTCGGCACAGTCACCGGGCACCAGTTCCATCAGTGAAAAAACAATCAGCGATACGATGACCAAAGTGACCAACGCCATAACCGCCCGGGTGGCGGCAAATCTGCAGAATTGCAACATATCTGTCCCCGCGGGATGCGCGAAGGCGGGCGCGGGCGCCCACCTTCTTATCTTCTCAACCTTATTCGCTCAGCCACCACTGGGCGGGGCGGTAAGGATAGGTCCGATAGAACTCGTAAGACTGCGTTTTGAACTCGGTAAAGTTCTGCAGGTTGTTCGAGTGATAGATCGGGGCAGGAGCATTCACGGTACCCAGGAACAGCAGCTCGCCGGTCATGATCTCGACCATCTTCTGCGCGGCGGATACTGACGCATCAGAGCCGGGTGCACTGGACTGATAGGTGTCCAATGCAGCCTTCAGATCCGCGACCCAAGCCGGTGGTTCAACACCGTTTTCACCGTTTGAGCTGATATATTCAGCCCAGAGCATACCTGTACGTACGTCGAAATAGCCATCAAACGGAGGCACCCAGATCTCGCTGTCCCCGAGGATCGACCCGGCTGGCTGGCTCTTCAGCCATAGGCCCATATCCAGCGAGTTGGCCGTTTGTGCGGCGCGGAATTCGTCGGATGTCACCTCTTTGATCGCGGTGTTGACGCCAACGTCTTTCCAGTTCTGAGCAATCAGTTCCACCAATTGCGCCGAAGCTGGCTGGGTCGAGAACTGCCAATCCAGAACAAACGGATCACCATTCGGCAAGTCGCGGAAGCCATCACCGTCCTTGTCGACAAGACCGACTTCGTCCAGCAGCGCATTGGCGCGCTCTGCGTCGAATTCGATCTCATGGTTCGACCATTTTTCGTCGATGAAATCGGGACGTGGCGAGAAGCCGATGTACTGTGTCGGTGTTCCCAGACCAAAAGCCACAACCTCGTTCAGCTGGTTGCGATCCATCGCAACAGACATCGCAGTTCTGAACCGGATATCGTTAAAGATCGCGCGCTTGGCCTCGTCTTCTGCGGTCACGTTGAAGGTCAGAACCGGATAGCCGATCGAAGGCTTCACCTCGACCGTGTAGTTACCGTTCTCCTGACCTTCGAGCAGCACCGGAGCGGATGTCAGGTTAACACCCTGCGATTTGTAATCGACCTCGCCATTCAGCAACTTAAGGGTGCGTACTTCTTCGTCCGGAACGTAAGTTTCATCCATTTCCGAAATGTAGGGAAGCTGGTTACCCTGCGTGTCGACCTGGAAGAAATAGGGGTTGGCCACGTAGTGACGACCCTCGGTGCTCTCCTTCACAAGGATATGGCTCTCCAGCGTCGGCATGGTGTCGGTGGGAAGACCCGCCAGTTTGTCACCGGCTGTCAGCATCGGAGATGGCGTATCCATCCAGTCCGAGTTGCCATAATAGGCCTTGATCAGCTCGTACCCGTTTTCATAACCAAGCGCCTGCGCGTTGGCGTCGGCGTTGTCATCCAGCGCCGGGTGGAACTTTTCAAAGAAATGCTTGGGCTGGTAGGGCTGCACATAGGTGAACGAGAATGTCTCGGTCAGGCCAGGCTTGGGCGCGGCAAGGGTAAAGCGGACGGTGGTGTCGTCCAACGCTTCGACCTTCATCGGCTCACCGCCCGCCAGCGCATAATCCTTCGCTTCGGCGATGACATTGGTGTCCATCATCAGGTTATCGTACCAGAAGACGATATCCGCCGCCGTAAATGGCGCGCCATCCGACCACTTGTGGCCTTCACGCAGATTCACGGTCAGCACGGTGAAGTCATCGTTCCATTCCCAGGATTTCGCCACGTTGGGCACCAAGGTCTGCAGGTCGTCGGAATAGCGGAACAGGTTGACGTGACGCACCGAAAGGAAGTCCGAGGTGCCGCTTTCTGTGGCGTTGGAGAGCGCGTCCAGAACACCGCCATACTGACCTATCGAGTCATAGGGTACGATGACTAACGGGTCAGCTGGCAGACGATCTGCCACGGCCGCAAGATCGCCATTGCCACGGATCATGCCGTTCAGATCCCCAATAGCCGGGTTTTCTGCAAAGCTGAGCGTGCAGTTTGCAGCTGATTGAAACTCGGACAGATCAAACTGCTGAGGATAAGCACCGGCTGCGACGCCCTGCATATCCGCGACGGTTGCAGCAGGACAATTGGCCCAGGCCGCGCCCCCGATTGTGGCAAAGGCCACACCAGACATAAGAAGCTTTTTCATGTTTTCTCCCTAGGTTTTGTTTATTTCGTTTTGCGTTTCCGAGAGCCCGATTTGCCCGCTTTGCTTTCGGAGGTTTCTTTGTTCTTTTTTTGCTTCCGGGGCTCTGTTTCATCTGGCCCGGATTTGACATCGTATTGCGTTGCAATGTGCACTTGGACCCCAGCTTGCTTGAGAACGGGTGCAAACGCATCGGGTGGGGCGATATCGGTCACCAGATCCGTCACCTTGTCGAACGGGCAAGACACGTTGGCTGCCTTTGCACCGAATTTGGTGTGGTCCGCTGCAACGATCATGCGATGCGTGTTCCCTTGCAGCGCACGGGTCAGATCCGCCTCCAGCGGGTTCGAGGCCAATACACCTCCAACCAGCGACAGTGCATCCGCGCCGCAGATCACCGCGTCATAGCTGTACTGACACGCCAGTTCTTCAGCCGCACGGCCAAAACTGCCTCGCTCGGAGCGGATTACTTCGCCCCCTGCCAGAACGGCGCGCGTGCCATTGTGATCGGCCAGGGATGCGACAACTGACAAAGAGTTGCTAACGACGGTCAAACCCCGCAGCTCACGTAGTTGCTCGGCGACATGAGTCATGGTCGAGCCAACGGTGATGAACAACACCATCTCGTCCTCAAGCAACCCGCAGACCCGCTTGGCGATATTGGTTTTCTCGTCGGCATTATACTCCAGAGCGCCCGAAAACATCGGTGTATCCTGCGCCCGAGACAGAAATGTGCCGCCATGCACACGCTCAACCTTGTTCGCGCGCGCCAGTGCCTTGACCAAACGACGCACAGTTTCCTCAGAGACGTCCATGATCTGGGCGATCTGAGTGTTGCGCGCTGACCCCCCCAGCCGCGCAAGGACATCCAGCAGCTCTCGGCCACGATGTGGGATGGTTACGCTATCATCATCCATTTTCAGACTCGGTCACATTTTCGCGCAAAAATCCACAATAAATGTAAATCTTTTGCGACAATTTTGGTTTTTTTGCCTTTTCCGGTCAACATGGCACAGCAAACCTGCAGTTTCATGCGGCGTGACAGGTGGATTTCAGATCTCTCGCAAGAATCATTCAACTCATCCCAGCATGTGTTCATGACGACAATGCGATCAGCGTCACGCCAGCGGCCATCATCACGGCCGCCAGAAGGCGTCGCATGGGATTGCCTTCACCCAGGAACAGAAATCCGATTAGGGCCGCGAAGATCACTGAGGTTTCGCGTAAGGCTGACACGACGCCAAGCGGAGCGAAATTCTTGGCATAAAGCACTAGGCCGTAAGCGGTCATCGACACCATTCCGCCTGCAATCCCGATCACCCAGATGCGCAGAGGCAAATCAAGCACACGCGCGCCTCGCCGTAGCGCGACGAAGCCCACAACAAAGATATGCAGAACCGAATGCCAGGCCCAATAACTCAGGATGTTGCCTGACACCCGCACGCCCAGGCCATCCACAAGCGAGTAGATGGAAATAAAGCAGCCCGTTCCCAATGCGAAAACAAGCGATGCCCTACCGACCCCTTGCCTCAAAACCGACCAGCTGGACAGTTGAATGCCGGTGGCAATCACCGCGATCCCAATCCATGCCTGCGTCGGCAGATGTTCGCCCGCAAATATTACGGCCCAAAGAGCGACCAGCGCAGGAACCACACCGCGCGCGATCGGGTACACCACACTGAGATCACCATGCCGGTAGGCCTGATTCAGCATGTAGAAATATCCGAAATGAACGACAGTCGAACCTGCCAGATATGGCAGGCTCTCGACATTCGGCAGCGGCAGAACCGCTACCATCAGCGCCCCCGGGATAACATGCCCCAGTGCAACCAGACCCAGCGTGACTGTTCGGTCAGCGGCCGTTTTTACAACCGTGTTCCAGATCGCATGCAGCAACGCGGCCGCAAGGATTATGAGAACGATTTCAGCGCTCACTGTCAGATCGCCACTTTAAACAGCTCAGTGATGTTTTGTTGGTTGAGTTGGATTGGGTTACCTCCGCATGAGGGGTCGATGATTGCGCCTTGGACCAGTTCGGGGATGGCGGCTTTGGTGACGCCGAGGTCGGAGAGTTTGCGGGGGATGGCGAGGCTGTCGTTGAACTCT
>NZ_JBQFRR010000007.1:0-88173 GCF_056537485.1 Ruegeria sp. CE6 | reverse complement strand
TGTCGCAGATTGATTTTTCTGCTGCAGCGGATGAAACGACGCTCACCAATGCACTGAACTACGATGGGAGCACTCAGATCTGGGAGGGCGGCCGTGAGGACGTCTTTGCCGTGCGTGCCACGACCGATTTGCATATTGAGCAGGCGGGAAGTTACACGTTCTATTTGCTATCGGATGACGGTTCCAGCCTGCGGCTCAATGGTCAGGACCTGATCGACAACGACGGGCTGCATGCGACTGAGCTACAGACCGCCACGATCGAGCTGTCGGCGGGCACCCATAGCCTTGAGGCGCTCTACTTCGAGGCCTATGGCGATGCGACCCTGATGCTCGAGTGGGCTGGCCCCGATACTGGTGGTAACCGCGTCCTGCTGACCGGGGATCATGTGGCAAGCCCTGGCGACGGAACCCCGCCCCCTGTCGATGAGACACCCGTTGACGAGACGCCTGTCGATGAGACGCCGGTGAACGAAGATCCCGTTGAGGATGATCCTGTTGATCCGACACCTGTTGATCCGACACCAGGTGATCAGGATGACAACTCGGATGGTGGCGGAATCCCACCCGTAGACGTGGATTCGGCCTTTTCCGTGGCTGGCGGTCGAGTGACAACGCTACAGGTGGAAAATAGCGAATCCGTTGAAAGTATTTCTATTCTGGAAGGCCCGGATCACGGGAACCTGACCGTGAACCCGGACAATACACTGGCGCTGGTGATGAGCCACGAGCAGGAGTTTTCGGGTCAGATAAACTTTACCTATGAAGTCACTTATGCAGGCGGTGCCACCGAAGTGCATGGTAGCACTGTGAACGTGCAGCCGACCACGCAGGGCGATGGCTGGGGAAAAGGTGACTTCTACATGCTCGAGCAGGATGAGAACGGGAATGTCGTTGTCGAGCATGGTGACAATCACCGTGAGGTCTATGTTTCGGGCAGCAATGATGCGCTGAGCATCTCGGATATCGCCGCCATTGAGGGGCTGCGTGCTGACCAGATTACGGCGCAATGGCTTGTCAACAATCCTGAATACGGCGGCAGTGAAGGTATGGCGCTGGACAGTCAGGCCGGGATGATGCTGTGGCGTCAGATCACGGGTTCCGGCTCCGAGCCGTCCTCGCACTGGCTCCTGTTTGAGCGCGGATATGAGTATGATGGGCTGGGTAGCATCATCGAATGGGGCACTCAAGGTGAGAGCCCCCTGCATCCGATTCATATTACCGCTTATGGTGACGGAGACCGCCCAACCCTTCATGACAACATCTCGATCATTGCCGAACAAAGCGACTATATTGTCTTCTCCGATCTGGAGGTGACCGGTGGGGTCCAATCTCTAACTGGATCTCACCTGTTGTTCGACAATGTGGATTTCAACAGCAATACTCTGCTGGTTGACGGTGCCGTTGGATTTACCCTGAATAACTCAACAGTCACAGATGTTTATCTTACGTCACCATTGGAGGGCGGGTCTTGGACTGGCTATGAGGGCGCGACGGGAATTCTAATGAGCAATACTGATGGTCTGCTCATCCAGAATACTCTGTTTGATCAAAATGGGTTTGCTCCAGACTATGACCCGAATTTGTCGACCTCTGGTGGCCAACCTCCGAGTGTGTTCAGTCACGGTGTCTACATTGACTACAACAACTTGGATGTCACATTCCGCGACAACATTGTGATGAATGCGGCAAACAATGCGATGATGATCCGCTCAGGCGGCTTCATCGAGGACAACGTCCTCGCAAACAGCAACGCGGCAGGCAACTTTGCCGGGGGCAATTGGAACGGTTCGGGCTACATTGGCAATTATACACTTTTTGCAGACAACGTCGTGACCTCGGCAGGCTATCACGTGGCAGAACATACTGGCGCGCCATCTATAGGGATACACAACAACGGTCTGGATACAACGATGATAGACAATATCATCGCGCACTTGGCCAACCCCGACAATCCGGAAGAGATAGCTTATAAGGAATGGGCAGGCTATGCTGTTGGTCACACCCAGAACCCTTTCTATGACGACACCATCGTATATAACTGGGATGGTTCAAGAGAAGAGCAACCAGACCAGAATATTGATGGTCTCAACACGGACATTCTTAACGCGACCACGATTCAGAATTTCACCCAGCAACTTCTGGGCGATCCGAATGCAGATATTCCGGATCTGGTGGCGTTTCTGCGGGCTCAGGCCGACGGCGAACTTGATCACTATGTGGACGCCGACCTGATCATTGACTTCTTCCAGACCGGCTTTGGCTTGGCCGTCGAGGAGCGCGTCATCGCTGAAACCGTGCGGTTCGTGCCCAGCGATCTGGGGGATGGTATCCGCTGGGACAACAGGCTCAACTGGACGACCGAAGACCTGCCTGGCAGCGTTGCCGGCGACAGTGTCGATCTGGGCGGCAATTGGGTCAGTTACGGTGGCACAACTGTCATTGCGAACCTCGAGTTGGGCGACGGCGGTACGCTGACCGTTGGTAATGGCAAGCTGACTGTCACTGGCGACACCACGGTCGGCGAAGATGGCGGCACGATTCAGGTCTCCAATGTCGGCCAATTGTGGATGAATGGCTATGGCGACGACGATACACTCGTGCTCAATGTCGACGGCGGCCGTTTCGTCAATACCGGTGATATGAGCGGGAGTGCCCAGACCACCGTCACGGATGGTCAGGCGATTTTGGCCACAGATGGTGCCAATTACGATGTCGAGGCTGGTGCGATCCTTCATGTTGAAGGCAACGATGCCAAGGTCGGTTTCGATGGAGAAACAGGCGACACCGCCGTGCTGCGCCTTGCCGAAGATGGTACGTTGGCCTTCTCGGCCGAGGATGGCGACATCGGCGGGATCGGGGAGTTCCGCTCAGGTGCCTTCGGTGACGACCCGGACGTCGCTTCGGGCGCGAACCTTGGTCTGGGTACGCTTGATCTGGACCTCTCTGGCCTTTCCGTCGGCACATATGAGCTGTTGTCCGTCGATGAGATAATCGGGGAGTTCTCCGACGTGTATTTCAATGGTTTGGCAGGCAACCATGACGCCGATCTGGTGGTCGATTACACCAATGATACGATCACCCTGTCGGTGACAGAGGGCTCGGGCTCCGTGAATATGTCCTATGTTGGTGAAGAGGGTGATATGGACGACCATGGCGCTGCCCTTTGGGCGGCCTTGACAGATGGTCATGATCCGCATTCCGATACCCTGCCGACGGAAATCTATAACGAAGCCGAATTGGTCTATATGATTGGCTGAACCGGCCACTCAGATCCTCAGGGCGGTTGAGCATTCCTCTACCGCCCTTTTTCTACAGAAATCAGGGCTTCTGTAGCAGGCCGAGGAATGGCTTTCGGCGCTTGAATGACAGGAAGTAGTTTTCATAGGTTCTGAAGCTTATTTCAGCGATTGCGATGGAGATCGGAATATAAGCCAGAGTGACCAGAAGCGACCAGCTTGGATCACCCGCGGAGACGCCCAGAAATGCCAGGCCGCGGGTTGTGAAATCCAACCCGATCAGATGATACAGGTAGACGCCGTAACTGATCGCACCTACCCGCGCGACGGGTGGTAGTGACAGAACAGGGGACAATGCGTTGTCCTCCCGCACGACCAAAGACCCCAGCAGGAGCGCCATGATCAGATGCACAACAAGCTGTGGCCAACCTGTCAGGTTTACGGGTAGAAATTCCAGAGCAACTATCAAGACACCGAGCCAGATCAGCGCGCTCCATCGACCACCAAGGCCGCGTGACAGTACCATGTAGCCACGACGATTATTCAACAATACAGCCAGAAATGAGCCCAACAAGATGGCCTCATAAGCTCCCCCCGGTAGTGCCCAGACCGCGTTCTCGGTACGCAGCGGGCCTGGCCACATCCCCCATTGTTGGGCATAGGCACAAAATACGATGGCCGCCGCCAAAAGCCAGCCGCGGATATGGCGCATATGCAGGGTCAAAAGCAGGACCAGCGGCCAGAGCAGGTAGTATTGTTCCTCGACCGAAAGTGACCAGGTTGGTGCTAGAAGCGGGATTTCTTCGGTCAGGAAATTGGCCATAAAAAAATAGTAGAACTTGACCAACGGCACATATTGGGTCTCGCCTTTCAACGCGATGTAATAGATCGATAAGGCTGTCACGATCAGGAAATAGACCGGCAGGATCCGCAGCGCCCGACGCCAGTAGAAGCCCGCAATAGAAAATTGCCCCTTACGGGCCTCTTCGCGCAGTAGAAGCGTCGTAATCAAGAACCCACTGAGCACGAAGAACAGGTCCACACCAAGGAAGCCGCGATCCAACAGGCGTAAAGGTTCCTGACCCGGATCAAAGAGCGGGCTGTGGTGCCACAGTACTGCGCCGATGCAAAGACACCTGAGCCCGTCAAGCGAGCCGAAATGCCTTCGTGCAAGATAGTCGTCGTATAGATCTTTGGCCTGCATACAAAATAACCGCTCAAATTGCGCCGCTAGTATTACGAAACACCCCAAAAGAACCAGTGCCGGATTTGGTTTTAGGCCAAATGTTTAGCGGCGGCCACGCTGAAGGCCGCAGAGGATGAGACATTTTTTTGCCGCTGGAGCAAGAATAATGATCCCGTGACGCTCTTGCTGCAATTGTGCGACGGTCGTTCAAAATCCAAAGCGCCTAATAGACACTGTTCTGTGTTGAGAACATTTGATCACTTCAGCCCGCATATCAAAGCGCATCCGGTGTTGCGAATGCTCGTTATGGTCGTCTCAGGGACTTCTGCAGGCAATTCATCGACACAGTGAGAACATCACCAGTCGAACACCCGCTGATGTCTGCGACGGCAGAACTGTGCAGAGTTTAAAAATGGAAGGAGATCAAGAAAAAGACACCCTAAAAACAACGCTTGCAGCCCTGATTTGCCGTCGCCTAAACTGAAACCGAACCAGATCGTACTGTACGAAATCACCGACGTGTTCTGAAAAGCTCTGATAACAGACGAACGCGGCTTGGGTTTATCTTGTGTCGAAAGGTTGGGTGTATCGGTAAATTTGATTATTGAGTACTTCTAGGGACAAAGGATGACGGTCTCATCATCTGACTACAGACGTGAAATCGATGGCTTGCGCGCCTTGGCGATCCTGCCGGTTGTGTTTTTCCATTTTTCGCTCCCCGGTCTGGGTGGCGGGTTTGTTGGCGTTGATATCTTCTTTGTCATCTCCGGTTTTCTGATTGGCGGGTTGCTTTGGTCGGAACTCACCCAGACGGGTGGAATCCGATGGGACCAGTTTTTTCTCCGCCGGATACGGCGACTGGCACCAGCCTATTTCACGATGGCGATCAGTTGCCTTGTGGTCGGCTGGTTTGTCCTTCTGCCGTTCGAGTTTCAAGAGCTGGGCAAAGAGTTGATCTCTTCTACGGTCTATTTGTCCAACGTTTATTTCTACCTGTCTGCGGGATATTTCGACACCGCAGCGGACGAGAAACTTTTGTTACATACGTGGTCACTGGCGGTCGAAGAGCAGTTTTACATCATATTGCCGCTTTTTCTTTTGCTTTTACGACGTGCCCAAAAATGGCTGCCAGCTATCCTGATTAGTCTTGGGCTGGTGTCATTGGTGGCATGTATTGGCTTCACCTCCCTGTCTCAGCCCGCGGCTTTCTATCTGTTCCCCTTCCGGGCCTGGGAGCTTCTTGCTGGTGTTTGTCTGGCGATCTTTGGGCATCGCTATGGCTGGCGATGGTCCATACATCCGCTTGTCAGCTGGATCGGCTTACTGCTGATTGTTGGGTCCGTGACGCTGATCCCGTCGGACGAGAGTTTCCCGGGGATCTGGCCCCTTGCGCCGGTTCTGGGCGCAGTTCTGATCATCGGAAACGGTAAACATGACAATCCCGTCAATTGGGCATTGAACCATCCGGTGCTCGTCTTCATCGGGTTGATTTCCTATTCCCTCTACCTTTGGCACTGGCCGGTGATCGTGCTGGCCCAATACTATTCGGGTGAGGAATTGAGCCTGCTGGTACGAGTGATGTTGATCGGCGTCTCTGTGATATTGGCTTGGGCGTCCTTACGGTTCATTGAAAAACCTGTTCGTTTTGGCAATCTGAAACCTCAGGCGCTTTTGGGAGGCGCTGCCGGAGCCTCGATAATCACCCTAGGCGGTGGCGCGGTGATCTATCTTGGGGATGGGATAGTCGAACGCTTCCCCCACGATGTACGTACCCACATTGAAGCTTCACAGGACTTCAGATGGGATACACCGACCTGCCGTCTTTCCGAGAGCTACGCCTTTCCGGGCAGCACAGTTTGCCACATCGGTCCAGAAGGTGACCCTGAAGTATTGATTTGGGGAGACAGCCACCTTGTTGCTTTGTCGGCTGGTATAGAGGCTGCCGCAAGATCGGCTGGCGTGCCTACATTGGTTGTTTGGCAGCTTGGCTGCGCACCTGTGTTCGGGATTGGAAAGGACGAGAGCTTTCAGCCAGAATTAGAAGACAGGAAATGCGAAACCGCAAATACGTCTCTTCAGCAAGGCTTGGAAGAATTGCCGGATTTGAAGGCGGTGCTTTTAGTGAGTCGCTGGGCCTATCATGTTGAGGGTAAGGGCGTCGGCTTGGATGAAGGAACAACGACCAAGTTGTTTCCATCAATTGGCGGGCTTTCTGGGGATGATCAGCCACAACTTTTTGCAAAGGCTCTTCATTTTACCGTTGATGAACTGGAGAATAAATCTGACAGGGTGTTCGTATTGGAACATCCGCCAGAAATTTCAAACTATCTATCATATTTTTTGGCACGCGATGCGGCGCTACGTGGCATGGATGACAGCGAACTTATGGCCCGTACACTGGTTCAAAGCAAAGATTTGAAACAACGAATGTACAACACTAATCGAGCGCTCGAACCCGTGCTGCGCCGCCCGAATGTCACACTTCTGGAAACCTGGCCGGAGTTTTGTACGGGCGACATTTGTTCAGCGATGAAGGATGGAAGAGCCGCATATCACGACAACAACCACGTAACCATAACCACAGCTCTGGGTTTGCAACATCTGTTCTCCCCCGTTTTTGAATAGGGATGAATTAGCGAGAGGGAAATCTGTTTTCGAAAACCTTCTGGCCAGAAGGCAAAAATAACGGCATAAGCTCCGAAATTTATGATGAAACGCAATTCGGTATCACCAGACGCGGACCACGCGTGCTCTTTCCTCATAGAGTGAAAAGATCAAATCCTTGATTAAAACGTCATCCGCTCGCGATCCACTTTTTCAAAGACTGAGCCTTGCCTGATCGCTGTATGTTTGATGACCTTGCCAAGCCTTGTCTGTACAGTTGTAAAGTGCCGGCTTCCCAACCAGAGAGGATTCTTTTGTGGTGATCGACACTATCAAAATGCGTTGGATGGCCGCGCGCTTGGCACGGGGGCGCGGGGGCGACTTTCTGAGTAGGGCAGATCGTGTTCACGAACTGGCCCCAGGTGAGCGCTCCTCAAGCCAGCCTGCGGTGTATTCGGAAGTAGACCTGGAAAAAGTGCAAAGGATTGCTCCTTGGCGCAGCTGGGATATCGAACAGGTTTTGATCAAGGGCGCGCCAATGGACCACGGGCCGACCTTGTCTTACGAGATGTCAGATGTACTGGTTTCAGGCGCGTATCTTTATAAGGGTGCATTGCGGGGGCGCTATGGGGCGGGCAACGACAGATTGTTTGGGAAGCCCCAGAGAGAATGGCAGGAGTTGGACAGTGCACAACTTGTGACCTGCAGGGTCGGAAGTGAGCATTTCGGTCATTTCATGTGGGACAACCTGCCCATGGAGTTGTTGCCCGGGCCGAATGATCATCCAATCACCTTATGCGCGTTACCCCGCTGGCACGAAGAGGGATATCGTAAGGTCTTCGGTATGGCTGCACCGCCTGTGGTTATGCGTGGCCGTGTCAGGAATCTGACCGTTTACTCAGATGTCGGACAAAATGCATTCCGGGCAGCGAGGTATCAGGAGCTGCGGGCGCGGGCGCGTCGGTTTGTGTGTGCTGATGGACCTCTTCCGGACCGACGGGGCGTTTATATCCTGCGTGGGCGCGGTGGCGAGCGTCGTGAATTGATTAATGAGGCTGAAATTGCCCAAGAACTGAAGGCCGAGGGCTTCGTGATCATCGACCCTGACCAAATGGATGGGGAGGAAATTACCCGACTGTCTATGGGGGCTCGTGTCGTTGCTGGTGTCGAAGGCAGCCATATCGCCCACGCGCTTTTTTCCGTTGCCGATGGTGGTGCCTTTTTGATCATACAGCCACCAGATCGTTTTTCGATGGTATATAAAGAGTTTACTGACAGGATGGGCTTGTCTTACGCTTTCCTTGTCGGAGACCCGGTCGACAACGGATTTCAAGTTGAACCGGATAGTTTGAAACGCTTATTGGAAAGGCTTTGAAGCAGATTCCTCGAGATGCACGTACAATTGAAGAGCGGCTAAATTATAGCAATACCCTCAAGGGAATTGGGATGGAAAAGGCTGAAAAAAAAGCCCGAAAATTCACCACGACACACTTAGCTGTGAAATTCGTTGAGGCGAAGAATCCAGACATACCTTTGGTCGCCAGCTTGTTGGAAACCTGTTCGGCCATGAACCAATGGGCCAACTTTGGACCTCTTTATGACCAGTTGGTCGCCGATTACTCCACGCATATGTCGCTGGGTCCTGAACTGACGCTGACGCCTTGTGCCAATGCTGGGATCGCGCTGGAGATGGCTGCACGAGCCTTGGCGGCTGACACAGGAGTGCCGAAACTGAGGTGGGTTGGGTCTGCCTTCAGCTTCAAGAACCTCGGGCGAGGATATTTCTCGGACATGTCTTTCGTCGATTGCGACGAACAGGGCGTCATGGACCTCGACGATATCCTGACGCTGGAGGCCGACAGCTATGATGGCATTATCGTTACCAACCCTTTTGGTCTGGTACGAGATTTTGACCGGTTCATCGCTTTTGCCAAGCAAACTGGCAAGCAGCTCATCATAGACAACGCTGCAGGGATGGCGCGCAACATTCCGCCTTGGCCGTGGCAGGTTTTCAGCCTGCACCACACGAAACCCTATGGATTGGGTGAAGGGGGGATGGTGCTATCGCCAGCTTCGGCGGCCCAGTTTCTGCGCCTGCTGATCAACTACGACCGGATACCAGAGGCGCCAGAATACTGGCTAAACAACGGCAAAATCTCTGACATCTCATGTGCGTTTCTGATTGCGCGGCTTGCAAACGTCGCTAAGTGGAAACCCGGTTATCTCGAACAGCGTACCCGCATTGCCGCCCTCTTCACGGATGCGGGCGCCGCATCGCTTTTGCCAACGGATGGAGCCCCGGTCACCAACAGCATACCCGTATTGTTGCCACGTCCGATTGATCATGCACGTCTTGCCAATCTGAAGCTTGGTGTGGATATCGCCCGGCAGTACCCGCCGCTTGCACCGCTGCCACAGGTCAGTGCCATTTACGAGCGGCTGATCAATTTCCCGACCCATCCCGATTTGAGCATTCTGACGGATGCAGAGATTTCAAAGGATATCGAACTTTTGCTCGAGCATTGACATATGGCCTATTCTTCAAGTGCGGATCATGGACTGACGGCGCTGGTGGCGCTTCTGATCACCATGCTAGGTGCCGCTCTGGCATATTGGGTTCTGATGCCGACGGTTGGCATTGACGATGCCAACATCACGCAGGTTTATGGTCGCAACCTCGCGGCGGGGCATGGCTATGTCTACAATATCGGCGGCGAGCGGGTCGAAGGCTCAACCTCGCTTATCTGGACTCTGATCAACGCAGTGGCCTTCTGGATCTCAAGCACGCCTGAAATAGGCCTGGCAGCGCTTAGCGCCGTGTTTGCCTGGGTTACACTCTTTAGCGCCATGCGGATCACCCGGGAGTTGACAGCTGAAAGTGGGCCGATCCCCGCGCTTCTGACCGGGGCGGCCTTTCTGGCCTTCCCGGCGTTTTTCGGCTGGATGATCTGGTCGCTGATGGATGTCACGCTGTGGGTCATGGTGATCGCAGTGATGGTTTGGCTCTTATGCCGGATCGACAGGGCAGGGCCGCGCGGTAATCTAGTTTTGGGGGTAGCGGTGCTGGCCGCGCTGTTGCCTGTGACGCGACCTGAAGGGATCGCACTGACCATGGCGCTTGCGGGGTTTTACGTATTGCGCTGGCTACTTTTTGCTGTGCCAGGTCTGTTGACCGGGCTTGTGATCGGATTGGCAGGCGCGGGGAGTTTTGCCGCCGCCACAGCGTGGCGGCTGAGCTATTTTGGTTATCCGGTTCCCAACACCTTCTATGCCAAAACCTCGACTGATCTTCTGGCGCAAGCTGAACTCGGCGCGCGCTATGTGTTGTCTTACTTACAAGAACCGCAGAATGTCTTGTTGTTCGTCAGTTTCTGTCTGTCTGGTGCGATGGTGCTGTCACGTGGGGGCTGGGCGCAAAGGGGGGCCTTCTGGCTTTCGGTCTATCTGATCGTAGGCGGTGTAATGGTCTATACCGTACTTGGCGGAGACCACTTCGGATCACATCGGCAGTTTCTGTATTTTCTGCCGCTGGCTTTGCCCATCATTGTGGCTGGGTTGGCGAGCTGGGTCCCCACAGATCGGCCGCGGTGGCAGATTTCAACCTTGCTGATTGTACCATTCGTCGTGACTGCCTTGGTGGCTGGAGCCCGTTTTGTGCAAACAAAAGGCAATATGATCATAGAATTTGCGATCGCGGATGCGGGACGTGTGCTTGGAGACAAGCTTAACGAACTTCCGGGCACACCTTCCATAGGTGTGTTCGCCGCTGGTGCCATTCGCATGACCTACGATCACGAAGTCCTGGATTTACTCGGATTGAACTGGACGAAAATGGCCCATGCGCCCGATGATGGTTACCGATCAGACGTGCCCAATCAGCATGGGTTCAACAGCAACGTGTTTTGGGAGAGTCCGCCAGATGTGTTGCCGATTTTTCCATCCGACAGCACGTGCCCGTCCGAATGGGTGCCGCTTTCCGGGTATCTAGATGCGGCCTCTGATCAAATTTCCCAGACCGAAAGATTCCGTACGACCTACGATCTTTTTTGCGACGCTGGAGTGTCGTTTTATGCCGCGCGCGACTATGTCACCCAAAGTTGGGAAGGAGATGAAACAGGTGCTTTTCGGAAGATCCTGCCTAACCATTTAGAGGGTTCTCTGCCAGTAGCCGAATAACTGGATAGGATGTCCAACACTTGAGAATTAGTCTTTAAGAAGAAAAGTGAGGTTTCTTCATCTTTTGCTAAACAATGGGTAATTTTACGGGAAATGGGGTGGGTTTCTCGATTGAGCGTTTGGTAACCCAATCGTACACGTCGCTTATCTGTTGTGCCTTGGCTTGCCAGGTAAAGTGGTTTCTCACGTATTCTCTGATAACGTCTGATACTTCCACTAGTTCATCCAATTTGCTTAAAATGCTCTCCAACTCATCTCGAAACCGCTCGATTATCTCGTCGCGAGATCCTATCTGGACCTTGTAGCCCGTGCCAGAAATTACCAGTTCGCCCGGTCCAGCATAGTCTACTATAACTGGCACAAGCCCCATTGCCATTGCTTCCAATACCACACCTCCGCCAAATTCGCGGATGCTTGGAAAAGTTAATAACTGGCATTTGCTCGCGGTTTCTTGGACATCCTTGTGTTCAACCCAGCCATGAAAAAATACTGAATCTGTAACTCCAAGGTTTTGAGTGGTCGCTATCAAATCAGGCATCATCGGGCCATCACCGATGATATCTAGTGTCATTCGTCCGTCAGCAAGAAATGGGGCAGCGGCCTCTATTAGCATGTCAGGGCCTTTGTACGGTACGAGGCGCCCAATGAAGCATGCGCGCAAAGGTAAATTGCCAGAATGAGAAGCGACTTGGTTAAAGCGCGTCATATCGACAGCGTTTTCAGGAATATAAATGCACTTTGTTTGAAATTGTTTTGGGATCTCGCTTTCAGTGTATCTTGATCCCGTCAAAATAGCACTTGCCGAAGCCAATGTTGCAGTTCTTCCGGGCAGGAGTTTATAGGCTCCTCGCACATAAGATAGCCACTCACGTTCTCGTCTTCGCTCTGCATCAAATCCGTCAGGCCAAGGCACACCCCCGTTCAGTGGCCCTAGCACAAATGGGACGCCTGCCTTTAAACATCGTTTTGCCAAAGAGCTTGGGGCGGTTGGTGAAAGGGGTGTAATACGATGGACAATGTCATAGTATCCTTCCCGAATGCGGCTGCCGAACTTTCTCCAGACGAGTTTTTCGAAATAGGGATAAGCGATGGCACTAATCGCCGCCTCGGTGGTCCACCCCTTTCCCTCTCCCATGCGCAAAACACTGGCGATTTTCCACATGGGCCGTGCTAGTGCCTCGGAATCTAATGCGGTGAAATCGGTGCCTTCTTGTAGCCCCACCCGCGCTATTGCTTCGCGATTTCGTATTTGCGTCACTAGGTGAACATCCGCAACTTCTCGTAGTGCGTTGTACAGCGACCATCCAACAAGGGGGACACTCACCCACTCAGGGTTTGCGGCTTCAGCAATAACCAGCACTCGCAGTTTCTTAGTACTCATGTTACTTAGTCTTTCTTTGCATATTGGCTGAGTGTCTGGATTTCAAAGAAGCTGTTTTGACCTGATCAGCCCCACTTTAGTGGTCCAATTTGATTGTTAGTGCACGACTGGCGTTTGGTCCATCTGGATGATGGATGCTGAGACCGGAGGGCGGTAGCCCAGAGCACTGTGTGGTCGTTTCGTGTTGTAATGTTTCTTCTATTACTCGATCAGGAATATTATCGGTAACATACCGTCTAGGCCAGATAACGGTCGATCAAGACTTCAACGCCACGGAGGACTGAAAAAGATTCTGCAGCATCTGCCAAGAGATAGAGAAGAGTTGCGCCCGTTACGTTCTCGTCAAATCTAGACAAAAATGGTCCGCTCAGACCGCTTGAGAAATAGAGTTGCTAACCTGCGTCTGACATCAGACAATAACGCAACAAAACTACCCTAAAGCGACTTTCTGTATCCATTTTGCAGACAGTCTATCGTTGAGTTAAACAGATTTCACGCGTCTTATGGTCGCGCAAACCAAGGCATTTTCTGGAGAGTTCCTTTAGCTTATGAAAAATGTGTCTCATTCTGTTGGGATAAAAATCCTCACAAAATTTGTATAGTGTTTAAAATGCCAGATTTGTTTGGCAACATTGTTCGCACTGCATAAGATCAATGCGGTTCAGTCATAGGTGTATTTAAGTGAGTAGTTCCGTTCGGGAAAACGATATTGCCATTGTTGGCATGGCCGCGCATTTACCTGGGGCGGCCTCGGTTGAAGAGTATTGGCACAACCTGCGGGACGGCATTGAATCCATCCGCCATCTTAGCGAAGACGATCTACGCGCAGCGGGTGAAGCTCCGCATTTGCTTAACCGACCGGATTATGTGCCTTTTGCCGCCCCTCTGGAGGGGTTTGAGGGTTTTGATGCCGAGTTTTTTGGCCTCTCCCCCAAGGAAGCTGCCATCATGGATCCGCAGCATCGCCAATTCCTTGAGGTGTCTTGGGAAGCTCTGGAAAATGCCGGCCATACACCCGAGAGCTTTTCAGGTCCGATTGGGGTCTTCGCCGGTTGTGGTATGGGCAGCTATTTTTATTTCAACATTTGCTCGAATGCTGACCTTGTGGACGACGTGGGCATGTTCCTGTTGCGTCATACCGGCAATGACAAGGATTTCCTCTCGACGCGGCTGAGCCATATTCTTGATCTCAAGGGGCCCAGCGTGAATGTGCAAACGGCCTGTTCAACCTCACTGGTGGCAACACATTATGCTACGCAAGCGCTGTTGACCGGTGAGTGTGATATGGCGATTGCCGGGGGTGTCACCATCGAGCTGCCGCAAAATCGCGGCTATATCTACAAAGAAGGTGAGGTCCTGTCGCCGGATGGTCATTGCCATGCCTTTGATCATCGGGCGCAGGGGACGGTTTTTGGATCGGGGGCGGGGGCCGTTATCCTTCGCCGCTTGTCAGATGCAATTGCCGATGGCGATCACATCTGGGGTGTGATCAGGGGCACGGCGATCAACAATGATGGTGCTGACAAGGCCGGGTATCTGGCTCCTTCCGTCGAAGGACAGGCCGCCGCCATATCGGAAGCCCATGTCATGGCCGATGTTACGGCAGATACGCTCGACTATGTGGAATGCCACGGCACTGGTACATATCTTGGTGACCCGATCGAGGTGGCTGCGCTGACACAGGCCTTTTCTGACACCACCGATGAGACGGGTTTTTGCAAGCTTGGATCGGTGAAAACCAATATTGGCCATCTGGATACAGCCGCCGGTGTGGCGAGCCTGATCAAGGCATCCTTGGCCCTGTATCATCAGGAAATCCCACCAAGCCTGGGCTATGAAAAACCCAATCCGGCGATCGATTTCGAAGACAGCCCGTTTCGCGTCAATGATCAGTTGACCCCATGGGCATCTCACAAAGGGCCACGACGCGCCGGAGTGAACTCGCTGGGTGTTGGAGGTACCAATGCTCATGTGGTGCTGGAGGAAGCACCCGCACGGGCCGCATCTGAGTCATCAGATTGGCCGTTCCAGTTGTTAACTATTTCTGCGCACAGCAAAAAGGCGCTTGAGGGCAATTCAGCTGCACTGGCCGCACATTTGCGGCGGCATCAGGATGAAGATCTGGCTGATATTGCATGGACCCTCAAAGAAGGCCGCCAGGGATTTGAAAAACGCCGTGTGATTGCTGCTGAAAGCCACGAGGAAGCCGCGGCGCTTCTGGAAGGCGGCGACCCTCGCCGGGTCTTTACGCATTCCGTCATCTCCGACAATCCCGATCATGTCTTCATGTTCCCCGGGGGCGGCGCACAATATGCCGGCATGGCGCGCGATCTCTATGAAACAGAGCCTGTTTTTGCCGATTGGATGGATCGCGGATTGGAGATTTTGCAGCCCAAGATCGATTATGACATCCGTTCATTGTGGCTGCCGGAACCCGGACAGGAAGCCGAGGCCGACGCGCGCCTGACCACGCCGTCGGTGCAATTACCGCTGATCATGATCACGGAATATGCGCTGGCGCAGCTCTGGATCAGTTGGGGTGTGGAACCAGCCGCGCTTGTCGGTCATTCCATGGGGGAAAACACCGCTGCTTGTGTGGCCGGTGTCATGTCCTTTGAAGACTGCATCGGCCTTGTACATCTGCGCGGCCAGCTTTTTGATACTGTGCCCGCAGGTGGCATGCTGAGCGTACCGCTGCCTGCAGATGAGTTGCGCCCGCTGCTGGGGGATGATCTGGATTTGGGCGCGGTGAACGCTCCGGGTTTGAGTATTGCAACCGGGCCTCAGGCCGCGCTTGACGCGCTTGCAGACCGATTGCAGGCGCAGGACATCGACTGTCAACGTATCCAGATCGACATCGCCGCCCATTCCCGCATGTTAGAGCCGATCCTGCAGGATTTCGGGGACTACCTGCGCAGTATCACCCTGAACGCTCCGCAAATTCCTTTTCCGTCGAACCGGAGCGGCACCTGGATCACAACCGAGGAAGCAACTGATCCAGAATACTGGGTTGGGCATCTCAGAAACACTGTTCATTTCGCAGATTGCATCACCACACTGGCAGAAAACCCCGAACGGATTTTCATCGAGGTTGGTCCGGGCAAAGCGCTGGCCTCGTTAACGGGTCAGCATGACAAGGTTGACGCCAACCAAGTTATCGGCAGCTTGCGCCATCCAAAGGATGACATCGCTGATGACGCATATTTCCTGGCGATGCTGGGTCGGGTCTGGGCGTTGGGCGGAGATTTTGACTGGGGCCAGTATTGGGGCGAGGCGCGCCGCAATCGCGTCGTGTTGCCCAGCTACGCCTTCCAACGCGCGCCTTATTTCATTGAGCCGGGCAAAGCCCAGTCAGATGCTGAAACTCAATGGTTGATGCGCAGCGATGATCCCGCTGGCTGGGGGTATCGTGTCAGCTGGACCCCTACCTATGCTGCTTGCGATATCGACGTGGCGCAGGGCCTGGAAGATGTGCCACCAGAAAGCTGGCTTGTCTTTGAAGATGAAGCGGGGCTGTGTCGTCAATTGGCTGAGCGCCTGCGTGGTGCTGGCCATGCCGTCACCACGGTGGTTCCTGGCGACGGTTTTGCGCGCATCCATGAAGATCACTACTGTCTTGCCCCGGAGCGGGGGCGCGAAGGCTATGACATGCTGCTCAGGGATTTGTCGGATCAGAGCCGCCTGCCCACACGTATCGTGCATGGCTGGTCCCTGACAGACCGTGAAAGTTTCCGCCCTGGCAGCAGTTTCTTCCATCGCAATCTGGAGCAAGGCTTTTACAGTCTCTTTTTCCTGGCGCAGGCGATTGGCGAAGAAGACCTACCAATGCCGCTGCACATGCATGTGCTGAGCTCGGGCGCATTACAGGTTCGGGATGAAGATTTACCGCACCCGGAAAAAGCCACGCTGACAGGTCCTACGCGGGTGATCCCGCGCGAGTTTCCCGGCCTGACATGTGCCCTGCTCGATATCGATCTGCCTCAAGCCGAAGGCAAACGCCGCCGCCCGGCGCTGCCCGGCGACATGGTGGGTCAGGTGCTTGAGGATCTGCTGGCAGAACCTGCCACGCTGACGGCGGCCATTCGCGGCGGCAAACGCTATGTACAGGGGTACCGGTCGCAGCCTCTGCCTGAGCCTGACATTGCAGATTTACCTCTGCGCAACGGGGGCACTTATCTGATCACCGGTGGGTTCGGAGGTATTGGGCTCACATTGTCCGAAGCTCTGATCCGCAAAACCGGAGCCAACATCGTTCTTATGGCCCGTAGCCCTCTGCCTGCGCGTGACAGCTGGGAACAAATACTGCATCAGAATGCTCCGCAGGACCGAACCGTCCGGAACATCCGCGCCATCCAGACACTTGAAGCCGCTGGCGGGAAGGTCCTGCCGATTGCTGGGGACGTCAGCAATGTCGAAGACATGCAGCGCATCATTGCGCGCAGCGCGCAAGAGTTCGGAGAAATCCATGGTGTCATTCATGCCGCTGGCTTGATCGATGACGCGCCCATTATGACCAAGTCCATGATGGAGATTGAAGACATCTTTACCCCCAAGATTCACGGCACACAGGTGCTTGATCAGGTATTTCCTGACGGGGCGCTTGACTGGCTGGTTTTGTTTTCCTCGACCTCGACGGCAACCGCGCCCATTGGGCAGATAGATTATGTGGCCGCAAATGAGTATCTCAACGCCTATGCGCGCGCGCGCTCGGAAGACCAAACACAGGTGTTGGCTGTAAACTGGGGCATCTGGTCCGATGTGGGCATGGCCGCGGACGCCATGGAAACGCGTATCGGGCCCGAAGAAGCGCCGGTTGAACCGATTGACCAACCCATGTTGGACAACGCCACTTTTGACCGGTCCGGAAATCGGGTTTTTACCGCAGAGTATGAAGTGGCGGAGCGCTGGTTCCTTGATGATCACCGTACCAAGGCGGGTCAGGCGCTGGTGCCGGGCACAGGCTATCTGGAGCTTGCCTCCGAAGCCCTGCGCGCCCAAGGCGAAGCCGGCCCGTTCGAAATTCGCGACCTTTATTTTCTGCGTCCGCTGGCTGTTGACGATGATGCCGGGCAACAAGTGCAACTGCGCCTGCCACGCAGCGATATGGGCTATGATCTGGTGATACAGAGTGCACCTGAAGGGGGATCGAGCTTTGAGATGAACGCGCAGGCCAGCCTGTCGCTCTTGCCGCTGGAAAACCCAGAACCTCTTGATATTGCTGCTATCATCGCCCGATGCGCTCCGCAGTACAAAGCCGAAGAAAATGCGCGCCTGACAGCTGCACAAGAAGCACATTTGAAGTTCGGCCCACGCTGGCAGGTTCTGACCCAAACAGCACTTGGAGCCGAGGAAGGGATCGCCCATCTCAGCCTGCGTGGAAGCCTAACTGACGATCTGACCGCAGGCTATGATCTGCACCCCGGCTTGATGGATTTGGCGACGGGATGGGCGATGGAGTTGATCGAAGGCTATCAACCTACCCATCTGTGGGTGCCCGTTTCGTATCGCTCGGTGAAAGTGCACCACCCGCTTGGGCCACAAATCGTGAGCTGGGTGCGCAGCGCTGGTGACAATCAGGCTGACGGCGAAACGGCCAGTTTCGATGTCATAATTGCCCTGCCTGATGGCAGTGTCTGTGTCGAAGTCGAAGGCTTCACCATTCGGCGAATAGAATCCGTTGCCGACTTTGCCCATAGTGAAGCACCAAACACCGCGAGTACGGGTGATGTGGAACTTGCACAACCTCTGTCGCCTGCCGAAGAGCGCCTGCGTCATAACTTGTCGCAAGGTATTTCCTCGACAGAAGGCGCTGACCTCTTCTTCCGCGCACTAAGGTTGAACCAATCGCAGGTCATTCTCTCATCATTGGACCTGAACGGACTGATTGAACAGGCCGCAGAGACGGGCGCGTCCACCGGTGACAGCGAGCAGAAATTCCAGCGCCCAGACCTCGACGGGGAATATGTGGCGCCGGACAATGATATTGAACGTCGATTGGCCGGGTTCTGGCAGGAGCTGCTGGGGGTTGATCAGATCGGGGTCGAGGACAGTTTCTTCGACCTTGGAGGGCATTCCCTGATCGCCGTCCGGCTTTTTGCGCAGATTCGGAAAACCTACAATGTGGACTTCCCTATTTCAGTGCTGTTCGAGGCGCCTACTATTCGCAAATGTGCCGAATTGATCGCCGCACGTGGTGTCCCCACCGAGGGCACTGCGGAAGTGACCCCAGCAAATGCACCAGTCGCACCTACACGTCGCTTTACGCATCTGGTGCCGATGCATTCGGGCGAAGGTGGATCGAAGACACCCTTCTTCCTGGTGGCGGGCATGTTTGGCAATGTGCTCAACTTGCGCCATCTGGCCCATCTGATCGGATCCGACCGACCCTTCTATGGACTGCAGGCTCGCGGCCTTTACGGCGACGAGGAGCCCCACCGTGATCTGTGCGAAGCGGCATGTGATTATATCGCCGAAATGCGTCAGGTTCAGCCACATGGCCCCTATATGTTGGGCGGGTTTTCCGGCGGTGGTATTACCGCTTACGAGATTGCCCGCCAGTTAACGGAAGCAGGTGAGGAAGTTCTGGCGTTGATCATGCTGGATACACCTTTGCCGGTCCCCCGGGCGTTGAGTACGCGGGATCGAGCGGTGATCCAGTGGCTTGAGCTGAAGAAGAAGGGGTTATCTTACCCGATAACTTGGCTAAAAAACCGTATCGCCTGGGAGGTCGAGAAACGACAGCGTCGCCTTGAAGACGATACCACGACAGCAGGTCAAAATTTCCACGATACCGCCATTGAAGCTGCGTTTTTGGAAAGTATCGCCAATTACCCGCTCAAACCTTGGGATGGGCCGCTGACTCTGTTCCGCCCGCCACTTGTTGGTAAATGGCAGGTCGCGCCAGACCGTCTGGTCAATGACGATCGCGACTACCTGAGCCCTGATAATGACTGGACCGAATGGGCTCCTAAACTTGAGATACATGAAGTCCCCGGAGATCATGACTCCATGGTGTTGGAGCCCAATGTACGAGTACTCGCGGCTCGGATGCGGCGCAGTCTGGAAGCCGCAGACAAATCCGCACTCTCTACCCCTCTTCGACAACTCCGGCAGGAGGCGGCTGAATAACAATGTCCGGTTCTGCCGTCCTTACCATTATTCTGAATTATAAGACTGCCGAGATGAGCCTGCGCTCAGCCGAAGCAGCCCTCAAGGCAATGGAAGGTGTCGAAGGCGAAATCATCCTTGTCGACAATAATTCACAAGACGGGTCATTTGAGCGGATGTGTGCACATGCCGCCTCGCAAGGTTGGAATAAAAACAACAGGGTCAGAGTACTGCAATCCGAGCACAATGGTGGTTATGGAGCAGGCAACAACGTTGGTATTCGCGCCAAGCTCAGCAATGGGCATGCACCTGATTACATTTATGTGCTGAACTCTGACGCTTTTCCCGAAAAAGAGGCCATCCGTATCCTGCGTGATCATCTCGATACCAACCCACAAACTGGTTTTGCCGGCAGCTATATTCACGGCGAAGATGATGATCCGCATCTGACCAGTTTCCGCTTTCCGTCGATCGCCAGTGAATTTGAAAGCGCAATCCGCTTTGGGCCGGTTAGCCGGATTCTGGCGCATCGTGTTGTTCCAATTCCAATCCCCGATCACAGTCGCCCAGTCGATTGGCTAGCTGGGGCAAGTCTGATGATGCGTCAAAGCCTCCTTGATGAAATTGGTTTGTTTGACGAGACCTTCTTTCTGTATTTCGAAGAAACAGATTTATGCCGCCGCGCTGCAAAAGCCGGGTATCAGACATACTATTTGCGAGACAGTCGCGTCATGCATATCGGTTCGGTATCGACCGGCATGAAGTCCTGGAGCCGAGTGCCAACGTATTGGTTCGACTCGCGTCTATACTATTTCACTAAAAACCACGGTGCTCTTTATGCGGTTGGGGCGACCCTTGCTCATCTGAGCGGCGGTTTTCTGCATTGGCTACGTTGTCTGATTACCCGCAGGAAACGCGACGTACCGCCTTTCTTTCTAACGACTTTAGCTTGGCACGATTTAAAGGCTGGCCTGTACGCTTGCCTGCCCAATAATAGGCGAGAACATCGGCCTGATCCTATTCCTGGAGAGTAACATATGCCCTTTTCAACCCTGTTGATCGGCCATGAATCCTTACTTGTGCAATGCGGAACAATGCTGCTTGAGGCCGGTCACAATATTCGAGGTGTTGTAACCCGAAATCCGGATGTGCGGAATTGGGCTGAAGGCCAGTCGCTGACGGTTCACGCGCCGGGTGCGGACCTCGCTGACCGGGTCGCTGATACCGAGTTTGACTGGCTGCTCAGTATCGCCAATCTTGATCTTCTGCCGCAGACGCTTCTGGATCAGGCCCGCAAAGGGGCGGTCAATTTCCATGATGGTCCCTTGCCTCGCTATGCCGGGCTGAACGCGCCGGTCTGGGCGCTTTTGAATGGAGAAGTTCGGCACGGCATCAGCTGGCACTTGATCACATGCGAAGTGGATAAAGGCGACATTATCACCCAGCGTCATGTGGATATCGGCGTAAACGACACGGCATTGACGCTCAACACCAAATGCTATGGCGCTGCGATGGACAGTTTTCCCGATGTCATCGCAGCGCTTGAGGCGGGCGTTCCCAACCCACACTTTCAGGACCTGAGCCAGCGCAGTTATTTTGCCCGTGACGCGCGCCCCGGGGCCGGAGCACAGATTGATTTCACTGCCCCGGCCACACAGATTGCCACACTGGTACGTGCCCTTGATCATGGAGACTACTGGAACCCGCTGACCTGTCCCAAGCTGGACACCGGAGAACAGATCTATCTGGTTGGCCAGGCCGAGGTTCAATCATCGGAACCGGCCGCACCGGGTACAATTCTGGCCCGCGATGCGGAAAGCTTGACCATCGCCACCGGACAGGACGCCATCAGATTAAGCCAGTTTAGAGACTGTTTTGGCGAAGGGATCACGGCGGCAGACATCGCCCCGGATTGCAATGTGCTCCCCTTGTTCAGTGCCGCGGACCGGGCCGAGCTTACCGCCACACTCACCCCCACTGCCAAAGCAGATATTCACTGGCGGAAACCATTGGAAACACTGAAACATTCCGATCTGCCACTGATTGAGCGGAATGCGCCCGCATCCGCGGTGATTACACATATCGTAAATGGAAGCGCCACATTCGAGAAAGCCGCCACTGCGCTGGCCGCGCTTTTCCTGCGCCAAGGGGGAGGTGATACTCTGAATCTGGCTCTATCTCTGCCCGAAACGGCCTCAGACTATATCAGCGACTGGGTGCCAGTCACCGTGTCATCGGGTAATACCATGGTAGAGCTTCAAGCCGGGCTGACACAGGACATCACTGCGGCCCGGGCACGTGGCGGGTTTTCCATTGACCTGCCCGCGCGTCTGTCCCGGTCCAGAGATGATCATTTTGCTATGCCGCAGCTTGGCTTGACGGATACAAACGCAGAGCTGATCCCCGGCACCAGCCTGACCCTGTCGCTTGTAGAGGGTCAGATTCAGCTCTGTGCCGACAGTGGCCATATCAGCGCCGAGGCGCTGGCCCTGATCGCCGCCCGGCTTGAGGCCATCATGGCACAGTTGGATACCCCAGAGACGGTTGGAAAACCCATCCGCGATCTATCCCTGATGTCTGAAGCCGAGCGGGTGAAAATCCTGACGGAATGGAATGCGACCGACACGGACTATGATCACACGACCTGCATTCACCAGCACTTTGAAACCCAAGTCGCCCGGACGCCCGACGCCACTGCGCTGGCTTTCGAAGATCAAAGCTTTAGCTACGATGCCTTGAACCGTGCGGCCAACCGGGTTGCGCATGTTCTGCAGGATATGGGGGTTGGTCCCGGCACTTTGGTCGGGTTGCATGTCAAACGCTCGCCGCAGCTTGTGATCGCAGCTCTGGGTATTCTCAAAGCTGGCGGTGCCTATGTGCCGATGGACCCTTCTTACCCGGCGGATCGCACTGCGCTGTATCTTCAGGATAGCGCCGCACCCGTTGTCATCACCGAGACCGATCTCGCCCGGAACTTGCCGGAATCCGGGGCGCAGCTACTGTCAATCGATGCGGATTCGCGCCTGTCTGCTGCGGCTGACAGCAACCCCGACAGCACCGTGACGGCAGATGATCTGGCCTATGTGATCTATACGTCAGGTTCGACCGGACGACCCAAGGGCGTGATGATCGAACACCGCAATGTATCGAACTTCTTCACCGGCATGGATGGGCGTATTTCACATGACCCGGCAGGTGTCTGGATGGCAGTCACCAGCTTGTCCTTCGATATTTCCGTGCTGGAGTTGTTCTGGACACTGGCCCGCGGTTTCAAGGTTGTTCTGAGCGATGATGATAACCGCGCCCTTGTGGCGGGCGACAGTACCCCTGCGCGCGGAAGCACCGGACGTGGCATGGACTTCAGCCTCTATTACTGGGGTAATGATGACGGCGTCGGGCGCGATAAATACAAATCCCTGCTAGAGGGGGCAAAATTCGCCGACAAGCACGGATTTTGCGCTGTCTGGACGCCCGAGCGTCACTTCCACGCCTTTGGCGGTCCCTATCCGAACCCATCAGTCACTGGCGCAGCCGTCGCAGCCGTCACCGAGAACCTATCGGTCCGCGCGGGCTCCTGTGTCGCCCCCCTGCACCATCCGGCCCGGATCGCCGAGGAATGGGCCATCATCGACAATCTGACCAACGGACGTGCGGCGCTGGCGATCGCTTCTGGCTGGCAACCTGATGATTTCGTTCTGCGCCCAGAAAACACCCCGCCGGACAACAAGCCAGCCATGCTGCAATCCATCGATATCCTGCGCAAACTCTGGAAGGGAGAGCCCGTCGAGTTTCCAAAGAAGTCCGGAGAAATGCACGCTGTTGTCACTCAGCCCCGGCCGGTTTCGAAGACGCTTCCAGTATGGGTCACCACAGCAGGCAACCCGGCAACTTGGAAAGAGGCTGGCGCCATCGGCGCAAATGTCCTGACCCACCTTCTGGGACAAAGCGTCGATGAAGTCGCTGACAAAATCGGTCTCTACCACAGCGCATTGCGCGAAGCAGGCCATGACCCGAAGGACCACACAGTCACCCTGATGTTGCATACATTCGTCGGAGCGGATCGTGAAGAGGTACGCGAAGTGGCGCGCGAACCGATGAAGGATTACCTGCGCTCCGCTGCAGGATTGATCAAACAATATGCCTGGGCCTTCCCCGCCTTCAAGAAACCCGAGGGCGTCAGCAATGCGTTCGAACTGGACCTGGGCTCGCTTGAAGAAGAAGAACTTGAGGGCATTCTTGATTTCGCCTTCCTGCGGTATTTCGAAGACTCGGGTCTTTTTGGCACGGTCGAAGACTGCTTGGCGCGCGTCGAAGAGCTCAAGCGCATTGGCGTGGATGAGATTGCCTGTCTGATCGACTATGGCGTCCCGGTGGATCAGGTGCTTGAGGGGCTTAAACCTCTGGCCGAAGTTCTGCGCCTGTCCAATCAGGATACAGAACCGGCCGAGGATGATTTCTCGATCGCAGCGCAAATTCATCGCCACAAGGTTACGCATATGCAGTGTACCCCCAGCATGGCGCAGATGCTGGTTATGAATGACGAGGCCCGTCAGGCGATGGCGCGCCTCAAGCACATGATGATCGGGGGCGAGGCGCTACCCGGCTCACTGGTTTCGGAATTGGCCGAGATCACCTCGGCACATGTTGAGAACATGTATGGGCCGACCGAAACCACCATCTGGTCGACGACTGAAACTGCAACTCCGGTGTTGGGTACGGTCAACATCGGTCGACCGATTGCCAATACTCAGGTTTATGTTCTGGACGAAGATCAAAACCCACTACCCACTGGTGTCGCGGGTGAGCTTTACATTGGCGGGGCTGGCGTTGCCCGTGGGTACTGGCAGCGTGAAGACTTAACGGCCGAGCGTTTTGTGCCTGACCCATTCAACAACCAACCCGGTGCTCGGATGTACCGGACAGGAGATCTGGCGCGCTGGCGTCCGGATGGGCGACTCGATTTCCTGGGGCGGGCGGACCATCAGGTCAAGCTGCGCGGATACAGGATTGAATTGGGAGAGATCGAAAGTGTTCTGGATGCCCAATCAGGCATTCGCCAGTCCGTTGTTATGGCCCGCGAAGACACTCCGGGCCTGACCCAGTTGGTCGGCTATCTGATCGCGGATGGCGACCTGAATGAACGGGCGCTGCGGGATACGCTGACCGGACAACTGCCCGAATTCATGATCCCCGCACATTTCGTTACGCTGGACAGCTTTCCACTGACGCCCAACAAGAAAATTGATCGTAAGGCGTTGCCAGCCCCTCGGCCCCGCAAGGCCGCTCCAACCACACAGACCCAGGTGGTGCAAACCACCGACCCCGCACCCGCAGCAGCATCGGGTGGAACGGCTGTTCGACAGGTTGCCGCGATATGGTCCCGGATTCTGGGCATTCAGGATATCGGCCCGCGCGACAATTTCTTTGACCTTGGCGGGCATTCACTACTGGCCGTACAGGCGCATCGGGAAATCAAGAAAGAGCTAAATGTTCCGGGTCTCAGCATCACGGATATTTTCCGGTTCCCAATGTTGGGTGTACTAGCTGCCAAGATCGAAGAAAAAACAGAGGGCGCGGCTGGAACCGGTTCAACTTCAGAAACCACCCCGACGACGGAAGGATCTGTCCAATCCGACAAGGCCGCAAAACGCAGCGACGCCATGTCGCGCCGACGGGAAATGCGCGCCCGACGTCAAAAGCAGGCGTGACAGAACTTGATCTGATCCGCGCTGAATTACGTGGCTTGGTCGACCCCGATGTTGGGAGCGGTGTCACCGATCCCAAGGCGCCCGAAGGCGCGTTATTTCCCAAAGAAGCCTCTGCTGTAGATCGTGCCGTCCCAAATAAAGCAGGTCGTGCGGCGGCCCATCAAACCACGGCAGAGATCGGCCACCATGAAAGCTCTGTCCTGATGGTCCCTGATCGCAGCTTAATCTGACCTGCGGGCTTAGTAGGCTCCATCACTCATTATGAGGGTACCTGCAAAGCTGTCGTCGCTAATGATCAGGTAGTTCGCAGTATCGATATCTAACCCAACACACCCCTTTGATCCTGATTTGGAAGAAGTAATTTGCACCCCGGCGGAGCGGGCTTGGCTTACAACTCAACCTCAGAAACAGTGTCCCTGCGTCTCTGCCTAATCCCCCATCGGCAGAGCCCTGAGCTATATTGCCAACACTGGGACGCCTTTGAAGATGGTCGCTTGGATCACTCGCACCCTGACCGCCATCGCAAACGGTCATAAGCAATCCGACATCAGCAGTCTGGTGTCCTGGGATTGCGCTGCAGACGTGTGATCGGCGCACCGCTTACTTGCAATCCATCCGCGTGGATAATGTAGAATGCGTTTTGGCACGGGACCATGCCTATATGTTCATAACGGTACCACCACATCTGGCGTTGTCGAAGGCCATGCAGCGGATCAAGGGGCGCTCATCCCGCCGTGTTCAGATGGCATTTCCGGACTTGCTCAAGCGCTAGTGGGGAAGGCGGTTCCGGGTTTGCTGGAACTTCGCCACAACTTCGGAAAATATCACCGACGACTTCATCATACGTCATCAGGAGTTACAGTCCAAACGCGATGCTGCCGACGTCAGCCTGTATGTGGTTCACTTGTCCGAAAAATAGTGCGGATCAATATCCGGTACCACGCAACACAACACCGACTGTCGCGAATATAATGCCCAGATCAGTGCGTAAAGACAGTTGTCCAGCATACGAAGTGTCAAAATCGGCACGGCTGGCAAAGCTGCTGGCATTACGCTGAGATACCTGCCACAGGCCAGTCAGCCCGGGGCGCATAGAATAGTAAGCTTTACCCGGATATAAATTTTTTTGCTCCGGCATCATCGGGCGTGGACCAACAAGGCTCATTTCACCGGCCAGAACATTCCAGAGCTGCGGCAACTCATCCAATGATGCCTTACGCATCAATTGACCGATTTTTGTGACGCGCGGATCGTTTTTGAGCTTCTGGGTTTCGTCCCATTCACGCTTGGCAGTTGGGTCTCGCGTCAGGTGATCTGCCAGCAAAACATGCGCATTGGGAACCATGCTGCGTAGTTTCCACATGGTGAATTCTTTGCCATCACGGCCAATACGCGTTTGTCCGTAGAATGGATTGCTTCCATCTCGCGCGACAAGCAATGCCAAAAACAACAGAGTCGGCAGGACGATCGGCAAGGCCAGAAGAATCAGAGCAATATCAAGGATGCGTTTAAAGAAGTTTGAGTAAACGCCCACCTGCGGAAAGCGATATACTCCATGTTCGACCTGAATAATAACAGGTTGTGATTCTCTCGGAATATCAGTGTATTGAACTGTCACTTTTTAACTCACAAACACATGAATCACGGTGGATTCATACTCGTTACAACACGCTTACCAGCACTCACATCGAACCGAGGCCGCAAAAAATCAATAAAGACCCCAATTATGGCGAAAATTCTGCCACGCCACAACGTTAACACATTTTAACTCGGGTCCACAAATAGTCATTGTCCACAAATCAAAAAATCTTTCGGCGCTCCAACAATCCTAAGTTCCAGGCGCGATGAATGTTTCTGGTTTCGCTACTCTTATGGCCGTCTGGCGATTTTTGATGCTCGAGCGGAGACAAAAGGAGAGTTGAGAATATCGGCTACGATTCTCAATTGTTCCCAAGCCGCACGCAAACAAGTTTTTGGTTAATTGGATGATGTTTTCCGATAGTTCCGAAGCAGAGCGAAATGATTAAAGATCGACAACGATCCTCGGTGCTTCGACGCGTCATTGTAAGACGACCAATTCGTAGTCTTGTACTTTGTGGCCCCCCAGCTGCTCATGCGCTCCAGCCATCACGCTGGTTTCGCAAGATGTGTCACCTCAGGCCATTTGTGCAATAAAACCCGACAAAGCCTACTGGCTTGTAAAATGATCGTAAAAAAGCTAATTTCATTCAGTATAGTAGGATAATAATGTCGAAATGACATAACTCACGACTGGTACCTAGTTTTTTAGGGGGTAATGATTGAAATGTTTACAAAACAGATCGGGGCGGGATTCGCCGCCGCTATCGTTCTGTTGTGCGCAACGTCTGCGGGCGCAGCAACGATAAATTTCAACGTTGACCGCAGCTATACCAATGGCTCTAATAATTATACCAGTACGGATGGATCAGTAACCGTCGGCGTGGATGGTGTTCGGGTCAACAACTCAGGCACAATCATCAATACTTCTAATTTCTGGACTGCAAGCTGGGATGGGGCCAGCAATCGCAGTGGATTGGGCGTTTATGACTGCCGCTGGCAAAACCGGTGCTTGGACAATCATTTGATCGACGGGCGGGGCCCGGACGAATTCGCGCTGATTGATTTCGGCGACCTGACAGTTGAAGTGACATCGGTCACCTTCTCTTACTGGGACCGCCGCGATACGTTCGCATTCGGCACCTATGACAGCTCTGTGCTTCCGGCCACAGCCGTGATTTACGAAGAAAACTTAGGTGACGGAAACTCTAATCCTTACACACATTACTTTGGCGCAGGAGAGGTCACAGGCTCGCTCATCGGGTTCGGCGCTGACAGCTGGCGTGATAACTTCGCACTACAAAGCATCACGTTCAATGTGTTGTCTGCGGTGCCCTTGCCTACTGGTCTCGCACTGCTTTTGACAGGGTTATGTGGGCTCGGGTTTATGCATCGTCGCCGTCAATTCGCCTGACCAAAAGCGCAATATTCTGATTGAAAGCCAGCGCACTTCACAAGCTGGCTTTTGTGGCGCTTCAGAAGTATGTTCCACTTCCAAAGCCACATTTCATTTGATGGTCTGGACTGGTGCCATGGCGGCTTTATCGATACTCGGTCTGATCGTCGGAACAGTTCTGAAACTTGCCTCTCAACATAGTGTATGGAGCGCTGGAGCACGTTTATTCGACAATCTCACCCGCGGGTGGTTTGTGTTAGCGCTTCTGCTTGTAATGGCCGTCTTCCGCTTGGGGCTTTGCCGTCTTGGGGCGCTTGGGCGCACCCATCGACCATGTTCTCGCCCACAATGGAGCGCGAGTCGTGGCGCTGGAGGTCTTTTGCGAGCGTCATGAAGTATGGCGATGATAAAGGACGCAATCTTGCAGGACTTCAAGGCATGGCCTATACAATGATTGGGTTTAAATTACGGGAAACATTGCGATACTACAGGCATTTGCGGAATTACGCGATCGCGTCCAGCCCCCCATTTCTCTTAGTATAGGTTCTTTTGCCTCATTCTGTACCGGATACCAAGAATGCTCCGTTTGTCTGAGATACCACCTCGTGTCACTTTAATATGGAGGCTTGTTCTCGTGGCGTATTCAGGAGATTAACAGTATGGAACTGGACCAGTTGAAAGACCAGCGCATACTTGCTGTCGATCTCGACGGCACGCTTCTGCGATCTGACATGTTGTTTGAAAGTTTCTGGTCAGCGACCAGCCGGGACTGGCACGCGCCTCTGGGTGCTGCATTTGCGCTGGCTGGAGGGCGGGCGGCGCTCAAACGCAGTCTCGCGGGGCGGATGGATATAGATGTCACGACGCTGCCTTATGACCCGCAGGTCATCGATTATATCAATGCATGGCGGTCGGAGGGGGGAACAGTTTTTCTGGTCACGGCGTCCGACGAGACGATTGCCCAAGAGATTGCCCAGCATCTTGATATTTTTGATGGCGTCTACGGCTCGAACGGGGTCCGCAATCTCAAATCCAGTGAAAAAGCCGCCTTTTTGACCGACCAATTCGGGCGCGGTGGCTATGCCTATATGGGGGATGCGGAGGCGGACCTGCCGGTCTGGGAGAGCGCAAATAAAGCGGTCACGGTCAACCTACCTGCGCCCCTGCGCCAACGTGTTGACGGTTTGGGGTTAGAAGTTGAACATTTGTCCACCGCCCAACCCGGCCTGCGGGATTATCTCAAGGCGATCCGGGTGCATCAATGGCTGAAGAACCTTTTGGTCTTTCTGCCGATGTTGGCGGCCCACCAGCTCGACGCCGAGACCTTTCTGCAAAGCCTTCTGGCCTTCGTGGTCTTCTCTATCGTGGCCTCCAGCATCTATGTTCTCAATGACTTGCTCGACTTGCGCTCCGACCGGGCGCATCCCACGAAATGCAAGCGCCCCTTCGCGGCGGGCACAATCCCGATCGCTCATGCCACCTACCTGATCGCCGCGTTGATGGGGCTGGGCCTGATCCTGTCCCTGTTTCTCGGTGGAGCCTTCATTGGGATTATGCTGCTCTATGTCGTTGTCACTACGTTCTATTCGCTCTGGCTGAAACGCAAAGCGATCATGGATATCGGCACATTGGCTGCGCTCTATACCACGCGGATCATCGCAGGCGCCGTGGCAACGGGTATTACGCTGTCGATGTGGCTTCTGGCCTTCTCGATTTTCTTCTTCCTGTCGCTGGCCATCGTGAAACGGCAGGCGGAATTGATGGACAGTGCTGCGCGCGGCAAGCTCAAAGCTGCCGGGAGAGGCTATGTTGTCGATGACCTACCTGTTCTGGTCATGATGGCTGTAGCGTCCGGCTATGTGGCCGTCCTGGTTATGGCGCTCTACATCCAATCGCCTTCGGTTTCGGAGCTTTATACAAACCCCAAATTTTTGGGCGCCATCTGCGGCATCCTGCTCTACTGGATCTCCCGGGTCATCCTGTTGGCGCATCGTGGCCAAATGCACGAGGACCCGGTCGTCTTTGCTGCACGAGATCGGCAAAGTCGGATCTGTGCTATATTGATCATCCTCGTCGCCGCTGGTGGGACGCTGTTGTGAGCATCATACGTATAGCGGTTCTCTATGGCTTGTTTGCCGTGATCGCGACAGTGATCAACCTCGGCGTCCAGAGGCTGGTTCTGTCGTGGAACAGTGACGCAACTGGCTTTGCGCTGGCGGTCTTTTGCGGCACGCTCGCGGGCCTCGTCGTCAAATATACCCTCGACAAACGCTGGATTTTTGCCGACTTCAGTACAGGTCTCAAAGCGCACGGCCAGAAATTTACGCTCTACACGATCATGGGAATTGTCACGACAGCGATCTTTTGGGGTACGGAAACAGCGTTTTGGCTGATCTGGGACACGGATATGATGCGTGAACTTGGCGCTGTGTTGGGGCTCTCGGTGGGTTATGTCGTCAAATATTTCCTCGATCGACGCTTTGTCTTTCAGAATACCCAAAAGGCGGCGGCGGTATGACAGAGCTTTCGGGCTGGGGCGGTTTTCCCAAACATTACGGGGTGGCAACAGAGCCTGTGAACGAGACTGCATTGGTCGAAGCTGTCACGGCTGGGGCGGTGATCGCGCGCGGCAATGGGCGGGCCTATGGTGACAGCGCGATTGGCTTGCGCAGCACGGTCAATATGCACAGGTTCAACCACATGCTCAGCTTTGACCGGCAAAGCGGAATTCTGGTGGCTGAGGCGGGCGTTCTGCTCAGTGATATCATCCCGGCGTTTTTGCCTCATGGATGGTTCCCCCCGGTCACGCCGGGGACGAAATTTGTCACCCTCGGAGGCATGATCGCAGCGGATGTTCATGGCAAAAACCATCACAAAGATGGCAGTTTCCGCAACTTCGTGGACTGGCTGGACGTGATGGATACCGAAGGCGTCGTGCATCGCTGCAGCCGCAATGAGAAACCCGAGCTGTTCGAGTGGACAATAGGTGGCATGGGGCTCACGGGTATTATCTTGCGCGCCGGAATCCGGTTGAGAGCGGTGCCCTCTGCATGGATCCGGCAGACCGCGCAGGCCCTTCCCAATCTCGACGCCGTCATCACTGCTTTTGAAGCGGCACATGAGGCCACCTATTCGGTTGCCTGGATCGATTGCCTGCAATCTGGTGATGCCCTTGGGCGAGCCATTCTGATGCTGGGGGAGCATGCCATACCGGAAGAGTTGTCTGATGACGCGGCACGCTACCCGTTCGAAATCCCGAAAAAGATGCGGCGCAGCGTCCCCTTCGCGCCGCCCTTCAGCCCGTTAAACGGCCTCACGGTTCGGGCTTTTAACGCGCTTTATTACTGGAATGGATGCCGCAAATCCGGGACCAGCTTTCTCGATTATGACAGCTATTTCTACCCGCTCGATGCCATCCACGGCTGGAACAGGATCTATGGGAGACGCGGCTTCATGCAGTTCCAGTGCGTTCTGCCGCTGGAGACATCGCGCAAGGGACTTCACGCGCTGCTCAAGACTACCTCGCAGGAAAAAGCCGGTTCCTTTCTTGCCGTACTCAAACGGTTTGGGCCGCAGGATAGCGCCTTCTCCTTTCCCATGCTGGGTTATACACTGGCCCTCGACTTCCCCGCCACGCCTAAGATGATCGCGTTGATGTGCAAGCTGGACGAGATCACGTTGGAACATGGCGGGCGTTTTTATCTCGCCAAGGACAGCCGCATGAGCGCACAGACATTGCATGCCTCCGATCCCCGTACTGAGCAATTCCGGCAGATGCGAACGCAACTTGGTGCAGCGGAGGCATTTCAGTCACATCAATCACAAAGGCTGGATCTATGAGCAAAGGAACAGTCCTGCTTCTCGGCGCGCGCTCCGATATCGGTCGTGCAACAGCGCATCGCTTTGCCAAAGAAGGCTATGACATCCAACTTGCTGCACGCGATAGTACCGCGCTGGAAAAGACCCGGACGGATATGGCTTTGCGTCACAACGTGGAGGTAAGCCTACACGACTTTGACGTGCTGGACAGTGCCGCGCATACCGGGTTCGTCGACGCTCTGCCTGTCTTGCCGGACGTGGTGATCTGCGCCATCGGACTGATGGGGGATCAGATCGAGAATGAACGTGACATCGAGGCTGCTACCCGCGTGATGCGGAGCACCTATGAGGGCCCGGCGCACATTCTGGGTCTTCTGGCGGAACGGTTCGATGCGCGGGGTTCCGGGCAGATCGTGGGCATCAGTTCCGTGGCGGGCAATCGCGGACGGGCCAAGAATTATGTCTATGGCTCCGCCAAGGCAGGCTTTACCTCCTATCTCTCCGGCCTGCGCAACCGGATGGCCAAACGCGGGATCCACGTAATGACGGTGCTGCCAGGGTTCGTGAATACGCAGATGACCGCAGGTATGGACCTGCCCGAAAAACTGACGGCAGAACCCGAAGAGGTGGCTGATGCGATCTTCAAGGGCTTACGCAAAGGCCGGAACATCATCTACGTGCGCCGCATCTGGTTTGTGATCATGGCGATTATTGGTGCGATCCCGGAAGGCGTATTTAAGAAGATGGATATTTGACGCGCTGTGCACGTGCAGTTCGCGCCAGCAAAAGCCCTTGGTGGGTCCGCTCCGCTTCTCTAGATTTAGCAAAAGTGAATACGCGCGGGATCAAGACCGCAGGGGGGTAACAAATTGTGCGCGACGACGGTTCGGGCTATTTTAGAGAACGAAAACCACTTTTAAAGTGCACGTTTCCGATGGTTGTCGTTAGCCACCTTCTGAAACGCATTTCGACAATGTAATAACTCAGCAAAGATGTAATGTACGTTATAGTACAAACAGCGATGACCAGCCAAAAATCGTTACCACGTGAAAAATCCATTAGGGCTCCAACCAACAGCAAAACGGGCACGTGAAACAGGTAGGTGCTATACGATAGATCACCCAAGTGAGGCCCAATTTTGCCTACACCTGACGACAGTTTAAGAAACACATCCTCAGTGAGAAAAAAGCCAACAACCATCGCGACTGAAAAAGCCTCTTTGTACCAAGGGAACCTTAACTCTAACGACGCTAAAGCGACGCTGGCGCATATAGCAGCGATGGTATAGCGACGCGTTCTTGGCCATTCCTGCATACGGAAGAGTTTAATTCCAACCAAATATATCAAAACACCAAAAGCAAAATTAAAGAGTACGATGTTAGATGCAATTGGTCCGACTGGAAGTCCGAAACGGCCACCAATTGGCAACGCTAAAACTACAGCTACGGCGATCACCAAAGACCATTTTTTGTTAATCAATAAGGCAACGGCCAGGATTGCGTAAAAAAACATCTCGAAATTAAGTGTCCAGCCCACTGTAAGAACTGGGATGTAACCTATCCCAGATGCGTGTTCATGAGGGATAAAGAGCATTGAAAACAAAACGTCCCTCAAGGTTGACCCATGCAGGAAACTTACGGCGTCCCAATTCGCGAACGGGAGAACCGCCAAAAAGACCACTGTCGCCAGCCAATAGGCCGGTATGATGCGGGTCGCTCTATCCCGACAAAACCGTGCCGCTGAGACATGGCCGCGAGAAATGGACATGGCCATAACTAAACCGCTGAGAACAAAAAAAATGTCGACGCCGAGGCTTCCGTGATAAGTAAAGAACGCCTCTATTTTGTTTTCAGGCTCAAAGTCTCGATATACCTGAATGTAATGATGAAAAACGACCATCCAGGCTGCTAGAGCTCGAAGCCATTGGAGGCTAACCACTTTTTCTGTCATTGGGCGCTATGATTTATTTGTTTTCAGGATGTTACATATATCAGACGTTTGCTTTCAGTGCTATAGACGCTGTCGTTTTCCAGTTTATAGAATGGCTTTCTCAATGGTCCCGATGACTCGTACATTTTGACCGGGAATTTGGAGGCGATGGCTTACGACCTTTAATGCTCTTCTAATTTAAGTTGCCTAATATATCAGTTCGAAAGCTGGTGGCAGACATTCCCGGATTCAAGCCGAGGTGTCCGTCAGGAAACAGCCTCAGCTTTCCGAAAAACTGACGGCGGAAAACTCGGGCAGAAAATCCGAGTTATGAACTTCAGAACAGAGAGCAATCTAGGTTGCGTTCCAAATTTCTAGCAAGAGGCCACAGCAAATTTAAGTCTCGAGTATGCGCTGTTGACACACCGGATACCATGCTTCCAGTTCACCAGGGGGCATATTCGGAATTTGGCGGGACTGGCGTATTGCGCTCAGGATACCTCTGGCCTGCGGGAGGGTCAGCCGCTTTTGAAGAATATCTTTCAAGAACTCGGCCAGCAGTTTTCGTCGGAGAAGTGGGCGGAAGCGCCGTTTTGCCAATGCGTTTCCGTGTTTTGTGACCAGCAATGCCTGGTTCATATTGCTCAGAACAGTTGTCTTGTAGCGGTCAATTCGCCCCGTCGCGATATTATAATGATTAAGAAGCGCCTTTTCTGCCGTGACCAGACTTTGCGTTCGGGAAATCCGGTAGCTCGCATCAAGATCCTCGCCGGGGCTATAAGAACGCAACAGGTTCTCAAAAGGTTCACGAAGAATGCTTTCACGACGGAAGGTCATGCGACAGCCGTGAAAGAGCCGCTCGGGCCAAACCGACATTCCCTGAACCTCAACAGGTATCGGTAGGTCAGGAAATTTTCCTTCATATGGAATGAATACTTCTTCCTGATGCATCAGGAAGACCTTACGCCAGATGAAGTACTTTATCCGCCCCACCCAGAACCAGCGGCTTTTTATTGCTTCCTGTCGATTGTCTTGCTTTTGCGGACCCCTACTCTCCATTAGATGAGGAGGCGCGTCTGACAGCGCGGCCTGCACGCCGCCTATCTGCTCCTTTGTATCCGCCTCATAGATCTTCATGATTTCTGAAGCACAAGTCGGATACATCAGGGAGTCGTCGTCAATAAGAAACACAATGTCGGCCCGCGCCTCTGATACTGCTGTGTTACGTTGCACCGCTGTCGAGCCAATGTCACATGTCCTATAAACCATCCGGATGCCTGAATCTGGTTCGATCAATGCTTTGATTGCACTTGCGTGGGTTTCCCAGTCAGGGCTGGTGTCAATGACAATGATTTCACATGGCGCCCGTGTTTGCGCCAGCGCCAACTCTATACATGTCCGGAGAATATCAGGGCGTTTGTTAGTTGCAATCAACAGGCCCCAGCTCAGCGGCTTAAATTCAGTCAAATCAGTCATGTAGTGCCGCTAACCTTTTCATCTAACACGTGCTCGGCTCGATCCCGCCTTGCGGGTTTGTCAATAGGTGTCAATCGAGATCACTCCCGGGATGCGCACGGCGATACTAATAATAGTGATATCGACATAAGGGGAATCAGCTGGTGGTTTCATGACCTAACCTAAACATCAAATAGCGGTCATTTTCACATCCACATAGACAGAAATCAAATTGACTGGAGCGGATCAAGCGAGGACCTTTGTGCGAGGATCGAATTCGGGCCGGTGTCGTGACCAATTTTGACGCAATGGCAGAGGCTTTGCAAAGCAAGGTAACATCAGTTGCAAAATTTCTGTCTTGAAAGGGTTCTGGATTCAGAGGCTTCATTCTATGCATGGTCCAACGCCAGGCTTTGCCGGCAATTTTTGAAGACAATAGATCATGAACAGACACATTCTTTTAATTAGGGGAACAGGTTTTGGACTTGCACACCAATGCCCGTACGAAGACCTTTGGCAAAGCGTATCTACAGTCGGTCAGGTAGAGCTACGGTATCCTTTGCTGACTTCTCCCCAACCTGGGAGCTCCTGGAATTCGCAATGAAGCATGGGTTTCGGTCCATAAGCAAAAGCATTCGGGGCCTTTCCGGCCACGGCAAGGTGTAGTCCCAGATGCGCGTAGCCTACCTGATTAACCAATACCCTGCGATCAGCCATACCTTCATCCGTCGCGAGATCCGGGCCCTGGAGGACATGGGAGTCGAGGTCGAACGTTTTGCGCTCAGGGGCTGGGACAGCGATGTTGTTGATACGCTGGACCGCGAAGAGATGGCCCGGACCCGTCACACACTGAAAGATGGAACCGCCCGGCTGATACTGGGGGCGCTTGTCTGGGGCCTGCGTCATCCGCAGGCATTCTTGCGCGGCCTGAAGTTGGCGTTTTTGATGTCGAAGGGGGCCATTCGCCCCTGGCCCTATCACCTGATCTACCTCGCCCATGCTTGCCGGATCATGACCTGGCTCGAGGGGAAGGAAGTGAGCCATTTGCATGCGCATTTCGGCTCTAACTCAGCGGAAATCGCCGCCTTAGTAGAGGCTTTGAGCGGCCCGGGCTTCAGCTTCACAACGCACGGGTCAGAAGTTTTTGATGATCCCAAACGCCATGCCCTACCGCTGAAAGTAGACCGGGCGCGGTTTGCGGTGACTTCTTGCGCATACATTGGCAGCCAGATGATGTACAATGTGCCACCCGCGCTCTGGTCAAAAGTTAATGTTGTGCATTGCGGGTTGGCGGCCACGGCCTTTGCCAACGATGCAACACCTTTGCCGGATGCGCCGATTTTCCTGAGCGTCGGACGTTTCAGCCCTGAAAAGGGACATTTACTGCTGATTGAAGCCTTTGCCGCTGTACATGCCGCTCACCCCGGGGCGCGGCTGGTGTTGGCAGGCGACGGGCCGATGCGCGCGATGCTGGAAGATCACATTGCACAGCTGAACCTTGAGCAAGCGGTGAGGATCACCGGCTGGGTGACATCAGATCAGGTGCGTGCGGAATTGCGCGGTGCCCGTGCGTTGGTGCATCCAAGCTTTACCGAGGGCTTGCCCGTTGTGATCATGGAAGCCATGGCCGAGTACCGACCAGTCATTTCGACTTATATAGCGGGCATTCCGGAACTGGTTCAGGATGGGCAAACAGGTTGGTTGGTACCGGCCGGGCAAGTGAAGGATCTAACCATGGCGATGCTGGCCTGCGCAGACATGCCCGCTGAAAAGCTTGAGGCAATGGGTCAAGCCGGATTCGACCGGGTGCGTGCGCGCCACGATGCGTCTGTCGAAGCTGCCAAGTTGAAAGCCTTGTTCAAGGCCCTCGGGTCATGAAGGCGGTTTTGAAACGGGGAGCGCTTTGGGCGCTGACCACGCCACCAGTCTATGGGTTGCTACGTCGTCGGGCGTTTCATGGAAACCCCGTGACAATTCTGTGCTATCACACACTCCGGCCGGCCAGAGAGCAGTTGGATGCATGGACTGCGCTGTCGGTTGATGCGTTTCGTGCGCAAATCGATCTGCTGCGGCAGGACTATGATATCGTATCTCTGGACGATGCATTGGCTCCTACCACTAGCGACCGCCGCCGTGTGGTGCTGACTTTCGATGACGGGGAATTGGGGCTCTACGAGCACCTGTTGCCGATTGTCCGAGCTGAAGCCCTGCCGGTGACTGTCTATGTTGCCACCAAACAGATCGAAACCGGCCGGGCCTTCTGGTTCGATCGTGTGATGAATGCATTGCAGAGTGCGGGCACCACAAAGATCAAACTGGATGGCATTGGATCCTGGCAGATCGGACCTGACCGCAGTAAGCTGCGTTGGGCTCAGATCGGCCCGGTATTAGAAGCTTTGAAGGCGGTAAATACCAGAGACAGAGACGCGTTAGCCGACAAAATTATCGCGCAGACAGGTCAGGAGACCAAAGGCTTCACTCCGCTTCAACCCATGAGCCTCCCACAGTTGCAGGAACTTTCGGCGGAACCTCTCGTAACCATCGGATCACACACCCACAGCCATGAATTGCTGGACCAGATATCACTTGATGACGCAGGCGCCAGCGTCGCGCGATCGCGCGATCTGCTGCAGGGCTGGACCGGGCAAGAGATCCGTCATTTCGCCTACCCCAATGGCAATTACACGCCCGACTTAATGAAAATGCTTTATGATCTGGGTTTTGTCAGCGCCACGATCCTGGAGGATAGGCATATGGCGCCTGACGATCCGCAGCAGGCTCTGCCCCGGATCGGTATAGGCCGGTATGATGGGACAGCTAGATTTCGATTGCGGATGGTGGGGATGTGAGGTTTCGCGCAAATTGGGTTTGTTATAAGCAATAGCAATATTGATGACACATTTTTCAGGCAATAGCGCTAGGCCATGACTATTCTAACCGAAAAAACCACATTTCGCCTTATTGTGGCGTCTCTGATCCTGGGCACGGCCTATAGATTGTGGCCGGTTGTGGCGGGCACCCCAGCGCTGGCCCAATTCTTCATGACTGAAGACGGCTATCTGATGCTGACCATCGCCCGCAATATGGCGATCGGCCTGGGGATGTCGGTCTCAGACGGCACAACCGCGAGCAATGGTGTGCAGCCTTTGGCCACGTTCCTGTTTTCGGTTCCTTATCTGCTGACCAACGGCGACAAGGTTTTGGGATTGACTGGCGTGCACCTGATCGCGGCAGCCATATCGGTAGGTGGACTTTTTGCAGTTCGCGCATTGGCGCGAGATCTGTTGCGGGGGCAAGACGACAATCCACTTTGGCCCTGGTTCGTGGCGGCCCTTTGGTTTCTCGGGCCATTGTTGCTGTTTCATACGATGAACGGGCTGGAGACCGGACTTTACACCGCTATGATTGCGCTGACGCTCGTTCTGTTCGGCGAAGTGTTGGCAAAGGGTCCGGGAGCAACCTTTGCGGACCGAATGATCTTGGGCGCGGCCTGCGGCGTGACTTTCCTGGCCCGTAATGACGGTGCCTTCCTGGTGACTGCTATCTTCCTTGTCTGGGGCCTGCATAACCTGATCGTGCAGCGAGACAGGTTCGTTAAAGTTGTCGCCGACCTGCTTCCACCCGGTGTGCTGAGCCTGATCATTGCGGCACCGTGGCTGATCAACAACTATGTCAACTTCGGTTCCATCGTGCCTGTCAGCGGCACTGCGCAGGCTCTGAGTGGCGGCTTTGCCAAGAACGTTGATTTGTTGCCCGCTATCCTGTTTGAAAATACTTTTCCGATGTTTCCAATCCCGGCGGTATTGCAATCTATACCGGCGTTTCAAGTCATTGCGTTGCTGTTGGTGTTGCTCATCGTTGCAGTGTTTGTGATCCAAACCTGGAAACGCGGAGGTCCGGCGCGGTATGTGACCGTGGCATTCCTAATATTCGCCACCGTACTCAGCATCTATTACGGACTATATTTCGGTGCAGGCTGGTTTTTAAGTCGCTATCTGGCTCCTTTTGCGCCTTTCACGATTATCGCTGCGGCATCAGTTCTGTTGACAGTGGTGGGACGTATTACTCCTGAGCGGCATGCTTCAATGTTCAGTTTTTTTTGCTTGGCAGCTTTGGCACTTTGCTTAGGCCTTCTGGGCCGTGCCCTTGTACCGGGAGTGCGCGATCAGGGGCATTTTCAGGTTGTCGACTGGGTGACTGCAAACGTGCATGCCGAAACATGGGTTGGCGCGGTGCAAACAGGGACACTGGGATACTGGCACGATCGAACGATCAATCTGGATGGCAAGGTCAATCCTGCGGCACTTCAGGCGATCCTGACAGAAGGCCATGTGCTAAACTACGTACTTGAGAGCCCAATTGAAGTATTGGCAGATTGGCAGGGAATATTGACCTGGCTGGAAATCGAAAATCAGGGAGCCACGACCTTTTCCTATACTTTTGAGGTGCTCGTGCACGATACAGCCCTAAACTTGGGTGTTCTGGGGCGTATCAAATGAAATTCGACGTGCAAGCGATTGAAAATATCCGCGAAGCACTTTTGGGTCACGAGGGCGATGATCTGATCCGCTTTATGCACGATCTCGCGCTCGGAAAGGCCTCAGAGGATCACGGGGCAGAGTCCCGGGCCAAGGCCCGTGAGTTAGAATGGGTCGGATCGGACGGGCACAGGACAGAGCTTGGCATTTGCGCTGAAGATTCTTGTCGCGAATACCAATTTTGGACCGAACGCCAAAGGGCACTGCCTTTCGAAGGGGTCGCTCCTCAGCTTGCCATTGAGCGCTTTCGCGGGCGCCGCGTGCTCGAGATTGGGTCCGGCATGGGGACAAACCTGATGTCCTTTGCATTGCAGGGGGCCAAGGTAATGGGCGTCGAACCTATCGAGGCTTATGTTCAGATGGGTGCCATCTTCTGTGAACGCGAAGGTATGGACCCGCCGGAAGTGCAACAGGGTTCGGCCGAGGCTTTACCATTTGATGATGGTGAGTTCGACCTCGTCCTGTGCGTGTCGGCCCATCAATATTTCGATCTGGCGCCAGCTTTTGCCGAGATCAACCGTGTGCTAGCTTCCAGTGGAGAGGCCATCATCATTGGGGGCACGCTTTGGTCTTATTTCTTTGGAACTGTCGCAGAGCTTCCCTCCAATCCGAGAAAGCTGAAAGGTCTGACGATTACGACGCTTAACACGCTGAGCTATTCCTGGCTGGGGCAGCGGGTTGTGCCAGCGCGCAACAGATTTTCCACCTCTCGCCCGATTTACCCAGGAAGGAGTGCAATGACACGGATGCTACGGCGCGCTGGTCTGAAAAACGCGTCCCCTCCCACGCAGGTCGAGACAGAGACTTGTTTTCATGTGAAATCCGAGTAGGACATGCAAATTTTAAGTCATAGAGGTTATTGGAAGACCGAGGCGGAAAAGAATGCACCGGTGGCCTTCACCCGATCATTCGAACTGGGATTCGGTACCGAAACCGACCTCCGCGATTTGGGCGGCGATCTGGCCATTGCGCACGATCCGCCAAAGGCCGGTGCCATGCAGGCCGAAGAGATGTTCGCGATCCACGCTAAGGCAGACCCGAGACTGACACTGGCGCTAAACATTAAGGCGGACGGTCTGCAGGTGATGGTCCGGGATCTACTGGATCAATTTGAAGTGCGCGATGCTTTCGTCTTCGACATGTCGGTACCGGACACGCTGCACTGGCTCAACGCCGGGGTCCCGGTTTTCACCCGCCATTCTGATGCCGAACCGGAACCACCTCTTTATTCAGAGGCCGCAGGCGTCTGGCTGGACGCATTCTGGACCGACTGGTGGGATCGCGATGACATCTCACGACATTTGGATGCGGGAAAACGCGTGTGTGTTGTTTCACCTGACTTACACAAACGCACCTATGAACCAGTATGGGAGCGCCTCGCAGTATGGGATGTCTCCAGACATGAAGATGTTCTGATTTGCACTGATTACCCGGAAGCGGCCAAGGAGTATTTTAATCATGAAAATTGAGGCGGTTATATTTGATATGGATGGCGTGTTGATAGACGCTAAAGAATGGCATTATCATGCTTTAAACCGCGCGCTAGAGCATTTTGGCTACACGATTTCACGGGCCGATCACCTGTCGACCTTTGACGGATTGCCAACGCGCACCAAGCTGGAGATGCTGTCCAAAGAACGAGGTTTGCCGCGAGGACTGCACGGGTTTCTGAACACGCTGAAGCAGAAATTTACCGTCGATCAGGTGCATGTAAACTGCCATCCGGTCTTTGTGCATGAATATGCGCTATCAAACCTCAAAGCCCGTGGCTACAAACTGGGTCTGGCCTCGAATTCGGTGCGGAACAGCGTCGAATTGATGATGCAGAAAAGCGCACTGGACGGTTATCTTGATGTGATGCTTTCGAACGAAGATGTCTCCAAGCCGAAACCCGATCCTGACATGTATTTGACGGCTTCTGCCAAGTTGGGACTGCACCCCGACCAGTGTTTAGTGGTTGAGGACAATCAAAACGGCATCAAAGCAGCCGAGGATGCAGGTTGCCATCTACTGGTGGTACAAAGCGTCTATGATGTACAACTGGATCGCATCCTGGATGCCATTGCTCGTGTAGAGGAGGGCGAGGTATGAAAATCGTGGTTCCCATGGCCGGCAGCGATGAGCGGTTTCGCAATCACGGTTTTCCTTTTGCCAAGCCGGTGATCGAGATCGACGGACGCCCGATGATCGAACATGCCACTGACTGCCTGAATGTGATCGATGGCGTGGAGTTTGTCTTTATCGTTCGCAAGGAAGATGATCTGCGCTTTCACTTGCGCGAGGTTTTGCAGCTTTTGCACTCCAATTGTCATATCGTCCGCACGGAAGGTGACACCGCTGGAGCGGCTTGCACGGCACTGCTGGCGGTTGAGCACGTGGCCAATGATGATGAGCTTCTGATCGCCAATGCCGACCAGATACTGGCATTCGACGTGGCCGCTGCAATCTCTGATTTTCGCAAGCGCAAGCTGGACGCCGGGACGGTCGTGTTCGACAGTGTTCATCCCCGTTGGTCTTTCGTGAAAACCGATGAAAACGGCATGGTCATTGAAGCGGCGGAAAAACGCCCGATCAGCCGCAATGCCACGGCGGGGGTGTATTATTTCAGGCGCGGACAGGATTTCGTGGATGCAGCGCAGACCATGATCATGAAAGGAGCCGATGTGAACGGAGGCTATTTCGTCTGCCCAACCTTTAACGAGCTGATCCTGTTACAGAAATCGGTCGGCACCTATCAGGTCGATCGCGCGCAATACATTTCGTTGGCAACACCGCAGGCGGTCGAAGACTATGAACAGGAACTGATCGCCCGCCGGCGAGAGGCAGCTTCATGAAGATATTTCGTCTGGAAAACATGACCAAGGGGTGGTTTGTCGGCGATTTTGATCCTGTGGTGCTGCGTACTCGAGATGCCGAAGTGGCAATGAAATCCTACGAAGCAGGCGCGAAAGAAGCTCGTCATATGCACAAGATTGCCCCCGAGGTGACGTTGATTGCCACAGGTCGGGTCCGAATGAACGGCATAGAATACGGCGCTGGCGACATCATCCTGATCGAACCGGGTGAGGCGACCGATTTTGAGGCTCTCACCGATGTGACCACCGTTGTCGTCAAGACCCCAAGCGTGACCGGAGACAAATACGAATGCTGAACATTGTAGTCCCAATGGCCGGTCGGGGAAGCCGGTTTGCTGATGTAGGCTATGATCTGCCCAAGCCCCTGATCCCAATCCACGGGTTTCCAATGATCCAGGTTGTGATCGCCAACTTGACGCCGTCTGTGCCACACCAGTTCCATTTCCTGATCCTGCGCGAGCACGACAGCGAATATGGTTTGGCCGGCAAACTGCGGGGCTGGGCACCGGGCTGCACGATCACCTATGTCGATGCGGTGACTGAAGGGGCGGCCTGCACCGTTCTTCTCAATCGTGCTGCCATCAACAATGACGATGCGCTGATGATCGCCAATTGTGACCAATACATTGATGCCGACATTGATGCCTATTTGGTCGATATGGGCACAGCCGATGGGCTGATTATGACGATGTGGGCTGATGATGACAAATGGTCCTTCATACGCCGAGATGACAGCGGTCGCGTTACCGAGGTGGTCGAAAAGGAAGTCGTTTCGAACGAGGCGACGGTAGGCATATATAACTTTGCGCACGGCCGCGATTTTGTGGCTGCCGCAGATGCGATGATCGCCGCCAATATCCGCGTGAACGGAGAGTTCTATGTGGCTCCTGCTTACACGAAAATGATCGAACAAGGTGCGGCGATTGCCTGTCATTCCATTGGTCGAGTTGGCGCCGGGATGCACGGCATCGGCGTACCGGATGATCTTGATGCCTTCCTGGCGGCACCAGTGTCGCAAAAGGCCATCAATGGCCTAGCGGGATAAACATCATGGATACGACCGATACCGTGATGGTCAAAGTCGCCCGGCGCCTGCTGATGTGGAGCCTGGAGCAAATCACCCGGTCATCAGATCATTTTCTAACATATACGCAGCGCCCCAAGCTGAGCCGGCAGATCGCCAATCAGTCCGAACCTGAATCCACGGATGAACCGATGGCAATCGTCATGCAGGGGCCGATCTCCATACAGGATGATTTCACTGTCGAAACCCTGCGGATTTATCGCCGCAACATGCCTGGTGTGCGGCTAATCCTGTCGACCTGGAACGACACGCCTGAGGCCGATCTTGCCCCCATCCGTGCCGAAGGGGTCGATGTGGTGTTATCCGAAAAGCCCGCGGCCCCGGGGCTCTTCAACATCAACATGCAACTGGTCAGCGCCGGTGCCGGGATCATCCAGGCGCATAAGAATGGTGCAATCTGGATCATGAAAACCCGCACTGATCAGCGGCTGTACCGGCCCAATGTCATGGGATTCCTCGCGGCCATTGCGCGCAGCTTTCCGGCCGGAGGCGGATTTGAACAGCTGCACCGGATCATCGGCGTAGGTCACGGAACGCTCAAATTCGCGCCCTATCACGTCACAGATCAGACCGTCTTTGGTCATGCGGAGGATATGTTGCGCTACTGGACGCCCGGTCTGCGAACCGACCCATTGCCCAAACACTGGCCCGAGGCGTTGTCGGACATCTATGCCCAAATCCCCATCGGTGAGCTTTGCCAGATTGGAGCTGCGGAGAGCTACATCGCTTCAACGTTCCTCACACGTATTGGACGTCCGTTGAACTGGACGCTGGAAGACAGCTGGACGGCTTATCGCGACTGCTTTGCCTTCGTCGATTACGCAACAACGGATTTCTTCTGGCACAAAGTACAGACAGGAACTTTCCGCGAGTTCATCAACATCTATGACACAATCTGGACCCGCAACGAGCTAACCTTTGCAGATTGGGTGCTTCTGCACTCAGGGCAGGTGCTGCCAGAGGCTGCACAAAAGTATGAACAGGCGCTGGACCTGCGGTTCATGGAATCCATCAATCTGACACGGCTAACCGGTTAAGGCATGGTAAATCAACCCGATTTCCGGATGCTGCCATCATGAAAGCAGCGCTCCGGTCCGTTCTCAGCGGTGATGGTTTGAAGGTGCGGGCAATCCGCGGAACAGCCCTGAGTGTCATGGGCTTCGGCAGCAGCCAGTTGATCCGCCTGGGGTCGAACCTGATCCTGACGCGCATTCTTTTTCCTGAAGCGTTCGGCCTGATGGCCCTGGTGCAGGTTGTCATCGCCGGGCTCGAAATGTTTTCTGACGTGGCCATAGGTGCGTCCGTTGTACGGAGTCCGCGAGGCGATGATCCCAAGTACCTGAACACCGCCTGGACGTTACAAGTCATTCGAGGTGCTGTGCTTTGGGTTGTGGCGTGTCTTATCTCAAATCCGATTGCCGCATTTTATGAACAACCTGAACTTGGTCTCATCATTCCGGTTTTGGCGATGTCAACATTCATCCAGGGTTTCCAGTCGACGAAAATGTATCTCGCTAATCGACATCTCACGTTAGGCCGTTTGACGGCGATGGAACTAGCGTCACAAACTTCTGGTACAGTATTCATGATTGTTATGGCGCTTTGGCTAAACTCGGTTTGGGCGCTTGTAATGGGCGCACTTGTTGGGGTCAGCGTTCGTGTTGTTCTTTCACATACAATCTTGCCCGGGCCCGCAAACAGACTTGCTTGGGAGCGCGACGCTTTTAGGGAAATCTTTCATTTCGGAAAGTATATTATCCTTGGGACTGCTGCAGGCTTCTTTGTGCAGCAAGGTGACCGAATGGTACTCGGGAAATATGTAAGCCTTGAAGATCTTGCAGTCTACACCATCGCTTTCATGCTTGCCGCTGTCCCGCTCACACTCAGCACGCAATTGCTAGAGCGGATATTGTTCCCGCTTTATCGTACCCGACCGCCCGCAGACAATGACGCAAACCGAAAGAGTATTGGACGTGCGCGAATGCTACTGACCATGGGAACACTTGGAATGGCTGCAGTCTTGGCTATGGTTGGCGTTTTAGCTGTAACTTTTCTCTATGATCCCCGTTACCACGCTGCAGGGCCAATTCTGGTGCTTCTTAGTCTGGCGATGATCCCAAGGCAGGTCATCATGAGCTACGATAAGATACTATTGGCGAATGGAAACTCGCGCGATTTCACCATATTCACAACAGGCACCGCAATTGCTCGTATCTTGGTGTTGTTGCCTATGGTCAGCAAGTTTGGTCTGATCGGTGCAGCTTTGGCTCCTGTTATCGTTGATATTTTTTCCTATCCATTTCTGGTCTATTTTATCCGGCCTTACAGTGGGTGGTACCCCAAACAAGACCTCGCTTTTCTGATTGCTTCCTGTGGAATTGTAATGGCTACAATCTGGATGAACCCAAGCGTTTTTGACATTTTGCCCTTTGCCGGGCGGTAAGATCCTATTTGTACTCTATCAACTTTGCCCGGCGTCCGCGGAAACGGTCCCACCAATAGCCCAGGACACCTTGTGCCTCAGGGATCTTACCCAGTGTTATAAACAGGGCACGGGTCGGGTCCATACCACGCGATACCAGGCGCAGCACCTGAGCGGGCCAGACTAAAAGTAACGCGAGCGACCAAGATGTCACAAGTGTACCCGTCACAACAAGCAGGGGAAACACAGCCCCCCAGGCGAGAGCTGATCGGGTCTCCCGCACACAGTGGCGTTCGGGCGGAGACCCGTGCATGGCCGCCCCTTCCCCATATGCGTGGCCCGCACGCCGGTTCCGATTCCACCATTGCGCAAACCGGGTCAGAGCCGCGTCGTGCAACGTCATTTCCTCATCAAGCCGCCAGATCGACCAACCCGCTGCGCGCAGGCGGACACATAATTCAGGCTCTTCCCCCGCTATGAGGGCCGGATCAAAACCGCCAACAGCCGACAAGGCTTTGCTGCGCATCAGCGCATCTCCACCACAGGCTCTGGTCTGTCCCACCGGCGTATCCCACTCCTGGTCAATAAGCCGATTGTAAACCGACGCTTCGGGAAAGCGTTCACGGCGGCGACCACAGGCGACGGCCGCAGTCGGCGTTTCCGCCAGAAAGGATCGTGCGGCTTCGATCCAACTTGGTTGCAATTCGCAATCTCCGTCGATGAATTGCACAAATTGCACCGGCACCGGGTCTTTTTGCAAGATATCGAACCCGGCATTACGTGCGCGCGCCGCTGTGAAGGGTTGGCTTTGGTCCAATTCGACACATGTTGCGCCTACGGCTTTCGCGGCCTGTTGACTGCCATCAGTTGAACCGCTGTCCACATAAACAACCCTATCTGCTTGTTCAGTGGCTGAGGCCAGGCACCGCACCAATCGATCCCCTTCATTACGGCCTATGACGACGGCCCCAACCGTCGGTTGCCCTGTCATGCGTCAGTTCCTTTCCTTCCGCGACCGTTCCGGATGATCCGGTTGGTTTGCCGGGTGTAGCGGCTGGTAGGTCGTGATTTCATGGCCGACGGTCCCGGCACAGGTGATGATGGCGGCAGGGGTGCCTGTGGGCGGGCACGGGCAAGGGCATGCTTGGGCTCAGCTACTGGTGCCATTTCAGTGTCGGATGTTGCGACACGGCCGAGTTCTAGTCTACCCCACAGCGCCCCGGTTATAAGCCAGGTAATTGGCGTTACTGTCGCATTGGGAAGCAAGTCGATCACATTTGCGACCAAAACCAACGAAAGAATAGCCGTCTCTGGTCCCAGACCAAATCTCCGGGCTCTGAAAAAAAGTACTAGGGCCGGGAGACAAAGCAATCCAAACTCGGATAGGTATCGCGCCCATCCACCTACACCAATTACCCCCACCCAATACCCATCAGCAATTAGACTGATGCCTTCACCGGTGGCTGGATCATACACAAAACTGCGACCCCACCCGCCCCATCCAAACAGCGGTCGTTCGCGCGCCTTCTCCAACAGATAATTTTCGTTAACTACCCGAAATTCCAAGGAATCTGCTCGATCAACGCTCAAGGTTGTAACCCATTCAATGATAGTATTGACAGGTACAAGATCAGCACCACGAAGCATCGGATAAAGCAGAGCAATGCCAGAAAACACTGCAGCAATCGCAAAGTGCAATCTGACGTTCAGAACAAACATCACAACTATCAGGATCGCTGCGATTAAAAACGCCCCAAGAGAATTTGATAGAAACAACGTCATCAATAACCAAACGCAAAGCAGGAGGTAGACACGCCCTCTTTTCTCTTTGACGTATTTGGCAAGTCCGCCGGCAGCCAAGACACACATAGCGAAGAACATCGCCAACCAAAGGCCGTGCTGCACGAAAACAAGTGGGCGATAACCGCCCGGGCGAATATGTTGTTCCCATGCGTGCGGGAAATACCCATAAATCATGAAATTAAGCTGCGGCGACATCCGAATTTCATATAGAGCCAGTAGCGAATATCCAGTTCCAGCAATGACAAGCGCCTTCAGAAAAAGCCATTGCTTCTCCGGATGTGCTAAATATTTCCGTCCGAGAATGAAAGGCAGAAGCATCATTACAGCTGAAAGCAATGTCGAAAGAATGTCCCAGACTCGGAGAGCCGGAAAGACGAGAGGCCCATAGAACAATGGGTGTCTGTTGGCTAAAACTGTCAAGCATGTACCCAAAATCAGAATAACGATCAAAAGTATTGGCAAACGTTTTTTGGGGAGCCAGCCCGGCAGGCTCGTTGGTGTAGTCGTTCCTGAAGTTATCATTGCAGCTATAAAAGCCGCAGTTGCTGGTATCGTATCTTTGTTCAGGGCTGGTAAGCCGGGCAAGTCAAGAGACAATCCCGTCGGTAGGAACAGATATCCCCCGATGATTGCCGCCAATAACGCGACGGCCGGAGACCAGACGCGGAAAAAGGCGAATACGACTAGCGGCCAAGTATACAGGACGATATATCCGAACATTTTGGAGCCGCCCCGCGCCCAGCATTCAAAAGCAACGCCCAGTGGGTACACGAAGATTTTGACACTGTCACCAATCCTGTCTGTCACCAATCCAACTTGTGACACAATTTCAGGCACTGGCGCCGTCAAGAAACACGATCACTTAAAATGCTTCATACGAGCCCGCAACTTAAATAGGGTTGTGTTTCTCATCAGATTAACGCTTGCTAACAAGGTAAAATTTCCAGCCGGGAGTCCCCTACATGTCTGAAGGTGCTACAGCTGAAATTACCGTTATGCGCCGCTCAGTTTGGCAGGTGTCCCCCGATGCCGTCTTTTTTGAAGTGACGGTCGATGGCTTTGACGCTGTGGCGCCAACCGCTGGTCAAATCTATGACAGCCGGTTTCATGACTTATACTATTTTTGGGACTTTGATGATCCATACGATTTCCAGGCGCCAGAGAACCTGCCTAGTAAACACCTAAACGCCGGTGTCGCATATGGCCCTTGGGTCTCACATACGTTTCGCACTCCGGGCAGCTATCGCGTTTCGGTTTTCGTCATCGAACCAGCTTCGGGAAAGACAGCCACAGCATCAACCGATATCGTGATCGAAGACCCTGGCGCCGTATTTCCAGCCCGAAACACGCTTTTTCTCAGCCCCTCCGGCAATTTCGAACATTCTCCGCCTCGGGCTCGGCGCCTTAAAACTGGCGATATCAGCAGCGTTTTTAACGACAATATTGCAGGGCAAGAAGCGGCACCCAAAAGGATCGTGTTAAATCGGGGCGAAGAATATACCTTCTCCGGCATTTCGCCTGGGTTTGGCGGACATACCCCATCCTTCCATATTGTCGCAGGAGACGGCAATGCTGACAGGCCGCTGGTTTTTTGTACAGGAGGGGTTTTCTGGAACGACATCGCCCCAAGAATCCCAAACCCTTCCAAAGATATGGTTTGGCAAAATGTGGTTCTTGAGTCCGGGTTTGATTCAACCTCGGTTCTGGGCGGAGAGCACCCCATCCTGTTCACTTGGTTTAATAACCCACCGCATTTGGCATTGTTGGATGGGTGCTCCGTTTCAGGTCTTCTGGCTGCAATTATTGTAGGCCAAACCGAAGGTGGTCATTCTGTCGTTTTGAACGATACGGTTGTCACCAACTTTGGTACGGCGGTTCTAGACGCCAGCTTTGAAGGGTTTGCCATCACCGGCTCTTCAATCATATCTGATGTCAATGCTCTGATCGATTCAACCGGCAATGGAGGATGGGGGGCTCGATTGGCGGGAAATGCTGTTGTTTCGATCATTCAAAATTCTGATTTCTTTATTCGACAAGGATGGTCTGGAAATGGCAAAATTATTGCGACGCAGCCGTGCTTACGATTGAATGCAAGCTCTTTCGAGGGCGCCAAAATCAACTGCCAGGCGAATGCCTTTGAGGGAGGTTACAATGTTGTGACAATGGGGCCGGGTGAAGGTCAGAAAAAGCGTCCCATAAATGCTTTGTTTGAAAAAAATTACGTGGTTGGAGGGTATCAAACTGCCAATCTCGTAAATTTCGGTTTTGGGGGCACCACCATCCGAAACAACGTTTTTGTTCTGCCGGATTCTGAACAATCTCTTGGAACCACGAACCCTCATGCATTTATTTTATTGGACGGACATAATGGCGGTTCTTCCACATCCCCAGACAACAACTCCGCTCCGATTTCTATTTTAAATAATACGTTCGTGAACCGGCTCCGACGAGACGCATATCAATGGGATGTTGCTGACAATATGGCAATATTTGTGAACTGGCAGGACCATTTCAATAACATCACGGTCGCCAACAATGTTGTCTATCAAACGGGAACTGATGACCCAATGATCGGTGACGCCCCACTTTCCAGTTCTGTCAATGTTTTCTTCACTCCCCGCGAGAGAGGCTATCAGTCATCTACAGTCGATCTTCGCGCACAAACAGCCACACTAAATACCCCCGGTATGTTTGATACTTATGCCCCCCTGCCCGGCTCCTCGGCGCTTGGTGACGCCGATGAAACCCAACCTATCGCTTATGATGATTTTTTTGGCAACCAGCGACCACAATACCCGTCTCGCGGCGCGCAAGAAGCATCATAAAAACAGATTGTCCGCGCAAGAGACTGTACGCTTGCCTCATGTTCTCCGCCCCGGCATTAAGACTAGGGAAATTTGTTAAGGTATTAAGACCACGTTATGTGCGGTATCACCGGTTTTCTCTGGCCTCCGGGTCGCCCTCAGGTACAGGACGCTCCGACCTGCGTTCAGGCGATGATGAGTGCCATTGCTCATCGCGGTCCTGACAGCCAGGGCCATTGGGTCGATGAGGAGGTAGGCGTTGCCCTGGGCCATCTGCGACTGGCCATCGTCGATCTGTCACCTGCGGGACACCAACCGATGGTGTCGTCAACCGGGCGTTACCAACTGGTCTACAATGGCGAGATCTACAACCACCGAGCCCTGCGAACCGAATTGGAAGACACAGGTAAGGCGCCGGAATGGCGCGGTACATCCGATACCGAAGTCATGCTGCGTGGCTTCGAGGTCTGGGGGTTCGAAGAAACGATCCGGCGTACCCAAGGCATGTTTGCCATCGCGCTGTGGGACCGCGAGGAGAGGAAGCTTCTGCTGGCGCGCGACCGTTTGGGGGAAAAACCGCTTTACTATGGCTGGCAGGGCACTGGAAAAGACGCACTATTCCTCTTCGGGTCAGAACTCAAAGCACTGCGCACGCATCCCGCGTTCCGCGCCGAAGTGCGCCGCGACGCGCTGGTGGCGATGCTGCGCCACGGTCATGTCCCCGAAGACCTGACGATCTATGAAGGGCTGATGAAGCTGCGTCCGGGCGAGATGGCCGAAGTCTCGCTGACAGCCCCCGGCTTCGCCCGCAAGTTTTACTGGAACGGGGGTGCCATTGCTGCCGCTCCCCGCGGCCCGGTGCCAACTGATGCTGAGGCCATCAACCAGCTTGAAGCACTCCTGCTGGATGCTGTCGGCAACGAGATGATGTCAGACGTGCCGCTTGGGGCCTTCTTGTCGGGCGGCATCGACAGTTCGACCATCGTGGCGCTGATGCAGCACCTATCAAACAAGCCGGTACATACCTTTTCCATCGGTTTCCACGAAGCCCGCTATAATGAGGCCGTATTCGCCGCCGATGTGGCGAAACATCTAGGCACGCACCACACAGAACTTTATGTAGGCGACACAGACCTGCGCGACGTGATCCCTCGATTGCCTACTATCTATGACGAACCTTTCGCCGACAGTTCTCAAATTCCGACGTTCCTAATTGCCGAACTGGCGCGCCAACACGTTACGGTGGCGCTTTCTGGCGACGGTGGAGATGAGCTTTTCGGCGGTTACGACCGCTATCAGCAAGGCGCGGCGCTGCTCGGAAAGCTGGCATTGATGCCCTCCCAATTACGTCGTCTTGGGGCGGGGGCCGTTCGCGCTCTCCCCGCAACGCTTCTGAACCAGTTGATCGAGCCCATCCGCGCAACTCCGCAAGGCAAGGAACCCAACGGTCAGCGTCTGCATCGCTTGGCCAATTATGCCGCGAGCCACAACGTAGATGAACTGCACCGCAAGATGGTATCGGTTTGGCGCTTCCCAGAGGCCGCAGTCATTGGCGGTTCCAACCCGCCTTCGATCCTGGCTGATCATCTCCCTCCGCGTGGCGATCTGGGTGTGATCGAACGGATGATGCAGTTGGATATGTTGGCCTATATGCCTGACGACATCCTGACCAAGGTCGATCGGGCGACCATGGCTGTGGCACTGGAAAGCCGCGCGCCCCTGCTCGATCATCGAGTGGCCGAGTTTGCCTGGGGGCTGCCCCTTCACATGAAGGTCCGCGGCGGCCAATCGAAATGGCTGCTCAGACAGGTGCTCCACCGATACGTCCCCCGAGAATTGATCGAGCGCCCGAAGATGGGTTTCGAAGTTCCCATCGGCCTATGGTTGCGCGGAGGGCTCAAGGACTGGGCCGCTGCCCTGCTGGCCCCCGAGCGCTTGGCCCGAGAAGGATACCTGGACCCCGTCCTGGTCGGGCAGCTTTGGTCCCAACACCAAGCTGGGACCCACAATTGGGGTCATCAGCTGTGGAATGTGCTGATGTTCCAGAGCTGGCTGGAGATGTATGCGGACTAAGTTGAGCCGAGCGACCACGCCCGGGCTTTTGCGGCCTCCTGCTCTGCAATCGCCCGAGCTTTGCCTTTGAACAACGCCCGACGCTGATAGGCCCGAATGAAAGCGCGCAGCTCGGGGTCATCGAGCTGCTTTTCCCCCCGAAACCAGGCCCCCAGATAACCCCGCACTGTGGCTAACCCGCCCAGCACATATGGCCTGTCGGTCATCCGAAAGATTGCCGTCGCCAAAAAGAAAAGCGGGTCGGACCCCATGAAATACTGCCCGAACCCGTGGCGGCGGCGACCGGTATAGATTGAGGTTTGGCTCGACCCCATGGGCCTCAGATGTTCAAACCTCAGGTCGGGGTCATCCCACGAACGCGCAATCCAACCCAACTGGCGCGCCTTATGACAGTCGATGGCGTCCCACATGACCTCGCGTACGAAGCCGCCGATATCGGAGAAGCATTCACGGCGGTAGAACTTGGTCATACCGACACTCATCTCGTCACCACGGCGCTCCGAGATCAGCTTGCCATCCTGACGAATATAGGGCTTGCCCGAACAGGTGCCGAGCCGCGGGTCAGTCTCCATCCGTTCGATCAGCAATTCGAAATAGCGCGGCGGCAGGTCCAGATCGACGTCGAGCTTGCAAAGATAGGCATAATTTTCCAGTGAAACAGTGTCTAACCCTGCATAAAACGCGTCAATCACACCAGGACCAACGGCCCGATGCCCGCGGTCGGACGCGGAGACGATGCGTATCCAGTCATGCTTTGCGGCATATTCGGTAAGAATATCCATCGACCCATCGGTTGAGCCGTCATCGACGATCACCCAGAGCGACGGCGTCTCGGTTTGCGCCACCACACTGTCGAGCGTGCGCCGCATATAGGCCGCTTCGTTCCGGCATGGAGAGATTAGGACATAGGTGCGGTCAGTCATAAACAATCAGGCAGTTTGCAAAATCTTTCAGTGTTTTGTCCGGCCTATCCATAATGTGTGAGGTATATAGGTTTATTAAATCTTTTATATCTCGCCCCCGTGTTCTGATCCTTGCAGGAGACTGTAACTTTATATGGCCTTCATTACCGGCGGTCGGATACAAATACTCGCGTGCAATGGTGACCTCTCCGGCAATGAGGAACAAATTTCGCCATGTGCTGAGTAAATCGTAGCCTCGAACCAAGCTCAAGGCCATTGAAACATTTCTCCACCGCCGCGAAGGCTATGCTGTCAATCTATGTACTTCTAACACAAAAGCCGCCTAGACGATGAAGATCTATGACATGATTTTGTCTGGTGGGCGTTTGAAAAGCTTTAATGACTACGCTTAGGATGACATAGCTTCCGCAAGATACGGCAACCCGGCCCGACCAGATAAACAGATCCTCATGACTGAATCCGCAGCCCAAACCGTTCTGAACTACCGTGTAGGTAAAAGCCTGCACTTGGGCCTTTTATGGCTTTTGGTGGCGACGGTGGGGGCGTTCATATTTCTATCACCAGGACTTGATGCGCTGCGCATTGCCTGGGGCCTGCCAGAGTACTCACACGCTCCGTTGATCCCGGTTCTGTCCGGGCTTCTTTTCCTCCGCCAACTCAAAGACTACCCCGAACGGCCCGGACCCATTGGTGATCGTTGGGTCGGAGTGGCAGTCGTGGCATTGGCACTCGTTTTTGGTGCGTTGGCACGGCTGGCTAATATCGACGACATGGCCGCCTATGCGCTGATCCTTTGGGTCGGCGGCATTCTTTTGATCAGCTTTGGCTGGTCCACCGGAAAACACTTCTGGCCGCCGGTACTGCATCTTGTCTACATGCTACCGCTGCCCGACACGCTCTATTACAAGATGTCTACCTGGCTGCAGCTGATCTCATCCGAATTGGGCGTATGGATGCTAGGGCTTCTGTCCGTACCGGTCTTTCTTGACGGCAACATCATTGATTTGGGCGTCACCAAACTGCATGTGGCCGAGGCCTGCTCTGGGCTCAGATACCTCTTTCCGATCCTCAGCTTCAGCTACATCTTTGCCATCCTTTACAAGGGCCCGATGTGGCACAAAGCTATACTGTTGATCGCGGCCGCACCGATCACCGTCATCATGAACTCGGTCCGCATCGCCATCGCGGGAACCGTCGTCAACTACTACGGGCTCGACTGGTTGGACGGGTTTACCCATTTCTTCGAAGGATGGGTGATCTTTGTTGCCTGTGTGCTGCTTCTGTTTGTTCTTGCCCGGATTATGCTGTTCTTTAACCCCGTGAAGATGAGCCTTACCGAGGCTCTGGATCTGGAAACGGACGGGCTTTGGACTCAAGCCAAACGCATACGTTTGGTTCAGCCTTCAGCCGCACTAATCACGGCCGCCATTCTGGCCGCCGGGGCCGTCGCAACATGGCAGATGATCCCCGAACGCGGCCAGATCGAAGTGGCCCGTGAACGCTTTGCACTTTTTCCCCGAACCCTCGGCGACTGGCGCACAACCCCCCATCAGCGGCTTGACCCAGTTGTGGAGGAGACGCTTGGCGCCGACGACTACCGCCAGGTCAATATGACCCGAGCGGATGGCGCTGAGGTCGGACTTTTCATGGCCTGGTATGCGGATCAGGGTCGGGGTGGCGTTCATTCGCCTGAGATATGCCTGCCCGGTAGCGGCTGGGAGATCGCCTGGCTGGAACGAACCGACATCGCTGCAGAAGTCGGCAGCGCGACGCCCTTCATGATCAACCGCGCAATCGTTCAGCACGGCGAGGCGCGGATGATGGTTTTCTACTGGTTCGACCAAAAAGGCCGAAAGGTAGCATGGGATCTAGCAGCAAAGTTCTGGCTGATGGTGGACGGCATCCGAGAAGGGCGGACAGATGGGGCACTCATCCGGTTGAGCACGCCGATTAGACCAGGTGAAAGTGATGCAGCAGCGGAAGAAAGGCTGCTGGATGCGCTGATGGCGATTGAACCGCCATTGCCTCGGTTTGCACCGGCGGGATAAACTGGGTCTAAACTCTTGACGCACCCCGGAGTGAAATGAACAACGAGGGATGTTCCGGGTTTTGGACGCATCGTCTCAAATCCTATTTTGTCATTCTAAATTTCTGGATTTAGTTCGATTCTGAACGATATGGATGATAAGTTCGCCCGTGCGCCAATATAGCCCAAACGGTTCGAGCAATTTTGATTGCCAAGGCGACTACGACTAAGCGAACGGGCTTTTTCCCCAGCACAACTCTAACCCAAAGCGCGTTTTTCACCATTTGAGTTCCGTCTCGGTACGAGCTCAAGCTAGGCTGCAATGAATGGACTGGCTTTCGGCGCCTACATCTGCTCTGAAACCCGGCCCTTGCTGTTAGACGGAGGTTTGTAGGCCACGTAACTCTTGGGGAACCCAAACTTCCATTCCGTCCACAGTATGCAATTAGGGAACAAAGACAAAATTTCAGCTCTCAGTAAGACAGTTGTCCCGGCCACCATGTCCGTCCAAGCAGGCAATTTCTTATACCAACGAGAAATTAATCGGCGTTTTAACCACTCAGGATAGGCCCACCAAAACGGCATGTTGCAATGAGCTTCAATTGGAAACCAAATAGAAGGAGTTTGAACCCAGTAGCTTGGCGCCAGTCTCAAGACCTCTTCAGCCATCGCTCTACGCTTGTCGATCGCACCAACATGCTCAATCACACTATTGGAAAAAACTATGTCATAAGACAAGTCATTGGCAAAGTTTACGTCACATGCGTCTCCGTCCAAAATTTCAATCTCATGCAACTCGTGACTTGCATCAACCGTCTTCTCAGGATCTGGCAGATTTACGATTGTCAGTTTCAGAGGGACAGGGAAACCTCTCCAAAATTCTACCGTTCCCCCTAAGTCGATGATGCGTTCGCCGCCTTTAATTTTCATACGCTTCAAAAACTGAGCTTGGCGACGTTCGCGAGCCGCATCGGAAAATGGCTTCTTCATACTCATCAACGTATTGAATAAAAGATACTTCATATCGAACCCTTATGATATGTTTGCATGAAACATGTTCGTGGCTTTGTCGCACAAACCCGGTGAAGCTACCCATTGATCCGGGCTGCGGGGGAAGGTCACCACAAGACGACCTTCCCGGGCAACCCGTTGTTTAAAGATACTTCTTAATGATCTCGCAGCGGTGCTGGAAGACCGCATCGTCGGTATAACCCTCTCCATCCCGCAAGGCTCGGGCCATCATGTCTCCGAGGAGTAACCGATCTCCAGCAATCGACTGCACTGTTTCACTCAGGGCAGCGACATTGTTCAGTGAAACGAGTTGTCCTCCACCATGAGTCGAAATCAGATCCTCGGGATAGGCGCTGCTATAGCCGACGATCGGCGTGCCAGAGACCAGCGCTTCGATTAGGCATCGCGGGGATTCCGGCGTCTTGTGGCAGAAAAGGAAAATATGGGCCTGTCGCAAGTGGTCGAAAACCGCAGCGCGGTCATTCACGAAACCTGTGAAGGTGACGTGGCTCTCAAGGCCTGCGTTGGCGACGCGCGCCCTCATGTCTGCTAGATCCGGTCCATCACCCAGCCATGTGGCTTGGAAATCCACTTGTCGCTTGGCAAGTGTCTCAAGAACCTCCACCCAGTCTTGCGGACCCTTCATCGCGCTCGCCCTTCCTGTATAGACGATCTTCAGGGGCCCATTGTTCGCAGCGACAACCTTAGCCTTCAGAGCTTCGGGAGGGAGATGTTCCGAGGCCTTGATGTGGATGTCGTGCACGAGTTGTGGTTGGCGGCAATAGGGGGCATAGGTCTCATAGGTTTCCTTGCCGTGAAACAGGCCCAGAGCCGCGCGTCGGATGATAAATTTTTCCCATTCCCACATGGGCCGATGTTCTAACCGCGCTCTGATCCGGCGATGCCAGAGCGGGTTACTAGACGCTGTGCGGCGGGTTACCTCAGATTCCACCCGGTCGGTCCAGATCGCAAAGGGTCGACCCGCCATATGGGCCTGCCAAGCCCCAACCGATCCCCAATCTCCAGTAAGGCCACCGATGGAGAAGGCTACGTAGTCAGCTTTGTCGATCTCCGCGCGTATTAGATTCCGGGTGGCTCGATAGTGGCGAAAAAACTGATCAGGACGATAGGCCGTTGGCAGAGGCAAGATACGAATGCGATCCAAGTTTGGCCCAACGTTATTGATTGGCACCCAAGCGTCTGGCAACTTTGTATGAGAGACGGGGTGCATCGTAATCAATTCATCAAAATGTTCCGCCCAGAGCCTCAGCCCATTGCAAGCTTGATCCTCAAGATACAGTCCGGAATCGGTTTGCACTAATGGTACTGGCGCATAAATTAGTAGCTTGCCCGAGTTGGTCATGAAGATCTGTGTATCCCGTTATGAAATCGATTCCAGAATGTATACCTTGCAATGAACTAATTACCGCTGCACATATCCAATAGGGTTCATTTTACCATTAAACACGCACACGAATACGAACATGATTTTACATCGCATCAAACGAAAACTCACGCCACTATTGCTACTTTTTCTATCCGCTTGCGGCCTGGTCAACCGCTGCAGCACGCCTGATCCGGTGGACGAAGCGCAATTCAGCATGATCTACGATAGGCCTGCATCGGCACCCGAGGGCCCACTCAATGTCTATCATCTGGGGCACAGTCTCGTGGGACCATACATGCCGGGGATGTTGCAGCAATTGGCGGAACAGGGCGGCAGCGAGGGACACAGTTTCAACAGTCAGCTTGGTTGGGGGACGCCGCTACGTGCGCATTGGGAGCCAGATGTGGTGATCAATGGGTTTGAAGAGTCTAACGGTCCTCCCGCCTTTCGGGATGCAAAGGAAGCCATGGCGTCAGGCGACTATGACGCGGTGGTGTTGACCGAAGCGGTCGAGATCAAGGATATGATCAAGTATTTCGCGCCGCATGAATATCTGCGCAACTGGGCCGTCGCCGCTTGGGAGGGCAATCCAGAGACACGTGTTTACCTTTATGAAACCTGGCATCCATTGGATGATCCGGAGGGTTGGCTCACACGGCTCGACCGGGATTTGAGTCTTTATTGGGAAGGCGAGATTCTCAAACGCACGCTGGCCTATGAAGAAGTCGACAAGCCGATCTATGTCATCCCAGCCGGGCAGGTCATGGCAGCTTTTGTGCGCAAGGTTGAGGCTGCTGGCGGGGTTGGGCCCATCCGTGATCGCAACGATCTGTTCCATGACAACATCCACTTCAGTGAATACGGTGGCTATCTCGTGGCGCTCACTCACTACGCTGTACTTTATGGGCGCTCGCCCGTTGGCTTGCCTCACCAATTGCAACTGGCTGATGGTAGTCCGGCTGCTGACCCAGGTCCCGAAGCGGCGAGGTTGATGCAGGAGACCGTTTGGGAAGTGGTCACATCTTATCCACCAAGCGGGGTGCCCCAAAACTGAAAGCGGCGCGGGCCAGACTATTCCTCCGCAGGTGGGAGTGCTTCCAGCCGCGTGATCTCGTCGCGGGCGATGGCTACCTGCGGGCGGGGGTCGTCTTCCCCCGCAAACTCCAGTACCCGGCGGTACTGTGCGATGGCGTCCTCATCGCGCTCCAAAGCGGCGTAAGTCTGGCCGAGGTGGAATTGAACGATTGGATCCTGCGATAATTCTGCGGCGGCGCTTTCGAGATAGGGCAGGGCCTCTTCCGCCTCACCGCGGCGAAAGACAAGCCAGCCATAAGTGTCCTGAAAGGCGGGCACATCTGTGCCGTTCAGGCGCCGGGCTACAGCCCAGGCGCGTTCAAGGCCGGCGTCATCTGTCTTGTGGTTTGTCAGCAGGCTGGCGAGATTGTTGGCGGCAACAAGGTCGTTGGAATTGCGCTCATAAAGCAGCTCATAATTGGCAATGGCGCCGTCAATATCGCCAGCCGCTTCCAATTCCCCGGCTTGCGCCCAAAGAAGTTCGCGGTTGTAGGGCAGAGCGGCGCGCCCGTCACGCAGGGTCTGTGAGGCGCTGTCGTCTTTTCCCTGAAGGCGCTGGAGGCGATAGAGTTGGACCCAAGCCCGACCCCGTCTGGGATCTTCTTCCACCAGGATCTGAATCTGATTTTCCGCCACATCCAGTGCGCCATTGGCGGCATGTGAGGTGGCCAGAATGAAACGCAGGGCTGCATTGTCAGGATATTCCGCGACAAGCGCCTCAGCCTGTCTCAGGGCTGCCTCTGTTTGCCCGCTGCTGAGGCGTGCGCGCAGAAGCGCAATCTGAGTGTTGAGGCTGGCGTCTTCCCGCTCCGCGAGTTCGCGCAGATATCCAAGCGCCTGTTCGACGCCTTCGCGGCTGCCCAGAAGCCGGGCCTGAAGCGCATCCGCCACTGCAAGGGTCCGCTCTGTGCTGATGCGGCGCAGGCGCGCGATCACGCTGTCAGCGCGCGCGTAATCTTCCGCAGCCAGATAGACTTCGCCCAGAAGCACCAGAATATCCGCATTGTTCGGTGCCCGACGCAGGGCCGGGATCAAAACCTCTTCCGCCGCGATATAGCGTTCGTCACTTGCCAGAACCCGGGCATAGCGCAAAGACGGTTCAGGCGCATTGTCGGAGGCATCCACCGCCAGCGCAAGGAAATCGCGGGACAGTTCGTGATTGCCAGCGCGCGCATAGGCCTGGGATATCAGGTCCATGGCGGCGACATCATCGGGCGCCGTATCAAGGGCTAGACGCAGCGTGGCGATGGCCTCGTCCGCTTTGTCGTCCTGGATCATCCAGGCCGCCTGCATCTTGAGCGCTTCGACACTGTCGCTGTCTGCTTCGAGCGTGTCTGCCACCAGTTGGCGCGCGCGGGTCTCGTTGCCGGTCTGAAGCAACATCCGGGCCAGTGTGATGCGGATGCGGTTGGCTGTGTCGGAGTCTTCTTCGGTGCCTTCCAGCATTGTTTGCAGCGTTTCGATCGCCGTGTCTTCTGCGCCGTTTTCGAAATCGATGGCCGCAAGAATGATCTGTATCCGTTCTGGGTCCGCTGCGACCTCCAATGCAGCGCGCAGCTCGGCGCGTGCGGCGTCTGGCCCCTGTCTCTGGTTTATGAAACGCACTAGATCGATGAAAAGCGTAGGGTCTTCTGCCGCCGGATCCGACACCTCGCGGAGAAAGGCTTCCACCTTGTCAGGCTCGCCCCGGGCCAGCAGGAACTGAATGAGTTGGGTCTTAGGTTCATCATCCTCGGCAAACCGGATGACTATGTCGCGTAGCTGTGTTTCAAGTGCTGTGAAGTCGCCTTGCCGTTCGAGCAGGACAAGTTTTTGCGTATAGAGATCGCGATTGTCCGGCTGCTTGGCGATCATTCTCTCCAGCTGTACCAAGGCCTGATCGATGGCCCCGTCGCGGACATAGGCGTCAAAGAGGATCAACTGCAGGATGTCATTATCCGGGGCCTCTTGTGCCAGACCCGCAGCCTGATCGCGCACGGCATCTCGTGCTGGACCATCGCGCGCCTCCAACGCTTGCTCATATTGCAAGGCCAGCGCGATCATCTCAGTGCGCGGCGCGTCAGGCGCGAGAGCAATCACCTCGGTTGCATGGCGGGAGAACTCTTCCCAGTTGCGTGCCGCAAATGCAATCTCTGCCAGTACCGTGCGCCCTTCGACATGATCAGGCACCTGTTCGACCAGCCGCAGATACTGGCCATAGGCGGCCTCCTTGTCGTCTTTCTGCAGCATCAAAGCTGCCATGGTTTCGCGCGCTGCGACATGGTTGGGCATCAGTTCAAAGACATTGCGTAACTCGACCGCCGCCCGGTCGAGATCCCCTTCTTCGATTAGTTCTTGGGCTGAGGCGAAATAGGCTTCGGCGCGCTCTTCAACGGACTTACAGGCCGTCAGGCCCAAGCAAAGCATGAATGTCAGAAGCAGTCGCCTCAAGATTCGGGGAGGCATAGATTTGGTCCTAATCATGGTCGCCTATTCGGTTCTGCAGTCTTTTGTATGTTAAACTGCTCTATGTAGGAGCGTTTGCCTTCAGGGCTTCACTGTTCCTGTCAAACCCTGCCTCTGCCAAACATCAGCTCAGATCGCTGTCAGAGAGTGTGCCACGGCGGCAGCCATTTAATGCCACTCCCAAGACATTGGTATTGGCGGCAACCTCGATTTCAGTCCGATCAAGCTTTTTGAACTTGGTATATTCCGCCCGTGCCACGATCAAAGCGCAATCGACATTTTTGAGGAACGCCAAAGCTTTGTCAGAAGAAAGGGCTGAGGGTAGATCGAAGATCATGATGTCGGGAGCATAGTCGCGTTGGATGTCATCGAGAAACTCAGCTGTGCGGTCCATCATCAGAAAACGCGTGGGGTCTTTTTCGGGATGAGGTGAAATCGACACAGCCACATTGTCTGTCACCCGCACCGCCTGTTTTTCAAAGGCGATCATATCCGTGAGCACTTCCGGCAGACCATAGCGCATCTTGAGATCGAAAAACTCATGCACCGAGGGTGAGCCAAGATCGAGATCAAACAACATTGTGCGCGAACTTGTATGCCGTCCCAGACCCAGTGCAAGATTGCAGGCCAACGTGGTCTTGCCACAAGATGGTTCCGGCGAAGTGATCGCCAGACGCGACCAGCCGTTTTGCTCCATCTGAAGAATAATCTTGGTGCGTAGAAGGTCAAAAGGGGTGGCATCACTGTTTGCCTCGCCCGCGATGATCCGGTGCTGTCGCAGCACCGCAGGCGACAGGTCAAAGCGGGGCAATGCCTCCCAGATGGTTTCTGTCGTATTAGATTTGGAAGGCTTGCGCACGTGTTGATCTCGCAGAACGGGACCTGGGCGTACGGTCTCGGTAGCCTCATGGCGTGCGGCGCGCGCCTTCGCGAGAGCGGCCTGCAATTTTTCCATCCAGCTTTACCCTTCTAACCGTGGCGTCTTTCAAGCCAGGCCCATCTGGACCAGAACCCGGTTCACCAATATCTCGAGCGGCACATATTCAGTATGTACGTAATAAAGCGCCGCTGGCACAGCTACTATCACAATAGCCAAAGCACTCAGCCTAAGCAGGCGCCGCCGCCATTTCTCTCCCCGGCTTTCCAGATAGGGGATGACGCCAATGGGCACGATTTCAAACCGGGACTGCAACTCTGCAGGATGGCGCACCCGCTGATTGAGCAGTTCAAGAAGCATGAAATATGCCAGCGCCAATGCGCCACCAACAGCGCCTCCCATCACCGCGATTTTTTTGCGTGCCGGCCCAGACGGTTCCTGCGGTACGCTGGCGCCTTCGATGAGGCTAATACGCTCGCCTTGCGCATTGATTTCTATTCGCTCTGCCATGCGAGCTTGGTTAAGATTGCCCAACACTGAGTTGTAGCGGGTTCGGGCGCTTTCGAGATCTTGTTCGAGACGCTCCAGCGTAATCGAATTGGTGGCCGTGGCGGCAATTGCGCGACTTAGTCGCTCCAATTCTTCGTTCACGCGCACAATCTCCAGATCGATCTCTTCGATGCGTGAATCCATTTCTGCCAGTGTGATGTCGAGAAACGTCGGCTCTGCCTCCGTCCCCTCCTGCCAATCCCCGGGATCCCCTCCGGAGATTGCGAGTTCTAACTGCTCAATCTGTCTGCGCAGTTGAACAACCCGCGGATTGGAATCGGAATAAACGGTCAAATCCTCCGCCAGTTGAAGCTCGAGTTGCTGCAGGCGCTGCTCTTCTGGCGAAAGTTCTCGTCGCGTATCGGAACCAAGCCGCCCGGTTGCTTCAAAAACGGCGATCATCTCACTTCGCTGACTAACAATGGAAGCCCGGTCCTGCTCAAGCCGACCAAGCCTCTCCTGCAATGTGGATTGGCGATCTTGCCGATAGCTGAGATCTTCTGGAAGAGCGTCGACATTTTCATTCTTGAAGGCGATGATCCGACTGGATTCTTCTTCTATTTCTCCAGCAAGCCGCGCGGCCTCCTGTTCAAAGAAAGACAAAGTGTTTTCTGTCCGCTCGCGTCGGAAAGAACTATTCGCCTCCAGCACAAGGGTCACATAATCATTAACGACATCTGCCGCGATTTGGGCGTCTCTGGCATCAAATTGGATGGCCATCAGGGAGGCTTGACCGCGCCCACCACTGCGAAGGATTCTGGTACTGTCCCGCATCGCCTGCACAATTCGGTCGGGCGTCATTGCAGCCATGCCTTCGAAGACCTGATGTCTCTGGGCGATATCAATGAGATTGGCCCGTGTCATCAGCTGTTCTTCTATCAACTGCAACTGCTCGGCCACTTCGGTTCGGATCGTAGATACCACCATTTCATCGGGGATTTGCGGCGGATCCACCTGCAATCGTGCTGAGGACATGTATGTCGGCGGCAATTGCAAGGCTGTGACAACCCCAAGCCCGGAGCAGATCAGAAACAGCGCCATCATGACCGGCAGGCGCCGCTTGAAGAGAGACCAGTAAAATCGAAATGGCAGGTTCATTTGGCAGATTTTCCAGTCAAGACGTAATGATCCGCCAATGACACAGGCGCAGCTACTGTCTTCAGGATCACGCCATCGGCGATCAATTCCTCGATCGTTGCCTCATCGACACGCGCCTGATCAGCGCTGGCAGCATAGACCAGCGCCAAATCGCAAATCTTGTTGATCATCCGCGGCACCCCACCGCTATAGTCATAAATCTTGTTCAGAGCGGCTTCAGTGAACTCCTGGCCGCTGCCCCCGACATGCCGAAGGCGGGAAATGATGTAGTCACAGCTGGATACTGCATCCATGGCCCCCAGATGATAGCTGACAGAGACGCGCTGTGCGAATTGGCTGAACTCTGGCTGCGAAATCATGTCACGCAGTTCCGGCTGGCCAATCAGGATCAGTTGCAACAATTCGTCTTTGCTGGAATTGACATTGGTGAGCATGCGCAACTCCTCCAATGTCTCTTCGGAAAGGTTTTGCGCTTCATCAAGGATCAACAGGACCGATCGACCATCTGCATATTGCCCCAGCAGGAAATCGACAAATTGTTGGTAAAGCTCCACATAGTCGGCATTAGTGTCGTACGGCAAGTCAAAGGCGTTGAGCACCCAGCGTAAAAGCTCGCCGCGCCCGCCCTGCCCATTGGAGATGAGCCCCACCACCACATCATTGTCGATGCGCTCCAGCAGCGCATAAAGCGACGTGGTCTTTCCCGCGCCAACCTCACCTGTCAGCAAAGTAATCGGTGCGCGCGTCACCAATCCGTATTCCAGCACCGAGAACGCACGCTTGTGGCCTTTGGACCAGAACATGAAATCCGGATCTGGTGGCAGCGCAAACGGACGCTCCCGAAACTGGAAATGTTGGAGATAAAGATCCGCTTTCAAGATACTGATCCAAATATTCTGGTCCGTTGGCCGGGCACGATATTCCGGTTCGAGCCCAATGCATACAATATTCTCGTCCAACGGACTATAACGGCCCTTTTGACACGTTTAAGATAAAGCACTTGGAGCTCGGATTAAATGGGTAGGGTTATTCGAAACAGAGTGTTTCCGATGGGCCATGTCTGACGTCAGCACCAATGGGACAGTTGAAGGTGATTTGATTAGAGAGGGTTTCTGGCTCATCGTAACCGCCAAGGAGTGGAGATGAGAAAGCAACCCGGAACCAAGCTGAGCCACGGTGAGAAGGTCGTAAAGGACATTCGCCGTGCGACCCGCAAACAGTATTCCGCAGAAGAAAAGATCAGGCCTTTCCGGATGGCCGGAAGGGTGAGGATAGCATGCCGAGTTCTGCCGCTGTGAAAGCATTGCACAGAGCCTCTAATACAGCTGGTCCAAAGAGCTCCTGGAGGCGAACACTGCAATACAGACAACCCGTAAACGGCAATCACTAACATGCTGTGTTCATAGAGTGAATCCCCAAGTTTGTGCAACAAAGCCATAGATTTTGTAAACGTGTTAAACGAGAACAACAATTTAAACCAATCGAGATACTTCACATATATCAATTCAGAAGTAGTTTTAGATACTTACCATAAGTAGACTTAGCAAACAGCCGGGACCGTTCTTCAAGCGCTTCATCATCAATCCAGCCGTTAGCCCAGGCGATCTCATCCAGGCTGCCGGTCTGCATCCCTTGCCGGTCTGTAAGTGTGCGCACGAAGTTTCCCGCATCCAGCAGCGACCCATGTGTACCGGTATCCAACCAGGCAAAGCCACGGCCCATGGTCTGAACATTTAGCAAGCCTTCGTTCAGATACATCTCCAGCAGGGACGTGATTTCCAGCTCGCCCCGCTCGGACGGTTGGACCTGACGGGCACGGGCAGGGGCATCGCCGTCAAGGAAATAGAGCCCGGTCACCGCGTAGTTTGAGGGTGGTACTTTCGGCTTCTCGATGATGCCGCGTACTTTCTGACCCTCGAAATCAACCACACCATAACGTTCGGGGTCGGCAACGCGATAGGCGAACACAGATCCACCACGCTCTTGTAGATCTGCTTCGCGCAGCAAATCCGGCAGGCCGTGGCCGAAGAAGATATTGTCACCCAGGATCATCGCGGACGGGGCACCTGCAAGGAAATCCTCTGCCAAAGTATAAGCCTGCGCCAGACCGTCAGGCGAAGGCTGAGTGATCCAGGTAAGCGACAGGCCGTACTGACTGCCGTCACCCAACAGACGCTGAAACTGATCCTGATCCTGTGGTGTTGTGATGATCGCGATCTCGCGGATCTGCGACAGCATGAGCACGCTCAGCGGGTAGAAGATCATCGGCTTGTCATAGATCGGCAGCAACTGTTTTGAGACCGCCATTGTGATCGGATACAGCCGAGTACCCGAACCGCCAGCCAGAATGATACCTTTGCGTTGCATGATCTATCCTTTCAAGGCAGGGCTATCTGCAACCTTCAGATCGGCCAGCACCTGCGCCAATCCGGCTTTCCAGTCAGGCCGCCCAAGCCCGTAAATGTCATTGAGCCGCGAACACTCCAGCCGTGAATTCAGCGGTCTGGGGGCCGGGGTCGAGTAATCTGTTGTCGGAATATCGGTGATCTGGGTTGCCAGCCCCGCCTGCGAGACAATTTCGCGCGCGAAACCGGCCCAGCTGACATCGGGTGTCCCGGAATAGTGAAACAGCCCGCCTTCGGCCTGCCGTCCGGTTTTGGCTATGGCCAGCAGCGTCTTGGCAATATCAGCTGCCGGTGTCGGCCCCCCGATCTGATCCGCCACGATGGTCAGCGTGTCACGGGTCTCGGCCAGCCTCAGGATGGTTTTGACAAAGTTGTGTCCGTGGGCCGAAAACACCCAACTTGTCCTTAGGATCGCATACCACCCACCCGCTTGGGAAATCTGGTGTTCTCCCACCAGCTTGGTCTGGCCATAAGAACCCAAAGGGTCTGTCGGGTCCTGCGTGGTGCGGGGCATATCCCCCGCCCCGTCAAACACATAGTCGGTTGAGATGTGTAGGAAGGGCAAATCACGCTCTGCTGCGGCGCGCGCCATAGCCCCCGGTGTATCCCCGTTGATCACCCGGGCTAGCTGGGGCTCATCCTCGGCCTTGTCGACCGCCGTGTAAGCTGCGGCGTTTATGATCACATCCGCATCCGTGCTTCGGATAGCGTCAACACAGCTCTGCGGATCAGACAGGTCCGCTTGGGAGCGGTCCAGCGCCTCGACCGAGATGCCGTGCGTCGGCGCGCGTCGGCGCAGTTCCGTAGCAACCTGCCCGCTATGGCCGAAGACCAGTGCCTTCATTCGGCCACCCCGAGCCGCTCTCCCACGCCGCTGCGGTTCTGCAGAGCAGCCAGCCATGCGCCGTTGTCCAGATACCACTGAACCGTCTGTTCCAACCCGGTTTCAGGTGTGTAAGAGGGGCGCCAGTTCAACTCGTTCCGAATACGGGCTGGGTCGATGGCATAGCGACGATCATGACCGGGGCGGTCAGTGACAAAGGTGATCAGATCGGCGTAGGGCGTTTTGCCCGGCTTCAACCGATCGAGTATCGCGCAGAGCATTTTGACCAAATCGAGATTGGTCATCTCGTTCTCACCGCCAATATTGTAGCTGCGGCCCAGCTCACCTTTTTCCAGCACCAACAGCAGTGCCTCAGCATGGTCTTCGACATGCAGCCAGTCGCGGATGTTGTCCCCTGCCCCATAGATCGGGATGGGTTTGCCAGCCAGCGCGTTCAGGATCACCACCGGGATGAGTTTTTCCGGAAACTGATAGGGGCCGTAATTGTTCGAGCAATTGGTCAGAACCACCGGCAGGCCATAGGTTTCGCGCCAGGCCCGGACAAGGTGGTCGGACCCGGCCTTCGAGGCCGAATAAGGCGAATTGGGCTGATAGGGGCTGTCTTCGGTGAAAAACCCGGTCTTGCCCAAAGATCCGAACACTTCATCGGTTGAGATATGATGAAAGCGGAAGCTCTCGGGCTTGCCGGCACCGATCCAATAGGCGCGCGCGGCTTCCAACAGGACATAGGTGCCGGTGATGTTGGTGTCGATAAAGGCCGCAGGACCATCGATCGAGCGGTCGACATGGCTTTCGGCGGCCAGATGCATGATTACATCCGGCTGGTGCCTGTTCAAGATCGCCGCCATCGCCCCCGCATCCCGGATGTCAGCCTGCTCGAATGCGTATTCAGGCACATCCGCAACGGAAGCGATATTCTCCAGACAGGCCGCATAGGTCAAAGCATCGATATTGACGACCGCATGGCCTTCAGCAATTGCGCGGCGGATGACAGCAGAGCCAATAAAACCGGCACCGCCCGTGACCATAATTTTCATTCACCATCCTCAATCACAAACGGAGTATCTATATTTCGCAAAAATGGAGCTGCTTTATCTTTATCTGACAATTGCGGTTCGGCTAGGTCCAGCGGCCAATTAATTCCAATATCGGGATCATCCCACCGAATGGCGCCTTCTGTTTCCGGAGCGTAGGTGTCGGAGCATTTATAGATGATCTCGGTCTCCGGCTCTAATGTCATGAAGCCATGAGCAAACCCGGCGGGCACCAGCAACATTCGACCGTTTTCAAAACTGAGTTCTGCGCCGACCCAATCGCCGAAGGTGGGAGAACCTTTGCGGATGTCTACGGCGACGTCAAAAAAGCGTCCGCGCCCACAGCGAACCAGCTTGGCCTGCGCTCTTGGAGGCGCTTGGAAATGCAGGCCACGTATTGTGCCAACAGCACCGGAAAGCGAGTGGTTATCCTGAACGAAGACCGTATCGATGCCCGCATCGGTAAAACTGTTCACGTTGTAGGTTTCTTCGAAGAACCCGCGATGATCACCAAACCGTCTGGGCGTGATCAGGATCACCTCTGGGATTGCAAGAGGTACCAATTTCATCGTCACAAATGTCTTATTCCACTATGTGGCATTGTCACACTCATAGGTCATGTCATAGCTGTTCGTGCATGTCCACTGAGGTTATCCCCGAGAGACACAGGAGATAGTGTTCGATGCGCACGACAAGGCGTTCGCTTTCTTCGGTGGGCCCTGTGCGTGGGGCATTTACGATAGTCCGGGGCGGTCGCCGAAATGCCAGATGGATCGCTTGTCAATTCTGTCTCCCAATCCGTCGCGCCTCGCGCACCAACCCCGGTAAAATCAGAATACATTGCCAATAGCGCCCAGCTAGGCGCTTTGGGTTCCTCAGCATACGCCATACCCATTCTAGCGCCAGTGTCCTTACCCATTTGGGTGCACGAGTCTGGCTACCCGCGATGAAATCAAGCCCAGCACCGATTGAGACAAATCCGCAGCCAGGAGCATGCCTGCGCCCTTCAATCGCCAATTGTTCCTGCTTGGGCGCCCCCAAAGCCAGAAAGCACAGTTGCGCTCCGGACTGTCGTATTGCTTCAAGATAGGAAACAGCCTTCACCCCCTGGGGATCAAACCCAAAAGGGGGCGCAATCTGTTCAACCACACGCAATCCTGGGTATTGGATAGTCAATCTCTGTGCCGCCCGATCAAGTGTTTCAGGTGTGGCTCCCAAAAACGCCACAGGTACATTATCGCGAGCGGCCATTTCGGCCAGAGGCTCTATCAACTCGGATCCCGGCATCAGATCAACCTCCCGCCCCGCCATCCGCGAGAGCCACACGATCGGGTTTCCATCTGCTACAATATGACTATGCGCTTTATAAGATTGGAAGAAGTCAGGGTTGCCACGCATCTTCACAATGTGGTCGAGGTTCAATGTCGCCAGTGCAAACCCCTGACTTCTTTGCCAGTGCTCCTGGATGCTTTTGAACAATCCAGCCCGATCAGGGAAGTTTACAAGATCCAGAACTTTGGCTGTATGCTGGATATCTGTCTCACTCATTGCCGCATCACTCATACAGGCTGCCAGTGACGGAAATAGGAACTTGGTCTCTTCCTTGATGCGTGAGTGTCCTTTCATTGTCCATAGTACTTTGCAAAAGCATCTGGCTCTTTTCGAACCGTTTGGGCAAATTCTTTCGGCTTCAGTTCAGATCTTGCTTTGTCTAGAATCTTGAACACAGATCCGGGTGTTTGATCCCAGGGTTTGATGGTGCGATCCGTTCGTTGGAAGAGAAGGAAGCCCGCGAGAAGATCACAGCCTGGAAGGAGGACTATAACCAATACGGACCCCACTTATCCCTCGGCAATCTCACGCCGCAGGAATTTGCAACGAAATCGAGACTGGAAACCAAGGCCGCATAAGGTCAGGAATCAAACGACGGATTCTCCTAAACGCTGGAGGGAAGTTGGGTCTTAGGTCATGATCTTTACCGACAAATGCTTATTAGAGCGTTCACTTTCTCCATGGCGGACCTTTTATGAATCGGGAAGCTCAAAAATGCACAATTCAATAGGGTCATTGGAAAGCTAATGGCACCCATTCTTGGAAGTGAGGGAATTCCCGGTGATCTGGCGGAATTGTCTGGTTCATTCCTCGCAGGCATTAGTAGTTACCCAATCATGCGCGCGCGTATGACATTGCTTCAATGCTGCTATGATGTCGACCGTTTTGAAGATGCTCACTATAAAACCTTGGGTGTGCGCTTTCCCGAACAGTTCAAATACGCGGTTAAAAGTCGCCGCGCAGAGTATCTTGCAGGGCGAGTTCTTGCACATGTCGGATTGTCGAGTCTTGGTATCAAGAACGTCCACATTCCGTCAGGCCGCAACCGGGAGCCGATCTGGCCTAAAAGTGCAATTGGTTCAATTACTCATTCTTATGGTCGTTGCGCAACCATACTCTCAAACAACTCGAGGGATCGCGTAGGGGTAGATATTGAACGTATAGTTGACGGTGAAACGCTCGCTGCAGTCCAAGAAGTATGCCTTTCATGCAAGGAACGAAAGCTACTGAACACACAAACTGGTTATTCGCGCCTCGAGCTGGCTACATTGATGTTTTCGGCAAAAGAAACACTTTTCAAGATGCTCTACCCGTCAGTTCGTTGCCACTTTGGTTATGAGACTGCGATGGTAAGAGAAATTCCTACAAGCGACACCATAAGTCTTTACCTAACGGAGAATCTTCGAGGCGGTTTTCGTTCAGGCTCAACCTTCGAAATACGCTTTAGTTTCCATTGTAATTTTGTGCTCACTTGGGCGACGCTAGGTGAGCCAAACCCCCAGCCGCGCTCTATTAGCTGAGAAACGACGAAACCCATCCCGACCAGCGGGGGGCATCAACTGCTCCTACCCATAGCAGACCGACCGACAACCACGATTGATCAGGCTGAAGCAATCCTCTGAGGTACAAAAGAGATTAAAAACCAGTCAATCGAGAAACCCGCATGCTGCGTCAAGGGAATGCGGCGCAGATTGAAACAGCGTCGCCCCTGATCCCACGATGCCGGCCATCCGCTCGTGCTCCAAATCATTTGATGGCTAACACGATTGCGTTGGTATAGGGTCTCCTTTGGCTGAAAGACCGTGCAACGATAACAAGGCGACAAGGAATTAGGCGGTATGCGTGTACTGTTGACCGGCGGTGCCGGATATATTGGAAGCCATACGCTATTAAAACTGCTGCAAGATGGCATTGACGTGCTGGCGCTGGATAACTTCTCCAACAGCTCGCCTGAAGTGTTGCGCCGGGTCCAGAAACTAACCAACTCGAGCTTTGCAACTCACGTTGGCGATTATCGCGCCCCAGATGTGCTTGATGAGGTCTTTGAGAAATTTCGCCCCGACGCGGTCATTCACTTTGCGGGATTAAAAGCGGTTGGTGAGTCCAACGAAAAACCACTGACCTATTACGCGCAGAATGTTTCGGGCAGCATAAACCTGCTGGACTGCATGCAGCGGCACGGCTGCCAGAATATCGTCTTCTCATCTTCTGCCACGGTTTATGGCGAGGCGCAGTATCTTCCGTATGACGAAGATCACCCACTAAACCCCACCAATCCGTACGGTCGCACAAAATACTTTATCGAAGAGATTATCCGCGATTGGATTGCTTCACGACCGCACGCGAGTGCCGTCCTCTTGCGGTATTTTAACCCGGTTGGGGCGGATGAGTCTGGCAATATCGGAGAGGATCCGCGCGCGATCCCAAATAATCTGCTGCCCTACATCTCTCAGGTGGCAGTCGGCAGACTCAAAGAGCTCAGCATTTTTGGCAACAATTATGAAACTCGGGATGGCACGGGCGAGCGTGATTATATCCATATTGATGATCTAGCGGCAGCCCATCTTGCCGCCGTCAAATACGCTCACGAGAACCATGGATGCGAAGCCATTAATGTCGGTACCGGAACAGGAATCACTGTATTGGAAATGGTGAAAGCGTTCGAGGAAGCATCAGGCAGAGAAATCCCATTCAAAATCGCGGAAAGGCGCCAAGGTGATGTAGCACGTAGTTTTGCCGAAGTGTCCAAAGCACAAAGGTTACTTGATTGGACCGCTAAGCGTGACTTAACTGATATATGTAGAACAGCATGGAACTGGCAATCTAAAAACCCGTCGGGCTTTGAGCATTAATCACTACCTTGGGTTTTGATGTTACCTGAGAAGCAATGAGCAAATTGCCCTACCTTTCCCACACCTAGCGAACACCCCGATGGGTCCGGGGAATTTTCAGGTGGGTGTCCCGCGTTTTCAGGCACTTCCCATGCAACCTCCAGAAACTGGCGGTGCTGTGAAGCCATGATGGTGACTTCTTTGGAGGAAAGACCGAAGAACTCGACATCAAACTCTTCAAACCGACCCAAGGAGCATCAGCAACGTGTTAGGGCCGCCAGGCGAACTCTCTACCAATTGAAAAAAATGCTAAAGGGCTTGTCGCGCGGCCGAGGCCGTCTTCGTCTCGTATACGGTAGTTAAGGCCGGCATTTAAGACCCACTCGGACTCAAGCTCATAACTATAAACAGCATTCAAATCTGTCCGCTCAACGCGTGGGTCAACGATAGTATCATCGGTAAGGACTTGGGTTGCGGAAAACCCGAGACGGGAAGAGGGGCCAAGACCCAGAATATAGACGATGTCTAAGATGTACTCATCGCGAAACACGTCATCATCTGTAATAACAACATCCCGGTCAAAAAAGACACGGATTTCGTTTTCTCCGAAAACTTGAGCGTAGCTTAACGACCCGATGGGCTCAGTCTTCCCATCATTTGTATGCGCAACGCCAAGGCTTGCCAAAAAGTCCCCGCCGAGGACTTCTCTGCTACGACCAACCCTCAACCTATTGAGGCGCCCGGCTGTAGCGAGCTCAGTTTCCAAATCGAATGTTGCCGTACCGTTTGGCATATCATGTTCGATACCGAAACTGCCAATCGGGCCAGTGGTAAGCGCATCACCCTCTATGTCGCGCCGATCATCAATGTCGGTATACCCAAAGGCAAAATTGACGCGAGTTCTTGACGTGAGTTCGTGGAGTAGTCCAAGCGTTATGTCTTTGGTAGTCCGATGCCGTTGATCCGGATCATCTTCTTCAAATCGCTCCGCGCTGACATCTACGGTAGCCGTGGTTATTGGAGATAAGGCAAAGCTGACTCCCGCTCCTGCACTGATGGTACTGTTATCAGAAAGCGTTGGGCTTGTTTGATCAGTATATCTGAGTTCCTGGGCATCTACGCGGAAATAGTATCCAATCAAGTCCCGGCGACCAAAGTCCATTTGGAAGGCCAGGTTGTATTCATTGCGCGTTCCGTCGCCGGTCAGGTCAGGGAAATCGGACGGTATGCGTAGTACACCATCGTCATCGAGGAAAGTTCGCAGCGATCGCGAAAATCCGATATCGTAGCTTGAGAAATCGGCACCAAAATCTAAGCCAGCGTTGGCCCCATCACGAATGTAATCAAAATTGAAAATTGAATCGCCAATATCGAATTCATTACCTCTATTTGGCAAATCAGACCAACGCAGGGCGGTGACGGCATCCAAACTCAGGCTTTGGATTGGGGTTTCGCTGGACAGCCCGAATGACAAGATTGTCGAAGAAATCGTTCCATGGCCCTCTTCGGGGACATCAAGTGTCAAGTTTTCTCCGGATTCTATACGTTGAGCGAGGCCTAGCGTCATTTGGGGGCCACCGGGATCTAGGTCTACACCTTGAGCTCTGGCACGATTATCTGAGTTTACGACAAAACACACAGCGCCACACAACGCCGTCTGTACAAATAGCCTTTGTTTCACTGCCCCGCCCCTTTTCGGGGTTATTCGAACAAGCGCCGTTCTGGAATTACGATCACATCTCCATCGGCTAGCTTTGTCGACGCCCCTGTTCCTGTGCCATCCAGCATCGCATCATAGTTAAACTGGTACACGGTTTCTTTACCTGATTTGTCTGTACGGCGCAGCATTATCCGTTTTGTGGCGGCAAATCTAGAAAATCCACCCATCTCGCCGAAGAATTGCAGAAGTGTTGTACCACTTTCCGGTGTATGTCGCCCTGGTGATCCGGCTTCGCCTATCACAAAAACATCAATTGTTCTGCGAAATGGCTCTCGCGGCTCATTGAGTGAACCGAGCGACACAAAAACATTCGGCTGAGAGGCGAAGTTAGGAGCCAGTAGCTGCGCCAGTTCATTGCTAACCTGTTCAACGCTTCGACCTGAAGCACGCAGCGTACCCGCTAGCGGTATGTTGATCCGACCATCCGGAGGTACTAGGACTTCACGGTTCAGACTTTCATCTTCCAGCACTTCAATAAGCAGCGTATCACCTGATTGAATGCGATAACCCTGCGCCATGGCTGGTAATGCCATAGCCCCGATCACGATTGAAGCGAGCAGCACGACAATAGATTTCATATTCAGACTCTTCCATTTTGCCTTGAGCTCTTCTCGGCGATCTGCCGAATACTCAGTGACCTTTTACCGTTTCATTTTGGCCTTCTTTTGCTGGGAATTCCACGGTTTCTTCCAAATCGCATGAAATTTGTCTTTCTTTGACGTGGTTTGGTAACGATAAAAGACTTTTGAAATTTTTGCTGCTCATCAACCAATACTACCCCCGTGCTAATCTGATAAAAATAGGATAAATGTCAGCTTAGCGCGCATTATTCTAACCTTATGCTTATTATTAGGTATGTACTATAATTCATCAATCATATCCGATAAGTATCCCTTATCAGGAGTAATTGATCTTGCCGCGAAAACCGCGCAGAATGGACCACATGAAGCCCCCTGCCCCATATCTCCCGGCCGCCTCCCCTGCCCTGTCTCAAGCCGATCAAGAGGCGCTGACGGACCTCTATGTCCGCGGCACGCCTGCCAATACGCTGCGGGCTTATGAGCGCGACCTGCTCTATGTCACCGCCTGGAAGTCAGCGCGCTTCAGCACGGCGCTGGATTGGCCTGAGAGTGAGGCCACAGCCCTGGCTTTCATTCTCGATCATGCCCGCGATCTTGGCGATGCGCCCAAAGGCGACATCGCCCGGCAGGCGGCGGAAGGACTGATTGCGCAAGGACTGCGCAGATCGCTGGCCTGCCCTGCCCCGTCGACACTGGACCGGCGCATCGCCTCCTGGCTGGCCTTTCACCGGATGAAGAACCTTGCCTCACCGTTCGATGCGCCGCAGGTCAAGCAGGCCCGCGCCAAAGCGCGTCGTGCCGCTGCGCGCGCCCCAGCCCCGAAATCCGCCCATCCGATCACCCGCGATGTGCTAGAGCAGATGCTGACCACCTGCCGCGGCTCCCGCCGCGACTGTCGCGACCGGGCGATCCTGATGCTGGGCTGGGCCTCGGGCGGCCGGCGCCGGTCTGAGATCACCGGGCTGCGGCGCGAAGATGTGTCGCTGAAAGAGTTTGAGAAATCAGGCGTGGTCTGGGTCTCCCTGCTGGAAACCAAGACCACGAGCAAGGGCGAGACGCCCCGGTTGGTGCTGAAGGGCCGCGCCGCACAGGCGCTGGTGTATTGGGTCGAGGTTGGACAGATCGAGGATGGCCCCCTGTTCCGCCCGATCTCGAAAGCGGACCGGGTGCTGAAGCGCCGCCTGACCCCGGATGCGATTGCGCAGATCGTCAAGCACCGGCTGAAACTGGCCGGGCTACCGGACGACTTCGCCTCACCCCACGGGCTACGCTCGGGCTTTCTGACCCAGGCCGCGCTCGACGGCGCCCCGATCCAGGCTGCCATGCGCCTGTCGCTGCACCGCTCTCTCGCGCAGGCACAGAAATACTACGATGACGTTGACATCGTTGAAAACCCAGCGGCGGATTTGTTGGGATATTAAAGTTTCAGCGGAGAATCCGGCGATGTCATCAAGGTTTCTGCGGCTAGTGAAAGATAAGCTCACAGGATTGGTTAAGCATCGAAGCCTTAAATTTGAAGTAATAAAGTTCTACCGTATTTTTGATTGCGGCGCTTTGTTACTCATTATGGCTGCTTTTTCGCCCTGCCTCATTTCTCTTGATAATGTCCAGTAATCTTGCCTTATCGGACTCGATCAGAATTCCACCGAGGATGCAGAAGACCTGCGATCAGGATCAATACAAGACCGGACAGTTCCAGAACCCAGTTTGCCCGGATGGAATAAATCTCCATACCGATCAGCGTATCGACATGGTGAAAACCAGCCGCGCGGATTAAGATAAAGGCCAATACAACACATAGCCCCAAAAGCGCGAGCCATGTTCGTCTCAGACTTCTTCCCAACAACAGCGCCGCCGCCCAACCAATGATCAGGCAGCAGATCCCAACAGCTCCAATGAAGGCCAACTGCACCGGACGACGGTTCTCATACCAACCCTGCTCGATCGAAAGACAGCGTGCGGAAGCGGTTAGAAAAGATTGCAGGTCTAATTGCTTATTGAGCGCGAGCAGAGACAAAAGCACGGCCAATAACACCCAGAACGCTCTTTCCCGGCCCGCCAGAGCCGCAGGAAAATCCCCAACTAACGCAGTACGCAAGCTTACAACCGCCGCGACAACATAGGCAACCACTGTGAGCCAGCCCATGAGACTCGGGTCTCCAATCGTCGGCGACCAGCTTTCAAACGCACATTCCAGCATAACGCCCTTCCAAGCTCAGTCCTGTTGCCCTTTATTCCACATCTCTAAAACACAACCCTTTTCGCATGCGAAACACTAGCGCAAGCGGTTCCGAAAAATAGGGGAATTCCGAGACACCTGACCGGAAAATCACATCTCGGCAGCGCGTTTCTTTACCCACCCAAGAAAGGCAGCGTCCGCGCTTTTGAGGCGAGGTTGGCCGGAGGCGTGCCACATGGCGCGCCAGTCGGCCTCCAGCGCATAGACATCCCAGCCAGGCATCAAGCGACGGGCGGTCTCGAAAGTCTCCGGGGCAAGCGCAGCCCCTGCTCCTGCGGCCTCCTCAATCACGGCCATCGGGCGCACGCAGATCATATCCCCCGGCTCCTCGGTGAGCGTGTAATCCGGCAACCGGCCATCACGAATGATCTCGCGCACCATGGCACGGAACACTCTGCGCGGAGAGGCCGAGCCCGACTTCTTGCAGAGCACCTCTATCGAAACCCGCCATTCCGGCTGACGTCCGCAATGCTTGCGTGCCAGCTCGTAAAGACGGCGCTCCAACGGGCGGCGCAGTCGGAAATACTCTCTATTCAAGGTCAAAACCGACTTCGCCAGTACGGCACGATAGAGCCAGTCAGACAGTGTGACCGCCACGCTGACCATACGGCCGCCGCGGGTACGCCGCACAATTTCCCAGCGTTCGATCAGACCGAACCCAGTGGTGACTTCGAGCGGATCATCCTTGGGACCCGTGGCGATATTGGTGGTGATGCGTGTGCCTGCCAAGCGCTCAAAGGCATCGCGCAGCCGTCGGTAGCCATCCCCGGAGGTTTCCCGCCCCGTCGCCAGCAGCAGGTCATGAGCGGTCAGCGTGAGTGTACGCGCCGTCGGTTTGCCTGCATTGAGCGCGGCCACCAACTGCGAGATACAAAAGATCAGGATATCTGCATCAAAGATCGTAGCGCGCCCTTTGACGGATGGCGTGACCACAACCTCCACATCATTGTGCCGGTATTCGAGTATGCGCCGATCTGGACGCGTCGAGAGGGAAAAGAGCGGATGCTCCATCGAAGCGAGATCATGTTTGGGCACCGCTGCAAAGAAATCGCAAACGAAAAAGTCCTCAGGTCCCGCCCCGCCGCCGGTCGCAATACCTGCATTCATCAGAAGGCTCCGATCCGCAATGCGGTCGGTAGAAAATATGTCATGGCTCTGCTCGATCCCACCGCGCTTGTCCCGATCAGGCTGCCCGGCTTTCGGTGTTTCATTAACACCCGACCCTAGGGGAGGGGTTCGATTCTGTCCACAGGGCCACTGTTCAGATCGTGGCTTCAGAGTCGCTCAAACGTGGGATCAGAATCACTCTATCGTGGCTTCAGAGTCACTTGAAGACAAAGAGGTGCCTAAAATATATTCAATATCAATATGTTACCGAAGACATAGATATTCTGTAACTATATAATAACTAAAAATTAACAAGCTTAAGGGACCAAACCAGCAAATCACCAAACCTTTTCACATTAAGGCAAATCTCTGAAATTACTTAGAAAGAGTCGGAAGGGGCATATGTTTTCTTGCATGTACCATGATTTTTGATATTCTGGAAAAAACGTGATACATGGAGAGGCTTATGAGCAGAGCAGACCTCCCGCCCTATTTCAACATCTCTCCCGATGCAGCTTTGTCATCATTGCAAAATTCTGTGTCTACTCAAGACTTCAGAGAGATTGCGGAAGCCTGTCTAAAGGGGCGCACAGATCTTGCAAGCCGAGGGCTGGATGCAACAGGGGCCAAGAACTTGCGCCTGTTCTCCACGTGGGAAATCACCAAATATCTGATCCCCGTAGCTCCCGCTCATTTCCGTCGTGTGTTGCGCACTCATCCTGACTTGCCACAGGGGCGCTCTGAGACAGAGGGTGGCGCGAAGTGGTTTACCTTTGATGAGGTCTTGCGGTTGCGGGCGCATTTTGGTGCGGAAGGATCTAAGGCCAAAGAATATCTGCCTTATCGTCCGGAGAGCCTGCCCGCCAAGATTGCGGCCGTGGCCAATTTCAAAGGCGGGGTTGGCAAGACTTCAACGGCAGCGCATCTCGCAATGTCTGCCGCGCTCGACGGCTACAAGGTGCTGGTGATTGATCTCGACAGCCAGGGGTCGATGACGTCAATTCTTAACGGACAAGTTGAAGACGAATGGCAGACGGTCTTCCCACTGATCGCGCGGCATTATGCGATGCATTTGCGCAGCGAAAACCAGCGGCGGCTGGACCGAGGCGAAGCTCCCTTGCCACTTGATGAAACACTGACAGAAGCACTGGACATCAGCTCGGTGGATCTCATCCGCCCCACCCATTGGCCCAACATTGATCTGATCGGTGCGCAGTTGAACCTCTACTGGTCCGAATTCCAAATACCCGTCTGGCGTCTTGCCGCTCGCAGCTGGAAGCTTTGGGATGCTCTCACCGAGGCGCTGGAAGCCGATGGCGTGCTGGATCAGTATGATCTCATCGTGCTCGATACGCCCCCCGCCCTTGGCTATCTGACAATTAACGGCCTGGCGGCAGCGGATATCCTGATCGTGCCCACCGGCGCCTCCTTCGTGGAGTTTGACAGCACGGGGCGGTTTTTTGACATGATGCACTCTGCTTTTGAGTCCATTGAAGAAGGTGAAAACATGGCCGCACGGGCGCTTGGGCGTGCCGAGCTAAGATTTGAGTGGGATGCGGTGCAGACTGTGATCACCCGTTACGATGCCTCGCAACAGGCCGAGATGGCAGGGCTCATGCAGGCCTATCTCGGGCGGCGCCTGTCTCCCTTCCGGCAAGATTACACTGCTCTGATTGGTCAGACGGGCGAGCAGGTGCATGGTATCTATGAGGCTGATTACCGCGACTTTAACCGCGACACCTATGCCCGCGGACGGGCAACCTTCGATGAGACCTATGCCGCATTCAAGCAACTTCTCATCGGAGCATGGCGCCGTGATGAACTGGCGCAGGCGACATCGGCGGCTGAGTAACCAGACAGGGAGACAGAGCATGGCCAAACGCAGACGATTGGAACCGGCCAACCCTGAGAATGTGTCTCCGGCACAGGAGATCAGGACCCATGGAGCGGCCCTTGGCGCACCCGGACGTGCGCCGATCGCCCATGTGACGCGCGAGGCCGCAGGGCAGGGTGCTTTTGAAGAGGTTGCTGAGGCAATGCGCGCTGCCCGCGAAGAGGGGCGCTTGATCCAGTCTCTGCCAGTGGATGACATCAAGGTGGATCATCTGCTGCGCGATCGGATCGTGTTGGACCCTGATGAAATGGCGGCCCTTCAGGCCAGCCTGGCGGCGCGTGGGCAGCAAACACCCATTGAAGTCGTGGCGCTGCCGGATGGCGGATATGGCCTGATCTCGGGTCTGCGCCGGCTGGAAGCGCTAAAAGCTCTAAAGCAGGGCTCTGTGCTGGCGCTGATCCGGGCTCCAGAGAGCGCCGATGCCGCTTATGTCGCGATGGTCGAAGAAAACGAGATCCGCGCCAACCTGTCGTTCTACGAACGCGCCCGTGTGGCCTCGGAGGCCGCACGCATCGGCGTCTATGCTTCAGGGGAAGCTGCCGTCCAAGGACTCTTTGCCCATGCCAGCGCGTCTAAGCGGTCCAAAATCCTTGCGTTCATGCGTCTGCACAACGCTCTGGGCACACATCTGCGCTTCCCGGCGGCCATCCCCGAGAAACTCGGACTCGCTCTGGTCAAAACCATCGAAACAACGCCAGAGTTCGGAAAACGCCTCACTGACAGTTTGCGCAAGACACCGGCCGTGGACTCGATATCCGAACGCCGCGCGCTGGAACGCGCGCTGGCGAAAGTGTCAAACGGGCAGGGCGTGCGCTCTGCGCAAACTAAAACGCGCGGTGAAGAAGTTGCCAAAGGGGTTTACCTGGAAGCCAAACGAGGGCGGATCGTGTTGCAAGGGCAGGGGCTGGACGCTGGACTGGTGGAAGATCTGCGTAAGTGGCTCGCTAAACGGCGTGCCTAACACATTTTCAGAAAATGCGTGGCGCGCACCAACACTAGAGGAGCATTTGAGACGTTTCAGCCCAAAGGGTCTCGAAGTGCTTATGTTTCCACAGCTCAGCATACAATTTCCCTTATTTACAGTCTGATAGAACGTTCGCTTTCGCATGCGAAAAAAGGAGTTAGCTCCAATCGAGATCCTTGTATCTGAAGTGTGTTCGTCGACAATAAGAAGGCAGCCCTAAGCAATGCCGAGAATGGCTTCGTCGAAATTTCCACATCAATACAATGTTGCCGGAATTTAGTGCCTAGCCATGAGCTACGAAAAACAAGGTTTGGATGGACGAGCTATCAACGGTAAACAGAGGCCAATGCAAAAGACATTCACTTTGCGTAGTATTATAATAAAGTTACTATCTGAAAACAATTTTTAGAAGATAAAGATGAACGAAATAGATGTCCCATTCAACAAACCGAGTCTTGTTGGAAATGAAATAAAATATGTCCGGGATGCCGTGCGACGGGGGCAATTGGCTGGTGACGGAACATACACTGAGCGCTGTTGCAATTTGCTCAAGGCGCAGTTGGGTGCGCCAAGTGTACTACTGACACATTCTTGCACGGCTGCACTTGAAATGGCGGCGATGCTTTGTGATTTGGCGCCAGGAGATGAGGTCATAATGCCCTCTTTCACCTTTGTCTCAACAGCCAATGCGGTTGTCCTGCGCGGTGCCACGCCTGTTTTTGTAGATATTGATGTGTCGACCCTCTGCATGGCCCCCGATGCAGTTGAAGCGGCAATCACAGAGAAGACGCGGGCTATCTTTGCAGTGCATTATGCTGGGTTTCCGGCGGACATAGAGCGTCTCGTTACGTTAGCAAAGGCTCATGATCTGTTTTTGGTTGAAGATGCTGCCCAAGCGTTTGGGTCAACCTATAATGGTCAGCAAGCAGGGACTTTCGGTGACGCTGCCACCTTCAGTTTTCATGAGACCAAGAACGTCATCAGTGGCGAAGGAGGTGCGTTGGTTATCAATCGTCCAGACTGGGTGGAGCGTGCCGAGATTATCCGAGAAAAGGGGACCAACCGGTCGCAGTTCTTTCGCGGTGCTGTCGACAAATATACTTGGGTGGATGTTGGGTCTTCCTATCTGCCGGGAGAATTAATAGCGGCCTTTTTGCTCGCGCAAATAGAAACGCAGGACGCCATCCGAACGCGGCGATTATCGGTCTTTGACACTTATTTCGAGGCATTTGAGGCGCAGGTGGCGCAAAGACAGATCAGATTGCCCGATACGCCTCTAAATTGCGAAGGCAACGGGCATATGTTTTATCTTTTGATGGACTCGCTGAACACGCGGACTGAGTTCATCAATTTTATGAGGCAGAATGGCGTGATCACGCCTTTTCACTACGTGCCACTGCACAGCTCGCCAGGGGGACAGAAATTTGGCCGTACATCAGGTGACTTACGTGTTACCAATATGATTTCGGACACTTTGGTTCGTTTGCCGATGTTCTTTGACCTTGGAAGCGACGTAGAGACGGTGATTGAGGTCGCGAATAGGGCGCTCGAAAATACATGACGAATAGCATTCAAACAGCCCATGATGCGTCGGCGACGTTGATCAGTGTCATCTCTCCAATATATGGATGCCGTAGCACGCTGACAGAGCTTGCCAAGCGCGTAGAGATGGCTTTCCAAGATGAATGTCTTGATTGGGAACTTGTGCTCGTTGATGATCGCGGCCCAGATCAACCTTGGCCGGTGATAGAAGAGCTGTCTGCAAAAGATCCACGTATCCGAGGTATCAGGTTGGCGCGCAATCATGGACAACACCTCGCGATCTGGGCGGGGCTGGAAGCTGCGCGCGGTGATTTCATCGTTGTGATTGACTGCGATTTGCAGGATGATCCCAGTGTTATCCCAGAGCTTTATCGTCTTGTGCAGCAAGATGATGTGGAAGCCGTTATTGTGGATCGGGGCACATGGTCGGACTCAAAGCTCCGGCGGATGGCATCAAACTCTTTCTATGCGCTCGTAAAGTGGCTCGCCGGGGTCAAGATCGACAATATCGGCAACTTCGGTATCTACAGCCGCCGTATGGTCAACACATTATTGCTGTTTACCGAGCAAGAGATTTTCTTGCCCATTATGGTGAGCCTCACAGGGTACCCAACGACAAAACATCAAGTCGACCGGGGTACCCGCCATGAGGGTTCCAGTTCTTATAATTTTCTCCGGCTTTTGCGCCTAGCTGTTGCGATTGTGATCCGGTTCTCTGACCGCCCTCTGAAACTGAGTGTGCTGTTGGGCGGTGCCCTAAGCGGAATGTCTGCGTTGATTTCCTTTGTCTTGCTTATGATGTGGCTGGCGGGAAGCTTCACAGTCCAGGGTTGGACCAGTACCATCTTGTCAATCTGGTTCTTATCAGGGCTGATCTTGGCCACTCTGGGAATACATGGGTTTTATCTGGGTCGTGTTTTCCGAGAGGTGCAAGGGCGCCCTCGCATCTTGATCCAGGAGACCACGGATCTTGAAGAGACTGCACTGTCTCGTGCGCGGGATGTGTGACACTGTGATCCCAAGGAGCCTTTACCGATACGGTCTTGTGGGAATAGGCTCAAATCTGGTGGTATATTGTGTTTTCGTTGTCTTGATCTGGGGCGCAGTTCCGCCCGTTTGGGCCGCTGCAATATGCTACGTATTTGGTTTGGGCATAAGCTATTTGGCCAATCGACGCTGGTCCTTTGAAAGTACCGCAGGCCACCGATCTGATTTGGTCCGTTTTCTTCTGGCCTATGGTGTTGGGTTTGTCGCTACGCTTGGATTTATCTTTGTATTGACACAGTTTCTAAGGCCCGAGGTTGCTCAGTTTCTCAACATTGGCCTAACGGCTGCAGTGATTTATAGTTGTTTAAGGCTCTTTGGGTTTGGCAAAGCAAAGTTCTAAAACTATTTCCAAGGCTGCCACGCCAGTTAACTTACAGGTGCGGGAAACAAAAAAGATCATGCTCTATACACAGAAAAACGCAGAGACACAGATCGATATTGGTAAGCAGACACGAATTGGGGAGAATGTCACTTTCGGCCCGAGCTGCAAAACCATCTCAATTGGATTTGGCTGTTTCCTGGGCCGTGATTTATACATCGATGTCGAGCACCTAACTATTGGGGATTACACAACTATCCACCATGGAGGTATCATCCATGGTATCGAAACCAGTATAGGCCACAATTGCTGGTTCGGTCATTATTGTATCATCGACTCTTTGGGTGGTCTCACGCGAATTGGGAACAACGTGGGGGCTGGGGCGCACTCGCAACTTTGGAGCCATATGAAATTTGGCGATATGCTAGCAGGTTGTCGATGGAATTCATCTGGTTCGCTTATATTGGAAGATGATGTTTGGCTCGTCGGACATTCAATTACGGGGCCCATTAAAGCTGCTAAACGCTCAATGCTGATGACCGGTAGTGTTGCTGTCAAAGATCTGGAAGAAAACCATATCTATTCCGGTTCCCCTGCCAAAGATATAACTGCCCATTTAGGACTGCAATTTGATGATCCTGATTTGGAGCAGAGGCAAAAGAATTTCGCTTCTCTTAAAGCGCAATACGCTAAAGAGACGGGCCTCAGTGTCGAGGCTTTCCTGGATGTTTCAAGTTTTGATCCGGTTACCGCAAACGTGACGCAGTTTAACTTGATGGAGAGAACTTACCGTCCTCGCTATACACAGGATGAGTACGGCTTCATGCGCTTCCTGCTCTATGATCGTGCAAAATTTGTACCAGTTAATTAGAGCCTTTTGCGCAATTGGTAAGCGCAAGCCTTTGGTGTGCATATACCTCCCAATAATTAGAAATGGTGCACACAGTGAATTTATCTGTCATTTTTGATCTGAGGATTGAGGTGGCTCCGAATGCTTCGCCACGTGCAAGAAGAATAATGTCGATATCGTCGCTCAACGCGCGATCTGGGCCGAGCTCCGGCGCGCTAGCCCGTTGCCACAGCGGGTAACCGGCAACGGGCTTGGCCAGAAGTGCGTGTTCAAAAGTAATGCCAGAATCTGCAACGACACCCCATTGAGATGGCTCACCTAATGCGCGCAAAGCGGTGATGCCGTCCGCAAGCATTTCATATTGGGTAGGACCGCTCGATTCCCCTTGCTGCTCCGGTACACTCAAATACCGCGCATAGGGTCCATGTTCGATCAGGCGTTCCGATTTTCGCGAATATCCCTCCGCCGCAGCGCCAAGCATATTCGCAACATGTGGCGTGGCAAAAGCCAGGATGAGGATGACCGAGATATATCGAATAACGGGTTCGTGTTCGGCAGAGTGTTTCCGGGCGAGTTCCGCGCATCCAATGCACAAAGCGATGAAAGTAGGCAGGGCCAACTGGCCGAGAGATCCATTGCCGCCCATGGTTGCGGTCATGCCGACGACTGTCCCTGCAAGAATAATAGCTGATGCGACTGGCACTCGTATTGTTGCGTCTTTGACACAAAGGGCAACGGCAAACAAAGTCGCGCAAAGGGCAACCGGTTGGTAAAGTGGGATTTGTACACTTTTCCTTATGAGCCCCATAATGCCGTTGCTCTCGCCCACATGAGCGAGGGCATAATCCAATGAGCCAAAGAAGCGCTGAAGGTTGGGGTCAAACACAAGTACAAACAGCCCCAATCCAATTAGCGCACCGCCTGCTGCAAACCAACGCCGCATGATCAACAGCGCAATGAAAAGACCGGGCAGAACGAGCACAAACGTGGATTTCGTCAAGCAGACAGCGCCCACCAACATGCCAGAAACACCGCCCCCAAACACCTCACGGCGTTTACGATCGTTTTTGAAGAATACAAACAACGTCACAACAAACATCGCAGCTTGCGCAAAACGATTATAAAAAAAGGAATGCGTTGAGATTACCCGGATAACCTGGTCATTAAACTCCAGTGGATATCGTGTCAGCAATAGAGTGAGAATGACTAATGCCACGCCAGAGAAACCAAGTGGCGACATATGAGTTCTCGAAAACAGAAATGCACATGCGATGAGTGCGCAACCTAAGAAAATACTATGTAGGTAAAACACTGAAGCATGAGTCCCGAACACATACATTGTCCAGCTAAGTGTTTCGGATATGAAGCCGCCGTAAAAGTGGCCAAAGTCAATAACGGGCCGAAGCCCTTCTAAAATACGCCAGGCCGCTCCAAGTATGAAAAACGTGTCAGCAAAGTGGTCTGTGTCATAAAATATCCCGACGAAAAATGAGAATACAGCGATCAGAGAGATCAAAAGAATGAGTGAGCAATTTATGACAAGAAGAAAACGGTCGAAAGAGCACCTAAATTTTAAAGTCACTTTTTAAGCCTTTGATTTTCGTTTGTATTTGTAACGTAGAGAGTGCAGCTTGTTAATCTTGTCCTGTGACCTAAAGTAGGCTGAGGAGCAAAGTCCACAGAAGGGCTTTTGGGTCTGGCCGCTACCTTTTGATCAGTTCCGCAGGAGTGATCCATTTAGATTTCTGATACGTGACCGGGATCAAGTTCACTCCGTTTCGGGGTAAGACTTCATGGGATCTTTCAGGTTTGATTCAATTGGACCGTAAATTCACCGGGCGTCAAGTTTCCGGCGCAATGGCCTTTCCAGTCACTGCTCCGTGCCCGGCATCACGCCTTGGTGGACCCGAGCCTAAACCCACTTGGCGAACGAGCCCCGACTCCCGTCCTAGGCGGCTGTTAAATGCCTGCAGATATCCGCTGATCAGCAGAATGCTGCCGACCGAAGCCCAGAACGCTTGGTCAGTAAAGAATGTCTGAATCCGACGTGCTAGGGAGAATCTCAATACCACTCACAAAGTTGGGCGCCGCCTCCGGGGCCTTTCGCAAAAAAAACACAAACAAGGCCCGAAAATGACCAACTGGTTGTAAACAAAAACCATGTTGCCAATAGGATTGTAATGAGTTCAGAACCCACAGTTCTCACTTCTTTAATTGTGACGCCTTTACGCAACTAGGAATCGTGCCACTCACTCTGACCTAGTCATTGGATCACCTATATGCCTGCATCTCAAAATCCTTCGTCTTCGCGTCTGGCAGCCTTGGAAGGCTTCCGCATGGCCTTCTTCGCGCTTGATTTCATGCCCAAGAGTTTGTCGCAGATTGATTTTTCTGCTGCAGCGGATGAAACGACGCTCACCAATGCACTGAACTACGATGGGAGCACTCAGATCTGGGAGGGCGGCCGTGAGGACGTCTTTGCCGTGCGTGCCACGACCGATTTGCATATTGAGCAGGCGGGAAGTTACACGTTCTATTTGCTATCGGATGACGGTTCCAGCCTGCGGCTCAATGGTCAGGACCTGATCGACAACGACGGGCTGCATGCGACTGAGCTACAGACCGCCACGATCGAGCTGTCGGCGGGCACCCATAGCCTTGAGGCGCTCTACTTCGAGGCCTATGGCGATGCGACCCTGATGCTCGAGTGGGCTGGCCCCGATACTGGTGGTAACCGCGTCCTGCTGACCGGGGATCATGTGGCAAGCCCTGGCGACGGAACCCCGCCCCCTGTCGATGAGACACCCGTTGACGAGACGCCTGTCGATGAGACGCCGGTGAACGAAGATCCCGTTGAGGATGATCCTGTTGATCCGACACCTGTTGATCCGACACCAGGTGATCAGGATGACAACTCGGA
>NZ_JBQFRR010000006.1:0-145910 GCF_056537485.1 Ruegeria sp. CE6 | reverse complement strand
GCGCAGCGTGCTCAGATCCGGCTTCATCACATAATCGCCATAGCCCCGCTCCCAACTGGTCGACGCATACCCATCCGGCGTCCCCATCTCGAGATCCGTCGCCAGCAGATAGTTGCAGCAATGCGTCTCTTCCCACGCTCCCGCAACAAAATGACCCGCATGAAACCGCTTCCCCATCAAACGGCCCTGCATATCGACCATGCATACCAATACGGTGTCGATTTCCCCGGCAGAAATCTGCGCCTTAAGATGCTCGAATGTCAGTGTCGCGCTCACGATGCGCCCTCCCTGATCGTGATATCGTTCAGCGCCGGTTCAAGCAGCGCCAGTATGTCCCGGGACATGTTGGCAACCTGTACTTCATTGCCCAAAAGATCATTGCGTACTTCGATCATCACATTGGCCAGCCCCCGGCTCAGCGCATGAAGACGGAGCGAATGCGTTACATCGTCAGCGGGGCCATAGGGCTGATTACGTTCCGTGCGGCGATGCGGGATCTGATCCATGTGATCCAGCATGGCATCGACCAGACGACTGTCCTCGTCATGGAGAAGTCCAAGTTCAACCGCGCGCGGCTTACCAAAATAGACTGGTGTGAAGGAGTGAATAGTCACAACGACTGTATCCGGACCGCGCGCATCCAGAACCTGTGCAACAGCCTGACAGAACGGGGCATACACTGCCTGGGTACGTGCATCGCGTTGCGATTGATCGAGGCCCACATTGCCCGGCACTTCGATCAGTTCTGATTTCTCGGGCATTGCGCTTGCCGCCTCGGGCGGACGGTTGCAATCATAGACCAATCGCGAGACGGTCGAGGCCACGACCGGAGCATCAAGCGCTGTCGACAGCGCCCGTGTCAGCGCCATTGCGCCCGGATCCCAAGCAGCATGGCTGACGCGCGCGGATGCGGACAACCCCAAATCATCAAACTCTGCCGGAATGCGGTTGCTTGCATGTTCACACAGCAGAACGACGCGCCCAATGCCCGTCTCGTTCAGGATTTCGACCGATCCGGTCACCCTTTGACCTCGGTATCCGCATCCTGTTCCATCTGCGGCATTTCTTCGATCAGACGGGTTTCAAGCAACTGCCCGTTGCGATACAGGATCGGATAGGCGACGGCCGCGATGTGACTGTTGAATTCGCGAAAGGCGCGCAGCGTTTCGAGGTGGATGTCGCTGGTTTCAAAGCTTTCTGCGCTGCCATGTTGCAAGCGTTTAAGGTGGCGTTTGCGACTGTCACGCTCGGCCCGCTTGATTTCGGTTTTTTCCAGGCTCAGCAGACGCGCGCTTTCCAGATCGTCCGAGATCAGCACGTTCGAGGCCAGTTTCAGGTTGGCCACAATCCCCTCGTGCATTTCGACCAGCTCTGACCAACCTTCTTTCGAGAACGCGGCCCCCTTTTTGCGCATGTCATCCGCCAATGCCGTCAGGCGTTTGGCCACCACGTCGCCCGCGGTTTCCAGGCGAATGGCATATTCCATTAGGTCCCGCGCAATCTTGGCATTTTCCTTGCCGAACGCATCAGCGGGGATAGCCGCCACATATTGCCGGATACCAGAAAGGCAATCGTTCACATCAGTATCCATGTCCCGAATGGCCCGGATCTGCTCCTTGTCGCCGCTGCGATAAAGCTCCAGCGCAGGCCGGAACATAGAGCCAACCATGTCGCTCATCCGCAGAAGCTCGCGTTTGAGGTTAGACAGGGCCTGATTGGGTCTGCTGAGGGAGTCGAGATCAAGTGCGCTGATCGGTTGCCCGGGCTGCGCGCTGCTTTCAGGACTATTCGGATCGGGCAGCAGTTTTTCGAATGGCGCGCGCAGCATGCCGCAGAACGGCAGTGCCAGAACCAAAAGCGAGGCGTTGAAAATCAGATGTGCATTCACCAGCATCTGCCCGCCTTGCAGATCGCCCAATACTCCGATTCGCAGCGCCAGGTTGGCAGCAAACAGCGAGACAATTGACCAACTGCCCCGCAACGCCAGATTAGCGAAGGGAATGCGCCTTGCAGACAGGGCCATGCCGCGTGTCAGCCAAACCGGGATGAAGGCGGACCCGAAATTAGCACCCAACACCAGTGAGAGCCCGGCGGCAAACGGGATCGCCCCGATTTGCACCAGGGTCACACACATCAAGATCGCAGCGACCGAAGAATGCATGACAAAGGCCAGCGCTCCACCGACTAGGAACGCTGTGATGTAATCACGCGCAAGATACTCGGCGATGGCGGGTAGAAAGGCGCTGTCACGGATTGGGTCCATCGCCTCGCGGAGAAAACGCAGTGAGATCAGGATGAATGCGACACCCATCAGAATACGGCCCAACTGGCGCGGTTTCTTGGCCTCTGTCTTGACGAACAGATAGCCGCCGACCGCAAGCAGTAGCGGCACCAACCAATCCAGTTTGAAGGACAGAACCTGAATGATCAGCGCCGAGCCGAGATCGCCACCCAGAACCATCGCAAGCCCGGTCGGAAAGGCCAACATCCCGCCCGCCGCAAATCCGGAGGTCAGCAATGCAACCGCGGCCGAGCTTTGCAAGACGACGGCCATTGTAAGCCCTACCATCGAGGCCTGCACATAGCTGCGCTGCCCCGTCATCACCCGCTGAAACGATGCACCATAGCTACGCTCGATGCCCGTGCGCACCATGCGCACAGCGTAGAGCAGCAGCATCGTTGCACCAGCCAGACTTATGAGGAAACTGACAATCGCCATTCCGTTATCCGTTCACCAGATCAAGCAGCTCGGAATGCAGTTGCGGCGTGGCCGCCGATATGACTCGGCCGTCGGAGTTCAGACCTAGCGGCTTACCCTCCCAATCGCTCATGATCCCGCCCGCAGCTTCAACTACGGCGGAAACCGGCAGATAGTCATAAGGCTGCAGATCATAATCGATGACCGCATCAACATGGCCCATCGCAAGCAGTGCATGCGGGTAGCAGTCATAGGCAAAGCGTCGGGTCTGTCCCGAATTCATCAACCGATCAAACAGGGCCGGATGATCCCGGTAAATCTTGTCGCCTTCGTTGACGAAAAAAACTGCGTCGCTCAATTGGCGTGTAACGCTGACCGAGACAGGCTTGCCATTCAGTGTGGCCCCTTGACCTTTCATGCCGATCAGAAATTCGTTCAGGGCAGGCATGCCGATGACCCCCAATCGGGGAACACCATTCGTGAGATATCCCAACAGGAACCCAAACAACGGATGCCCCGACAGGAATGACCGGGTGCCGTCAATGGGATCTACAATCCAGACATTCTGCCGATCCTGACCTTCGAACCCCTGCTCTTCGCCAAAGATACCGTCATCTGGAAAGTTCTCAGCCAAATATTGTCGCACAACGGCCTCGACACCCTTGTCCGCCTGTGTGACCGGGCTTTCGTCCGCCTTGAACTCAACCCCCAAACGTCCCCGAAAGTACCCGCGCGCAGCCTGCGCGGCGATATTGGCGATTTCGGCGGCGTGAATCGCGATATCTGACGTACATTCGGGCGTTGCAACGGTATTTGGTGGGGTTAGCATCTGTTTTTGTCCCTCATTGCAATGCCTTAAGCAGTATTCAGAGACGCCGTCATGGTACAGGTAAACTGGATGACTAACGGATCGCCATTGCACATGGGTGTTCCGGTTGTATCGTCACTCTGCGATGCTGCATTACGCAACATCTTTTAAGCATCAACGTCACAAAACCCCACACAGCACAGCAACATTAACCCACAAAAAACAACTTATTCAACCAAATTATTCCGTTTTTGGTTGATTAGCGGTTTCGTTTGTGGATTTTTGAGCGGTGGGTATCGCCATTCCGAGGCAAAGCAGGCAATACCGCCGCGTAGTTTTGGCAGGAATACACGCGCAGGGCCAAAGATTCGGTTCAGCGATCAGGAGCACCGGGATATGACAGACAAACACAACGTCCTGTTTATCATTACCGACCAGATGCGGGCGGATTGTTTGTTTGGGGCATTGGAGGCCCATGTTGACCTGCCTCACATGCGCGCATTGATGGAGGACAGTGTTTCTTTCACGCGGCACTTTTCCGTTACCAACCCCTGCGGGCCATCGCGCGCCTCATTGCTGACCGGGCAATACGCGATGAACCACCGGTCGGTACGAAACGGCACGCCCCTGCGCCACGATGCACCGACCATCGCCAGCGAGATGCGCAAGGCAGGGTATCTGCCGATGCTGTTTGGATATACCGACACATCACAGGACCCGCGCGTGTTTGATGCAAAAGACCCGGCGCTCAGGTCATATGAATTCCACATGGCCGGTTTTCAGGAAATGCTGGAAATGCGTTTGGAGATGTCATTCCCATGGCGTTCTCATCTGAAAAACCGTGGATATGAGTTCGAAAACTATATTGACGTGTTCAAACCGGTCGCACCCAATGGCGGCCAGCCTGCACTGAATGACCCGGCCTTCTACGCAGCCGAGGATAGCGATACCGCCTTTCTAACCGATCGGTTTCTGGAAACCATGCCGGCGTATGCGGATGATGACAGGGGATGGTTTGCACATCTGACCTACATTCGCCCGCATCCACCGCTGGTAGCCCCGGCACCATATAACCGAATGTATGACCCTGCCTCGCTACCATTGCCATCGCGACTGCTAACCGCCGAGGCCGAAGAGGCGTTGCATCCGTTTTTCGCTCCGGCACGGGCCAACAGCACGGTTGCCGGGTTTGTTGAAGGTTTCCCGGACCTTGAACCGACGGACGAGGTAGTGCAGACGCTGCGTTCGATCTATCTGGGTCTTGCCACGGAGGTAGATCATCATATCGGCCGCGTGGTTTCGTTTTTGAAAGAGACAGGGCAGTACGACAACACAATGCTGGTGGTCACCGCAGATCATGGCGAGATGCTGGGGGATCGGCACAGTTGGGGTAAGATGTCGGTTTATGATGCGGCCTATCATACACCCTTGATCGTGCGCATGCCCGATGGAGCCCGTGGTAAACGGGTCGAGGCACCCACGGAATCGATTGATATCGTTCCGACGATTCTCGAATGGATCGGGCAGACAATACCGGATTCCATGAATGGGCATTCGCTGTTGCCCTTCCTTCAGAGTGAATCCTCAACCCCGGCTGACTGGCGCCGCTATTCATTCTCGGAGCTGGACTTCGCTGATCCGCTGAACCCAACCCGCTGGCAACGCGATCTGGAAACGGGGTTAGAGGACAGCTGCCTGAGCATCCTGCGCGACGACCGGTTTACATTGGTTGAGTTTGCGGCTGATCTTCCGCCCATGCTGTTTGACGGTGAAGGGCAGGGTGAGATGGAGAACGTGGCAGAACATCCTGAACACGCCGCCACATTGGCGCGCATGACACGCGACATGTTGCGTCACCGGATGCGGAAAATGGACAAGACCCTGTCAAACTGGATGATCACCCCGGATGGTCCGCGCCATCCGTGACGTTCCTATATGGCTGAGGATCGTCAACCACCCCAGGTTACAGTCATCAGCATATCCTTGAACTCTGCGGTGTCGAAAAACAGCACGATCTCACCCGTTGGGCCTGCGGGCAACGGAACCGTCGCCAACTGACCAACCGCCAGATCGCCCAGTTCCGGACGGCGGGTCAATGTGTCCTGAACCACACCTCCGTCGCTGGTATCAGAACGATCAGACACCGTGATTGTTGCCGGAGCAGCATCCAGACTGCTTTCAGCAAAAAGATCGCACCGTTTGAGCGTCGTGAGGCGACCAGCCGACCAATAGGGATAGTGCTCGGGTCGGAGTGTCAGCCGCAGCTCGTGACGCCCACCCGCAGCGGGTGTTTCGCGGCGGAAGCGTGCCCATTCTGTCGGGAACTCGTGCCGCAGTGAGAATAGCCGCACGTTGCCCACAGTCCCGTCTGCCGCAATGTCGGACTTCAGGTGGTCAACTGCCGCATTGCGCACGGGTCCACCTCCATCCCGCGCAGTGTAACGCAGGTGCAAGACGACGTCCGAGATCGTGTCATAGTCGAACTGTTGCGGATCGCCCTGCGTTGGGTCCGCCGGCAGCTCTAGCCGCCATTCGCTGACTGCGCCCACATTTTCGAATGGTAGATAGCGATCATCAGGCATGCCCTCGAACTGACCGGTTTCCATTTGCGCCGCACTGAACACATTGCTTTCGGCGCTGTGTATATCGGCGAAACGGTCGTCTTCGGGGCCCGTGCGAACATAGCCATCCCCGATATCCGGTCGTTGCCGGATGCTGCTCTTGAGATGCACAAGTTTCGCATGGGTTCCTATATAGGGCCCGGAAACACAGGGCAGGCTGAGCGCAACACTCTTGATCCGGCGGAAGTAATGGCCCGGCCCATCCAGATCGAACTGGGCCTCGGGGATTTTAAAGGTACACCGACCTGTTCTTCGCAGATTGACCAGGGCCAGCGGATCGATTTGTAGCAGGCTGACATGTTTGGTCAGCTCGTATTCGTTGCGATTGTGCTCGTGATACGCAAGCTCCATCCGCTTGACGTCCAGCAGCAGCGCCTCGCCTGAAAGAAGACCCTTGCGACCGCCATCCCAATAGTTGAACTGCACCAGAGTTTTCTGATCCAGCTCGGGCCGCATCAGTTCGGCTTTCATGGTCTGCTCGGCGCGTCGCGCGGTATCGAAGGCAAAGCGGTAGTACTCGTAATACAGCTTTGACAACTCGCCTTGCAGCCAGCCATAGAGCTCTTCGTTGGTGTATTTGTCCTGCAAGAAATCGCGGGTCTGCTCTGTTAGACGGATTGCTTTCTTCAAGTTCAGGTATTCGCGATGCTGCGCCTGTTCCGCGATCAACGATGTCAGAATCTGACGCCCGATCTGCATCACATCATGGGCCGCCAGATTGTGCTGTAAAATCCATTCGTCGGCGCGGCGTTCATAGGCGGCGGCGCGAGCCGCCATCCCGGCCTGATCACGGTTCCAATCCGCGATCATCCCGGATACATCCCCCGCGATCCGCATGACCGAGGACAGCACGGTTCCCACCTTAAAGTCGATGGTGCCACCGAGGCCCCAATAATGCAGGTCCAGTTTCGGGTCGGGGATCGGGGTAAGCGTTGCCGAGATCGAGTGGAACACCGATTTGGCCAACGTTGTGTCCCGGGCTATTGGCAGCAGGATGTTAAGTTCTTCATTCTCTTTTTTCGACAGGTGAAGGTCTCCGTCCCCGGTTTGGCCTGACGTCTGCGCGCCATCGCCATCGCCCGGACGCTCAAGATCGGGAAACTCCAGCCGCTGAACCGGCACGTCATATTGCGCAACAAGTGCTTCGTAGGCTTCGTCGAAATTGGCCTTTGTCAGGGTCTGACGGGTCAACTCAAGGGTCTCGGGCGCATTTGGATCAGCTTCCTGACCCAGCAGGCGCTTGTAATAGTTCAATCGCTCAAGCGCCGCGCCACGGCTGCCTATCAGCGCTTGCGTCGCTGCCTCGGTGTTTTTCCATTGCAGGTAACGCAGATCGACTTGCAGTTTCTGCAAGCTGACTTCGTGCCCCTGCCGCAACAGGGCTAGCGCCTCGGCGTCGCGTTTTTCCAAGGCGGTCAGCAAGGCCGACCCGATATTTCGGACCTCTCCGGCCAATTCCGCCGCCTTCTCGATCAACACGCGCGAGCGGACGGGGCTGACCGGTTGATTCAAACCCGAAACGACAGAGCCGATATCCAGCCCAGCCGCCGCCGCCTTGACCAGCATTCCGGGATCGATCGGCGGGTCGAACAGGGCAAGCGGACGAACCTGCCCTTCGATATCCATACAGTTGCGGATTTTGAACAGCCGGTCGGCAACCGTATCCCAATAACCCAGCAGCTTTTCATTATGCGGGATGCAGAAATACAACGTGCGGGCCATACCGAATAACGGCGCAGCGCTGTCGCTGGTGCCCGCACCTGTTGGCGTTGTGAAATTGAAGGGGAACGCGCCTTCAAGCTCGACCAGTGCATTGCCCATCGGATCAAGCCCTTGCGCCCGAAGCTGCGCAAAGGTGCGTGGCGTGGTTGTTCCACCCGCAGGTGAACGCTGCGGCTTGTCGCCCAGCAAGTTCGAGGCGAGCACATAGATCTGCAGCGCTTCCATGATGGCTTCGCGCGTGAATTGCTGGAACAGGTTGTCACCCCAGGCAATCAGATTGTCGAGGTACTTCATCACCACGTGCATCATGAATGAAATCGTCCGTGTGCGCGCGACTGCAAAGGGCTGAAACGGGGTGTTTCGCACCGCTTCATACCCATTTAGGATCGCTTCTTTCTCGGCCAGCTCCGCGTCGGTGCATTCGTCGTTTGGTTTGCTGAGCAGGGTCAACAACGTATCGATGGATTGGGCTTCGCCCTCGCGAAAGGCAAGGAAACGCCAATAGCGTGTGGGCACCGGTACATCGGGGTCATTCTCGGTCGGATCGAAAATCAGATGGAACCAGCGTTGCGCTTCGGCGAAACGTTGGGTCTTGGACAAGTGCACCGCAATGGTCAGCGGCACATGGAACATCAGTTCCCAATTGTAGTTGGCATAAGGCCCACCCATCCGCGTGTCGATTTCCTTCGGGAACGAATGGATGTCGATCTTGTCGGTTTCCTGCGGGGAATAGAGGGAATTGAAGAATGACTTGCGCAAGCTTTTGTGAAACTCCGGGGACAACATCCCGGGCACACCCTGTATGTTCAGACGCTCGATCAACTCCGACACGAAGGGGTGGAAGAAGTTTTCAAACGTGTAGTCCCAGTGTTTTTCATAGCTGATAAGCTTGATCTTCTGGGGGCCGAAAATGTCCTGATCAAGCAGGTGATGATAGCCGTAAGTGCTGATCTTGCTGGTATCCATGATCAAAGTCCTTTCCGGATCAAGTGCGACGCATGCGGACGGTGCTGCCCATCGGGCCGATGTCGCGGTCGCCAAAGCGGACCGTGCCACCGGTGCCCAGCGCTGTATGGACAAAGGCGTCTTCGGTCACGAATGCACGAAGAGTGCTCAGGTCGGCGCTGCCAAAGCCGGGGAATGCAGTCACCCGTTCAATCCGGTCGGGCTGCTCGGCAAACGGCTCGAATGCCAGCACCATGGTATCGATTGTCGGGTCAACCTCGGCCACGCGGCCAAAATCAAGCCAAGTCACAACTTCGACGATCCGCTGCTTCGTGGACACGTAGAACACATGTCGCGGGTCGGCATAGAAGAACGGCGACTCCCAGGCTTCTCCATTGGTCGGGTGATGCGGCTGTGTGGCCTGATCGGGCGCCTTATTGGACAGCAACCGATGCGTGATCCCGTCATTGGAATAGATCGCTGTAAGGCGGTTTGACCCGGTCGACGTAATACGTTTCGGCAAGAAATGCGGCGCCTTCTTGGGTGAGCGCGTATCGGGTGTGCTAAACGTGTTGTACATAAAGAACGAAACGCCCAGCCAATCCTTGTACGAGATCGATATCCGCATCCCGTTGGTCCATGGGAATGAAGACAGGCGGATGCCTTTGCGGAAATTGCGCATCTCTCGGGCTGGCACGTTTTCGCGCAGCAACAGGGGCTCATCAGGATCCGAACTGCGCGGCGGTTGCCAAACGCCATCCACCCGTTCAGTCCAGTTCAGCATGACCTTGACGTCAAAGGTGGGTTCATCAACATCCATCAACGATGACGCCTCAACCTCGGCCAGCGGGCCTGATCCCGCATTGGGTGTTCCTTGTGCCGTGTTTTCCGGCATCATCTTGATCCAAAACAGGAACAGACGATTGTTCCAGACCAGCGGCATGACCGGATTATCCTCGATATCCAGCGGGATTTTCTCCCACGCGCTCCACGAGCCATAGGCACGGGTCCGGTGGTAATAACTGCGTTTGGCCCCGGCGGTGCGCCCGATAACATGCAACACGTCGTCTGCAGCACCGGGATCGCCTTCGATCTGGTAGAGACCGCATACTTCCAGTTTGGCGACCTCTTCCAGTTTCTGCAGATACCCGATCAGCGAGGTGGCTGCGCGTTCCTCGGTGATGTCACCCTGCAGCAATTCACTCATCGCCTCGCGGAAGAAGGGTGACTGGTCGTCGCGCAATTCCGGCTCCATCCAGTTTTCAGGGTACAGGAAGATTTTCCTGTTTGCCTCCCACACGCGGTAACGCTTCATCCACTCCCAATGCTTGGACCGAAGGCTGGATGCAGCCACACGGGGTTCAAGGTTCATCAGGCAGCGCTCGGTAAAGATCTGTACCGAGGACAATGCGTGGCGAACCCGCGAAGTGAGCATGCACGGCTCCATCTGCACGTCCATCAGGAAGTATTCGAACAACTTTTCGGGCGTGTTGATATGCGCCGCATCCGGACGCCCGCGCAGATCGTGCAGGATATGCGCCACCAATGCATCACGCTGGCGCTTGCGCAGGCGGTTATTGATCGGTTGCAGGATTTTGAGCCAGTCATCCGGGCTGTAACGCGCGCGAAGGGCAGCGCGGAAATTCCGCACAATGGGTCCGGTTGGGGCGGGTGTTGCGGCAGCGATAAGCGCTGTCGCCGGAATCCCAAGTGCCGTCAGCCATTCGGCGATGTCATGAAGCCGCTCCAGAACGGCCAGATCGCCAATATCGGCAGGGGTGAGTCCGAAATGTACCAACAGGGCGGCGATATCCACGGGATCCCAGCGCGTGACTTGGAACAACTCAGCCTCGGCGTCGGCTATGGCGACCGCTGGATTCTCGGCTATCGAGACCAGCCGGGCATTTTCAGGGGCATAAGTCGCCTTTAATCGCGCCATGCGCAGGTGCGCCGTTAGCACCCCCATCAGCGCGGTGGAGGTCGGATCATCGGGTGTACCGGTGATGGGCAGGCTGTTTGGCCAGGCCGCACCCGCAATCTGCAAATCGCCATGTGTCGTCAGGTGCAAGACCTCAGCGACGTCAAGTTTCAGCGTTTCGGACAACCGTGCAATGCGGCGCGTACGCAGGTAGGCCGCGCCCAGATGCGATACCAGATCAGCCGGGTAGAGATGCGAAGCGCCGATGACCTCAGTTCCTCGGCCCGGTGCACTCCAACGCAACGCCAGACGGTCGGTCACATTGGCCACGCCCAGCGCGATTTCGACCAAAGTGCCTGCGCGAAGCTCGATCGCGTTGGTGTTTGACCATATGCCGCCCGCCTCGGTTAGAAGAACAGGTTCGCCTGCGATGCTGAGTGTCACGGTCGCGCCCGCATCAGCTTCGACATCAATGTTGAAGAATCCGTTTTCAGGCGCTTCCAGATATCCCCGTAACCGGATCGAAATCGAAGAACCTGGTGTGGTTTGATTGTCTGGCAGCACTGTTCCAGTGGAGGCAAAATCAATCGCGCCAGATAAGGTTTCGACCCGCGCAGGCGGTGCAGTGTGGGCCGGGCCATCGCTGATTTCAGCACTCAGACCCCCGGATTCGAGCATCAGGGCATCCTCAAGCGCGGAGCTGGCCGGATCAGTCGCCGCATGCAGAACCTCGGCCTTTTCGAACAGGGTGGTCGCCATGTCAGCCTCAACTTCGATCGCAGTTCCCAAAAGCTGCAGCGCTACCTGACGTTTCCGTCTTGAGATCAGCTGCGGCAGGATGCCTTCCAGCAGGGCGCGATAGGCCTCGGCCTTTGGAGCGACTGAACTGCGATAGGCGTCGTGCAGCGGCAGCAGCTCTGGGAAGCGGGTGAAAAATGGCTGCGATTGTGCCTCGCTGGCGTTGAACAAGGCGTCAATAGCTGGCGCGAAGGCGGCAGGGGTCCCGGCAACGGCCTGCAGGGCATCCCTGACCGTGGTCGACATGAGCCCGCTGAAAACCAGAACCTTGCGGAAATCATCATAAGCGATTTGATCGGGTGCCTCGGCCAGAATTGCAGGCTCCAACACGGGTGCGGAATGGTCATAGGCAACCTCGGTCGAGGATGTGGCCTCAAGATATCCAAAATATTGCTCGGTCGCTTCGGCCCCGTAGACCAGAGACATATGGGACCGGGCAATGCCGCCATCGGGATCGTCCACCAGAACAAAGTCATTGGTGATCGCCGCAAACCCTGCACGCAGATCGCGTGCCAGGGTCGTGATGTTTTCTGCGGGCGGTGTCGTCTGGCCACTTGGGTCATGGTTCAACAGCAGCGCCAGCGCTGTTTCCAGCGACAGGCCTAGCTCGGACAGGCGATGCACCAGATCGATAACCGTCAGCAGAGCGGGTGCAGTGGCGTCTTGCGGGCCATAGGGGTCAAGACCGGTGGCTTGCAGCAAACGCTCCAATCCCGGCACGCTTTGCTCAAGCGCGCGCGCCAACCAGCCGCGACGGTAGATTGCGCTGACCGTCTCGATGGTCAGGGGTGTCGTGTCATCGAACCCCAAAACAGCAACGATCCGGTTAAATTCCGGACCCGTCAATGAAAAGGCCGCGCGCAATGTTTCAACCTCGGGCAGCAACAGGGCCGCAGGGTCTGTAAGCACGCCGCCAAAACCATCTTCGGCAAAGGCGGGGTTTTCGCGAGCAGGCCGCTGGAACATTTCACGGAATAGCGCGGCGGTTCCATTGGTGCTGATTGGTCCAAAGAGGGCCAGGATCGGGCGCAGCGCGTCCTCGGGCCTTAGCTCCAGCGCATCAAGGGCCGACATGGCGATGCCCAACTGTGGCAGGAGCTCGGCAAAGCCGGCGTCCATGCGAGCCAGGTCCACCTGCGCGTCGGCGCCGTCCGGCATCTGGTTCGTCGGATAAAGCGCAGAGATGATAGCATCCGTGTCGGCAATGCTAAGTTCCAGAACACGCCACAGACGGACGAACCGGTTAATCCGGATAAAGTCATTCCATTCAAGGCGGTTGGACAACGGATCAGGGTCTGGGTGACGCAGTTCAAGCGCGCTTAGGTCGCACATATCCGACGGGTCTTGCGGATTTGTAAGCACGATCAGACCCATGATCCGGTCGAAAGTAGTGTTATCAAGCAACCATGCCTCGATATCACCGCCAAAGCGTTCAGGCTCGACCCCTGCCGCCATCCGGCTTTGTAGTTCTGCGAAGTTGATCGCGCCGTCCCGGAAGGCCCTGATATCGTCGAAGCCCAGGCCAAGATGCTCAAGCTTCGGGATCAGCGCGGCTCCGGGGTTCACGAACTCGGTCTTTAGGATGTTCACGAGATCAACCGGCATGATCTCGGTGCGGCGGCACAGGTCGCGCACGCTTTCCAAGCCATCACGCACTTCGGCTGCGCTGGCACCCGCATCAAAACCATAAAGCGAACGCACTGTCAGATCGGGTCGCGCTGACCCGGCAACCGACACGCTTTCGGTCAGGACGGCGTTGAGACCGCGCGAGATGTTCAAGCGCTGCAGCCAGATGTCGCGCCATCCGTACGGTGCATCGTCCAGCGCGTCTGACGAACGCAAGTCGGCCATAACCCGATGTAAAGGCGCGTCGAAACGATTGAACAGGGCCTTCAGTGCCTCCAACGAACGGTCAAACGGCAGGGGGGCAGGGAATTGGGCGGTGGCCAGCGTGGCATAGGCGGCATCGCGGACAAATTGAGGGCTGGCCAACAACTCTTCAGGCTGTGTTTGACCATCGGTCGAATGACCCTGATATCCACCCAAAGACATGCCGCTGACAACGAAATGCTCCAGCACCTCGTTCACCAAGTCGATGTATGGCACAGGCGTCAGAGTGTTTTCGCAAGTCAGAGGCAGGTGTTGAATATCAGGCCGCCGATCAAGCAACACATCAAGTGGATTGGTGAAGCCGTTCGGAATCTCGGTCGCGGGGCGATCGAGAAACAGCAGAAGATCGACAAGATAGGCTGCGGGGCTGAGGACTGACCGGCAATGCTCGCATCCGCAATAATCCATCGAACCGAAAAGCTCTTCTAATGTGGAGTATGCGAGCACATCACCAAAATTGTCCGACCCGCCCGGGGTAGGGTTCAAAAACCCGTCAGCAGCGCCCACGCTGGGGCCGATCGCTGGCATCATCCGGTGAGTCATATAAGCGGTGGCCAGATTCAGAACCGCTCCATGGACCTGTTCAGCCTTGCGGTAGATCTGCATCGCGACGGCCTCGTTCAGAACGGCCTTGTGGGCGCGCAGGAACTCATCTTGTGGCAGCGCCACGACCGCATAGGCCGAATCCAACCCTGCAGCCAGCATGGCATTCATACTGCTGTCGTCGGGCGAGATCTGATAGACCCGCTGAATGCGTGAGATTTCGCGCACCACTTCTGGCGGTTCGTCCAGCGCATTTTTTGCAATAAAGCGCGCAACGGGCTGCTGACCTATCTGGAAGGTATCGGCATGTTTTGCGAGGAATTCATGAACGTTGTTCGACAACCCGGTATCGACCAATGGCGTCTCCTGCGCCCGGACCATTTCCGCAACAACCGCAGTCGGGAAAGACAGCCGCACCTGAGCGGCCATGAATTCTGCATAGTTGGCGCGTCTTTCGGCGGCATCCCGGCCCTGAACTGCCTCTGGCACGGGGTCGGTATCATCCATGATCGCGGCCCAGGCGTCGGCTTTATGAAAACCCGCCTTCACTAGGCCTCCCAACGTACCGTCCGCATCGCCATCAGTGTCACGGTGCAAGCGTTCGACCAGCTTGGAGTTGTTGAGCGTCAGATAGGCAAGCTTGCCATCGGTCTGCAAACGGGTGGCTTTGTCCTGACCCAACTTACCCTCTACCTCGGTCCAGAATGTATCGAGATCATCACCATGCGCCGCATGGAGCGCGGCAAAAGTTTCACGCTCGTCATCCCGCGTCAGCGAAAGTGCAAGCAAAGGCTGCATTCCGGCCAAAGCCCCGGGAGGGGGCGTATCCAGCCGCACGCGCGCGGAGACTTCGGTAAATCGGGCAAGGGAGGCATCTATCTGATCCGCCAGTTTGGCGTCGATCAATCCTTCATCCAGCGCGGATTTCCAGATTTGCGCCACTTTAGCAGGGGGCGTGCGGAAAACCGCGGTGTCATCGGCGGGAACACCTGCACGTAAAAGCGCATAGAACAGGCCAGAGTCGATGCGTTGACCACGCCGTCCAGCGGTCTTGTCAGACAACTGCTGGGATAGCGACGCCAGTGCCACGGCGCGCGCGTCCCAACCTGTTTTATTGGCCAGATATGTGATGTCCTGACGGGTGTCGCTTTCTTCAAGTTTCGACAAGGCACCGTTGAACTGACCAGAGAGCGCCTTGGTCAGTGTGGCGTGTTCTGACGACAGTTTTGCGGCACTTTCAGCAGGCAGAACCACGGAAAGCTCGGAATCCGGTCCGGCGTCATATTCCACCGCCGAAGCGGCAACCACATCGTCATTCAAACGCACCTGCACCTGAAGGTCTGGCGCATCCTTGCCGCGCTTGGTGATCTGATCTCCGGTAAACACAATCTCGAAGGCACCGCGTTTACCGGTTGTAGCATTCCCCAGTTCAACGTCGCCGCCGACACCTTTGTCGACAACAACAACAGCAAGGCCATCAACAGCCGCACTTTGCGCACTTATAACGCGACCGCTGACACGGTAGGTGCCAAAATCCCTCGGCGTGTCCAGTCGAGCGACCAGATCGTTAATCACAGCTGCCGTTCTTTTATCGACACTGCCGGTCGGGGAGAGATCGGCCTCTTTTTGAACCAGGCGAACGGCTTCAGTGGTACCCTTTCCGTAGGTCGGTGTGCGGCCATCCTTTTCGCGCGACACAATATCGGCCAGCGCTCGGCGCGCGCTGATATCATTGGCCAGCAGCAAGCCTTCACGCAGCAGTGCCAGCAAAGCGGATTGCAGATCGCCCACCGTAGCGCGGCGCATTCTGGGCTTTAGCGGATGCGTAACTTTGGTCATGAGGAGGTACCCTTTCTGACAACTGCGTTCACCATTTCAAATGGCCTTTGATGCCCTGGCCTTGCAGGATCGACATCGTGCCTGCCGCGCCCAGGCCAAGGTAACCAGCGGACCGTCGGAAGAAGCCGCCAACGCCGCCCTGACGATGGCCTGCATCGATTTCGTCCACCCAAAAATCGGCCGCTTCGCGTGCGGCGGTTTTTTCGCCTTTGATTGCGGAGCGAGCTTCGGTTCCGGCCAGTGCAATTGAGCCGAAAGCTGCGAGCCCGGCGGCAAGGACCGATCCGGCACCACCACCCGTGACGAGCTTGCCCGACACCGAGACCACGTTGAGAGTGCCCGAGGCCGTGCCCTCGACCACATTTGCAGTGCCAACGCCGGTCTCGCCTTCGGCGATTTGAGTGATCCCTGTGCCAACCTGAATGCCGCTGGCCGCCATACCGATCACCATGAGCCCACGGCCCATGACCCCTAGGATGGCGCGGCCCCCGGACAGGGTCTGCGACACTGCCTTGCTACCCCGCATTGCTTTGGCGAGCTTGGAAATTGAGGTGATTTTGCCTTGCTTGTTCACCATGTTCATGGTGTCGACTTTTTGCACCATCGACGCAGTGTCAGGCGCAGCGCCCGGGCGGTAGACTTGCACGGTGCCCTTTATCATGCCGGTATTGGTGTCGAATGAGGTCAACATTCCGTTTCCCTGTTTCGGGATCTCGATCAGCGTCCAATTACCGTTGCCATGCGCCACCAGGTGAGACCGGACTCCGGCGACCTTCACACCCTGGGCATGGGTGGTGTTGACGTCTGCAAAGGAAACCATGGCAGTGGGCGGGTGCGTGTGTGCGATAGCCGTCGTTCCCTTTGGAATCGAGACCTCGGGCTTGGTGGCCGTGCCCTTCAATATCTTGAACGTGTTGTTCTCTTTGATAAGGGCAAACTCCTGCACGCTGCCTTCAGTGTTCCTGACCTGAGTCGCCAGCGCATCAAGCGTCTCAAGACCCTTCTGCAACGATGCAACTTCAAGGCCTCCGTTGGGCACAGTGGGCGGCGCAGTGCCCTCGGGATCGTTGAGCGTTACCGGGTTGTTATAGGCATAAGCATAAAGGTTCAGCCCACCTTCAATTCCGATGGGATCGGCGCTGATCCATCGGCCGAGCCAAGGGGCGGCATAGCGGGCAGCATGATGGTTAAGCCCGGTTTCGGCATCCCGCTCCATCGCGGTATATCGAAAACGTTTCGGACCTAGGCCAGCGGTGGCAACGCCTTGATAGGTGGTACTGCCGAAGGGGCTGTATTCCTCGTAAGACAGAACATTGCCGTTCTCGTCCAGTTCGATCCCCACACTGCCCACATGGTTACTGTGCTGATAACGAATGACGCGGCTGACCGCTCCACCGGCGATCGTCGTCTCAACCAATGCAATACGGCCAGCTTCGTCCCCCACATGCAGGGTCTCTCGGGTCCGCGGGTTTGCACCCGGTTCGCGGGTAATGTCGAACCCGCCCAGCGAGATCGTTTCGCGACGGATGGCTCCTGCAGCGGTTTCTGTCACTTTTCGGATGCGGGTCCCGTCAGAGGCGTAAACAAAGAATGTGCGGTCCCCTTGGTGCGCCAGGCCGTCCGCATCATCAGGTCCAACTGCCTGGCGGCGGCACATGCGCAGTTGGTTGTCGTGGTCCCATGCGATCTGATCGAGGTGGGAAAGCCGCAACATGTTACCCATCGCGTCATAGCCATCGCCGCCCTGACTGATGATATCATTCAAGGCACCGACCGATGTTTGACTTAAGCGGTTCGAGGATACCCCCGCGGCCAGATCGCTGTCCTCGCCATAGGTGTAGGTCCGCGTCCAACCGGGCGCCACGGGATCAGAGCCCCGGTGGAGCATCTCAATCAAGTTGCCCGCAATGTCATAGTGAAAACGCTCAAGATAACGGCCAAGGGCGAAACCATCACTGCGGTGTGGCAGCCGGGTTCGCGCGGCATCGTTATAGCTGTGGGCACCGGGTGCGCCGCCTTGCTGGCCCAGATGTTCGCGGCCCGTCGCCTCGATCAAACGATGCAGGGCATCAAACGTATAGTCGTTAGAAGCATCAACACGGCGATTGCGGAAAAAGATCTGCTGTTGCGCGCTGTCGCGGATGTGGGTCACGTGGCCAGACACATCGTAGATCATGTGCTGCGCCTGCAAGTGGCATCCTGGCCAGCCTGCAACTGGCGGTGTCGGACAGTCCGAGCCAAATCCGATTGCATCGCGCCGGGTGATGATGCGTTCGGTGAGACGGGTCAACGGATCATGTAGGATTTCTGTTTCAACCGCGTTGCCATAGGTGATGCGTTCGCGGTCGCCCCAAGGGTTGTATGCAATGCCTGTGACCACGGCATGATCCGCAGTGGCGGGATCCAATAAAGTGTCAGGTGCCGCGGGTCGTGCGTGCCAGGTGTCCACCCGATCAAGCCGCGAGGACGGGTTATAGCGGTACTGCACAACCTGGATGCGCGCGCCCGGCCCTTGCGGTTGCAGCGGCACCAGTTGGACCGGACGGTCCAGCGCGTCAAAGCGGGTTTGCCCTGCGAAAATCTCGGGCTCAGTCGCCACGGGTGCGGCCCAATCGAGCGTGGTGCGAAACTCCTGCGCCAGTTGCCGCTGGCTGCGGATTGGGTTGCCTTTGAAATCATGGGCCAGAATTTCCGTCGTGCCGGATTGGTCGCGGCTGATCGCAATGCGTTTGCGATGGTTCAGGGCTTCGGGCGTCGGCAGCGATTCTCCGTAGATCGTTTCATCGATCCGCAGCTCAGGACCCGCATTGATGCTTAGATGAGTGGCGATGGGTCGGCGCAATATATCGAATTCGTGGCGCAGCCGGTGGTCGCGCGCATCCCACGTAAACGCCGTTTCGCCACTTACATCCGTTAGCCGCCAACGGGTACCGCCCTCCATACTGTCGGTCCGAATGGCGGTGCTGAGCATGTCGAAAGCGGTACGCTGAACCTCGCGCCCGAGCTCATCCCAAGTGCGGTGCGTATTGCCTTCGATATCGATTTCGGTCGCAACGCGGTGGGGTGTCTCGGTCGGTAGGGTGCCCGGGGCCGCGTTGCTGTAGAGCGTGCGGTTCGTGGTGAGGCGCGCGATCAGCGCACCACGGGTATCCGCCAAAGCCCGCATCGGTGTGTCATGATAAAGCGCCGATTTCGATGCAGCCTCAGTGGCGCGCTGCCGGTCTTCGGGATCGGGGAAACGGGTAGCCAACGCCTGCACTTGCGCCGGATCGGTTCGCAGCGCGTGCCAAGTGGGTAAATAGGCAGCCTGCGGCAACCTGCGGAAATGGTCGCCAAGATCGGGGTCTTGGGCGGGATCCGAAATCAGTACAGTATCGCCCGGGTCCCATGTCGTCTGCTCCCAAACAGAAAACCGGTGTTTGCTCCATGTATGATCGGGGTTCAGAATCCCGATCTCACGCCCCAATGCGTCGTAGAAGAAAATTGGGCTTACACCAATGCGGATGTCGGACTCATAGGTCGGGCGATCTGTGAAGAACGGTTCGAACTGTCGAACAATATTGCCCTTATTGTTACGCACTTGCCAGCCGGTACCAACCCAGCGTGGCGACGGCGATGCGGACATAACCGGTCGACCATCAGGACCCAACAGGATGTTCCCCGAGCCATCACGCGTTGGGACCGGACCGTCTTCGGCCTGAATCTTGCGTTGAATTTCCTGCCCCATCCCATCTGTAAAGGTAAGTTCGGCCAGGAACGGGGTGGTTTGACCCGGCAAAAGATCACTGTCGTGAACCTCTCGATGCAGGGAAAGACCGATGACGGGTGATGGGACAGGATCCCCACGAGAGTGATAATAGGCCCAGGGATCATAAACATAACGCATTGTCGCGCGCCCAAGTGCTGCCAGAGCTTCAGGTCCACGCGGATTAGTCAGCACTTGGGTGCGTGCTGCAGGCACCAGTGTCGGATCAAAGCCATCCAGCCTGTCACCTTCGTCGGGCCCATCGACCTTGCCCATTCGGGCCATGCCGGTCACGCGGCCATAGGCGTCAAAGACCACCTCGCTGCGATTACCGTTCTCATCGGTCAATACCGAGGCTTGCAAAACGCGATAATCCTGTCGGCGTTCGGTGATTGCGCCAGCTGGACCGATCGAGCGTACCCCTGCCGACATGCGATTGCCCAATGCGTCCTGCGTTTCCTCGATCAGCAGGTCGAAAGCGTCATAGCGGGCTGTTGTTTCCGTATGTGTCGCAGGCTGATGGAACGGGTCCCGCAGGCGATGTGGTCGAAAGAAATGCTGTCGTGCAAATGCCAGCTCTTGCGCGGGCGTATCACCGCTTGAGGGCGACAAAAGCTGACGGTCCGATGGGCGCCACCACTGGCCGTCGCCATCAATCTCGGTGTATCCTGCCTGCGCCATCTCGGCCGCACCAACGCGGCCTCCATAAACCTGCGTGACAAGACCCGGCGTGAAGGCCAGTTGGAAGCTTTGATGGAAAAGCCCCAAACTGCCCATCTGGCCAAGCGGCAGTGGGCCGGTCAGCGTATCATCCCTGAAGTACTGACGGCGGTGTTCGATCAGACGACGCTGCACCTGACCCGCGGTTGGGGTCGCTTCATAAGCAAGATCGGCTGCAGCGTTCGCCTCTGTCTCGATCTCATCAAAGGACAAACGCGTACCCGGCGCTGGGCTTAAGCCGGTAAGCTCAAAGCTTTGTTCTTCACATGACACCGGGGCGCGGTAGGTTTGATCTGTCGCGATCAGGTCCGTGACGCGCCGCGTGTGTAATACCGCATGTAACTGCGCCTGACGCGCCTGATCTTCAGGCGTCAGCGTCGGATCAGGTGTTTGCCGGCCATACATGACATCGACGCGGCGCAGTTCAGTCCCAAACGGGTCAACCTCCAGTATGACCTGATGCTGAAGGCGTGGGTCATCGGGGATCCGCTCATAATGCGCGGTTAGACTTTCCCGGGCATGGATCAGAAACACGGCATGACGGTTGGGTCCACGGGATTGCAGAAGATGCACAGTCTGCGTTTGCTCGACCACCTGATAGGGGTGACCGTTGGGATAGCCGGGCTCCGCCCTGCCATCGAGCGCATAGGTTTCACGCCGAAGCACCGTGCCGCGAAGCGCGCGCGCAGCCTCGCGTGTTTCTTCGGTTGTCAATCCGGGTGGCAACACCGTGTCGGGCAAAAGCCGCCGTCGCGCTTCAACATCGTCGTCACGCCAAGCGGGTGCGCGCCAGTATTCCCCACGATCCTGCCCATCAAGAAGACCAGCCAAGACATCGGGCAGACTACCTTGGTCGAGATACACGCCGGTATGAAACCATGTTCTGGTCAGTACGGGCGGAACATGAGATGCCGGGTCTTCGTTTGATGCCAGTGGCCCCAGCGCATCTGACGAGAGCGTCGCAAATTCCTCGGTGTCCCATTGTTCGACCATGCCGAACCCGCGAAACTCGCGCTCGACCCCGTCGAAATGACCATGGTGAAAGGCAAAGCGAGATACGAACCGGGTTTGCGCCACACGATCATGTGTGACGATGCGATCAACCACCTGCACCGGGAACGGCAGGCGCGTGGCCCAAGGGCGGCCTTCATAAAGGTCCTGCAGGTAAAACCGCGACGACGAGGCATAGCGCAATTCGGTCTCGCCACCGAAATTGTTGACATATCGGGTCATGAGGTGCGGTTTTTGTCCGCCCATCAGATCGACGTAACGCAGAGGCTGACCTGCGTCGCGGGACAAAGTAGAGGACCACACAAGACAGGCGGTGCCCGTTCCAAATAGATCGAGCAGATCGACCGAAGTTTCGGTATCAAGCGGCGGCACATTCCCTAGGCGTCGGCGCGGTGCAAGCCGGTTGCCAGACATGTTGAAATAGAGGTCGATACCTTCTGCACCCAGATAGACAATGTCGGTGGTGCCCGAGCCGTCGATATCCGTCAGGCGCAGGCGGCTGCGGTCGAACATTTCGGGGCGATCAAATTGTGGCGCGTCGTCCATCGCCACTTTGGTGCCGAAACGCCCATATCCGCAATTGGGCCAATAGGCGACTTCACCACAGCGGATACGAACCAGATCAGACAATCCGTCGCCGGACATATCCGCCAGAAAAATTGCAGCCTCAGGATCGGAAAACACAAGTCGGGGTCCGTCAGTGTCGTTCCATGGCTGCGCTTGCCTGCGCGCGGGGCCAAACCCGGCCTCGCCTTCAGAGGGGTGCCAGACAAAAGCGGTGTCCTCGGTCAGAAGAATGTCTGCAAGGCCATCGCCTGTCAGGTCAACCATCTTCATGCTGTCATTGGACGCATCTACATGTGGCCAATATTCAAACGCGCGGAAGTCGGACCAGCCGGATTGCGCGTCGCGCTCATGGAACCCCGGGGTTGTCCGGTCCATTACCACCAGATCCGGGCGACCGTCCCCTGCAAGGTCCATCCATTGGCCTGACTCAGCAAATGCAGGCCGCTCGGCAACCAGCACGGGGGCCGCAAAGCGCGCCGTGCCGTTCATTGGCCCAAGGTTGCGAGTGTAATGCCAGGCACCCGGGGTCGAGGTCAGAATTCCACCAACACCGTCACCGTCCAAATCAACCCAGTTTGCCGGATCGGTAAGTCCGGCCGGAGCACCTTCGGTCTGCCCGCGGTCAAGGCTGTGCACAATATCGTTCACCTCGGCCCGGCTATATGTGAATTCCACGGGCGGAATCGCCTGACGCCGATAGGCAAGGAACGTGGCTCCGTTCACATCGAGCGGTGCAACCGTATCGTCCGGAGCGAAGCCCGACTGCGCGACCGCCATGAGGAATGAGCCATAGCGCGTACTGCCGGGGTGCTGACGCTCGTCATCAGTGTCAGCACCGGGAGGGGTGAAATCGTCATAGGAAAACTCAGTTGCCTTCACGAGACCGCGATAGCCCGGTTCGCCCGTCGGCAAGTCGGGGATATCATGAAAGGTCAGAATTCGATGGCAGCGGCGATAGCGCCGAACCTCAAAGCCCGCGCGGTAGCTTGATGTGGGGTCCGGGCGCACTTGCCAATTTCGGCCGGGATCAGCGGATGCATGGACAAACTCATGCTGCGCGTCCGTCGCCACGTTGGGATCAGGTGCGATTGGCATCAGGTGGTCTTCGCCATAATCGAATACGACCGTGAACAGCCATCCACCTGCATTCACATCCGGATCAACCAAACGAGAGACTCGATTGCCGTAGCGGATGCGTTTCAGGTACCGCTCGGCTGTGCGGGACCGATTGGCTTCGTGCGCCTGCGCCTGATCGATGCCAACTGCGTCTTCGGCGACATGCTCGTATCGGATGGCGTTGCCTTTGTCGTCGATGGTCTCGGACAACAACCAGCGAAATACACGGGCGGGGTCGTCCGGGTCTGCCACCCTTGATAGGCCTGACGCGCCATAGATCGAAGTGACGTTTTCGCGCGACGTGACACGCCAATGCGCGATACCCGTCGCCTCGTCTGTCCACCGCTCAATGCGGGCAAAGGTGCTTTCGATCCGGGGGCGGAACCTGTGGATGGTCACACCTGGAAACCGCGCGCGATCTTCCCATTGTGCCCCCTGAGAATCGAGCAGCGGCACCAAATCTTCAGACCCAGAAATCAGGAAGACATCCGATCCGGCGGCATCGTCGTATTGGGGCAGGCCTTTTTCCGTTTTGCGCGTGATCTCGGGCAGCGAAAGCGACCATCCAAAGCCGAAGATGCCGCTGCTGGTACCCGCCTCATAGGTCAATTGCAGCTCTGGTGTGAAACCACCACGCCCGGGACTGACAGGAACCGGAATCGTCAAGGACGCAGATCCGGTCACCGGGTTCGAGCTGATCTTTTCGCCTATACCAGAGATTGCACCACCGCTTTTCGGCAGATTGAGCGACAGCACGTCTTTGCCAGCGCCATTGTCACCTGAAATGGCGGAAGCTTCCGACCTTTGGGGTCGGGAAATGGGAGTGGAGCCTAACATTCGGCCACCATAAATTCGTCATAAAAATATCAGCGCCACAGGGGTGCTTTACGTAGGGTAAGCAATCGGAAACCGCTGGGTCAATGCAATCAGATGGGATCGGCGATTGTCTGCCATACCGTTCTGGTTGTGTTGTTAAGCACAACCTCGCAAGCCTTGGACAAGGCTACGAAGTTTCATTGCGCCGGCAGCTTATCACCGGGGTTGCGGGACCTAAAGAAACTATAAATCAGTAGGGGTAAGGGCAGGGTTCGCGTGCGAATCCGGTTCATGTGGACCAGCTAGAATCAGCGATCCGACTAACGGACGCGCCTGAGGTAAACGTAATAGGCGCCATCACCGCCATGGCTGATATGTGCGGGTGTTACCTGCAGCACCGCTTGTGCAAGTGGCGGAATAGACAACCAGTGGGGCACCTGATTGCGCAAGACCCCACGCGGCGTTGGAATAGGTCCCGGTTCGTCCCGGTCCTTGCCCTTGCCGGTTATGACCAACACCAGCCGTTTGCGCTGTGCTTGTGCGGTCAGGATGAACCGAACCAATGCGGGATGGGCTGCGCTCATGCGCATCCCGTGCAGGTCCAGCTTGCCTTCGGGCTTGAGCTTGCCGCGTTTCATGCGACCAAAAGACTTGGTGTCCATCTGCACCGGATTTGCCCGCAAACCTTCGGTGATCGATGGCTTAAGGTTATTCCGTGACGGTTTGGTTGGCGCAGTCTGACCCAGTTCAAAGGCTTCTATCCGCGCCTTGGGCGTTTTGGTCGGTTTGGGCTTGGGCAAGGTAGTGGGGTGCACAGTCTGAGGCAGTTCGGGGTGCAAACGCTCAGCCTGTTTGGCGACCTTGCGCCACAAATCGATCTCATCCGCAGTCAGTTTGCGCCGGGTCATCAGAACTCATCCGGTAACAGGGCGTAGGCCCTCTGGATCGGCAACAGCACAACCATACGGCCGGGATCCTTCAAGCGACCGGCGGCCTGCCCGGCATCATCCCCTGTGCCAAAGAAAATGTCGGCACGTTGCGCACCCTTGATCGCCGATCCGGTGTCTTGTGCGATCATCAATCGGCGCAGCGGGTTTTTGCCATCCTTTTCTACCCAAACTGGCGCGCCCAAAGGTGTATAAGCCGGATCTGCCGCGATACTGCGCATCGTGGTCACTGAGCGGTTCATGGCGCCTAACGGTCCGAACTCGGGCGCAACACGCGTCACCTCTCGGAAGAAAACATAAGAAGGGTTGTGTAGTAACAGCTCAGCCCCGGCTTCAGGGTTTTTGCGTACCCAGGTCCGGATCATCTGCGCGCTGACCTGGTGCGCGCCCAGCGCACCCCGTCGGACCAGTTCCGCGCCGATCGAGCGATAGGGATGCCCATTCGCACCGCCATATCCAACCCGCAATGCACCGCCATCGGGCAGACGTATCCGGCCCGAGCCTTGAATTTGCAGAAAGAACAACTCAACAGGGTCATCGACCCACGCTATCTCAAGGCCCCGACCTGTCAGGGCGTCACCGGTCAGCAGGTCACGGCGACTGAGCCACTTGCCCGCCTCTCGCGCCTCGGGCGGCATCCGGTAGAGTGGATAGCGGTATTTATCAGTTGGGGTTTTCGACCCATCCAGTTCAGGTTCAAAATATCCGGTGAACAGGGCATCATCGCCGTCTTCGACCAGAACAGGGCGAAAGAACAGCTCGAAAAAAGCCCGCGCCGCGCCAGGTTCATAACTCTGAGCCACGCCACACAGCGCCTGCCAATCAGGATCGTCCAGATCACCACAGGTGTTCAGAAAAACCGAAAGGGCCGCCCCGTGATCGTCGGCGGCCCAGCCATCGAGGTCATCGAATGACAGGATGGATCGCGTCGCCTCGGCTCCGGCGGCGCTGGCAGTGGTCATGACGACCCCCAGAAATAGCGACCGGAGCGCTGCAATCATGCGTCCGTGGCAACAAGCAGCCAGTTCGGATCGTCCGCGCCCATGACACGGGCAAAGGTCCAGCTGTCCTTTTGGCGTTTGACGGTGTTCGGGTTGCCTTCGACAATATCCCCGCCGCGATCGCGCACGACCGACGTCAGCTCACCGATAAAGCGCATGGTGATCTCGGCCTGATTGGTATCCTTATCGAAGGTCGCATCGACCAGAGTGGTTTCACGCACCCCGATGAATTCGGCTTCGATGGTCAGACCTTTGTCTTCACGATCCGCAACAACCGATACAAAACTGTCGAATACTTCTTCGGACAGGAACGGCTGGATTTCGTCCAGATTGCCCTTTTCAAAGCCCATCACGATCATCTCATAGGCGCCGCGCGCGCCCTGAACAAATTCGCTGACAGAAAAACTGGGTTCGACCCGCTTCATTGCGGCCAATGTTTGCGCCTGTTCACTGTCTTCGGCCACATGGTCGGTGATGTCGTGATCTGGCCCGCCTTCAATCACTTCGAAATCACGGCGCGCGCCATTGGTATCAGGCTGTTGCTGAAGGGGCGGTTTCTCAAAACCTTCGCGTGTACCCAACACGCTTTTCAAGCGCAGGATCAGGAAAATGGCAATTCCGGCCAGCACCAGAAGCTGGATCAGGGGTGAGTTCATTTCGTCCTCTTTTCAGAACCCGGGCTTTGTATACGCTGCCCTCTGCCACTATGTAGGTGACAGTCGGGGCCAAGTCCACAGCCCGGAACATGCTAAAGGATACCGCAAATGTACTTGTTCTTGGCTTTTTTATTGGTTCCGATCATCGAGATCGCCCTGTTTATCCAGGTTGGCGGTCTGATCGGGCTTTGGCCGACGCTTGCAATCGTGGTTCTGACCGCCGTTCTGGGCACGGTTCTGGTGCGGACACAAGGTCGCATGGCGCTGGCCAATTTGCAGCGATCCTTTGCCGAATTGGACGACCCAACCGAACCGCTGGCCCATGGGGCGATGATCTTGCTGTCTGGTGTTTTGCTGCTGACACCAGGGTTTTTCACCGATGCCATTGGTTTTGCGCTGCTTGTTCCCGGCATCCGGGTCGCAGTGTTCCGCTATCTCAAGTCCAAGGCGACCATCACGCATTTTCAAATGGGCACCGGCGCACAATTCAGGTCGGGGCCAAACCCGTTTGATCAGGACGATGTGATAGATGGCGAATTCACCGAGGTTCGCCCTCGCCAGAACTCCGGAAAGCCGTCGAAGTGGGTGGAAGGCCCGCACCAGCATTGAGCTATCCGGCCCAAATTGCTAAGCAGTGCCGAATTTCAATTCCGGAGAAGTTTCATGGCTGACGAAAGCCCTGCAGAAAACACCGCCGCACAGGCAGCCCCTCAGATCCAGATGCGCGTTCTGGGACAGTTCATTCGCGACATGTCCTTTGAAAACGTCATGGCGCAAAAAGGCGTCTCAGGCGACGTACAGCCCGAGATTTCAGTTCAGGTCAATCTGGACGCAAAGAAACGCACGACCGAGCACCAGTATGAAGTCTCGATCAAGCTAAAACTGACATCCAAGGCCAAGGGCCTAGAAGACGTCCTGTTCCTGTGCGAAATCGACTATTGCGGCCTGTTCCACGTGGAAGGTGTGCCCGAAGATCAAATGCATCCGTTCCTGATGATCGAATGCCCGCGCATGCTGTTCCCGTTCCTGCGCCGCATCGTCAGCGACATCACACGCGACGGTGGCTACCCGCCGGTCAACCTGGATAACATTGATTTCGTGGCGCTCTATCGCAACGAACTGGCGCGCCGTCAGGCCGCCGCACAAGAGCAAAAAACCGACGCCTAAGGTTTTGGTCCGCGTCTGGTTCGGGTCAGGCGCGGGTCCACAGAGCGTTCTCGCCCAGCTTTTCAACAAATTTCTGATGTGCTGCGCGCTCATCCTCGGTGATCCGGGATGGCAGGGCATCGGGTCGCGCTGTCGGGCGCCATTCCTCACCACCGCCAGACGCTGCACTTGCCGACGTTGACAATCCAAAGTCGGGCTGACGGCCTCCGATCAGCTCCAGATACACTTCGGCCAGAATTTCCGAGTCAAGCAGCGCGCCGTGCAGCACCCTGTTTGAGTTATCGATGCCAAACCGGCGGCACAACGCATCCAACGAAGCGGGTGACCCCGGAAACCGTTTGCGGGCAATGGCTAGCGTGTCGATTGCCTGATCCATCGGGATCAGCGACACCCCCATCCAGCCCAGTTCGGCGTTCAGAAACTTCATGTCGAACGAAGCGTTGTGGATCACCAGCTTGGCGTCACCCACGAATTCACGAAACCCTTGCCCAACCTTGGCAAAGACAGGTTTGTCCTTCAGCGTCACTTCGCCCTTTTCCGGCGGGCGCGGGTTTTCCAGCAGGTCGGGGCCGATGCCATGCACACCAAATGCCTCTTCCGGCATAGAACGCTCGGGGTTGATGTAGACGTGATAAGTTTCTCCTGTGGCAACGTGGTTCCACAGCTCAACCGCGCCGATCTCGACGATCCGGTCGCCGCTTTCGGGATCAAACCCTGTGGTCTCGGTATCGAGTACAATCTCACGCATCTGCCAACCCTGCCCGTATCTGCCTGACGATATCCTGCACCTGCGCGCGAGCATGGTCCAGAGTATCCGTGACAATCACGAAATCCGACCGCGCGCATTTCTCTTCGTTTGGCATTTGCTTGGAGCGAATCTGCTCAAACTGCGCCTCATTCATTGTGCCGCGCGCCATGACCCGTCTTTTTTGTTCTTCAGCAGAGATTGAAACACAAGCAACAGCATCCATCGCCGCATCACCACCGGTTTCAAACAACAGCGGAATGTCGAATACCAAGATATCGGCGGACGACGAAGATCGAAATGAGGCGCGATCCGCCGCTACCAGAGGGTGTACGATTTTTTCTATTGTTTTTAGCGCGTCAGGATTATCCGCAATGATTTGCTTCAATGCATCCCGGCTGACCGCATCCTCGGCAATGGCGGTGGGAAACGTAATCCGCATGGGCTCAACCGCCGCACCGCCCTTTGCATAGAGCCGATGCACCGCAGCATCCGCATCCCAAAGCGCACAGCCTTCATCTGCAAACATCTGAGCGGTCGTGCTTTTTCCCATTCCGATTGATCCGGTGAGCCCCAGCGCAAAACTCATGCCAAGGCCGCCGCGCGGGTTTCAGCGTCCACTTCGGGGCGAACACCGAACCAGCGTTCAAACCCGGGAACAGCTTGATGCAGCAACATTCCCAGCCCGTCGACCGTTGTACATCCAACCTCTTCCGCCTGTTGTAACAGATGCGTTTGAAGCGGCGCGTATACCAGATCGGTGACAACAGCGCCGGGTTGCAATCCATCCAGTGGAACGCGTAACTCTGGCTGCCCTTGCATACCCAAAGACGTAGTATTCACGACCAGTTCTGCATCTTCGATCACGTTGCCCGCCTGCACCCAGTCGACGACCGTAATCCGTTGGCCGAACTCTTCTTTCAAATGATCCGCACGGGTGCGGGTGCGATTGGTCAGCAGGATTTCAGGCACTCCGGCTTCTGCCAGCGCTTGAAGCACCGCCCGCGCAGCACCGCCCGCACCAAATACTACCGCAGGCCCATCTTGCGGGTTCCAATCAGGCGCACCGCTGCGAAGATTGGCCATGAACCCGTAGCCATCCGTATTATCCGCGTGAATTGAACCATCCTCGCGGAATACAAGCGTATTTGCCGCCCCGATGACTGAGGCTCGGTCCGAGACATGATCCGCTAACCGCAAAGCAGCCTCTTTATGGGGTACGGTCACGTTGGCCCCAACAAACCCAGCCTTGGGTAGTGTCCGCAGAACGGTTTCCAGATCGGCCGGGGCGACATCCATTGGGATGTAGTGCCCCACCAATCCATAGGTTTTCAGCCAATGCCCGTGCAGTTTTGGCGAGCGGGAATGTGCAATGGGTTGCCCAATCACGCCGGCCAGAGGAACGCGATGCTCCGTCATTGATCGATCACTCCCTTCACGGCCAGAAAATTGAGCAGCTCTAACAGGGGCATACCCAAGACGTTAAAGTAGTCGCCGTCAATGGTGGCAAACAGGCGCACGCCTTCTTCTTCCAGTTTATAAGCCCCCACTGCGTGCCGAATACTGTCCCAGTTCCGCGCCACGTAATCACGTAAATAAGCATCCGAGCTGGCCCGCATCCGCAAACGCACCTGACCTACATGCCGCCAGATGGGCTCACCATCCTGATAGATCACCGCCGCCGACAGCAACATATGTCGCTTGCCGCGCATTGCTTTAAGCTGCGCCAGTGCTTCTTCCGGCGTTTCCGGCTTCGACAGCATCTGACCTTCGAAATCCAGAACCTGATCGCAACCCAGAACCATAGTGCCGGGCACTTTGTCACTGATCTTACGTGCTTTCATTTCGGCAAGCGCATCGGCAACATCACGGGGCGAAGCTCCCTCAGCCATCAGGGCGCGTTTGGCTGTGTCTTCATCCACCCGCGCGATCTGAACCGAAAACGGGACGCCTGCGTTTCCGAGCAACTGCGCGCGGATCACGGACCCTGAGGCAAGGACTATGGGGACAGTCATGTGGAAAACCCCGTGTGCAAATCAATGAGTAGTCTCGAATGGTTTGTATGGCTTTCCGGTTGACACGCAACCCCGGGAATTTGGCGCAAGACTTCCCCGAGTCGCCCGGATCCTGTCCAGACGGGACAAGGATAAGTTGGAATACTCGGATAAGCATCCCGTCCCGGATTGTTCCAATGGTTATCCACAATTCAGTCCGAGCTTTTATCTCATAATTTATTGTTATTAATCATTTTTATTCTTGATCAACAGATTCTGCGCCGATGTGCTTCACTTTTTCCACCTGGGGAAAAAGGCAGGACAAAAAAGTAATCCACCGAATTTGACCTCCCTACAAAACCATCATCCTTTTTCTTTCTTATTTTTTTTATTAGGAGGGTTTCAGGTAAGCCCGGAATACCCAATGACCGATATTCTTTTCGCAATATACCCTTGGGTGAAATCGCTGCACATCATGGCCGTGATTTCATGGATGGCTGGTTTATTCTATCTGCCCAGATTGTTCGTGTATCACGTTGAAAAGGCGCAAGCCGTAGAGGGTGCGCAACAGATTTTCTTTGAAATGGAAGAAAAGCTGCTGCGTGTGATCATGCGCCCCGCAATGGTCGTGGCCTGGATTTGCGGGCTGATCATGGTTTTCACGCCTGGTATTGTCGGATGGGACTGGAGCTGGCCCTGGGTCAAAGGCGCAGCAGTGATCGGCATGACATGGTTTCACCATTGGCTTATGGCTCGGCGCAAGGACTTTGCTGAGGGGCGAAATAAGCTGACTGGGCGGCAGTACCGCATGATGAATGAGGTTCCGACCGTTTTAATGGTTGTTATCGTTTTAGCGGTCGTTGTGAAGTTCTGAGGGCTTGTTTGACTCTTCTTAGGTAAGCGCTTATCTAACGCGTAACGCGCCCGTCCGGGCGAGGTATCTTCCGTTCTGAAATTCCACTCTGGTGCCGCGATCCAAGCGGCCGAGGTCCGTATCATCATGACAACTGAATCCCTGAATCTGGCCGATCTGAAGGCCAAAAGCCCCAAAGACCTTCTGGCCATGGCCGAGGAGCTTGAGGTCGAAAACGCCTCAACCATGCGCAAGGGCGAGATGATGTTTCAGATTCTGCGCGAACGTGCAGATGAGGGCTGGACCATCGGTGGCGACGGCGTGCTGGAGGTTCTACAAGACGGGTTCGGGTTTCTGCGCTCGCCCGAGGCGAACTATCTACCCGGACCGGATGACATCTATGTTTCGCCTGACATGATCCGCAAGCATTCGCTGCGCACCGGAGATACGGTTGAAGGTGAGATCAAAGCGCCCGATGAAAACGAGCGTTACTTTGCGCTGACCAACGTCACCAAGATCAACTTTGAAAATCCGGACAAGGCCAAACACAAGATTCTGTTCGACAACCTGACGCCTCTGTATCCGGATGAGCGTCTAAAGATGGAAATCGAAGATCCGACCATCAAGGACAAGTCTGCTCGCGTGATCGATTTGGTTTCGCCGATTGGTAAAGGTCAGCGATCGCTGATCGTGGCGCCTCCGCGGACTGGTAAGACGGTGATCCTGCAGAACATCGCGCATTCCATCGAACAGAACCACCCGGAGTGTTATCTGATCGTCCTGCTGATCGACGAACGCCCGGAAGAGGTGACTGACATGCAACGCTCGGTGAAGGGTGAAGTTGTGTCTTCAACCTTCGATGAGCCCGCGACCCGCCACGTGGCCGTATCCGAGATGGTGATCGAAAAAGCCAAGCGTTTGGTTGAGCATAAACGAGATGTTGTTATTCTTCTCGACTCAATCACAAGACTTGGTAGGGCGTTTAACACGGTGGTGCCATCCTCGGGTAAAGTTCTGACCGGTGGTGTGGATGCAAATGCCCTGCAACGGCCCAAGCGCTTCTTTGGTGCTGCGCGGAACATCGAAGAAGGTGGTTCGCTGACCATCATCGCCACCGCCCTGATCGATACCGGCAGCCGCATGGACGAAGTGATCTTCGAAGAATTCAAAGGCACCGGTAACTCGGAAATCGTTCTGGATCGTAAGATCGCAGACAAACGCGTGTTCCCGGCAATCGACATCCTCAAATCCGGCACCCGGAAAGAGGATCTGCTGGTCGACAAGGGCGATCTGGCCAAGACATTCGTTCTGCGCCGCATCCTCAATCCGATGGGCACAACAGATGCAATCGAGTTCCTGTTGTCGAAATTGAAACAAACCAAGACGAACGGCGAGTTCTTCGATTCAATGAACACCTGACAAGGTTCTGGCACTGACGCGGGGGCTATCAATGGATACGATATTCGCCCTGGCCAGCGCCCAGGGCAAAGCAGGCGTGGCTGTGATCAGGCTTTCTGGTCCGCAGGCATATGCCTCCGCCAATGAGTTGTCTGGCGGTGGCCTGCCAAGGCGTGGAATGAGAGTTCGAACACTCAGCGCGTCGGATGGATCGCGGTTGGATGAGGGCTTGGTTCTGACGTTTCAGGCCCCGTCCAGCTTTACCGGCGAAGACGTGGCCGAGCTTCAGATTCACGGAAGTATGGCGTCAGTCAACGCAGTGCTGACCTCTCTTTCGGATATGGACGATCTTCGGCTGGCCGAACCTGGTGAGTTCACGCGTCGTGCACTGGAAAACGGCAAGATGGATCTGGCGCAGGTCGAAGGTCTTGCTGATCTGATTGATGCAGAAACCGAAGCACAACGGAAACAAGCACAGACGATTTTGGCTGGTGCTTTGGGCACATTGGCAGAAAGTTGGCGGCGTGATCTGATCCGCGCGGCTTCCCTGTTGGAAGCCGTGATTGATTTTGCTGATGAAGAGGTGCCGATCGACGTAACCCCGGAGGTTCGAACGTTAATCTCTGGTGTTATGGAGGAGCTGAGGCAAGAAGCGAAAGGCGTTCGGATCGCAGAACGCATTCGCACCGGCTTTGAGGTCGCCATTGTTGGCCTTCCGAACGCAGGGAAATCGACCTTGCTGAACGCGTTGGCAGGTCGGGAAGCCGCTATTACCTCGGAATATGCCGGGACAACCCGTGATGTGATTGAAGTTCGTATGGACTTGGACGGATTGCCTGTCACGCTGCTAGACACGGCCGGTTTGAGGCAAACCGATGATCACGTTGAAAACCTGGGAATTGAACTGGCGCGCAAACGGGCAGAGGCGGCCGATCTACGAGTATTTCTGTCGGATGAGCCTGATCAGCTAGGTGTACCGATGCAGGCAGATGACATTCATGTTCTGCCAAAATCTGACCTGCGTGAGCCCTTTTCCGGTGGTATATCGGGGAAAACCGGGCACGGGATTGACCAGTTGATAGACAACATATCGCGTGTACTGACTGTTCGAACAGCTAGCCATGGTATTGCAACGCGGGAACGTCACCGTATTGCGATGACTAAAGCATCGGACGCACTTGCGGCTGCGCGAGATGTTCTGGAATCAGGTCCGGACATGTATGATATAGCTGCTGAAGAGTTGAGAACGGCAATTCGGTCGCTTGAATCTTTGGTTGGCAGGATTGATGTCGAAACCCTTTTGGATGAAATCTTCGCAAGTTTCTGTCTGGGAAAATAGGGAGTGTTTCACGTGAAACATTCGAGATTTGATGTTGTAGTCATTGGCGCTGGACATGCCGGTACCGAAGCTGCCCATGCGGCAGCACGGATGGGTGCGAACACGGCGCTGGTTACTTTGTCCGAAAAGGACATTGGTGTCATGTCCTGCAATCCTGCGATCGGAGGGCTAGGGAAAGGTCATCTGGTCCGTGAAATCGATGCAATGGACGGGGTCATGGGTCGTGTGGCGGATCGTGCCGGCATTCAGTTTCGTCTATTGAACCGACGTAAAGGACCAGCTGTTCAAGGCCCAAGGGCGCAAGCGGACCGTGCGCTTTATCGGACCGCGATGAAGGAAGAAACGAAAAAACAAGACAATTTGTCGGTGATCACTGGGGAAGTGGTCGATTTCCTAATGGATGGTGACTACGTAATCGGTGTCAAACTAGCCGACGGTTCCGAGGTCCCAGCTCAGACAGTTGTTCTGACGTCGGGTACATTTCTGCGCGGTGTAATTCACATAGGAGACGTTACAAGGCCAGGTGGACGCATGGGGGATCGTCCATCGGTTAGGTTGGCTGAGCGCCTTGACGCTTTTGAATTACCGACGGCACGGCTGAAAACAGGTACGCCACCGAGGTTGGACGGACGAACCATAAATTGGGATATACTTGAACGACAGGATGGCGATGCAGAGCCAACACTGTTTTCATTCATGTCCCAAGCGGTGACGGCGCCGCAAATCGCCTGTGGAATAACTCATACCAATGCTCAGACGCACGGAATAATCGAGAAAAATCTATCGCGATCAGCAATGTATGGAGGTCATATTGATGGTGTTGGTCCCAGATATTGCCCTTCAATCGAAGACAAAATCGTCCGATTTGCGGAAAAAGAGTCACACCAGATATTTCTGGAACCAGAAGGCGTGCGGGATCATACGGTGTACCCAAACGGGATTTCAACGTCTTTGCCCGAAGATGTACAAGTCGAATATGTCCAATCCATCGTAGGATTGGAAAACGCGGTAATCCTACAACCCGGATACGCGATTGAATACGACTACGTTGACCCGCGCGTTCTATCTGCGTCTTTGTCTGTGCCCGATGTTCCTGGTCTATATCTTGCAGGACAGATCAATGGGACCACAGGATATGAGGAAGCGGCCGCGCAAGGCCTCGTTGCAGGTTTGAATGCAGCTCTGGAAACACAGGGGCGTGCGCCAATACATTTTACACGCTCAGACAGTTATATTGGCGTAATGATTGACGATTTGACAACACGAGGCGTTGCCGAGCCTTATCGGATGTTCACATCCCGTGCAGAGTTTCGCCTATCACTTCGTGCTGACAACGCAGATCAAAGACTGACTCCGATTGGCGAGCAGCTGGGCTGTGTGGGTGAACTCCGCCGCAAGGTTTTTGCTGAGAAATCAGAAAAGCTTGAAAAAGCAAAGAATAAACTGACAGAGACCACATATACGCCAAAGCAAATTCGCGAAGCTGGTATCAGCATAAATCAAGACGGAAACCGGCGTGATGGAATGGCGGTTCTTGCTTTTCCAGAAGTATCGTTTGAAGACATGGTTTTGCTCGAACCCGATCTACAGAATACAGACGATGAAATTCGCCGTCAGGTCGAGCGCGATGCGTTGTATGCAAACTATATTGCGCGCCAACAACGGGATGTCGAAGCAATGAAGCGCGATGAGGCGCATGAAATTCCTCGGGATTTCAATTATTTTGCGCTTGATGGTCTGTCGAATGAAATGAAGCAAAAGCTATCGCAGGCGAAGCCTGCGAATATTGCGCAGGCGAGTCGGGTAGAAGGTGTCACGCCTGCGGCTTTAACTCTCGTCCTGGCGAAGCTCAGGCGCGATGTGAAAGCCAGAAAAGCATGATTTATCAGAACGTCGCTTCTGCGGAGGCTCTGGATGTTTCACGTGAAACATTCGAACGCCTGGTGATCTATGTATCTCTGCTTGAAAAATGGAACCCAAAAATCAATCTGGTTTCAAGAAATAGTCTTGAAGAGATTTGGATTCGCCATATCAAAGACTCCATTCAAGTTTTTCAGAACGCAGATCGGGTAGATCATTGGGTGGATTTAGGCAGCGGAGGCGGCTTTCCTGGCATGGTCTGCGCCATCATGGCAATTGAATCTGCGCCTGAAACGCGTTTCACATTAGTCGAAAGCGACCAACGTAAATCCGCATTTCTTCGAAGTGTGACCAGAGAGAGTGGCGCCAATTGTTCCGTGATCTCTCGTCGAATTGAAGCCATTGATCCCTTGCATGCGGACGTGCTTTCAGCTCGGGCTCTGGCTGATCTGACCACTCTAATGTCATTTTGTGACAGGCATTTAAGTAAAAACGGTACAGCGTTGTTGCCAAAAGGCGCAACCTGGAAAAAAGAGCTGGAAGATGCGCGCAAAGAATGGAAATTCGAGGCTGAACCCATTAAGAGTTCAACAGAACCCCAAGCCGTTATCCTGAAAATCAAAGGAGTTGTACGTGGTTGATCTGTCTCGTCCTGCTGGGCCTCGGATTATCGCGGTTGCTAATCAAAAGGGCGGGGTCGGGAAAACCACTACAGCGATCAATCTGGCAGCCGGATTGGCCGAGGCCGGATGCAAGGTTCTTGTGGTCGATCTCGATCCTCAGGGAAATGCCTCTACGGGTCTAGGGGTCGAAGATCGCGACTGGACGACATATGATCTTCTTCTCGACGATGCACCCTTGGAAGCTGTGGTGCAGGAGACCGAGATCGGTAATCTTTTTGTGGTTCCGGCGACCGTAGATCTCAGCTCGGCAGATATTGAGCTGATCTCGAATGAAAAGCGCAGTTATTTGCTGCATGACGCGCTTCGACAGACTGCAATTGATGCTTTCGATCTGGACTTTGTGCTGATCGATTGTCCGCCGTCCTTGAACCTGCTCACCGTAAACGCAATGGTAGCAGCGCATTCCGTCCTTGTACCATTGCAAAGTGAGTTCTTTGCGCTGGAAGGCCTGTCACAATTGATGTTGACCATTCGCGAGGTTCGTCAGACCGCCAATCCTGACCTCAGAATCGAAGGTGTTGTGTTAACGATGTATGACAACCGCAACAACTTGTCCCGTCAGGTCGAAAAGGATGCGCGTGACAATCTGGGTGAGATGGTATTTAAAACCAAGATACCCAGAAATGTGCGGGTCAGCGAAGCACCATCTTACGCGCTTCCTGTGCTGCAATATGATTCGGGTTCGCTCGGGGCGATGGCGTACCGGTATCTCGCCCGAGAGGTTATGCACAAGAACAACAAGGTAGCCATTTAAGTGGCCGTGAGGAGGGCAACATGAATGCCAGGAAAGGAAAACCCCGAGGATTAGGTCGCGGGCTATCTGCGTTGATGGCTGATGTCGCACCAGAAGCTGACGGTCGGATTGTATCTGAACCCCGCCGTCCGGATCTCACGGTACCGATCGAAAAACTGCAGGCGAACCCAGATCAGCCGCGCCGCCGTTTCGCGCAAGAGCAATTGGATGAGCTTGCGGCCTCGGTCAAGGAAAAGGGTATTATCCAGCCGCTGATTGTCCGCAGCATCGATGGTGGCCAATACGAAATCGTTGCGGGTGAACGGCGCTGGCGTGCTGCGCAGATGGCGCAACTGCATGATATCCCAGTTATTGTTCGCGAATTTGATGACACCGAAGTGCTTGAGGTCGCGATTATCGAGAACATTCAGCGCGCAGATCTGAACGCGGTGGAAGAGGCGGCAGGCTTTAAGCAATTGATGGATCGCTTTGGTCACACGCAAGAAAAGCTGGCCGAAGCGCTTGGTAAAAGCAGAAGCCATATCGCTAATCTGCTGCGTCTTTTGTCACTCCCATTGGATGTACAAACCCTTGTAATAGAAGGAAAATTATCCGCCGGTCATGCAAGGGCATTGATCACGGCAGAAAACCCATCGGAGCTGGCGAAACAGGTGGTTCGTGAGGGCCTTTCGGTGCGTGCGACCGAGGCATTAGTGAAAAAGCAGCAAGGTGGAGCGGATAAGCCGGCTCCGAAATCCAGAAACCTGAATGCTGGGAAGGACGCAGACACCCGAGCGCTTGAAAAGGATTTGTCTGCGATTCTGGCGATGAAGGTGACGATCAACCATAAGGCCGGATCTGAATCCGGGCAGGTTGTGTTGGCTTATGAGAACCTGGATCAGTTGGATGATCTGTGCGCGAAGCTCAGCCGTTAGGTCGGGTCCAGATAAAGAGCATCACAGCGCTGAGCACAATGGCCTGAATGATCAGGACGTGAGAAGGAACCGACAGCAGAACCGATAAGCCAAATACGGCGGCAACCGAAAGGGTGGCCGCTTTTTTTGCACCGGGTCTGATCGCGCCAGAGCTTTGCCAATCGATGATCATAGGACCAAAGGTTCGATGGCTCAGCAACCAGTTATGTAGCCGTGACGATGAGCGGGCAAAAAAGAACGCGGCCAACAGAAGAAATGGCACCGTCGGCAGCAGCGGCAGAGCGACTCCGATCATGGCAAGCGCAACGCATAACAACCCCAATCCGGCCCAGAGAAATTGCATCTGTTACTCCAACAGCTCTCGGATTACCGCGTTGAGCACGGCGCGCCCGTTTGAAGTGGCGCGCAATTGATTGCGATCAAGGGTTAGCATGCCCAGATCGATCAGTGAATCAAGTTTGTCATGCGAAAGTTCTTCACCTGCAAGCTGAGTATATCTGTCTATATCTAGGCCCTCGACCAAACGCAGACACATCATAAGGTATTCTGAGGCTTGTTCACGTTGGCTAAGCTCGAATCGATTGCTTTCGCCGTGCCCATTGGAGGCAGCCGTCAGCCATTTGTTTGGTGAAAGATGAGTTTCCGTCGCGAATTTCCGGCGATCCAGGGTGATCCGACCGTGTGCGCCGGGTCCAATACCGATGTAGTCACCATAGCGCCAATAGATGAGGTTATGCCGTGATTCCGCTCCGGGCCGGGCGTGGTTTGAGATCTCATAGGCAGGCAGCCCATGCGCTTCGCAGATTTCCTGCGTCGCCAGATACATATCCGCAGCGTTGTCATCCTCGGGCAAACCGCGCAGCTTGCCCAGGGCATAGCGATCACCAAAGGCTGTGCCTTCCTCAATGGTCAGTTGGTATAGCGACAGGTGATCAACTGCCATCGATAGGGCTTCGGTCAGCTCAGCACGCCAGGCGTCCAGAGTTTGATGCTGGCGGGCATAGATCAGATCAAAGCTCACACGGTCAAAGCAAGAGCGCGCGATATCGAAGGCAGCGCGAGCCTCGGCAACCGTGTGAATGCGCCCCAGACGACGCAGGTCATCGTTGTTCAAGGCCTGAACACCCATCGAGATGCGGTTCACGCCCGCATCATGATAGGCCGCGAACCGCCCGGCCTCGACCGAGCCTGGATTGGCCTCAAGCGTGATTTCCATATCGTTGGCCGATCGCCAAAGGGCGCGGGCCTTGTCGATGATGGTGGCGACCGTCTCGGGGGCCATCAGTGATGGAGTTCCGCCGCCAAAGAAGATTGTGTTCAAAACCCGATCAGGAGTTTCGATGGCCGAGCGGCTCAGTTCACTGAGATAACACTCAAGCCATTGTTTTTGATTAATATTCTTGGAAACGTGGCTGTTGAAATCGCAATAGGGGCACTTGGCCTCGCAAAAGGGCCAATGCACATAAAGGCCAAAGCCCCCGTTTCGCCAATCATCCGCCAAAGCAGCCTTTCACGAACATCTCCACCGCGCGCCCGCGATGGCTGATCTTGTTCTTTTCCCAGCGATCCATTTCGGCAAAGGTAATGTCGTGCCCCTCAGGGACAAACATCGGGTCATAGCCGAACCCGTCCTTGCCACGGATCGGCCAAGTCAGGTGACCGGGCGCGATGCCCTCGAACACTTCGTCATGCCCGTCGGGCCAGGCCAGAACCAGTGTGCAGCGAAACTGGGCCATACGCGGGTGGGGGGCGTCTTTCGCCTCTAGCTCATTATGGGCGCGAGTCATCGCCATCAGGAAATCGCGGCCACTGCCGGTTTCGGCCCAATCGGCGGTGTAAACACCGGGTGCTCCATCCAATGCATCGATGGTGATCCCGGAATCGTCCGACAAGGCAGGTAGGCCGGTCGCCTTTGCAGCTGCGTGGGCTTTGATCCGGGCGTTACCGACGAAAGTGTCCTCGGTCTCTTCCGGCTCTGGCAGGTTCATTTCGCCCGCGCCGACAACCGTTACGCCAAAGGGCTCAAGCAGATGCGCCATCTCCTCGAGCTTGCCTTTGTTGTGGGTGGCGACCAGCAGTCGATCACCTTCGAACCTGCGAGTCATGCGGTTGCAGCTTTCTGGGCAGCAGCAAGTTCACCCACGCCTTTCTCGGCCAGATCCATCAGTTGATCCATTTGCGCGCGGCTGAAAACGGATCCTTCGGCGCTCATCTGCACTTCGATCAGCTTGCCCGAGCCGGTCATGATGAAATTGCCGTCAACGCCAGCTTCGCTATCTTCGGGATAGTCCAGATCTAGCACGGGCTGACCGGCATAAATTCCGCATGAAACGGCGGCAACAGGGTCTAATAAAGGGTCAGAGATCACATCGCCTGTTTTCATCAGCTTGTTCACGGCCAGACGCAGCGCCACCCAACCGCCAGTGATCGAGGCACAGCGGGTGCCGCCGTCGGCTTGAATGACATCGCAGTCAACAGTGATCTGCCGTTCTCCCAAGGCAACCCGGTCCACACCGGCGCGCAAGGCGCGGCCGATAAGGCGCTGGATTTCCACGGTGCGTCCGCCTTGCTTGCCGCTGGCAGCCTCGCGCCGCATCCGCGTATTGGTCGCACGGGGCAGCATGCCATATTCAGCGGTGACCCAACCCAGGCCCGAGCCTTTGATGAACGGTGGCACGCGATCCTCGATTGTGGCGGTGCATAGCACATGGGTGTCGCCCATCTTGATCAGGCAAGAGCCTTCGGCATGTTTGGTGAACCCCGTTTCAATTGAAACGGCGCGCATTTCGTTTAGATCACGTCCTGAGGGTCGCATGAGAAATCCTTTATCTGCTGGGTTGGGGATACCGTCCTGCGGCGTTACGATGCAAGCCCGATTGACCTTTCATTTGCCTGCGATTTAATGACGATCCAGCAGAGGGCCGCCGATGAGCGAAGCAAGCAAAATTCTGGACGAGATGAATGACCGGTCGCGTGAGGTGTTCCGGTTGATTGTCGAAAGCTATCTGGAAAGCGGTGAACCCGTGGGCAGCCGGACTCTGACGCGCACATTGTCCGAGAAAGTCAGTGCTGCGACCGTACGCAATGTGATGCAGGATCTTGAATTTCTGGGTTTGCTCGACAGTCCGCATGTCAGCGCTGGTCGAATTCCAACACAGCAGGGGCTGCGCATGTTCGTGGACGGATTGCTAGAAATGGGCGATCTGGGTGCGGATGATCGGCAGAAGCTGGACGAAACACTAGGCTCTAACGCAGGCGATGTGGGTGGTATGCTCGATCGCGTCGGCGCGGCGCTATCACACGTGACACAAGGGGCTTCGCTGGTTCTGACGCCAAAGCATGAGGCCGAGATCAAGCATATCGAGTTCGTCTCGCTTGGGCATGACCGGGCCTTGGTGGTTTTGGTGTTTTCGGACGGGCAGGTAGAAAACCGGCTGTTTACACCTCCGCCTGGCCAAACACCCAGTTCGATGCGCGAGGCAGCCAATTTCCTGAATGCGCTGATCGAAGGACGTACGCTTGGCGAAGTGCGCCGTCAGATGCTGTCACAGATCGACGCGCGGAAACAGGAAATCGATGTTCTGGCGCGTGAGATGGTCGAGAGCGGCATTGCCGCTTGGGACGGGGACGGCGGCGACTCGGCCCGGCTGATCGTGCGCGGGCGTGCGAATCTGTTAAATGAGCCGGGTCAGGCAGAAGAGCTTGATCGAATCCGCACCCTGTTTGACGACCTTGAACGCAAACGCGATATCGCCGAATTCCTTGAATTGACCGAAGAAGGCGAAGGTGTGCGCATTTTTATTGGCTCTGAGAACAAACTTTTCTCACTTTCGGGTTCCTCTTTGGTGGTGTCTCCATATATGAACGCTGATCGTAAGATAATCGGTGCGGTTGGGGTCATTGGACCCACACGTCTGAATTACGGGCGAATCGTACCAATCGTGGATTATACGGCGCAACTGGTCGGCAAGCTGATTTCCGACCGGAGCTAGAGGGTAAGAGATGGCAGAGCCCAAGAACGAAGATTTTCTGGACGACATCATGTCCGCCGAGGCGGAAGAGTTTGCCGAAGATTTTGCTGAGATCAGCGATGAGGCGCTTGAGGTCGATCAACTGCGTGCTGAGCGCGATGATTACAAAGACAAGTTCATGCGTGCGCTGGCCGATGCCGAAAATGCGCGCAAGCGTGGCGACAAGGCGCGTCGGGATGCGGAACAGTATGGCGGGTCGAAACTGGCCCGCGACATGCTTCCGGTTTACGACAACATGAAACGCGCGCTTGAGGCCGCAACCGATGAGCAGAAAGAGGTTGCCGCCGGCTTGCTGGAAGGTGTCGAGTTGACCATGCGCGCGCTGAAGGATGTGTTCCAGAAGCATGGGATTGAGGTGATTACGCCTCAGGTCGGGGACAGGTTCGACCCGAATGTGCATGAGGCGATGTTCGAGGCCCCTGTGCCCGGAACCAAGGCCGGCGACATCATTCAGGTGTCGGCAGAAGGCTTCATGCTGCACGACAGGTTGTTGAGACCGGCGCAGGTTGGGGTGTCGTCAACGCCCGCAAGCTGAACAGTTCCTGGGTCAACCGGGTTCGAGGCGGTCAGGATCTGGCCGCCTCTTTCAGTTTGTAGATCAAGTCCAAGGCTTCGCGGGGGCTGAGTTCATCTGGAAGGATGGTTTCCAGCATATCAGCAACGGGCGAGGTTTTTGGCGCCGGGGGAGGCGGCGGCGCAGCTGAAAACAGGGGCAGATCGTCGATCAGTGCTTTCTGCTTACCGCCTTCACGTTCGGTTTTTTCTAATTGATCCAACACGATACGGGCGCGGTCCACGACCGAGGTGGGCAAGCCAGCCAATTGTGCAACCTGGACACCGTAAGACCGATCGGCAGCGCCTTTATGTACCTCATGCAGAAAGATGACTTCACCCTCCCATTCTTTGACTGCAACGGTCGCGTTTTCTACACCGTTCAGACTTCCAGCGAGTGCAGTTAATTCGTGGTAGTGGGTGGCGAACAATGCGCGGCATTGGTTTGCCGCGTGTAGGTGTTCCAGTGTGGCCCAGGCAATGGAAAGGCCGTCGTAGGTCGCGGTGCCTCGGCCGATCTCATCAAGGATTACGAGCGCGCGGTCGTCGGCCTGATTTAGAATAGCTGCGGTTTCGACCATTTCGACCATAAAGGTCGAGCGGCCCCGCGCCAGATCGTCTGACGCTCCGACGCGGCTGAACAATTGACTGACTAATCCGATTTGCGCCCGTTCCGCCGGAACATAGCTGCCCATCTGCGCCAGTAGGGCGATCAGCGCATTCTGGCGCAGGAAGGTTGATTTACCGGCCATGTTGGGACCGGTGAGCAACCAAATTGCAGCGCCTGCATCGGCACTCAGATCGCAGTCGTTGGCGATGAAAGCATCGCCGCTTTGCTGCCTCAGGGCATGCTCGACCACCGGGTGACGGCCTCCTTTGATGTCGAATGCGCGTGACCCGTCGACCTTTGGACGGCACCAGCTTTCGCCGCGAGCCAGATCGGCGAGTGCAGTGGTCAAATCCAACTCAGCCAGTCCGCGCGCGGCCTGATTCAATCGGGCGGCAAGATCCAGAACAGCCCCAGAAAGCCTTTGATAGAGCCGCTTTTCGATCTCTAGCGCGAGATTTCCGGCATTCAGAATCCTTGTTTCTATCTCGGACAGCTCCACCGTGGTGAAGCGCACCTGATTGGCGGTGGTTTGGCGGTGGATATAAGTCTCGCTAAATGGCGGGCTCAACATTTTCTCGGCATGGGTTGCCGTGGTCTCGATGAAGTAGCCAAGCACATTGTTGTGTTTGATCTTCAGTGACGTGATGCCGGTATGCTCGGCGTATTTCTGTTGGAAACCTGCGATGACCGAACGGCCTTCGTCACGCAAGGTACGCGCTTCATCCAATTCGGCATCAAACCCGGGGGCGATAAAGCCGCCATCGCGGGCCAGCAAGGGTGGATCAGCAACCAATGCTTCGTCCAGCAAAGCCAACAGATCGTCAAATCCGACAAGGTTCTGGACGGCAGTGGCCAGCAGAACAGGCAGATCCTGTGAGGCACAGGTTTCGGCGATTGTTGCGGCTTGTTCCAATCCATTGCGGATAGCGGCCAGATCACGCGGGCCGCCCCGGTCCAGCGAAAGCCGGGACAGGGCACGATCCAGATCAGGTGTTTTTCGCAAAGCTTCGCGCAGGTCCGAGGCGATCAGGCTGTCTTCGACTGCGAAAGATACCGCGTCCAGCCGGGCGTGGATCACGTCCAGATTGCGTGATGGGCTTGATAGACGCTGTTCTAGCAGCCGCGCGCCACCCGGCGTAACGGTGCGATCGACCACCGACAGCAACGACCCGGCGCGCCCGCCCGAGAGCGACCGGGTCAGTTCCAGATTGCGCCGCGTGGCAGCGTCGATCTGAACCACGCGATCCTCGGATTCCTTCAGGGGAGTTTGCAGCAGGGGCAGTTTGCCCTTTTGCGTGATCTCCAGATAATCGATCAGCGCGCCCATGGCCGAAACCTCGGCGCGCCCGAAGTTCCCGAATGCATCCAGAGCGCCCACGTGAAACAACCCGCAGATGCGTTTCTCGGCTGCAGCGCTGTCAAAACTGGCGCGTCCGACAGGCGTAAGCGATATGCCAAGGTCCATGACGGTTTCATGCAGCTTTTCCTCGGACCCATCGGCTACGATCAGCTCAGATGGGGCCAGCCGAGCGAGTTCAGGGCTCAACCGGATTGACGTCAGCGGCATCACGTGAAACGCACCGGTTGAGATATCGGCCCAGGCCAGCGCAGCTTCGTCCCGAACCTCGGCATAGGCGGCCAGAAAGTTGTGCCGCCGCGCCTCTAGCAGGGCATCTTCGGTCAGTGTGCCGGGCGTCACCAGACGCACAACACCGCGCTTTACCACCGATTTAGAGCCTCTTTTCTTGGCTTCCGCCGGGCTTTCCATCTGCTCGCAGACCGCGACGCGGAATCCTTTGCGGATCAAGGTCAGCAAGTAGCCCTCGGCAGAATGCACCGGCACGCCGCACATCGGGATATCGTCGCCATTGTGTTTGCCGCGCTTGGTCAGCGCGATATCCAACGCCTCAGCCGCGTTCACCGCATCCCCGAAGAACATCTCGTAGAAGTCACCCATGCGATAAAACAGCAGGGCATCTGCATGAGCCTCTTTGATCTCAAGGTACTGCGCCATCATCGGCGTGACTGTGGACAAATTCGGCCCCCTTCTGGCGTGTTCCGGGCGCGACCTTACAAATCCCGCATCTTCAGTAAAAGGTGAAAACTCATTCTCGTTGAGGCGCGGCCCCGCCTGCGTTATGAGGCAAAAGCCCCAAAGTCATGGAAACGACCTGTAAGATGCCCAAAGCGAAGATCACCAAAGAAGAGGCGCTGGCCTTTCACCTCGACCCGACCCCCGGCAAGTGGGAGGTGCAGGCCACCGTACCCATGACCACGCAGCGCGATCTTTCGCTAGCTTACAGCCCTGGCGTTGCGGTTCCCTGTGAAGCCATCGCTGAAGCACCAGAGACGGCGTATGACTATACAAACAAAGGCAATCTGGTTGCCGTGATCTCGAACGGTACCGCCGTTCTGGGCCTTGGAAATCTGGGTGCGCTGGGCTCAAAACCGGTGATGGAAGGCAAATCGGTCCTGTTCAAGCGGTTCGCTGATGTGAACTCGATCGATATCGAGCTGGATACCGAAGACCCGGACGAGTTCTGTCGCGCTGTGCGCCTGATGGGCCCGACCTTTGGCGGAATTAACCTTGAGGACATCAAAGCGCCCGAGTGTTTCATCATCGAACAACGCCTGAAGGAAGAGATGGATATCCCGGTCTTCCACGATGACCAGCATGGCACAGCAGTGATTTGTGCGGCGGGCCTGCTTAACGCATTGCACATCTCGGGCAAAAAGATCGAAGATGTAAAAATCGTCCTGAACGGGGCAGGCGCTGCAGGAATTGCCTGTATCGAACTGCTCAAGGCCATGGGTGCACGGCATGAGAATTGCATCGTCTGCGACACCAAAGGCGTGATTTATCAGGGCCGGACCGAGGGCATGAACCAGTGGAAGTCGGCCCATGCCATCACGACTGATCTTCGCACTTTGGAAGAGGCCATGAAGGATGCGGATGTATTTCTGGGCGTGTCGGTCAAAGGGGCGGTGACACAAGACATGGTCGCCAGCATGGCTGACAATCCGGTGATTTTCGCCATGGCGAACCCTGACCCGGAAATCACCCCGGAGGAGGCGCACGAGGTGCGCGTTGATGCGATCGTCGCGACGGGCCGTAGCGATTATCCGAATCAGGTGAATAACGTTCTGGGTTTTCCTTACCTGTTCCGCGGTGCGCTGGATATTCATGCCCGTGCGATCAATGACGAGATGAAAATCGCCTGCGCCCATGCTCTGGCGCGATTGGCGCGTGAAGATGTTCCGGATGAGGTCGCAATGGCGTATGGCAAGTCGCTGACTTTTGGGCGCGATTACATCATTCCAACGCCTTTTGATCCGCGCCTGATCCACCGTATCCCGCCTGCGGTTGCCAAGGCTGGTATGGATACCGGCGCGGCGCGACGTCCGATCATCGATATGGACGCTTATGAGCTGAGCCTGAAATCCCGCATGGACCCGACGGCCAGTATCCTGCGCGGCTTGAACGCGCGGGCGCGTCAGGCGCAAAGCCGGATGATCTTTGCCGAGGGTGACGATCCGCGCGTATTGCGCGCGGCCGTTATGTACCAACGCTCGGGCTTTGGTAAGGCTCTGGTTGTGGGCCGGTCAGACGACGTAAAGGAAAAGCTCGAAGCCGCTGGTCTTGGGGACGCGGTGCGTGAAATTGATGTGGTGAACGCCGCCAATACCGCGCATCTCGAGGCCTATAAGGATTTTCTGTATCAGCGCCTGCAGCGTAAGGGCTTTGATCACAAAGATATTCACCGCCTCGCTGCACGGGATCGGCATGTGTTTTCGTCTCTGATGCTGGCGCATGGTCATGCGGATGGTCTGGTGACCGGGGCCACACGCAAGTCGGCGCACGTGCTGGACCGTATCAACCATGTGTTTGACGCCGATGCCGCCCATGGCGCGGCTGGGGTTACCGCGTTGCTGCACAAAGGACGGATTGTCTTGATTGGTGATACGCTGGTGCATGAATGGCCGGACGAGAACGATCTGGCCAATATCGCTGAACGCGCCGCAGCCGTGGCGCGCCACATGGGGCTAGAGCCCCGGGCGGCCTTTGTCAGTTTCTCGACCTTCGGTTACCCGGTGTCTGAACGTGCTGAGAAGATGCACCGTGCCCCGGCAGTGCTGGACGAGCGCGGCGTCGATTTCGAGTACGAGGGCGAGATGACGGTTGATGTCGCCCTGAATGTTGATCAGCAGGAAGCCTATCCGTTCCAACGACTGACCGGACCAGCCAATATCCTGATTGTTCCTGCACGACACTCGGCCTCGATTTCGACCAAACTGATGCAGGAAATGGGCGGCGCCACCGTGATCGGCCCGATCCTGTCCGGCGTCGACAAGCCAATCCAGATCTGTTCGACGGTCTCGACCGCAAATGACATTCTGAACATGGCCATCCTGGCCTCCTGCGATATCGGGTAAATCATGACAATCTGGAACCTTGGCTCAATCAACGCGGATATGGTCTATGCCCTGCCGCATTTGCCCGAAGCGGGTGAGACTCTGGCGGCCAGCGGGCTACAGAGGTTTCTGGGTGGCAAGGGCGCCAACATGTCTGTGGCGTCTGCACGAGCCGGATCGCGGGTATCCCATATCGGCGCGGTGGGCTCGGATGGCCTTTGGGCACGGGACCGGCTGACCGAATATGGCGTGGACACGCGGCATATTGCCGAGGTGGATGTGCCGACCGGTCACGCCATCATCGCAGTAGATGCGCAGGGTGAAAACCTGATCGTTCTGTATCAAGGCGCTAACCATGCCATCTCGAACGACCAACTTGGGCAGGCGTTGTCCTCGGCTGTTTCAGGTGATCTGCTGGTGATGCAGAACGAAACCAATGCGCAGATTGAGGCCGCTAAACTAGGTTGTGAAATGGGGCTGACCGTCTGTTACGCCGCCGCCCCATTTCAGGCAGACGCAGTTCAAGCGGTTCTACCGTATTTGGATTTTCTGATCCTCAACGAAGTCGAGGCCGAGCAATTGCAGGATGCAACGGGTCTCGCCCCTTCAGACCTGCCGGTCGAACATGTGATCGTCACCTTTGGCTCAAAAGGTGCGCGCTATTATCAGCAAGATCATCAACCCCAAGCGTTTCAGGCCCATAAGGTCAACGCTGTGGATACCACCGGGGCAGGTGACACATTCACCGGCTATGTGTTGGCTGGAATGGACCGGGGTATGCCGATGGCGCAGGCGATTGCCCAAGCAAACCGCGCCGCGGCCCTGATGGTCACGCGGCACGGCACTGCAGATGTCATTCCTGATCTGAAAGAGGTGCGCGAAGCGCAGTTTGACTAGGACCCTGCAAAGGGCGCTTCGTTGCCCCACAATTGTTTGACCCGCGCATCGCGACCGCAGGCTTCGCGGTAGGCCTTATAGGCGTTCTTTTGGCGCTTGGGGCCAAAGCGGGTCAGTACCAGCTTGCTACCCTTGTAATAATCCTGGTGATACGCCTCGGCTGGATAAAACGTTCCGGCTTGCAGGATCGGCGTGACCACAGTCTGCCCCAGCGCGTTTTGTGCGCTGGTCTTGGCTTGCTGTGCCTGCGCCTTTTCCCCTTTGTTAGAGACGAAAATTGCTGTGCGATAGCTGTCGCCGCGATCGCAGAACTGGCCACCCGCATCCGTGGGATCGACTGAGCGGAAGAACATGTTCAGCAAGGTTGCACGGGAAACGCGGGCGGGATCGAAGGTGATCTGGACCGCCTCGTAATGCCCTGTTCCGCCTTTCGAGACCTGATCATAGGTGGGACTATCTGTCTTGCCACCGGTATAGCCCGAGACCGCGCCGATCACGCCGGGCACGGACTCGAAATCGGATTCCACGCACCAGAAACAGCCACCGGCGACTGTTAGCGTTTCAGTGCCAGCGGCCGGAGCAGGTAAGGCGCGCAGCATTGCTGCCAACAAGATCAGCACGAACAGAAGTGAAGGTTTCAGGCAATCAAGGTAAGTGATCCGGGTCATGGCAGGTCTCCTTCCGAAACCAAGCTGCCCGCAGATTTTTGTGCTTGCAATGCGCTGACATGATTTGTCACGCGCTGGTGAGACGAGTTTATCAGCCCAGCAGCTGCCCCAGCTTCATCGCAACACCCATGTTGCCCGAGATTTTCAGCTTGCCCAGCGCAACCCCGGTCATTGGGTTCAGCTTACCGGTCAGCAACTTAGAGAGGTTCTCGCGCGAGATGCGGATGGTGCACTCTGTGTCCCGATCCTGGGTTGAGGCAGTATTCTCCGCCAGAACGATCACGCCCTCGTCGCCACAATCGAACTTAAGCGATCCGTCAAAGTTTTTGCCGTTCAAACCCTTTTGAATTCCGTCGGCGATGTCTTGCAGCATTATTCGTCCTTCCCTGATTGACGTATGCGTAAAGACAATCGCCTGATCCGGGCAAGCCCGACCCGACGGAAACCCGGCAAAGAAAAACCCCGGTGCCTGATCAGACACCGGGGCCAGATCTAAAATTCTGAACGCTTACTTGCTCAGCCGTTTGTCACGCGCGGCCAGAAGCTTCAGGCGCAGTGCGTTCAACTGGATGAAGCCTGCCGCATCTTTCTGGTCATATGCACCAGCGTCTTCCTCAAAGGTCACGTGCGCCTCGGAGTACAGCGAATGATCCGACCAGCGGCCAACGGTTGAGGCCAGACCTTTGTACAGTTTCACACGAACTGTCCCGGTGACATGTTCCTGAGATTTGTCGATGGCCGCCTGCAGCATCTCACGCTCGGGGCTGTACCAGAAGCCGTTATAAATCAGCTCGGCATATTGCGGCATCAGCTGGTCTTTCAGGTGCATCGCGCCACGGTCCATTGTGATGGATTCGATGCCACGATGCGCTTCCAGCAGGATGGTGCCGCCCGGGGTTTCATAGATACCGCGCGATTTCATGCCCACAAAACGGCCCTCGACCAGATCGAGACGGCCAATGCCGTGCTTGCCACCATATTCGTTTAGCTTGGTCAGGATGGTTGCGGGGCTCATCGCCTCGCCATTGATGCTGACCGCGTCGCCTTTTTCAAAGCCGATCTCGATGAACTCGGGCTCATTCGGCGCGTCTTCGGGGTGGACGGTGCGCTGATAGACATAGTCGGGCGCCATATCGGCGGGATCTTCCAGAACCTTACCCTCGGACGAGGTGTGCAGCAGGTTGGCATCGACCGAGAACGGAGCCTCACCGCGCTTGTCCTTGGCAATCGGAATTTGGTTTGCTTCGGCAAACTCCAGCAGCTTGGTGCGGCTGGTCAAATCCCACTCACGCCACGGAGCAATGACCTTGATGTCGGGGTTCAGCGCGTACGCGGCCAGTTCGAACCGCACCTGATCGTTGCCCTTGCCGGTCGCACCATGGGCGACTGCATCCGCGCCGGTCGCTTCGGCAATCTCAACCAGACGTTTCGAGATCAGCGGGCGCGCAATCGACGTACCCAGCAGATACAGGCCTTCGTACTGCGCATTGGCGCGGAACATCGGGAAGACGAAGTCGCGTACAAATTCTTCTCGGATGTCTTCGATATAGATGTTCTCGGGCTTGATCCCCAGCAGTTCAGCCTTCTTGCGGGCTGGCTCAAGCTCTTCGCCCTGACCCAGATCGGCGGTGAAGGTCACGACCTCACAGCCATACTCGGTCTGCAGCCATTTCAGAATGATCGAGGTATCAAGGCCACCGGAATAGGCCAGAACAACTTTCTTGGGCGCGGACATCTGACTTCCCTTTATGCGTAGAACGACTGGCCCCTAACGGGTTTTGGACGCGGGGGCAAGCTGTGTGGATTGACGCAGGCCGGGAATTGAGGTGAAACGGGCGGATAGAGAACAAGGATTGGTTGAGAGGGCAGATTAAAATGTTGGGATGGCAGATATTTGTGCATTCGGTGCGGATGGTGTTTGGAAACCTAAAGCAGGTTCTGCAGATAACAGTTGGCCCTGCGCTGATTGCGACGATCGTCATCGTTGGCCTATTTATGGCCCTCGGTATCCCGCTCGAAGTATTTGATGAGAATGCAGTTGAGCTGCCACCGGGTGTTTCCGCGGGCTCAGTTTTTGTTTTCGTGTTCGTTTTGCTCGCGGTGATATTCATCACGATGTTCTGGATCGCGGTGTCGTGGCATCGCTTCATCCTGCTGGAAGAATATCCCACTGGAATTCTTCCAATATTCCGGTTTGACAGGATCCTCGCCTATTTCGGACGTATTCTTTTGCTGGGGATTTTGATGATGGTCGCGTATATACCCATGCTTTTGGTCTTTGCTGTATTGGGCGAGGGTCTCGCAGGGCTTTCGGTCATCCTGATGATTGTCTACTCGATTTTTCTGGTCATATGCTTCTACCGCCTGTCAATTATCCTTCCAGCGGCGGCGATAGGAAGCCCGATCTCTCTCAGCGATGCTTGGAACAATACGACGGGGGTCGGCGGTGCAATCCTGTTGCTGTTGCTTGTCGCCTTCCTGTTTCAGGTATTGGTGCAACTGGTATTCATGGCGCTGGCATTCATTCCGATTTTAGGAGTTTTGTTGAGTGTGTTTTTCGGCACGCTTGTCCTTCCGATGATCAACGTCAGCATATTCACCACAATGTACGGCGTCTTCATCGAGAAACGCGAACTCTCCTGACCCGCGTACACATATGTATTCCTTGCCCTTTCAGCGATGATGGGGCAGGGACTCCAGCATGACTGATTTCACAACCCGCGCCCGCGCCGCTGAACAGGCGATGCGTTCCGTCTTTCCGGCAACTCCGTTGCAGCGGAATGCTCATCTGTCCGACCGTTACGGCGCGGATATCTGGCTCAAGCGCGAAGACCTCAGTCCGGTGCGGTCGTATAAAATCCGCGGTGCGTTCAATGCGATGCGCAAGCAGCAGGGGCAGGAGCTATTCGTCTGCGCCAGCGCAGGCAACCACGCCCAAGGCGTGGCCTATATGTGTAAGCATCTGGGGGTGAAGGGTGTGATCTTCATGCCAGTGACTACGCCGCAGCAGAAGATTCAGAAAACCCGCATTTTTGGTGGCGATAATATCGAGATTCATCTGACCGGTGACTATTTCGACGACACGCTGGCTGCGGCGCAAAGCTGGTGCGCAGAACAGGGCGGGTATTTCCTGTCTCCGTTCGATGATGCGGATGTGATTGAGGGGCAGGCCTCTTTGGCGGTTGAGATCGAAGAGCAATTGGGCCAAGTGCCCAATCATGTAATTCTGCCGGTTGGCGGCGGCGGTATGTCTTCGGGGGTGGCGACCTGGTTCGGGGACCGGGCGCATTGCCTGTTCGTGGAACCGGCCGGCGGGGCGTGTTTGCGCGCGGCGCTGGCAGCGGGGCACCCGGTGGCGCTGGATCATGTGGATACATTTGTCGATGGCGCAGCAGTAGGCCGGATTGGTGAGAAACCGTTTGAATTGCTGAAATCGCGGCATCTGTCGGATGTGCTGACTTTGTCCGAAGACCGCATCTGTACCACCATGATCGAGATGCTGAATGTCGAGGGCATCGTTCTGGAACCTGCCGGTGCGTTGGCGGTTGAGGCTGTGGGTGACGTGCAAAGCTTTGTGCGTGGCAAGACGGTGGTCTGTGTCACCTCGGGCGGGAACTTCGATTTCGAGCGTTTACCAGAGGTCAAAGAACGTGCGCAGCGCTATTCCGGGGTGAAGAAATATTTCATCCTGCGCCTACCGCAGCGCCCCGGTGCCCTGAAAGAATTCCTCGGCATCCTCGGCCCTGAGGATGATATCGCACGGTTCGAATACATGAAGAAATCGGCGCGCAACTTTGGCTCGGTCCTGATCGGAATCGAAACCCGAAAGCCCGAGAATTTCATGCGCCTGTTTGCGCATCTGGATGAAGCCGGGTTTACTTATACGGATATCACCGAAGACGAGACGCTGGCACAGTTTGTGATCTAGCGCAGGTTTTCGGCCAGACCGGCCTGAAACAGTTTTTTCGACTCGTCGTAGGCCGCGATAATCGCCAGCAAATCAACGGCGGCGCTTTCACCTGCGGCTGCGCGTCGCTCACCGTCCTGGCACAGTTTCGAGAAACTATCAAAGCCAAGACTCAGCGCGCTGCCCTTCAGGAAATGAAGGTTCTGTTCGATCTCGGAGCGGGTAGTGTCATCGCGTAGCTTAGTGATAACTTCCTGAACCTCGTCCAAAAAGATTTCGACAACCTCGGTGAACTCGTCTGCGCCGACTTCATCACGTAATTGTCTGACTCTGGACCACTGAATCATGCCATCCTCTTGCGGTTGCATATTGTTAGACCGTCACGGGTAAAGATGGGGTTAAATCGCGGCCATTTGGTTTTTCATAGGATGTTAAGCTGAGAGGCATAGCGTTGCGACAACTGGAGAGTTGAGCAAGTACAGGGACTTCATGGTGCCGGATGCCAGTCAAGTAGAGGCCCGGGTCGAGCTGGATTTTGGCGCGATCCGCAAGGTTCTTGTTGTGGACGACAGCCGTCTGCAGCGGCGCATTCTGGTGGCCTCGCTAAAAAAGTGGGGATTCGAGGTTCTTGAAGCCGACAGTGGTGAAGCCGCGATAGAGCTTTGCACCTCGGACCCACCTGATCTTGTTCTAAGCGACTGGGTCATGCCAGGTATGGGCGGGCTTGAGTTCTGTCGCGCCTTCCGAGAGCTGGACAGTGAGCAATACAGCTATTTCATTCTTCTGACCTCAAAAAGCGAAAAGCAGGAGGTCGCGCGCGGTCTGGATGCTGGGGCAGACGATTTTCTGATCAAGCCGCTTGAGGCTGATGAGCTGCGTGCTCGCATATCGGCCGGGGCGCGTATTCTTGACATGCAACGCGAATTGTCCCGAAAAAACCAGTTGATCGAAACAGCGCTGAACGAACTGAAGCTTGCCCATGATGCGATCGATAAAGATCTGATGCAGGCCCGAAAGATTCAGGACTCGCTGGTGCCCGAATTGAAGGGAACCTTTGGCAACTCACAGGTCAGCCTGCTTCTGAAACCTTGCGGTCATATCGGCGGTGATCTGGTGGGGATGTTCTCGCCCGGTGTCAATCGGCTGGGGTTTTACAGCATCGATGTCTCCGGCCACGGGATCACCTCTGCGATGATGACGGCACGGCTGGGCGGGTATCTGTCCAGCACGCATTTCGATCAGAACATTGCGATGGAGCGTCGTTTCAATAAATTCTACGCCCTTCTGCCACCCGAAGAGGTCGCGTCGTTGCTCAACTCGCGTCTGATCGCCGATGCCGGGATCGAAGAATATTTCACCATGGTCTATGCCATCATCGATCTGCGCAACGGACATCTGAAAATGGTGCAGGCCGGACACCCGCATCCGCTGTTGCTGCGCCGTGATGGTAATACCGAATTTCTGGGAGAAGGCGGGTTGCCCATTGGTCTGCTGCCTGAGGCGCAGTTTCAGCAGACGGAAACCTATATGCAACCGGGCGACAAGCTGCTCTTGCATTCGGACGGGTTCACCGAATGCCAGCTCGCCGACGGCAGTCTGCTGGATGATGACGGGTTGAAGGCGATGGCTGTTGAATGCGCCGCCGATCACGGTGGACCGGAATTCCTGGATGACATGTTCTGGCGTCTTACACAGGTGATGTCACCGGACAGCGGAATTGCGGATGATGTCTCTGCAGTGTTTTTTGAATATAACGGACCTTAAAGCCCATGCAGGTGGCGCTGGGCGAAATGGGCGTCGCCCTCGTTGCCCAACAGATGAACGGCATCTGCGGTCTCCATCCAAATGGCCTCGTGAAGGTCTTCGGTCGGAGGGCCTAGGCGTCTGACCGGGTGGGCGCGGTAAATCAGGCAGACCTTCTCGGCCCACAGATCGTATTCCGGCATGTAGGTATATCGACGAAATGCACCCACTCTCCGGGGCGCGGCGATCAGCCAGCCGGTTTCTTCGTAAACCTCACGGTGAAGCGCTGTAATGGGTGATTCCCCCGGATCGATGCCGCCGCCCGGCAGCTGCAGATCGGGTCCGGGTTCCAGCTGACAGGTCAGCAGCAATCGGTTGCCTTGTGGCAATAGGGCATAAACGCCGACCCGCCGGGTGTATTTTCGCTCTGCCTCGGGGCTTTCACCGAACCGTCTGATCATGTAAGGCCCCTTTCAACCCAAACTGTTCAACCTATATGGTGGCGGTATGCCAACCTGTGGCGCTTAAGGAAACCCCATGTCTATTGGAACCAAAATCGCGTGGGACGATACCGTCCTGCCCTTTCAACTCGATATACCCGACATGCGAGGCCGCGTGGCCCGGCTGGACGGCGTGTTGGGCGGCATCTTGAAACAGCACGACTACCCCGAGGTGGTCGAGGCGCTGGTGGCCGAGATGGCCCTGCTGACTGCATTGATAGGGCAAACGGTATCGCTGCGCTGGAAGCTGTCTCTGCAGGTGCAATCCAAGGGCGCGGTGCGGATGATCGCAACCGATTATTATGCGCCACAGGTCGAGGGCGAACCCGCGCAGATCCGCGCCTATGCGAGCTTTGACCGCGACCGGCTGACCGATGCAGCCCCTTTCGATCAGGTGGGTGACGGGTACTTCGCCATCATGATCGACCAAGGTGAAGGTACACAGCCTTATCAGGGCATCACCCCACTGGCTGGGGGATCACTGAGCGCGTGTGCTGAAGCCTATTTCGCGCAGTCCGAACAGCTGCCGACCCGGTTTTCGTTGAGCTTCGGCAAATCGACCGAACCCGGTGTCGGTGAACACTGGCGCGCTGGCGGGATCATGCTGCAGCACATGCCCAAAGCCTCGCCCTTTGCCGCTTCCGGGGAGGGCAGCGGAGAGATCCTGTCTGCCTCGGATCTGGTGGATGGTGAAGAGGGCGAGAACTGGGATCGCGTCAACATCCTGCTCGATACCGTGGATGATCTGGAGATGATCGGGCCATCCGTTGCGCCAACCGACCTTCTGGTGCGTCTGTTTCACGAGGAACAGCCTCGCGTCTATGATGCACAGCAGGTAAAATTCGGTTGCACTTGTTCCGAAGATCGCGTGCGCCAAAGCCTGTCGATCTATTCGGCGCAGGATATTGCGACAATGACCACGGACGAAGGCACCGTCACAGCAGACTGCCAATTCTGCGGTGCGCACTATGTGCTGGACCCTGCGACCGTCGGGTTCGAGGCCGAAGGCCCGGATGGCGCGTGATCTGATCACAGACCTGACCGAGGCGCTGAGCCGTGATGGGTCCGGGTCCAGTGACTTTGATCTGAACCCGGAAACGGTGCTGCCGGCGGGGCGCAAACTGCGCCCTGCGGGCGTGTTAGTGCCTGTTTCTGTGACCGGAGACGCACCGCGATTGATCCTGACCAAACGCTCTTCGGCGTTGAAACACCATCCGGGCCAGATCGCCTTTCCGGGTGGAAAACAGGATGAGGGCGACATCGACGTTACTGCGACAGCTTTGCGCGAAGCACAGGAAGAAATTGGTCTTCCGCCAGAACTACCCAGTATTCTGGGTCATCTGCCGACTCATGAAACCGTGACGTCCTTTTCGGTCACGCCGGTTGTTGCGATCCTTGAAGCCAGTTTTGAACCAGTCGCCGAACCGGGCGAGGTGGATGAGATCTTCTTCGTTCCGCTTGCGCATGTCCTGAACCCAGAGAATTATGTCGTCGAGTCGCGCCGTTGGCGTGGCCAAAGACGGTATTACTATGCTGTGCCCTATGGCCCCTATTATATCTGGGGTGCGACGGCACGGATGCTGCGGGGATTGGCAGCGCGGATGAGTGAATGAAGCGGATCACAGAAGATTGGTTAACCGACCAAGCCACGCAGGATGTATGCACCGCCCTGACCAACGGCGGGGCGCAGGCACTATTCGTTGGTGGTTGTGTGCGCAATGCTCTGCTGAAGGCGCCGGTTTCTGACATTGATATCGCCACAGACGCTAGGCCTGAACACGTCGTGGAACTGGCGCAGAAAGCTGGGCTGAAGCCGATACCAACAGGTATAGACCATGGCACCGTGACGATTGTCAGCAAAGGCATCCCGCACGAGGTCACGACGTTTCGCCGTGACGTCGAAACGGATGGTCGGCGTGCTGTCGTCGCCTTTTCCGACAAGGTCGAAGAAGACGCTGCGCGCCGTGATTTCACCATGAACGCGCTTTACGCCCAACCTGACGGCACAATCCTTGACCCGCTGAACGGTTTGCCGGATCTACAGGCGCGTCGCGTACGGTTCATCGGGGAGGCCAGTGATCGCATCCAAGAAGACTACCTAAGGTCGCTCAGATATTTCAGGTTTCATGCTTGGTACGGGGATGCGGACGGTGGCTTTGACCCCGCTGCACTGGATGCAATAGCTGCAAATTTGGACGGGTTAGAGACGCTTTCGCGCGAACGGGTCGGGGCAGAGATTCTTAAACTGCTCGCTGCGCCTGACCCCGCGCCGTCGGTTGCCGCCATGCGCGTCACTGGCGTTTTGGCGCAGCTTTTGCCCGGGGCTGATGACCGGGCGCTGGCGATCCTGATTCAGCTGGAACAAGACGCCCATGCAGCGCCCGAAGCGATTCGTCGTTTGGCCGCGATTGCATCGCCCGAAGTGGCCAAAACCCTGCGTCTTAGCCGCGCGCAACTGCAGCGTCTGGCTCGGATGCGCGACGAAGCGATGGCGACGACCAGTGTCGCAGAATTGGGTTATCGCTATGGGTCGGAAGGCGGATTGCACGAGACACTTTTGCGTCATGCATTTCTTGAACAGCCTTGGTCCGAAGACCTGAACCGAGCTTTGCAAAAAGGGTCCGCGGCCAGTTTCCCGATCAAGGCGACGGATTTGATCCCCGCCTTCTCGGGCCCCGCGCTGGGCGCAAAACTGGCCGAGCTTGAGGCGCGTTGGATCGCGTCGAATTTCGCGCTTAGCCGCGAAGAATTGCTGGCCGACTGATTTGAAGTCTCAAAAAGGGATGACAAACCCGATTTGATTTGGCAGGGTGCGCCTGACTCATATGGAGGGAGGAATGCGAATGTATTACGGGATCTGGTTCGGCTAAAGCCCGGAACACTTTGACCCGTAGGGGTGGTGTTCTGGCGCCATCTTTCTTCGCATGACCTATTTTCTGCTCAATCGGAGCACTCTCCATGTTTCGCTACTTCGAAAATCTCATTGACCCTTTTGTTGCCTATGAACAGGTAGACAAGCCACCGACGCGGCTTTGGCCTTTCATGCTGGGCTACTCGCAGCCTTTCAAACGCGTTTTCGTATTGGCCGCGCTGATGTCCGTGGTCGTTGCTGCGGTCGAGGTCGGGCTGATCTTTTATATGGGTCGCGTTGTGGACCTGTTGGGCAGTTCTCCTGCTGAATTCTGGCAGGCGCACGGGACTGAATTGATCGTGGTTGCGGCCTTGATCCTGTTTGTTCGTCCCATCCTTCAGCTTGTTGACGTCTTGCTACTCAACAACACAATCCTGCCGAACTTTGGCACTCTGATCCGTTGGCGGGCGCATAAACATGTTCTGCGTCAATCGGTTGGCTGGTTCGAGAATGACTTTGCCGGGCGCATCGCAAACCGGGTTGTTCAGACCCCGCCCGCCGCGGGTGAGGTGGTCTTTCAAGTCTTTGACGCGATCTCGTTCTCGATCGCCTACATGATCGGTGCGGCCATTCTGCTGATGGCGGCTGATCCGCGCCTGTTGTTGCCTTTGCTGATCTGGCTGGTGTTTTACGGCGCGCTTGTGCGATGGACCGTAAAACGGGTTGGCCCCGCGTCGCAGGCAGCGTCGGATGCACGCTCGACCGTGACGGGCCGGGTGGTGGACAGCTATACCAACATCCACTCGATCAAGATGTTTGCCCATGACACTCAGGAACAGGACTATGCGCGCGAGGCGATTGCGGAAACCCGCCGCACTTTCCAGATCGAGATGCGGATTTTCACCATCATGGATGCAGCACTAGTTGCGCTGAACGGTGTGCTGATCGTGGGAGTCGTTGGTTGGGCGATCTTGCTTTGGACGCAAGGTAGCGCAACGGTGGGAGTGGTGGCCGCCGCCACGGCGTTGACGTTGCGGCTGAATGCCATGACCGGGTGGATCATGTGGGCGCTGACCAGCTTCTTTCGCGAGTTGGGTATCGTTGCCGAGGGTATGCAGACCATCGCGCAGCCCATCGATCTGTTGGACGAACCTAATGCGAAACCCTTGCGGCTGGGTAATGGCCAGATCGAAATATGCGATCTGTCTCATCACTATGGACGGGAAACCGGTGGTTTGGATCACGTCAACTTGACCATCCGGCCAGGCGAAAAGATCGGCCTGATCGGTCGCTCAGGAGCCGGAAAATCGACCCTAGTAAAGCTGCTTTTGCGGTTTTACGACGTCGAGAAGGGCGCGATCCTGATCGATGGCCAGGATATCTCGAAGGTCACGCAGGACAGTTTGCGCAGCCATATTGGTATGGTTCAGCAGGACAGTGCTCTGTTGCACCGCTCGGTTCGGGCCAACATCCTCTATGGTCGGCCTGATGCGACCGAAGAACAGATGATTGCCGTTGCGAAACAGGCCGAAGCGCATGAGTTCATCCTCGATCTGCAAGACCCGGAGGGCCGCACTGGCTATGATGCGCATGTGGGTGAGCGGGGCGTGAAGCTGTCTGGCGGTCAGCGGCAGCGTGTGACGCTGGCGCGGGTGATCCTGAAAGACGCGCCGATTTTGCTATTGGACGAGGCGACATCTGCCCTAGATTCCGAAGTCGAGGCCTCTATACAGGAAACACTCTACGGCATGATGCAAGGCAAGACCGTGATTGCCATCGCGCACCGGCTCAGCACGATTGCTCAGATGGATCGCATCCTGGTGATGGATGGCGGCCGGATCGTTGAACAAGGCGGTCATTCCGATCTGTTGGCGCAAGGAGGGCTTTACGCTCAGTTCTGGGCGCGGCAATCTGGAGGCTTCCTGAACCCGGAGGCCGCTGAATGAGGATTGCCGACCTCATCCAACCGTTCAAAGACACAGAAACGCCCCCGCCGCAAACGCTGGGGGCGTTCATCCGTTGGAGCTTGTCCGGCGCCTGGCCGATGCTGTTCGTCGCAGCCGCCTTCTCGGCGATCGCGGGTGCGATGGAGGCTGGCACCGCCTGGGTCCTGGGCCGCGTCATTGATCTGACCACCAACAGCAGCCCCGAGGCGTTTCTGACCGGCGGCAATCTCGCGATCATTTTGGGTGCTGTCGCATTCTTCATGCTTATACGCCCCGCACTGTTCGGACTGTCATCGGTGGCAAACAACTACATCGTCATGCCCAACATCACGCCGTTGGTTTTGGCAAAACTGAACCGCTGGACGCTGGGCCAGTCGGTGACCTATTTCGATGACGATTTCGCCGGACGTATCGCCCAAAAACAGATGCAGACATCGAACGCCATGACGCAAGTGGTGTCCGAAACAATCAGCGCTATTGTCTTCGCTATTGCCTCACTTGCAGGCTCATTGCTTTTATTAGGGTCTATTCACCCGCTTGTGATGCTGCCATTTGTTGCCTGGCTTGTTGTCTATTTCCTGCTGGTGCGCTGGTATCTTCCACGCATCCGCGTACGCTCTGCCGCGCGGGCGGGGGCGCGGGCAATGGTGTCGGGGCAGGTGGTCGATACGATCACCAACATCAAGACCGTCAAGCTGTTTGCCCATTCCGAGTTCGAAGATCATACCGCCCGAAATTCCATGGTCGACCTGCGTGAACGGTCGCTGGAATTCGGCAAGCTATCGGCCAGTTTCCGGTTCATCCTAATGACTCTGGCGGGGGTGCTGCCGGTCCTGTTGATCGGCGCGACACTGTGGTTGTGGCAGGTGGGTACCGCGACGGCCGGGGACATCGTGGCGGCCGGGGCCGTGGCGATCCGCATCTCGCAAATGACCGGCTGGGTCAGTTTCACACTGATGGGTCTTTACGCAAATGTCGGTGAGATTGAAAACGGAATGCACACACTGACCAAGCGCGTTCGGGTCGAGGATGCTCCGAACGCATCGACACTTGTGGTCTCAGAGGGCGAGATTGCCTTTGACAGCGTCAGCTTTGCCTATGGCCGCGATATCGGTGGTGTTGCTAATCTTAATTTCACTGCCGCACCGGGTGAAAAGCTGGGCATAGTCGGGGCCTCAGGTGCGGGGAAATCCACTTTGGTTTCACTTTTGCTAAGGCTCTATGACGGGGAACATGGCGTTATTGCCATCGACGGGCAGAATGTCTCTCACGTGACTCAGGACAGCCTGCGGCAACAGATTGGGATGGTCACGCAGGAAACCGCGATGTTCAATCGTTCGGCGCGCGAGAACATCCTCTATGGTCGTCCTGACGCGACTGAAGATGAGCTGATAGAGGCCGCGACCAAAGCCGAGGCGCATGAATTCATACTCGGTCTCGAAGATGCGCAAGGACGCAAGGGCTATGACGCGCATCTGGGCGAACGCGGCGTGAAGCTGAGCGGCGGGCAACGACAGCGGATCGCTCTGGCTCGCGCTATCCTGAAAGACGCACCGATATTGGTTCTGGACGAGGCGACGTCGGCATTGGATTCCGAGGTCGAGGCAGCGATTCAGACGGCACTGCACCGGGTGATGCAGGGCAAGACCGTGCTGGCTATTGCCCACCGCCTGTCCACGCTTAGCGAGATGGATCGGATTATTGTTCTGGACCACGGTCACATCGTTGAAAGCGGGACGCACGAAGCTCTGCTGGAGCGTGGCGGGTTGTACGCCCGGTTCTGGCATCGCCAATCGGGCGGCTTCATTCAGGCCGAGGCTGCAGAATAAAGGGTTTTGTTGCGCTCAAACCCCAGTTATCAGGCCTCCATGACGCAGCAATACACAATAAACCGCCTTGGACATCAGGGCGACGGAATCGCCGATGGTCCGATCTATGCGCCACGCACTCTGCCGGGTGAAGTGGTCAGCGGTACGTTGCTGGGTCAGTTTCTGAACGATATTCGCCTCGAAACACCCTCGGATCAGCGGGTCAAGGCACCCTGCCGTCATTACAAGGCCTGCGGCGGCTGCCAGTTGCAACATGCGACCGATAATTTTGTCGCCGAGTGGAAAGTTGAGGTGGTGCGCAACGCGTTGGCCGCGCAGGGGCTCGATGCCCCGATGCGGCCCATTCACACTTCGCCTGAACGATCCCGCCGTCGGGCCACCATCGCCGTGCGGCGCACCAAGAAGGGTACGCTGGCCGGGTTTCATGGTCGCGCTTCTGACACGATTACCGAAATCCCGGATTGCCATTTGCTGCACCCAACCTTGATTGCTGCCATCCCGGTGGCCGAAGCCTTGGCGTTGTTGGGTGGCAGTCGGAAAGGTGTGTTGGCCGTAACGCTGACCCTGTCCGAAGGCGGTTTGGATGTTGCGGTCAAGGGCGGCAAACCGCTGGATGGACCGTTGGAGCTGGCGCTCGCGCAAGCGACCGAGCATCACGGTCTTGCCCGGCTTAGTTGGGATGATGAGGTTATCGCCATGCGTGAGCCTCCGATCCAACGCTTTGGAACCGCTGGCGTCACTCCACCGCCCGGAGCGTTTTTACAAGCCACAAAAGACGGAGAACAGGCTCTATTACAGGCTGTTTCCGACGCTACGTCGGGGACAAAGCGGATTGTCGATCTGTTCGCCGGATGCGGGACATTCTCGCTGCCGCTGGCACAGACTGCTGAAGTTCATGCAGTCGAAGGTGAGGCCGAGATGACGAAGACCTTGGATCAGGGCTGGCGCAAGGCGCAAGGCTTGAAACAGGTCACAGTCGAGGCCCGAGACCTGTTCCGCCGCCCGCTCATGCCCGATGAACTCAAGAAATTCGACGCCGTTGTGCTTGACCCGCCGCGCGCTGGGGCCGAGGCGCAGGTAGCCGAGCTGGCGCAGGCCATGCGCCCGGTGGTTGCTTATGTCTCGTGCAACCCGATCACCTTTGCCCGTGACGCAAAAACGCTGGTTAACGCCGGATATGCCCTTGAATGGGTACAGGTGGTTGACCAATTTCGATGGTCGTCACACACCGAACTTGCCGCTCGGTTCATTTTGAACAAATAACCCTGAGATAAGGACCGCCCGCATGGTGATCGCCCAACGACTGCTGCCCATCATCGAAGCACCGGCTTTCGGGAAATTCATCACCGGTGTGATCCTGTTCAACGCGGTACTACTGGGGATGGAGACATCGCCCACGCTGATGGACGCAGCGGGTCCACTGATCGTGACGTTGGACAAGCTGTGCCTTACCATATTCGTCATCGAAATCGTCATGAAACTGATCGCCACAGGGCGCCGGTTCTTCACCAGCGGCTGGAATGTGTTTGATTTCGTGATCGTGGGAGTCGCCCTGGTTCCCAGTGCAGGGGCGCTTTCAGTTCTGCGGGCACTGCGTATCCTCCGGGTCCTGCGCGTCATCTCGGTCGCGCCGCGCCTGCGCCGAGTGGTCGAAGGCTTCATCTCAGCCCTGCCGGGCATGGCCAGCGTGTTCCTGTTGATGGCGATCCTGTTTTACATCGGCGCTGTGATCTCAACCAAACTTTTCTCGGGCACGTTCCCCGATTGGTTCGGTGATCTGGGTCTGTCGGCCTATACGCTGTTCCAGATCATGACGCTGGAAAGCTGGTCCATGGGCATTGTCCGCCCTGTGATGGAGGTGTATCCCTACGCCTGGCTTTTCTTTGTTCCCTTCATCATGGTGACCACCTTTGCGGTGGTGAACTTGCTGGTCGGTCTCATCGTGAACTCGATGCAGGATGCCCACCATGCCGAGGATGAGGTCAAGACCGACGCCTATCGTGATGAGGTTCTTGAAAGGCTGGAATCGATCGAACGCCGCCTGACGGAACAGTCGAACAGCAAAAAGTGATTTAAGTTTCGCGAAAATCTGGCATAATAATTGACAAAAAAGAGCATCAGGCAGTGAAAATAATGGATCGTCGAGCATTCGGAATGGGCGCAATGGCAACGCTGAGCCTTTCAGCGTGTGCCTCAGCCAAACCCAGATTTCTTTCTTATCGCGGGCCCGAGGTGACCTCGATGGTCATCAACAAAGGTGCACGCAAGCTGTATTTGCTCCATAACGAGCAGATTTTGCGGGAGTATGATATCGATCTAGGATTTGCGCCCACCGGCACGAAAAACAAAAAAGGCGATGGCCGTACGCCCGAGGGTACCTATCTGATCGACCGTCGCAATCCGCGCAGCAGGTATCATCTATCGTTGGGTATATCGTATCCCAATTCGGAAGACTTGGCTAAAGCCAAGGCCGCAGGTGTTGATCCGGGCGGCGACATCTTCATTCACGGACAACCCAATCTGCGATCCGAGTTCAAGCGGGCGAAGAAGACCCCGGATTGGACGGCAGGTTGTATTGCGGTCAAGAATGATGAGATCGAAGAGATCTACGCCATGGTGAATGAAGGAACCGTGATTACCCTGCGCCCCTAAGCAAGGTTCAAAGCGGTTTCCAGTCACCAAATCCAAATACAGTATAGTCGCGCTGGTACGCTTCCTTCGCCAGCGCTTCAAGCTGTGCGTCGTAAATCTGATCAAGTGCAAACGGCGCGTCCGGCTTGGCCTTGTTTGGGGTTGGTGGGGCTGTATGCCCAATTTTGTAGGCAAGGTCGGGCAAGGCGGTTTCCATCTCATCCTCGCGCAGGATCAGGTCGGGCATGGTGAAACCGGCCATGCCTTCCAGCGTCTGCGCCTGTCCGCACCATTCCCCATCCACACGGATCGGGGTTTGACCCGCCAGAATACTGCGCAGCATGCCCAGAAAGGCCGCGAACGCCTCGGAATGCTGATCGCGGGTATAATTGCTGAGATCACCCTTGGCAGGCAGCGGGACCTTGTACCGTCGGCTCAGCATATTGCGAATGCTGACATATGCGCCGGGGCCTGTGTGCAGAATACGGTCGCAGAACACAGCGTGCGCGCGCGCCAGCGGATGGCGCAGCACCGTGAATTTGAGGTGACCGGGATGATCCTGCATCCATTGACGGGTCTGTTTTTGATTGCGGCCGGTGATCAGGTCGGCTTGTGACACCCCGTCCAGATCGGCAATCCACTGCACCACTTCAGCCTCGGGGCCGCCGCGCACCGGAAGGTACATCAGCGAAGTTTGCGCAGCACCCACATAGCGCGAAACAGCCGGCCCGCGGTGCGGCTCGTAACTTGGGATATGGTGTAGCTTGAAGCGGTCACGTTGCGACAGGGCCAGCTCCATATCATCCGGATTGGTCACTTTCGACAGGGCAGGCGCCGGGTTTTGACGTTTGAGATGCTGGTTCAGCTCCTTAAGACGTGCGCTGACGCCAAGCCACGCGGCAAGGCCGTTCAGAACGTCCAAATCTGTTAGATCGTCATAGTCGATATAGAACGGTGTTTGCCCGGTGGTCTGCAGATGTTTGAGCACTGTTTGTTGAAATGCTTGCCGCTGGTCGAGCTGTTCGGCGAATTCTTCGGCATCGAAGGTGATCTGAGCTTCCCGCCGTTGCTTGATGTTCACTAACCGCCACTGCTTTGTTTCCAAGGCGATTTTCCACGATATGTAGCTATCCAGAGGGTTGCGCATCAGAATGATTTTGGCGCAGCGCGGATCATCCAGCGCCGGTGGCAGCGCCCGCGCATCGTGGTCGCTGAAAAAGCGAAAGCCGTTCATCTCGCCCGGCGCGTTTCGGATGGCGTCGATCAGCGCCATCGGGTCGCGTTCACGATCTTCCAGGGTAAAGCCCAGAACGCTGTCCAGTTTTGGCAGGCCGACGAAATAGGGGTTAAACGCTTCTCCGTGACACGTGACGCCATCCAGCGTGTTCAGCTGTAATTCAAGCAGGTTCGAACCGGTGCGCATATCGGCCAGAACGATGAAATAATCGAAGCGGCGGGTCATTTTAGGTTACTGCACCAAATAGGGCTTCTTGAACGATTTGGACTGTGCGCCAAACACGTCATTCACAGGGAAATCCCCCATCAGATAGGGATGCATCCCTTGGTTCTTGAGGTTTTGCAGGAACTTTCCGAACCCGGTCAGATCCACCATCGTCGGTGCCTCAGTCAGATGGGTGGGTTTGGGCGCGCCCATGTCTTCCAGAACGGTCTGCAGTTGTTCCATGGGGGATTCCAGAAACTCTGCCATCGTCCATATTCGAATGCGCGTCTTTGCGCGGGCGGCATCCAGCAGCTTGAGCTGTTTGCTTTCGATCTGTTGTAGGCGGGCAGCTTCGCACCGGATATCGGCAAAATTCAGGTTCGAACGGAACAATGGAACCGCCCAGGCCCCCGAGATGACCGCAATATGTGCATTCTGGTCTTGCGTCAGGAATTCATTGATTTTCTGAATATCCGTTGGCCCGAATTGAAAGCACTGACGCTCGCCTCGTGTGTTCCAGATGAGGTTCGACAGAAAGGCCGAGGGGTTATAATCGCGTAGCGTTGCGCAATCGCTGAGCGCACCGTTGATGATCGTCTCATCTTCGGCAAATTGCGCCCGTTCGGGACCGAACAGATGCCCATGCACCCGCCCGCCGATGGCGTTTGTCAGCCAAGGTTCGAAATCCTCGAACAACTCGGTAAAGCCTTGAAACACCGAATAGGGAAAGGCTGTCAGGCTGCGTTCCGTAGCCGCGCGAGGGAAGCGGCTTTGCATATAAAGACCATCCCGTCCGCGAACGCGCCGCTCGACCGCTTTGGAAAACACCCGGTCGATCTTTCCGGGGTTGGGCTCGGCCGGGGTCAGTGCGCCTTCGTGGTCGGTCAGGAAGGTCTGATACAACCGGTTCGCGCTGTGCCAGACTTTGCGCGCCACGAAACAGTCGGACCGGCGCAGCAATTGTAGGTGATCGTCGTAGAACATGTGCGGCCGACCTTGATAGTCGAACTTCGACAGGGTCAGCGATCGGCTTTCGATATGGGTGGAATAGAGCCGTGCCAGTGTCTGGAAATAGCTTTCATCGGGAATCCAGACCTGGCGGAAATAACGATCATATTCGGCACGTTTTGGATCCTGAAGAATGGCCGACAAGGTTTGACGGGTCAGACACCACCATTGGCTGCCCATATGTGGCACCAAACCATCGGGAATTGCGCGGCGCAATCCGAGCGCGCGTTGCAACCGCACGTAATTGTCGAACAGTTTTCGTTGCCTGCGCCACGAGAAGGGGAACCGCAGGGTGAAACGTTCCAGATCCAGACCGCCAATCGTCCAGCTGACGTCGCGCGTGGTTGCGCTTTCGATGAAATCGACACGGGGCCGGTCGGCCAGATAGTCGATCAGATCAGCGACCGGACGCAGCGGCAGACACGCGCCTGAAGACAGATATACATGCCGGACATCTGGAAACCTCGCCAACATCAGCGATGCGGCGGATTGTGATGCTGCGACAATACCCCAGCCGCCCCATTCGCAGACATGGCGTTTTGAAAACAGGATCAGCGGTTCATCCGAACAAGCGGCGACAAAATCGGAATAAGCCGGATCGCCGACTTTCTGATCTACATGAATGACCACAGGACAGCCCGAGGCGGCCCAATGGCGTGCCACCTGCTCAACCCGATCCAGCGCGGTGTGCACCAGCATTACGATGCCCAAGCTGCTCATGCCCAGTTCCCCTTGGACATCAGGCCGAGGATCTCAATCTGTCGCCAGTTGATGTATTTCTCGGACCATTTGTTCCAGAAAACCGGATTATCCTCTAACTGTTTGGCATAAGCCTTGTACTCGCCCGATGCAGCATAGTGCTGTCCGCGCAGCAACTCTTCTTTAGCTTTTTCCCCAAGCGTATTGATCAGCTTTGCATGCAGCAGCGCTCCGCTGGTTTTTTCACCGCCCTGCTCTTCATAGACCTGATTGAGCCCGCGCGGCAGCAATGCGTGGGTTGAGCTGACATAGGCGTAGCGCCGGTGCCATTTCACAAGAGGTATCTTGTTCAGGGCCGGGGCCTTCAGGGGATTGTCCTGAAAGAAAACTCGTGCGCGTGCACCGCCTTGAATCCACAGATTCCCATAGGTCGGGTTGCGGGTAATCATGAAGTTGCCTGAGTCGAACCAAGGCGCGACTTCAAAGGGGTTCTGGCCCTCATGATAGGGCGCATCCATGATTCCGGTTTCGGGATACATGTCGATCAGCATGGTGCCGAAACTGCGCACACCAGTATCGTCCAGCCAGTCGGTCAGGGCGCGGATCGGGCGGGTATCGCAAAAAGGATAGATAAAGAATTCATCCGGATCGACCGTCAGAACCCAGTGCTTATGCGCATAGCGGCGCAGCAGGTAGTTGGACCAATCCAGACCAAAGGTCGCATTCTTGTAACCTACATCCGTCCACCACAGCGAAACGTCCGGCTGGCTGCTCAGGTATTCGTGGGTGCCGTCATCGCTGTTGTTGTCCACGCACAGGAAGTGATTGATGCCAAGCTTTCGATAGTAGTCTAAGAAATAGGGAAGGCGGATCTTTTCGTTCCGCATCACGCTCATCAACAAGATGTCGTTTTCTTTGATCTTGTTGGTGTTATCTTGCACCGCTTTCAGATCCCGACGCCGACGTAGGCAACGCAGCAGGCGGCGCTTGCGCCGCAATCTCATGCGATAGGAATCCAAAAGGCTCACGCGGCTGCCCAACCTTTTTTGATACGCGCGTCTGCCCGGGGCCGCCTGAGGCCTGAGTGGTGCCGGACATTAACGTTTTATGACATCTCTGCACCTTGTGAGGCAACGGGTTTAAATCCGGTTTACTTCCCCCCTGTGGCAGGAAATCCGCCCGCGTTCATGAGCCCAAGGTCTTGTAACTGTTGCCAATCACTTAGTTTGACCGAGTCAGAAGTCCAAAGATCAGGCCCGCTGATGATCCCGTCATAATAGGCGCCGAACCGATCGGGGTCGTGAAAATGTTGCCGCCTCTGTTTTTCGATCCGCGATTTGTCGACAACCTCAGGCAGGAATTTCGTGTGTAACAACACGCCCGAGGCGGTCTGCCCACCCGGACCGTCATATTCAAAATTCAAGAACCGGGGCAGCGCGGAATGGCACGAATTCACATAGGCCATATGTCGTGACCACCGGGTTAGAGGGATCTTGTTTAGGGTCGGTGATTTTTGGGGCTGATCTGCAAAAAACGCCCGCTCGCGTACGCCTCCCTGAACCCAAAGGTTGCCCATCGGCCTTTGGCGCTGGGCACGATAGGGGCCGGGGTCAAACCAGTTCAGGCAATCGGTTGGATCGGAATGCGGATCATAACTCTGCTTGCCCAGCCGACCTTTGGGATAGAGGTCCAGCATCATCGCCCCAAACGTGGTTTGACCGCGCGCGTCCAGCCATGCAGTTAAATCGCGCATCGTATGGGTGTTTTGATGGGCGTAGATCAGCAACTCATCGGCGTCGACCATCAACGTCCAGTGGTCGTGCCCAAATTTCCACTGCAGCCAAGTCAGCCAATCCAATCCGAACCGAGACGCGCGATAGCTTGCCGTAGTCCGCCACAGCGACACATCCGGCTGTTTAAGCAAATACGGGACCGAGCCGTCATCGCTGCCATTATCCACCATCAGAAAATGATCAACGCCCAGCGTGCGATAATGGTGAAAGAACCACGGCAGACGGCCGATCTCATTCCGCAGCGTGGTAAAGGCCAGAATGGCGCCGGGTGTGATCTTTTGCGTGTTGTCAGTCAACGACTTCAGTTGATGGCGGCTGCGAAAGGATCGCCACAACAGCCGCTTGCGTTTCAGGCGCAGCCTGTAGCGCTGCACCCAGGTCAGCGGCTGATCCTCAAGGTTCACTTGGTATAGCCGCCATTCTGATGCCAACGCCAGGCATCCGTGATCATCGTCTCTAACGTTGATCTTTTTGGTGTCCAGCCCAGCTCTTCCTTGGCTCGGACCGAGCCTGAAACTAGACGCGTGCAATCCCCGGCTCGGCGCGGGCCGATGCTGTAGGGTACCGCACGGTTGGTGACGGCTTTGGAATGCTCGATGACTTCCATCACCGAAAACCCCGACCCGGTGCCCAGATTGAACACGCGGCTTTCTTTGCCCTGTTCTAGCCACTTCAGCCCCAGTACATGTGCATCGACCAGATCACAGACGTGTACATAATCGCGGATGCAGGTGCCGTCGGGTGTGTCGTAATCGGTGCCGAATACAGTCAAGCCACCCCGCTTGCCATCGATGGCGTCCAGCATCAGCGGCACCAGATGGGTTTCTGGTTGGTGAAACTCTCCAACTTCGGCATCCGGGTCGGCCCCGGCCACGTTGAAATAGCGGAAGATCACGTGCTTCAGGCCATATGCGGCTTGGAAATCACGTAAGATGTCCTCGATCGCTCGTTTCGAGGCACCATAGGCATTCAATGGCTGCTGTTGCGTGCTCTCGTCCAGCACAACGTTGTCATGTTCGCCATAGGTGGCGCAGGTCGACGAGAACACAAAGTTCAAACATCCCGCATCCACAGCCGCTTGTATCAGTGTCAGCGAACCGGCGACATTGTTCGACCAATACGTTCCGGGCTCAGCCATCGCTTCGCCGACCTGACTGAGGGCGGCGAAATGTATCACGGCGGCGGGTTGGTATTTGGCGAACACTTCGTCCAGCCGGGCGCGGTCCAGCAGGCCGCCCTGCTCGAAAGGGCCGAATTTCACCGCGTCCTGCCATCCGATGACAAGATTGTCATAGGTTACGGGCGTATACCCTGCCCTTGTCAGTGCCTTGCAGGCATGAGAGCCGACATAACCTGCGCCACCTGTAACCAGAATATTTGTCATTCAAGCCCCATAGCGGCCATCATTTCTTCGATCTTGGCCACGTCCTGCGGGTTATTCAGTTCCCAGAACTGACGACCTTTGGCTTCGACTTCGACACAAAGAACCTTGCGGCCGTTTTCCATGAAGCGCAGCTGTTCCAACCCTTCCAGTGTCTCCAGCGGACCGCTAGTCCAGCCCGGATAAGCAGTCAGAGCGTCAGGCCGATAGGCATAAACTCCGACGTGGTGGAATACCGGTGTCGGGTCACTGCTGGCATAGGTCTCGGCTGTGAAAGGGATCACTTCTTTCGAGAAGTAAAGCGCGCTGTGGTCATTGCCGAACACCGCTGTAGTGCCCCCGACCCGGCCTTGCTTGCGATCGTTCAGTAATCCGTTCAGTGCGTCCCCGTCACAGCGCAGCACGGGGGTGGCCACACCCGCATCTGGCGCGTTGCGCAGACCCGAGATCAGGTCTTCAACAAACCAATGCGGGGTCAAAGGCGCATCCCCTTGCAGGTTGACGACGATGTCATAACCGCCACCCAGAGCCGAGTGCGCCTCGGCGCAGCGTTCGGTACCGTTGCGGCAGGTTTCTGAAGTCATCACCACCTCGGCACCGAACCCCTCTGAGGCTTCGCGGATACGGTCATCGTCGGTTGCTACAACCACGCGATCTACGCCTGACACGGAAATCGCAGCGCGCCAGGATCGTTCGATCAGAGTCATGCTGGTTCCGTTTGCCCCGGTCAGCGGAACCAGAGGTTTGCCTGGATAGCGGGTCGAAGCGTAGCGCGCGGGAATGGCTATCAATACTGACATCAGGCTTCCTTCAGCTCAACGCCTGGAGCATAGGCGATGAAAAATGGATTGGCATATCCGTCTTTGCCATAGGTCAGCGGCGAATGGTCTTCAAAGCGCACCACATGTCCGCCCGCACCGGCCAGAACCGCGTGGCCCGCAGCGGTGTCCCACTCCATGGTGCGGCCAACACGGGGGTAGAGGTCGGCCTCTCCCGTCGCCACCAGACAGAACTTCAGCGACGACCCGGCACTTTTGCTGTCGCGCACCTGATATTTGTTGATGTAGTCCTCGGTCGCCTGATCCCGATGCGACTTGGATGCAACGATCATCAGCGCCGAATTGTTTGGTTTAGAGACTGACATTGGCGTCAACGCGCCCGGCTGATCTTTGTCCAGATCCCCGATTTCTTCAACCGATTGCCCGTCAGCTTGCGTATAGAACATCCGGCCCCGTGCAGGGGCGTAGACCACGCCACGCGTCGGTACGCCGTTTTCGACCAAAGCGATATTTACGGTAAAATCGCCGCGCCGATTTATGAATTCCTTGGTGCCGTCCAGTGGATCAACAATCAGAAAGGTCTCGCCCTTTTCGGAATGCGAAGCTGCCTGTTCCTCGGTCACCAGCAGGATATCTGGAAAAGCCTCGCGCAATCCGGCCGAGATCAAAGCATCCGCCGCCTCGTCCGCCTCGGTTACCGGGCTTGAGTCTGACTTGACCTTGACGTCGAAATCATCCGCTTCGTAGATCTGCATGATCTTGTCGCCTGCCTGCAAGGCCAGCCGCCGGATGACGGGAATAAGCGCGTCATAAGTCACAAAAAAGCTCCGTTCCTGTGGTTTGTTGATCAGGGCATCTCACGGACTTATGATGCGATGGATACGGAACAGCAAGAATTTCGTGCCAATTTGCGGCTGACATAGCAGGAAAGAGTATTCGAGTGTTTCACTTCAAGAGAAATCAGTCATTGCTGGGCGGGGCTTTCACCACCGCCGAGCTGATATTCCATGCAGTAGTTCGCAATATCCGGTCGCAGCACTCCAACGCGGTGATGGCAATCCTGATCAACATTGTTCAGGTCGTCCTTCTGGTGACGGCGTTTTATATACTTATGACGCTAATTGGTCGAATGACTGGCATGGCCAAAATCCGGGGCGAGATGGTTTTGTTCCTGCTCTCCGGAGTTTTTTTGTTCCTGACGCATATCAAGTCTGTCACTGCAATCGCCGGGGCTGGATCCGGCAATAATCCGATGACTCTGCACTCGCCAATGACAATGATGGTGATGTTGTCAGCATCTGCCTTCGGTATACTTTATACGCAGCTTATCTCGATCCTGGTCATCCTGTTCGTCTACAGCGTAGCCGTCTCGCCTCTTGTGATCCAAGAGCCCGGCGGTGCATTTGGGATGCTTTTGCTGGCCTGGTTCACGGGATGCTCTGTCGGTTTAGTGTTGTTGGCGCTGAAACCCTGGTTTCCCAATACTGTAAGCATCCTAAAAAATGTGTACCGTCGATTGAACATGATATTTTCGGGCAAGATGTTCGTTGGCAACGCGCTAGGTGGGTTCATGCTGACCTTGTTTGCCTGGAACCCACTGTTTCACATCATCGATCAATGTCGTGGTTTTGTGTTCCGAAATTATTTTCCCCGGAACACCAGTTGGGAGTACGCGCTTTGGGTCGGAATAGTTTTAACAATGATCGGCCTGCTGGGTGAGTTCTATACCCGCAGGCAGGTCTCGAAAAGCTGGGATGCGCGACGCTGATCTTTGCTGTGCGTGCTGTATTCTGAAAACCTGTTCCCGGATATTGGATCGCACTTCACGTTGCGACCCTCAATGTCAGGTTGATGCGTCCGCCTTTTGGCAAAAGTTTGGATGACCCGAACCGGATGCGATCCACCCCGTGATAGGTCAAGCGTGCCGGGCCGCCCATGATCACCAAATCGCCCGAGCTCAGCCAGATCGACTCGGTCTTGCCGCCCCGCGTGGTGTTACCGATACGGAACAGCGCGTCATCGCCCAATGAAATCGACAGCACGGGCCACGAAAAATCGGCCTCATCCTTGTCCTGATGCAGGCCCATCTTGGTGCCTTCACCGTAATAGTTGATCAGACAGCAATCGGGCTGGCGATCCGCGCCGGTCAGGTCCTGCCAGATGGTCAAAATCTCATCTGGAATCGCGGGCCATGTCATGCCCTTTGGGTGCGTGTCCTGATACCGATAGCCCGCCCGGTCAGTGACCCATCCCAGCGCCCCGGCCGAGGTCATGCGCACTGACATTTCCTTGCCCGAAGGTGTCACGGGCCGATAAAGCGGTGCCACTTTCAGAATCGGCCTAAGCAGGTCAACTAGATGCGACTGCGCCGCCGCATCCAAATAGCCTTTCCGAATATCAAATCCGCGCAATAACAGCCGCGCCATTCCAGAATCCCCAAACCTTGCCAAAACCTTGCCAAAAAAGGCCACAGATTCCCGAAAACCTGCGTTTCTGAACGCTTGCAGGCCCCTGTTCTCGCCCTTATATACGCCTCGACGCGCGATGGTGTAGTGCTGTCGCGCACATCAATCGGGGGCAGGATGCCGCAACGGGTCCAACCCTCGGGACATCGCCTTGAATGGAAAGGGATTGAAAATATGGGAAAAGTAATCGGGATTGACCTCGGTACCACCAACTCGTGTGTGGCCATCATGGACGGCTCTCAGCCGAAGGTCATCGAAAACGCAGAAGGGGCGCGGACCACGCCCTCGATCGTCGCCTTCACCGAAGATGAGCGACTGGTCGGTCAGCCTGCAAAACGTCAGGCGGTCACCAACCCCGACAACACCATCTTTGGCGTCAAGCGTCTGATCGGTCGTCGTGTGGATGATGCAGAAGTCGAAAAAGATAAGAAAATGGTGCCGTACGCCATCGTCGATGGCGGCAATGGCGACGCGTGGGTTGAAGCCCGCGGTGAGAAATACTCCCCAAGCCAGATCTCGGCCTTCACTCTGGGTAAGATGAAGGAAACCGCCGAGAGCTATCTGGGTGAGGAAGTCACGCAAGCGGTTATCACCGTTCCGGCATACTTCAACGACGCACAGCGTCAGGCTACCAAAGACGCTGGTAAAATCGCCGGTCTGGAAGTGCTGCGGATCATCAACGAGCCGACAGCTGCTGCGCTGGCCTATGGTCTGGACAAGGAAGAAACCCAAACCATCGCGGTTTATGACCTTGGTGGTGGTACCTTCGACGTGACCATTTTGGAAATCGACGACGGCCTGTTCGAGGTGAAGTCGACCAACGGTGACACCTTCCTGGGTGGTGAAGACTTTGACATGCGCATCGTCAACTACTTGGCGGATGAGTTCAAAAAGGAACACGGTGTCGATCTGTCTGCCGACAAGATGGCCCTGCAGCGTCTGAAAGAAGCCGCTGAAAAAGCCAAGATCGAACTGTCCTCGACCTCGCAGACCGAAATCAACCAGCCGTTCATCTCGATGGGTTCGAACGGTCAGCCGCTGCACATGGTCATGAAACTGACCCGTGCCAAGCTGGAATCGCTGGTTGGCGACCTGATCAAGAAGTCGATGAAGCCTTGCCAGGCTGCCCTGAAAGACGCGGGCCTGTCGGCTGGCGACGTGGATGAGGTTGTTCTGGTCGGTGGTATGACTCGCATGCCGAAAGTGATCGAAGAGGTCACCAAGTTCTTCGGTAAGGAGCCGCACAAGGGTGTGAACCCGGACGAAGTTGTTGCTATGGGTGCCGCCATTCAGGCCGGTGTTCTGCAGGGCGACGTCAAAGACGTGGTTCTGCTGGACGTGACCCCGCTGTCGCTGGGCATCGAAACGTTGGGTGGCGTGTTCACCCGCCTGATCGACCGCAACACCACGATTCCGACCAAGAAGTCTCAGGTCTTCTCGACCGCCGAGGACAACCAGAACGCCGTGACCATCCGCTGTTTCCAGGGTGAGCGCGAAATGGCTGCGGACAACAAGATCCTGGGTCAGTTCAATCTGGAAGAGATCCCGCCCGCACCGCGCGGCATGCCTCAGATCGAGGTGACTTTTGACATCGACGCCAACGGCATTGTCTCGGTTTCGGCCAAGGACAAAGGCACTGGCAAAGAGCAGAAGATCACCATTCAGGCCTCGGGCGGTCTGTCGGACGAAGATATCGACAAGATGGTCAAGGATGCCGAGGAAAACGCCGAGGCAGACAAGGCCCGCAAAGAGCTGGTCGAAGCCAAGAACCAGGCCGAAAGCCTTGTCCACGCGACCGAGAAATCGATCGAGGAACATGGCGACAAGGTCGACCCGTCGACCGTCGAAGCGATCGAGCTGGCCGTTGCTGCGCTCAAGGATGAGCTGGAAACGGACAATGCCGACAAGATCAAGTCGGGCATCCAGAACGTGACCGAAGCGGCCATGAAACTGGGTGAGGCGATCTATAAGGCACAGGCGGAAGAGGGCGAAGATGAGCCCGCAGCCGCAGATGCCGCGCCGGGTGACGATGACATTGTCGACGCCGAGTTCGAAGATCTGGACGACGACAAGCGTAACTAACGGGTAACCGGGCCAATTTGGGCCGGTCCGGTTGCCGGGCCGGCCCGATTACGTTGAGGCAGAAGGAAATACTGATGTCCAAACGCGACTATTACGAAGTGCTCGGCGTGTCCAAGGGCGCTTCTGCGGATGAGATCAAAAAAGGCTTTCGCTCGAAAGCCAAACAGCTGCATCCCGATCGCAACAAGGACAACCCCGATGCCGAAGCGCAGTTCAAAGAGGCCAACGAGGCTTACGATGTTCTGCGCGATGCTGACAAGAAAGCCGCTTATGACCGCTTTGGTCACGCCGCGTTTGAAAACGGCATGGGCGGTGGCGGCGGCCGTCCCGGTGGCGGCTTCGGTCAGGGCGATTTCTCCAGCGCGTTCTCTGACGTGTTCGACGACCTGTTCGGCGACTTCATGGGTGGCCAGCGTGGGGCAGGCGGGGGCCGTCGCGCCGCACGCGGTTCAGACCTGCGCTATAACCTGCGGGTCACGTTGGAAGAGGCTTATGCAGGCCTGCAGAAAACCATAAACGTTCCTACGGCTGTGGCCTGTTCCTCTTGCGAGGGAACTGGTGCCGAAGGTGGTGTTGAACCTACCGCATGTCCGACTTGTTCCGGCATGGGCAAGGTTCGCGCGCAACAGGGCTTTTTCACGGTTGAGCGCACCTGCCCGACCTGCTCTGGTTTGGGTCAGATCATTAAGAACCCTTGTAAGTCGTGCCAAGGTGCGGGGCGCGTTGAAAAAGATCGCGCATTGTCCGTGAACATCCCTGCCGGTGTCGAGACCGGCACCCGGATTCGTCTGGCTGGTGAGGGTGAGGCCGGAATGCGTGGTGGTCCTCCCGGTGACCTCTATATTTTTGTCGAAGTTTCCGAGCACAAGCTGTTCGAACGTGACAGCGTGAACCTCTATTGCCGTGTGCCAGTCAGCATGGCCAAGGCAGCACTTGGCGGTTCGATCGAGGTGCCGACCATCGACGGTGGTCGCGGTCGTGTACAGATTCCTGCCGGCAGCCAGTCGGGTCGCCAGATGCGCCTGCGTAGCAAAGGCATGCCCGCCCTGCGTGGCGGAGGCATCGGGGATATGTTCATCGAACTTGCCGTGGAAACTCCGGTCAATCTGACCAGTCGTCAGAAAGAACTTCTGCGTGAGTTTGACGATTTGGGTGAAGATAACCACCCGGAATCTAAAAGCTTTTTCTCTTCTGTAAAGTCCTTCTGGGATGGCATGAAGGGTTAAACGGTTAAGCAGGGGGGCTCTGCCCCCCATCGCCCTTTGGGCGACCCCCCCGAGATATTTATGGCCAGATGAAGCAGGGGATCCGTGTGTTGCCGATCCGGCGGGCAGGGATAAGGCGCGTTAACTTTTCGGAAACCGATTCTGCGTCAGAGTGGTGTTATGACCCAAGACGCCTTTGCCGAAGCCCCCATGCTGTTCGATACGGATGAAGCACCGGCGCAGCCGCTGCCCGTTGGTCGGTTACCCTCCTACATCAAAGACCATCGCAAGCGGCTGCGCGAAAGGTTCATGTCTGGCGGATCAGCAGCGATGCCGGATTATGAACTGCTGGAACTTGCTCTGTTCCGATCCATCCCGCGTCAGGATGTGAAACCGCTGGCGCGCGCGCTGATGGAAGCGTTTGGTGATTTCAATCGTGTGTTGACGGCACCCGAGGAACGGCTGCGTCAGATCAAAGGGGTTGGGGACACGGTGATTACCGATCTGAAAATCCTTGAGGCCTGTGCCCATCGCATGGCGCGTGCCCGGGTGATGCAACGGCATGTGATCTCGGGATGGGATGCGCTTCTGGACTATTGTCACACCACGATGGCGCACCGCGAGATCGAGCAGTTTCGTGTGTTTTATCTAGATCGCAAGAATGTGCTGATTGCGGATGAAGAGCAGGCCAAAGGCACGGTGGATCATGTGCCGGTCTATCCGCGAGAGGTCGCGAAGCGGGCGTTGGAACTCAATGCCTCGGCTCTGATCCTGGTCCACAATCATCCATCCGGTGATCCGACGCCGTCGCAGTCGGATATCGATATGACCAACCGGATTCAGGATGCGTGTTCCGCCCTTGGGCTGACTTTGCATGATCACCTGATCATCGGGAAATCGGCTGAACTGAGTTTCCGCTCGCAAGGCTATTTGTAAGGGTTATCGGATCCAAACTTCGACCCGACGATTCACCTTACGGCCCCATTCGGTGTCGTCGCAGGCCATCGGCATGGCCTCGCCAAAGCCCTCGACACTGATTTCGATGCTGTCGGGGAGGCTGGTTTCGACCGATGCCAGCACTGCGTTTCGGACGGTTTTGGCTCGCTGCAGGGCAATACGTGAATTGGCGACCGCCGCGCCCTCGCCGTCACTAAACCCAACAAAGATCAATTGACGCGCCTCCAACGTTCCGCTTTCCAAAGCTTGCGCAAGGTTCAAGATGTTTGACCGGGACTGAGCATCGGGTCGCGACGACCCCGGTTCGAACCGAAAGGACAAAGATAGCCGCGAAAGTGGACGGAGGGTTTCGATCATGCGCTGCAACTCTTCCAACCCGACCTCAGCTCCACCGGTGCTGATCGCATTGGCCAGCCGATCGCCTTGCAGCCCAACCTGGATTGTTTCAAGGGATTGATCGACAAATCCGGCTTGCCGGATGACCATCTGTGCGGCGCTGCTTTGGGTATAGGCCAAAAACTGTCGCGCGACTTTGGGCAATCGTCTTTGTGGCAAATAGAAAAACATGGGTGAGGTCAGCGGATAATCTTCGGTCTTGACCGATTGCCGTGTTGCCGACAGGGCATGTCCGCACCCACCGGTCAGAGGCAGGGCGCGCACAGTCCCGGCCTCGGCAAGACTGGCGACGCCGAGCGCGAACGGGTCGTTCGAGACCGTGCGCACCAGATTGCTATTTCGATCGTGGCGCGTGACCTGAGCGGTCATATGTGCGTTGGCAGGTGCTAACAGCAAATCCTCGACCGCCTGATCCAGCCCGGAACCGACCTGTGGCAGATGCAGAGAGATCGGCGCATCAGGCCCACCGAGATCGCCCCAATTTGCGACCTCGGCGGTGAAAACCTTCACCAGATCAGCAAGCGATATCTGGCGCACGGGATTGTCGGCCGACACGATTGGCACGATTGCATCCAGAGCCAAGACGCGCGACCGGCGGGTTTGCGTCAGATCTCCGAGCCCAGCGGCTTTGGTCAACTCCAGTTCGTCTGATCGAATTTCCCGCTGCGCCAACACGACATCTGCGGTGTTCTCAACCAGATCGATAAAGCCGTCAGCCGTATCCGTTGCACGAAATATGAACCTCGCCAAAGGCGCCTGCCGATCAGGGTGATTCAGAGCGTAGACCCGCAGGTCTCCGGTGCCCTCGGGCTGTGACAGGGTTAACCCTTCCTCGATGGTAAAGCCCTGTGCAAGCGCGGGCAGCAGTGTCTCGGCGATCACTGATGAGCCAGAGAAACGAACTTCGGCCACAAAATCCGTCAGGTTGGGGCAAGCTGGGCCGTCGCAGGTGACCCCCGATCCATCGACCGTCAGCTCTCCGAATTGCGTATCGACACGGTAGAATTCACCGTCGTAACCAAGAAGGGTGCCGACCACTTCTACCTTGCCGTCATGCGAGGTCAAAGTGATGTCCTGCGCGAATACGCTTTGTGCCAAGGATAAGGCAAAAAGCGCGGCGAACGCCGCACGAAGAATGTTCATTGGAAACCGTAGATCTGCCTGCTGCTTATTTGGCAGCGATTGTCAGGTCTGAGAACAGATTATTCAACACCAGAAAATCGCCAGCTGCCTCACAACCGGGCATATCCAGCGACAGGTCGCGTGAGCGTAGCCGTTCCGCGCGCCATTCCAATGATTGCACGCTTAGGGGCTTGCCGCAATTTGCTTCGGTGACCTCAGTTTCAACCGACAGAGTGATACTTCCGGCCTCGGTTGCGGTCTCAATGGGGTATGAATAAACCTCGATGTTGCGCGCGACGTCCGAACCGCCCTGACCCAGATGGATCACCGAGCCCGCGCCGCCGGTCTGGGACCCGGACCAAACGTGGCCTTCTTCCCCGTAACCTGCGCCGAATTCCAGCGCATGAAGCTGCAGATCGGTTTCGCCCTGCCACTGCAAGGCAACCCGGTTGAAGCTGTTGATCTCGGGCACATGCGTCGTCGCAACGGTGCCTTTCTCATCCGGCAGCGAGATCAGGAAAATAGCGTACTCCGACAGCGCCGGGATGGTCAGGTTCAAGCCGCCAAGCGCATCGGTCTCGGTGCTGAAAACCAGCCCGTTGTGATGAACCTCAATGATCTCATTGGCGTGGCAGGGGGCCTTGACCCGCAGCCGTACGTTGGCGCCGGGCACAGCCATGGCGCGCGCGCTCATATCGCAATTCGAAGGCAAACGGCTGGTTTCTTGCGCCGGGCGCGTGGATTGAGATAGATCCTTGGGACGCGCTTCTGTCGGGGAAGAAGAGGTCAGGACAACGCTTTCCAGTCCGGTCAGGTCCGAGTCCTGTTCCGAGATCGAAGCGACGCGTTCACCGCTCGGCTCAGCATTGGGTTGCTGCGCCGATCCGCTTTGCATCAAATATCCAATGGCCAGCGCGCAGGCAACGGTTCCGCCCGTGGTCACGTAGTTCTTAATGACAAACAAGACACCCTCCCCAGTTGAAGGAGCGAGTCGCAATTTGCTTCCCAATCAAGGCCAATATGTGGCCGTGAGGCGGACTCATTGTGGTGGAAAGCAGGTGACGTTAAGTCAACCTGCCGTGGCAATGTTTGAATTTTTTCCCCGAGCCACAGGGGCAAGGATCATTGCGTGACGGGTTACCCCAAGTCGAAGGATCATCCTCGACAAAACCCGGACGACTGTCACCAGACGCTTCGGCTTCGGCGATCGCCTCAGCATTCCCGGCAGCTTGATCCACAGCATTCTGCGCCTGTGCCTGTTGCGCCGCCATCTGCGCGAGCATTTCCTTCTGTTCTTCTTCGCTCAGCGGGCGCACGCGCGACAATTGCTGAGTGACGGTTTCGCGCAAGGAATCAAGCATCCCTTCGAACAGCTGGAAGCTTTCGTTCTTGTACTCGTTCAGCGGATCGCGCTGTGCATAGCCACGGAAACCCACGACCGAGCGCAGATGCTCCAGCGTCAAAAGATGTTCGCGCCATTTGCCATCGATAGTCTGCAGCAGAACCTGCTTTTCGATGTTGCGCATGTTTTCCGGGCCAAAGGCCACGGCCTTCTGCGCCATCATTTCATCGGCGGCCTTGATCAGACGTTCGCGGATTTGCTCGTCATCCACGCCTTCCTCGGCTGCCCAGTCCTGAACCGGCGCATCGATGGTTAGCTTGTCTTTGACCGCTTCGTGCAGACCTTCTGTATCCCATTGATCTGCATATGATTTTGGCGGCATGAATTCGTCGATCATATCGTCGATCACCTGCTCACGCATATCGGACACGACATCCGACAGATCATCCGCTGACATGATTTCACGCCGCTGGCTGAACACGACTTTCCGCTGATCGTTCATCACGTCGTCGAATTTCAGAACGTTTTTGCGCATGTCAAAGTTGCGACCTTCGACTTTGGATTGCGCCCGTTCCAGCGATTTGTTCACCCAGGGGTGAATGATTGCCTCGCCCTCTTTCATGCCCAGCGTGGTCAGGACCTTGTCCAGACGTTCCGAACCGAAGATGCGCATCAGGTCATCTTCCAGGCTCAGGTAGAACACGGTGCGGCCCGGGTCACCTTGGCGTCCCGAACGCCCGCGCAGCTGGTTGTCGATCCGGCGGCTTTCATGACGTTCGGACGCCATTACGTAAAGACCACCGGCCTGCAGCACCTTTTCCTTTTCTTCCGCGTGCTTGGCTTCTTCTGCCGCACGCAACTCGGCCGGGTCAGCCTCGGGGTTTTCCGCCAGCGCCTGCAGCACCTTCATCTCAACGTTACCGCCCAGCTGGATGTCAGTACCGCGACCCGCCATGTTGGTGGCGATGGTCACCGCACCCAGACGGCCGGCATCTGCCACGATCTGGGCTTCCTGTTCGTGCTGACGGGCGTTCAGAACATTGTGCTCGATACCCTCCTTAGTCAGCATCTGGCTGATTACTTCGGACTTTTCGATCGACGTGGTGCCGACAAGAACCGGCTGACCTTTTTCACCGGCCTTTTTGACCTGTTCAATAATGGCACCGTATTTTTCGGCTGTCGTGCGATAGACCTGGTCGTCTTTGTCCTCACGCGCGATTGGTTTGTTGGTCGGAACCTCGACCACACCCAGACCATAGATTTCCTGAAATTCTTCCGCCTCGGTCAGCGCAGTACCGGTCATGCCGGACAGCTTGTCATAGAGGCGGAAATAGTTCTGGAATGTCACACTGGCCAGAGTCACATTCTCGGGCTGAATCTGTACGCCTTCCTTGGCTTCGATGGCTTGGTGCAGACCTTCCGACAAGCGGCGGCCCGGCATCATCCGACCGGTGAATTCGTCGATTAGCACCACATTGCCATCCCGAACGATATAGTCCTTGTCGCGTTGGAACAGTTTGTGCGCGCGCAGGCCCTGATTGACATGATGCACTACAGTGGTGCTTTCGGGGTCGTACAGCGAATGCCCCTCGGGCAGCAGACCCGCTGAAAGCAGTTGCTGCTCCAAAAACTCGTTGCCTTCATCGGTAAACGTCACGCTGCGGCTTTTTTCATCGAGCGAGTAATGATCGTCCTGCAGCGTCGGGATCACGGTATCGATGGCAGTATAAAGGTCCGATCGGTCTTGTGCCGGCCCCGAGATGATCAGCGGCGTCCGCGCCTCATCAATCAGGATCGAGTCGACTTCGTCGACGATCGCGAAATTGTGGTGCTTCTGATAGACCTGTTCCAGATCGGCCTTCATGTTGTCGCGCAGATAGTCGAAGCCCAACTCATTATTTGTGGCATAGGTGATGTCACACTTGTACGCCGCCATCTTCTCGGCATCCGGTTGGCCCGACCAGATCACACCGGTCGTCATGCCAACGGACGCAAACACCTTGCCCATCCATTCCGAGTCGCGCTTGGCCAGGTATTCGTTCACCGTGACCACATGCACGCCCTTGCCGGTCAGTGCATTCAGATAGGCGGGGAAGGTGGCGACCAGGGTTTTGCCTTCACCCGTTTTCATTTCCGAGATATTGCCCTGGTGCAGGAACAAACCACCCATCAACTGCACATCAAAGGCCCGAAGACCCAGGGCGCGCTTGGCCCCTTCGCGGACATTGGCAAATGCTTCCGGCAGCAAGTCATCCAGTTTTTCACCGTCCAGCGCTCGTTTGCGCAGCTCAGCGGTTTTCTCGATCAGGCCATCGTCGGTCAGGATCTCGAACTCCGGCTCCAGCGCATTGATCTTTTCGACCAGCGGGCGGGCCGCCTTGATCTTGCGGTCGTTCGGTGTTCCGAACACCTTTTTGGCGAGCGTTCCGAGTCCCAGCATGTTCACTCCAGCGGATCTGTTTTTTTCTTGGTTGCGACAGGCTTGCCCACCTTGCGCGCAGCCCCTAGATACGGGGGGTGAAAGGCGGCCCTGTCCAAGGCTTCAAAGCGATGTAAGGGGCAGGTTCCACAGTGTCAACGCTGCGCCCTGTCGCGGCAAAGAAATAGGATAATTCCATGCCCAAAGGCCTCACTTTTCTGCCATCGCTTGCGCTTGCTGCCGTGATGGCGTTGCCGCTGGCCGCCCAGGACGCACCGGATGCCAACACCGTGGTTGCCCGCGTGAACGGCGACGAGATCACATTGGGTCACGTCATCGCCACCGCCTCGGCGCTGCCGGCGCAGTATCAGCAGCTTGAAGATGAGGTGCTATATGATTTCATCCTCGAGCAACTGGTCCAGCAGCACCTGCTGAGCCTTGAACAGGAAGAGCTGAATACACTAAACGCCCTTCGACTGGAAAACGAAACCCGGTCCCTGCGCGCCGTACAAACCGTCGAAGCGCTGACAGCCGCCAGTGTCACTGATGAGGCCATACAGGCCGCCTATGACACGCAATTCGCCGAGTTTCAGGGCGAAGACGAGTTCAATGCCAGCCACATTCTGGTCGAATCCGAGGACGAAGCCAAAGCTGTCAAAGCCCAACTGGAAGAAGGTGCAGATTTCGCTGAGCTAGCGAAAGAAAAATCCACAGGACCCTCTGGCCCCAATGGCGGTGCGCTGGGCTGGTTCGGCAAAGGCCAGATGGTGCCCGAGTTTGAAGGTGCCGTGCTTGGCCTTGAAAAGGGTCAGGTCTCGGATCCGGTGCAAACCCAGTTCGGTTGGCACGTGGTCACGCTGAACGACAAGCGCAAGACCGAGGCCCCCGAATTGGCGGTCGTGCGCGATGAATTGGCTCAGACCATTCGACAAGAAGCAATTCAGGCCAAGATTGACGAGTTGACGCAGCAAGCGCAGATCGAGCGTCCCGCGCTCGAGGGCGCTGGCCCCGAGGTCATGCGCCAGCTGGAGCTGCTGCAGGAGTAACCCCGTGGCCACGATAACCAAGGTTTCACCGCTGGCCCCGGCGGCCTTCCCCGAATTGCCCGCGATCGACGGTGTGCGCTTCGCCACTGTCGAGGCTGGTGTCCGATATCAAGGCCGCACCGATGTGATGCTGGCCGTTCTTGATCCGGGCACCTCGGTGGCCGGAGTGTTCACCCGCTCGGCCACCCGTGCGGCCCCCGTTCTGGATTGTCAGGACAAGATCGGCGGGCCCGGCGACGGGCCTGCAGCGATCCTTGTGAATTCGGGCAACGCCAATGCGTTTACCGGCCATTACGGGCAGACCTCAGTGGCCGAGGTGACGCAAGCCGTCTCCAAAGCTACCGGAGTCGCGGTAGATCGGGTTTTTACCTCGTCGACCGGTGTCATCGGCGAGCCGCTGCCCCATGACCGCATCGTTGCACAGCTTGAGGCGTTGAAGGCGGGCCTCAGCCGTCACGCGATTGAGGACGCGGCGCGCGCGATCATGACCACCGACACCTTCCCGAAGGGGTCGTCGGCGCAGGTCGATATTGGCGGCCAAACAGTCTCTATTGCGGGGATTGCGAAGGGTTCCGGCATGATCGCGCCCGATATGGCGACGATGCTGGTCTATATCTTCACCGATGCTCAGATCGAGCAATCAGCGCTGCAGGCGATGCTGAGCGCGCAGACTGACCGGACCTTCAACTGCATCACCGTGGATAGCGATACCTCGACATCCGACAGCCTCTTGCTTTGCGCCACCGGGGCATCGGGCGTCGATGCCACCGGCAATGCCGCCTTCGCGCAAGCACTGGAAACAGTGATGTTGGACCTTGCGCAGCAAGTGGTCCGCGACGGCGAAGGGGCCACGAAATTCGTAGAAATTCGTGTGACCGGCGCCGCCACGGATGCTGATGCCAAAACCCACGGGCTGGCTATCGCCAACTCCCCGCTGGTCAAAACCGCCATCGCGGGCGAGGACCCGAATTGGGGCCGTATCGTCATGGCCATCGGCAAATCCGGTGCTGCTGCAGACCGCGACCTTTTGAGCATATCGTTCGGAGACATCCTTGTGGCTGAAAAAGGCTGGGTCAGCCCCGACTACCGCGAGGAAGACGCTGCGGCCTATATGAAAGGTCAGGATTTGGTGATCGCAGTCGATCTGGGACTGGGTCAGGGCGCTTCCACCGTCTGGACCTGCGATCTGACCCACGGCTATATCGAGATCAACGCGGATTATCGCTCGTGAAGACAGTATTGGTGTCTGCTGTCGCTCTGATCGACATCGAGGGCCGCGTCCTGCTGGCCCAACGTCCCGAGGGCAAATCCATGGCCGGTCTGTGGGAATTCCCTGGCGGCAAAATCGAACCCGGCGAAACCCCCGAGGCCGCCCTGATCCGCGAATTGCACGAGGAACTGGGCATCGACACCTGGGCCTCGTGCCTCGCGCCGCTGACCTTTGCTAGCCACAGCTATGACGATTTCCACCTGCTGATGCCGCTGTTTGCCTGCCGCAAATGGGAGGGGATACCGCAATCGAAAGAAGGACAGGCGCTGAAATGGGTGCGGGCGAATGATCTGAGGAACTACCCGATGCCTGCGGCAGATGTGCCGTTGATCCCGATTTTGCGGGATTGGCTATAAGCCCTTAAAAAAGACTCTAATCTGACTCAACTGGCAAAACGACAAAGCTTGGCAAATCACTGTGGTGCATGTCATTGCTGAACATATCGTTACGAAGGCAACCGACGTATTCTGCTTGAGGTTCCCTTTGTTCGATCCGGACTGGCCCGCCCTCACGCGTAGCAATTCCCGCATGCACCGCGGCCATACAAATGTTGCTCCACCAAGCGTACACTTTGCATCCCTGTACATTGAACGGCCGTATCCGTTGCGCCTCTTTTGTGCACATGCACTCAATGGGTAAGTCAAGTTCACCAATATGGCCGGGGCAATCCTGTAACTCATCGGCTGAAATCGGTCGACTCCCGCTACCAGCGATCACAAAAATCGCGATGGCCACAAATATGATCTGCTGAGCTCTATGCATTATCAATTCTATCACGAACTCACGCATTGCCCAAAGAAACGCGGAGGTTGTATTCGCTTTTGGCAGCGCTGGTTTATCCAGTTCAACGATTTTTACATCTTGTACAACTCGGAACTTCACTCCTCCGCCCCTGTTACAATTCGTAAGAATTGAGAAAACATCAGGCAAAACTTGACGCTGATCGTTACGACGTCCCTTATCGGGGCATTGGCGTTCGGGCACCATCCCGAACCCGCCATTTTCGGCCCGGGGAGGGGTCGGATGGGGAGGAGAAAAAGATTGGCTCAGACGCAGTCGGGCGCTGAAGGGATGGACTCTCTTCCGGCGCTATTACACCGCAATGTGACCCAGTTCGGGGATGCCCCGGCCTATCGGGAAAAGGAATTCGGGATCTGGCAATGCTGGACCTGGGCGGAAGCCGCCAAAGAAATCCGTGCCATCGCGCTTGGGTTTCTAGAACTTGGCGTTGAAAAGGGTGACCATATTGCTGTGATTGGTCGGAACCGTCCCGCCCATTACTGGTCGATGGTTGCCGCACAGATGGTAGGCGCGGTGCCGGTGCCTCTGTATCAGGATTCGGTCGCCGAAGAGATGGCCTATGTGCTGGAACATTGCGGTGCGAAATATGTCGTCTGCGGTGATCAGGAGCAGGTCGACAAAGTCATCGAGATTCAGGAAAATCTCCATCAGGTCAAACACATACTTTATACCGACAAGCGCGGGATGCGGAAGTATGACCACTCGCAGATGAACGCGCTTGAGGACATCATGGCCGAGGGCAGTGCGGGGCACGCGCGGTTTGATGCGGAACTGGACAAGCGCATTGCGGCGATCACCTATGACGATACCTGCGTGATGCTCTATACCTCGGGCACCACGGGCAAGCCCAAAGGCGTGGTGCTGTCGAACCGGAATGTTATTGAAAGCGCCAAGAATTCCGCAGAGTTCGATCATCTGACCCGAAATGAGGATATCCTGTCCTACCTGCCAATGGCGTGGGTTGGGGATTTCATATTCTCCATCGGTCAGGCCTATTGGTGCGGTTTCTGTGTGAATTGCCCGGAAAGCGCAGACACGATGATGACCGACCTGCGCGAGATCGGGCCGACCTATTTCTTTGCCCCGCCGCGGGTGTTCGAGACCCAGCTGACCAACGTGATGATCCGGATGGAGGATGCGGGCAAGCTGAAGCAGCGCATGTTCCATTATTTCATGGCCCATGCCAAGAAGGTGGGTGGCCTGTTGCTGGACGGCAAGCCGGTGGGCTTTGGCGACAAGCTGAAATACACGCTGGGCAATTTGCTGGTCTATGGCCCGCTGAAAGATACGCTTGGCTATGGCCGGTTCCGTGTGGGCTATACGGCGGGTGAAGCGATCGGGCCGGAAATTTTTGATTTCTACCGCTCTTTGGGCATTAACCTGAAGCAGCTTTACGGTCAGACCGAAGCGACCGTGTTCATCACCGTGCAGCCGGATGGCGAGGTACGGGCGGATACGGTTGGTGTTCCGGCCCCAGATGTCGAGCTGAAGATCGATGATAAGGGCGAGATTCATTACCGCTCACCTGGCGTGTTCGTCGAGTATTACAACAACCCGGATTCGACGGCTTCGACCAAGGATGCCGAAGGTTGGGTGGCGACGGGGGATGCCGGGTTCATCGAGGAGAACTCCGGCCATCTACGGATCATTGACCGTGCCAAAGACGTGGGCAAGATGGCTGATGGTTCGATGTTCGCGCCGAAATATGTCGAGAACAAGCTGAAGTTTTATCCCGATATTCTTGAAGCCGTGCTGTTCGGGAATGGCAAGGATCGATGCGTGGCTTTCATCAATATCGATTTGACAGCGGTTGGAAACTGGGCGGAACGCAACAACGTTGCTTATGCATCTTACCAAGAACTGGCGGGACATCCGCGTGTGTTAGAGACGATTAAGACGCATGTGGAAGAGGTAAACAAGTCGGTTGCCGCCGATGAAATGCTATCGGGTTGTCAGGTGCATCGCTTCGTGGTGTTGCACAAGGAACTGGATGCCGATGATGGCGAGATGACCCGGACCCGCAAGGTGCGGCGTGGGTTTGTCGAGGACAAATTCAGCGACATTATAGCGGCGTTGTACGACGGGTCGTCGAGCGTTTCGACCACGACTGAAGTGACCTATGAAGATGGTCGTAAGGGATCGATTTCTGCGACGTTGGAAATTGTCGATGCGCCAGTGGTTCCGGTCGCGCAGCACAAGGTGGCGGCGGAATGAGTGGGCTGACGCGCGCCGCTCGACCTGCGGTCATCGCCCCGCCCGCCGTCCCGTTTTTGTGTCAGGGAGGTTCTGATGCTGGATAACTCCGAAGGATATGTCACCGAAGACGGCCGCAAGATCGGCGGTGTGGTGATGGAGATGAAGAACATCACCCTGCGCTTTGGCGGCGTGGTGGCCATCAAGGATATCTCGTTCGACATCCGTGAGGGTGAGATCCGGGCAATCATCGGGCCAAACGGGGCGGGTAAGTCCTCGATGCTGAATGTGATCTCGGGCTTTTATGTTCCGCAAGAGGGTGAGGTTTGGTTTCACGGTGCCAAACGCCCTCCGATGCGGCCCTTTGAAGTGGCCCAGCAAGGTATCGCGCGGACGTTTCAAAACATCGCTCTGTTCGAAGGCATGAGCGTGTTGGATAATGTGATGACCGGGCGTTTGGGTTTTATGAAGACCAATATTCTTCAGCAAGCGCTGTGGAAGGGCAAGGCCGAGGCAGAAGAGACCGAGAACCGCGAGGCGGTCGAGAAGATCATTGATTTCCTTGAGATTCAGCACATCCGCAAAACGCCGGTGTCCCGCCTGCCTTACGGGTTGAAGAAACGCGTCGAACTGGCGCGCGCGCTGGCGGCGGAACCGAAACTGCTGCTGCTGGATGAGCCGATGGCCGGGATGAACGTCGAAGAGAAAGAGGACATGAGCCGCTTTATCCTCGACGTGAATGACGAGTTTGGCACCACGATTGCGCTGATCGAGCACGATATGGGCGTGGTAATGGATCTGAGCGACCGTGTGGTTGTGATGGATTACGGCAAAAAGATTGGTGACGGCACCCCGGATGAGGTGCGCAACAACCAAGAAGTCATTGATGCCTATTTGGGGGTCAGCCATGACTGAGGTCCGGGCAAAATTGGGGAGGGGCTGGCATGCCTGAACAATTAATCTTCGCGATGGAGGTCATCCTCAACGGTCTGATGGCTGGGGTGCTGTATGCGCTGGTCGCGCTGGGCTTTGTGTTGATCTACAAGGCGTCGGGGATTTTCAATTATGCCCAAGGGGTTATGGCCCTGTTTGCGGCGATGACGCTGGTCGGAATCATGAACGGGCAGGTGCCTTTTGCGCATCTGATCAACGCGACTTTCGGCACGCATGTCTATAATTTTGGTTGGAATGTGCCCGCTTTGCTGGCGATTGTCCTGACCATGGCCGTGATGGTGTTGCTGGCCTGGTGTGTGCAACGGTTCGTCATGCGCCATCTGGTCGGGCAAGAACCGATCATCCTGTTCATGGCGACCATCGGTCTGGCCTATTTCCTTGAGGGCGTCGCCGACCTGATGTGGGGGTCCGAGATCAAGACGCTGGATGTGGGTTTGCCGCAGGGTATCAACCTGTGGATTGACGAGACGACCTTTAATATCTTCGACTACGGTTTCTTCATCGACAATCTGGACATCGTGGCCACGATCATCGCAGCACTTCTGGTGGCGGCTCTGGTCGCGTTCAGCCAGTACACCAAGCAGGGTCGGGCGATGCGTGCGGTGGCGGATGACCATCAGGCGGCGCTATCGGTCGGGATTTCGCTGAACTTCATCTGGATCATGGTCTGGTCGGTCGCCGGGTTTGTGGCGCTGGTCGCGGGCATCATGTGGGGCACCAAATCGGGCGTTCAGTTCTCGCTGTCGCTGATCGCGCTGAAGGCGCTGCCGGTGCTGATGCTAGGCGGGTTCACCTCGATCCCCGGAGCCATCGTCGGTGGCCTGATCATCGGTGTGGGTGAGAAACTGTTCGAGTTCGCCATCGGCCCAATGGTTGGCGGTGCGACTGAGAACTGGTTTGCCTATGTATTGGCGCTGATATTCCTCGTGTTCCGACCTCAAGGCCTGTTCGGCGAGAAGATCATCGAGAGGGTGTAGGGCGTGACCAAGCTGATTGCCATCATCAACGTGATCGCATGGGCGGGGTTTTGGGCTTTCGGCTACATCGCCCTGACATCGAGCGATCTGACCGAGGGCCAACTTGTGATCGCTGTAATTCTGGCCTTTGCCGGGCTGGTCATGGGCATCCTGGCTTACATGAAACTGGTGCGCGCTTCCGAGGCCACCGGATATGCCAAAGGGTCCAATCAACTGGACGCCGCTGCCCGCAATCGGGCGCAGGAAGAATGGGGAAAGTAAGACATGTTCTATCGTGAGGCTGGGGATTTCAAAACCTCATACATCGCCGACAGCCAGACTTTCCCGATCAAGTTTGACCGGTATCGGTATTATGTCGTGCTGGCGGTGGCGTTCGGGATCATTCCGTTCATCATCAACGACTATTGGGCCAACGCGCTGCTGCTGCCATTCCTGATCTATGCGATTGCGGCGATCGGGCTGAACATTCTGGTGGGCTATTGTGGACAGGTTTCGCTGGGCACCGGCGGGTTCATGGCGGTGGGGGCTTATGCCTGCTACAAACTGATGACAGCGTTTCCAGATGTCAGCATGTTCATTCATGTGCTGCTGGCAGGCGGGATCACGGCCATCGTGGGCGTGTTGTTCGGCTTGCCCTCCTTGCGGATCAAGGGGTTCTATCTGGCGGTGGCGACGCTGGCGGCGCAGTTCTTTCTGGTGTGGCTGTTCAACCGGGTGCCGTGGTTCTACAACTATTCGGCTTCGGGTCAGATCAATGCACCGGAACGCGACGTATTTGGGATCATCATCACCGGCCCGAATGCTCCGGCATGGGCGACTTATCTGTTCTGCCTGATCTTCCTGACCGTCTGCGCGATCATCGCGCGTAACCTGACCCGCGGCACCACTGGTCGTACCTGGATGGCAATCCGCGACATGGACATCGCTGCCGAGATCATCGGGGTGAACCCGCTCAAGGCCAAGCTGACAGCTTTTGCCGTCAGCTCGTTCTTTGTGGGCATCGCCGGGGCGCTGTTCTTTGCAGTCTATCTGGGCGCGGTCGAGGTTGGAGAAGTGTTCGGCATTCAAAAATCGTTCCTGGTGCTGTTCATGGTGATTATCGGCGGATTAGGGTCTATTTTTGGGTCCTTTGCCGGTGCCGCCTTCCTCGTGCTGCTGCCAGTCGTTTTGAAACTGCTTGGCGTCGATCTGCTGGGCTGGCCCACAGATATCGTGGCGCACCTGAACCTCGTAATCGTCGGTGCTCTGATCATCATGTTCCTGATCCTCGAACCGCACGGTCTGGCGCAGCTGTGGCGTGTGGCGAAAGAGAAACTCAGGCTCTGGCCGTTCCCGCACTAAGGACCGGCCCAACGAAAAGACGGGTGTGAAACCCGAAACCCAACATCGGATCAACCAAGGGAGGAGACACCCGATGAAAAAGAAACTGGCAACCCTGGCGCTGGGCGCCGTGATGGCCGCAGGTCCGGTCATGGCCGACCTCGTATTCCCGTCGCTCAGTTACCGGACCGGGCCTTATGCGGCCGGCGGTATCCCATTTGCGGACGGATATGCCGACTACTTCACACTGCTGAACGAACGCGATGGCGGTATCGGCGGTGTTGCGGCCAACGTGATCGAATGCGAGACCGGATATAACACGGAAAAAGGCGTGGAATGTTATGAATCGACCAAGGGCGAAGGTGCTCTGGTCTATCAGCCCCTGTCCACCGGCATCACCTATCAGTTGATCCCTAAAGTGACCGCAGACGGCATTCCGCTGCACACAATGGGTTATGGCCGCACCTCGGCGGCGAACGGTAAGGTGTTCAGCAACGTGTTCAACTATCCTGCCAACTACTGGAACGGGGCGTCGGGCGCGATCAACTATCTGCTGGACGAAAACGGTGGCGACTTGAGCGGTAAGAAGATCGCGCTGGTCTATCACAACTCGGCCTATGGCAAGGAACCGATCCGTACGCTGGAAACACTGGCTGAAAAACATGGCTATGACCTGACCCTGCTGCCGGTCGACCACCCCGGTCAGGAGCAGAAGTCGCAGTGGCTGCAAATCCGCCGGGAAAAGCCCGACTATGTGATCATGTGGGGCTGGGGCGTGATGAACCAGGTCGCAGTGCAAGAAGCCGCCAATATCCGCTTCCCGATGGAGAACTTCATCGGCGTCTGGTGGTCCGGGGCCGAGTTTGATGTTGAGCCTGCGGGTGATAAGGCCACCGGCTACAAAGCGCTGACCTTCACCGGTCTGGGCGACGACTATCCTGTCTATGACGACCTGAAGAAATATGTCGTCGATGCGGGCAAAGCTGCAGGCGCCGGTGATCAACTGGGTACGGTGCAGTACAACCGCGGCCTCTATGCTGCGATGCTGGCCGCAGAAGCAGTGAAGACCGCGCAAGAGATGCACGGCACTGCCGAAATCGATGCATCGATGATGCGCGATGGCATGGAGGCGCTGGAGATCACCAACGCCAAGATGGAAGCGCTGGGTATGGCCGGTTTCGGACCTGAATTCGCGGTCTCATGCGAAAACCACGGCGGCCCAGGCCTTGTCGGCGTTGTTCAGTGGGATGCAGCGGCGGGTACCTGGAACTCGATTCAGGGCTTCGAACCGACTGACGCTGAGGTCATCAACGCACTGATCGACGAAGACTCGGGCGCATATGCTGCTGAGAACAATATTTCTCAGCGCTGCGAATAAGGTGCTCTGAACCAAACGGGGCGGCGGATCGCTGCCGCCCCGAACCCCACTCTCGCACAAGGACACGCGCTGATGTTGGATGCGGCACAAACCACTGACGTGCAGGCGGAAACCCTGCTTGAGGTCAACAATATCGAGGTGATCTACAACCATGTGATCCTTGTTCTGAAAGGCGTCAGCCTGACTGTGCCCAAGGGCGGCATCACAGCCCTACTGGGTGGCAATGGTGCGGGCAAGACAACCACATTGAAGGCCGTGTCGAACTTGCTGCATTCGGAACGGGGCGAGGTCACCAAAGGCTCGATTAAATATCGCGGCGAGGGCGTGCATGAAAGCGACCCGGCTGCCTTGGTGGAGAAGGGCGTCATTCAAGTCATGGAAGGCCGCCACTGTTTCGAACACCTCACAGTCGAAGAAAACCTGCTGACCGGTGCCTATACCCGTAAGGACGGGTCTGCCGCGATCCAGCAGGACCTGGAACTGGTTTACAATTACTTCCCACGCTTGAAGGAACGCCGTCGTAGTCAGGCCGGTTATACTTCGGGTGGTGAGCAGCAGATGGTTGCGATGGGCAGGGCTCTGATGTCACGGCCCGAGACCATCCTTCTTGATGAACCCTCAATGGGTCTAGCCCCGCAACTTGTCGAAGAGATTTTTGGCATCGTAAGGGACCTGAACGAGAAGGAAGGCGTGTCCTTCCTGCTGGCTGAGCAGAACACAAATGTGGCTCTAAGGTTTGCTCATTACGGTTATATTCTGGAATCTGGCCGCGTGGTGATGGACGGCCCCGCCGCTGAATTGCGCGAAAACCCGGACGTAAAGGAATTTTATCTCGGCATGTCTGACGAAGGCCGAAAGAGCTTTCGAGACGTGCGCTCATACCGCCGCCGCAAGAGATGGCTGTAAGCGGGTGGAGGATATTTCAATGACCTATTTTGATAAGCTTGAAACCCGATCCGCTGACGAGCGCACCGCTGATCACGCGCGCGCCTTGCCAGAACAGATTGCCCGCGCTCAAAAAGCGCCCGGATATGCCGGCATCCTGTCCAACGTGGACGCCGGCACAGTGACAGACATGCAGGCGCTGGCACAACTGCCGGTTCTGCGAAAATCCGATCTGACAAAGGCGCAGGGCACCCGGCCTCCGTTTGGAGGGTTCACCGTCAAACCGGCGCGGAATTTCCAGCATGTCTTTCAATCTCCGGGGCCAATCTATGAACCCGGCAGCACTGATCACGACTGGTGGCGCATGGGCCGGTTCCTGAATGCTGCAGGGGTTGGTCCGGGCGATATCGTTCAGAACTGTTTTGGCTATCACCTCACCCCCGCGGGCATGATCTTTGAAAGCGGCGCGCAGGCCGTTGGCGCGTCGGTCCTGCCTGCAGGTACAGGTCAGACCGAGTTGCAGGTGACCGCTGCGCGCGATGTGGGTTGCACCGCATATGCAGGTACGCCCGACTATCTGAAAGTCATACTTGATAAAGCCGAAGCCATGGGCGTCGCGCTGAAATTTTCCAAGGCCGTTGTGGGTGGCGGGGCGCTGTTTCCAAGCCTACGACAGGATTACGCCGATCGGGGCATCGTCTGCCTGCAATGCTACGCGACCGCTGATCTGGGCAACATAGCTTATGAAAGCCCTGCGATGGAGGGTATGATCATCGACGAACACGTGATCGTTGAGATCGTCACCCCCGGCACAGGAACCCCGGTTGCACCTGGTGAAGTAGGTGAGGTGGTTGTGACCACGCTGAACCCCGATTACCCGTTGATCCGTTTTGCCACCGGTGATCTGTCGGCGATCATGCCTGGAGAGTCTCCGTGCGGGCGCACAAATATGCGTATCAAAGGCTGGATGGGTCGCGCCGATCAGACCACCAAGATCAAGGGCATGTTCGTCCGCCCCGAACAGGTGGCTGCGCTGGTCGACAAGCATGATGAAATCGTCAAGGCGCGTGTCATTGCGGCGCGACAGGGCGAGATGGATACCATGACCGTTCAGATCGAAAGCCCCTGCGAGAACGATGGTGCCTATGCAAAATCGGTGGTCGAAGTCCTGAAACTGAAAGGCGCGATTGAAGTTGTGGCGCCGGGCTCTTTGCCCAAAGATGGCTTGGTGATCGAGGATCAGCGCGTTTATGAATAGGGATCTGCGGCAAACATTGCCGCAGTTTTTGTTAGTCGGCCCACTGGTGTTTCTTAGAGTTTTAGTCGATTAAAGGCAGACCCTGTGGGATTCTCAGTCAGACGCCATGGCCGAAGTCGAATATTCAGAACACGGAACGCATAATCGCGGCGCCCTAGGTACACGCTTTGTGGGCGGCATTGCCTATGTCGTGGCGGCCGCTTGTCTGTTGCCAATGGTGGCGGTTGTTCTGGCGGCGGTGACCGGTGGCACCGACACAATTTCCCATTTGTTAGAGACTGTTTTGCCTGGCTATGTGCTGACCACGGTGATCCTGGTGGTGCTGGTCGCAGCAGGGACGTTTTCGATTGGTGTCGGCGCTGCCTGGCTGGTCACGATGACCCGCTTTCCCGGAGTGCGGTGGCTGGAAATCGCTCTGGTCCTGCCGCTGGCCTTTCCGGCTTATGTGCTGGCCTATGCCTATACCTTCATTCTGGATCACCCCGGAATCGTTCAGACCACGCTGCGGGATGTGACCGGCTGGGGCCCGCGCGACTATTGGTTCCCCGAGATTCGCTCGACCGAGGGAGCGGCGGTGATGTTGATCCTGGTGTTGTATCCCTATGTCTATTTGCTGGCGCGCGCGGCATTTCTGCAGCAAAGCGCCACGGCCTTTCTGGCGGCCCGGGCGCTGGGCAATGGCCCCTGGCATGCCTTTTGGCGCGTATCCCTGCCGATGGCACGACCGGCGATTGCGGGGGGCGTCTTGCTGGCGGTTATGGAAACCATCGCCGATTTCGGCACAGTCGCCTATTTCGGAGTGCAGACTTTTGCCACTGGCATCTACACAAGCTGGTTTTCCATGGCTGATCGCGCTGCTGCGGCGCAACTCGCCCTTTGTCTGTTGGGTTTTGCGCTTGTCATGGCCGTGGCCGAGCGGACACAGCGCGGCAAAGCCAAATACTATCAGGCAGGCAAGCGCCACGCAGGTCTGCCAGCGGCGCAACTCAAGGGATGGCAATCACTTGCGGCATTTCTGCTATGCGCAATTCCCGTCCTGTTCGGATTCCTTCTGCCTGTGGTTATCCTGGTGCAGATGGGTTTGGAATCCGAGCAGTACCTGCTGTCGCGCCGATATATCGGGTTCATACAGAACTCGCTGACACTGGCGGGGACTGCGGCGGTTATCACCGTCAGCGCGGCGATTTCGATAGGATTCTTCCAACGCCTGCGCCCCGGACGCGGGGCCGCAATGGCGGCTTATGTGGCGCGGTTGGGCTATGCGGTGCCGGGTGGCGTGATTGCCGTGGGGCTGATCGTCCCCTTTGCGGGATTCGACAACGCACTGGATGCGTGGATGCGCCAAACCTTTGGTATCTCGACCGGACTGTTGGTCACGGGATCTATCTGGTTGTTGATCGCGGCCTATATGGTGCGCTTTTTGGCCGCCGCGCTCAGCGCGTATGAGGGTGGGCAGAGTACCGTTCACGCCAATATGGATGCCGCGGCGCGGTCACTGGGTCAAACCCCGTTAGGAACGCTGCGCCGGGTGCATCTGCCGATCCTTACGCCTTCGCTGCTAACGGCACTGTTGATTGTCTTTGTGGATGTGATGAAAGAGCTGCCCGCGACCCTGATCATGCGGCCTTTTAACTTCGACACTCTAGCAGTGCAGGCCTATCGTCTGGCCTCGGATGAGAGGCTTGAAGGTGCAGCGGTTCCGTCGCTGGTTATTCTGGCTGTCGGGTTGCTGCCGGTGATCCTAATTTGCCGTCAGGTTGGGCGCAGATAGCGGGCGGGCGATCCAAAAATACAACACCTTGATGCCAGTGGGCTTGATTCGACGGCGATTTCCGGCAAGGCTTGTCATATGAACATGCAGCCTCCCAGCCGGTTCGGGTCCGGCTCTGCCCAGATGCCGGTCGCGTTTGACCGGCGCGAGATGTCTCAAATCCTGTCTGTTTATGGCCGAATGGTCGCTGCCGGTGAATGGCGCGACTACGGAATCTCGAACCTGCGGGATATGGCGGTATTTTCGATTTTTCGGCGCACGGCGGAACATCCCATCTACAGGGTCGAGAAGCACCCGCGCCTGCGGCTACGTCAGGGCATGTATTCCGTGGTCGGCATGGATGGGCGTATTTTGAAGCGCGGGCACGATCTGCGCGCGGTTCTGAGGGTTCTGGAACGCAAGCTTATCCGTGCGGTTGACCTGGATTAGAGCCTTTTATGCGCTGTAACCGGCCCGTCGCCCTGGGCGGCGATCCGGGCAATCGCCTGATCCATCGGTTCGAGCGCAACGGCCATGTGATAGGCGTTGGCGTGAAGTAGAAGGTTTTCGGCGGCAACCCAGGCAACATGGCCTTTCCAGAACAGCAAGTCTCCGCGCCGTGCGGGATCGCCCTCGGGCACCGATCCACCAACTTCGCGTTCCTGATCGCCGCTGTCTCCGGGACAAGGAACGCCGCAGGCGAGCAGTGCGAGCTGCACGAGGCCCGAGCAATCCAGCCCGAATCGACTGTTACCACCCCAAAGATAAGGGGTGCCGAGAAAAAGTTCGGCCGCGGTAACGGGATCGGTCAGCAGGGAATAGGCGGGCACGGCATGCACCCCCGGAATGAACCCGATTGGCGTTTCCAGAAACCCGCTCTCCTCAGACAGAGCCCTGATTTTGCTTCCAAAGCTCAGCGAGGTCAGATCGCGGCTTTTAATATCGGGCTTCTCATAGGCATGGGTCGAAGCGGCGACGATCCAGTGAGTCTGTGGCTCAATTGGTCCCAGATGGTCCGTCGCCACCCATCCGGTATAGCCGTCCTTGCTGGCTGAGATCTCGCTCCAGCCGTTTTGGTCGTCCAAAACAGTGACCGTGTCGCCGAACAATAATTGCCGGTCGCGCGGACCGTCAGGGTGGCGCAGCAGGTCTATGACCGGTTGAATGATGCGCGCCTGAGTCATAGGCCAAGGATCTCTGGCAAAGCACCCAGAAGGGCACGCGGGCCTTGGCCCAAACCACCCTTGCTGCGACCGGGTTCCTTACTGCGTTGCCACGAATAGATGTCAAAATGCATATAGCGACTTTCGGCAGCGAACCGGCGCAGGAACAGTGCCGCGGTGATAGAGCCTGCAAATCCACCAGAAGGCGCATTGTCGAGGTTAGCGATGCCGGGTTCGATCATCGCTTCATAGGGGTCATGAAAAGGCATACGCCAGACCGGATCAGCGGCAGCCCGGCCAGCATGCGCCAGCACGTCCGCGGCTTTGTCGTCATCGGTATAAAACGGGGCCAGATCAGCGCCCAATGCAACCCGGGCCGCGCCAGTCAAAGTGGCCATCGAGATGAGCAGGTTTGGTGCCCCTTCATGCGCCAGAGCAAGGGCATCGGCCAGCACCAACCGACCCTCGGCATCAGTGTTGTTTATCTCAACCGTTAGCCCATTGCGCGCCGTCAGGATGTCGCCGGGGCGGAAAGCATTGCCCGCTACTGCGTTTTCGACCGCCGGGATCAGGACCCGTAATTGCACCTTCAGATCCAGCGCCATGATCATACGGGCCAGACCCAGCAAATTGGCCGCTCCGCCCATATCTTTTTTCATCAACCCCATCGAAGCACCGGGTTTCAGATTCAGGCCGCCGGTATCGAAACAGACCCCTTTCCCAACTAATGTTAGTTTTGGCCCGTGGTCACCCCAGTTCATCTCGATCAGACGCGGGGCCTGTTCGGCAGCACGCCCGACCGCGTGGATCATCGGAAAATTCTGTTCCAGCAACGCATCGCCTGTGATGACCGAGATGTCTGCGCCGTGTTCCCGTGCCAGTGCCTCAACCGCGTGTTGTAATTGCACCGGGCCCATGTCCGAAGCGGGTGTGTTGACCAGATCCCGTGTCAATGCCTCGGCATTGGCCATGATTTCGATCCGCCGGGCATCTACGCCCTCGGGCGCGATCAGCGTGGCGTTAGCCGGGCTTTGCGCTGCATAGCGATCAAAGGCATATCCCGTCATCAGCCAGCCCAGGCATTCAGCCTCAAGCACATCTGCGGGAACGCCCGAGGCGATATGATATGTGCCCTTGGGCAGCGATTCTGCGGCAGCGGCTAGCGGAAATCGCTTGCGTACCCGTTTTGCCGCGCTGCCATATCCCGCCATGGCAAACTGCGGATTACCATCTGTGCCGGGCACCAGAAGTGTTTGACCCAGAGCTCCGGAAAACCCATCGGCCGCAACCCAAGCTCGGATATGATCCGGCTGATCGGTCAGCCAGCTTTCAAAATCTGATTGCTCTAACACATGTAGTGGCAACGATGGGTCGGAGGCAGGGGCGAAGGACAGGGTCATGCGTGTCTCGGCTGGTTGGATTTTCGCCCAGACTATCTGTCTGCGGCGCACTCGCAACCCCCTCTCAGACAGATAGATCTTGCTGGTCCCAGACGGCAGTCAGCGATCGCTCACCCACCCGGATTAGGCGGCTCAGAGTCGCCCCTGTCGCCACCGCATCGCCAGCGTCGACAGTACAAGCTACATCGCCTGCCACACGTGCCAGTGCTGTCATGCCGATTTGCTCGGATATGGCCACGAGAGATTTTGCGCATTTGCGCAGCCCGGCCCAATCGCGTTGCCGCCAAAACCGTTCACAATTCGACAGCCGCAACGCCAGTTCTTCAACCGTGCGGCACAGCACGTCCATCGCGTTGGTGTCGCCAAGCTGATTGTACAGGCTGCTCAGGCGGTCCGGGTCCAGACGCACGGGTTCCTTCTGTTCCAGTGTGATAATCTTGTCCACCACATTCACCCCAATTGAAATGCCCCCACGGCACAGTCAGAGATTGGCGGCAAAATACTTTGCAAAACCTTGCACCGGTTCAAAAGAATGGGTCGAATTTTCTGAGAATTCAGGCTTCCACGCGGTTCTGTGGGCAAAACCGGGCGAGAGTCCGGTCACACCTCTTGCGTTGACGCTCACTTGCTGCCAGTACCATAGAAACCGGACAGAGAAGGACAGGATCATGCCGATTACCACTGACGAGCTGGCCGCTGCCCGTACCGCCTGGGGCGATGGGTTGATTGCGATCTCCAAAGCTTTTGAAGACGGTGGGATCGATGCGGCCCGTTCCGTTGCCGAGGGTGTTCTAGATGCGGCATACGGCTATAATCTGGGTCCGGTCCTGTTCAAACCAACTATGGCATCCGGAGATCAAACCTTTCGCCCGACTCGCCACGGTGCACTGGCCTATTTTGTCGGTCACGATGCCGAATTTCCGCTTGATGGCGGTTTCGGAATCAAGGGTTGGCGCGAAATGGCAAGTGAGACATCGGCCAGCTTCGTCGAAGGCGATGTCGCCATGTGGATGGGCAAGGTCATTCTGACGGATAGCCAAGGTAACATAACGCAAGTCGACAAAAGCTTCGGCTACAAAAAAGACGCTGACGGAGTGCTTCGCATCGTGCTGCACCATTCGTCGCTGCCTTACCAGCCACCGGCCTGATCCTGCGGGCCATACGATCGGGCCTCTGAAATTACGTCGATTTTTTGATATGTTTCCGATGATGTTGTCAGAATCGGATCGAGCTCATGAAATTGATTAAACGTATTCTCGTCACCCTACTGGTGATCATTCTGGCGCTTGTCGGAGTATCATATCTTTTGCCTGGTCAGGCCGAGGTGTCCCGCAGCATCACAATCGACGCACCAGCCTCGGCGATCTTTCCCTATGTGAATTCGATGCAGGAGACCGAGAAATGGTCCCCCTGGCTGTCCCGAGACCCCGAAACCAAGCTGAGCTATAGTGGCCCGGAAGCGGGTGTCGGAAACACGCTGAACTGGGCCTCGGACAACCCGCAGGTGGGAACCGGTTCGCAGGAAATCACCGAGAGCACCCCGGATCAGTCCGTGCAAACCGCACTGGATTTTGGCCCGATGGGGACAGCCACCGCCTCGTTCCAGTTGCGGCCAGAAGGATCAGGCACACAGGTTACCTGGGGATTCGTATCCGACCTTGGTATGAACCCCATGTCCCGCTGGATGGGCCTAATGATGGACAATTGGGTCGGCGGAGATTACGAGCGCGGGTTGGAGAATTTGAAGACGCTGGTTGAGGGACAGGGGTGAAGGATCAGGCAGGAGGCATCTCTCTGATGACTGCTTTGAGGCCATACCAGAAACGATTGTTGAACTGTACGTGCGCTCATAGCAGTCCCTTTGCCGCGCAGGAGGCTGGGATCAAGCCATCGTGCAGCGCAAATAACCTCCGCTGACGCGGTGTTCAACTCGGTTCAAGCCCATACAGAACGGGGCGTGGATCGTTTGGTCCTTCGCTTCAATGCCATTTGTAGTGCCTACCATATTGACGACAGCTTAATCGGGGCGACCACCGACAACCCGTCTGTTATTGAATATCAAATCGTGAAGACCGTAGGTTCGAATGTGCAAGTTGGTTTCTCGAAAGCCACAGATTCGATTTTGATGCTCTGAACATTTGGAAAGGTGTGTTTATGAGGCGAACGGTATTGATGTTAGCTGTTGTGGCATTAGCGGGATGCGCTTCAACCACCACTCCTCCATCAGCACCTATTCCAAACCCCGGTCGCGCGAGCGCGCCCGTCAGTTCACAACAGGCACAAATAAGGTTCCGTCAGGTCGCCTCACGAATAGAACCTGTGGCAGAACGCGAATGCCGCCGCCGCACTACGAATGTGAATTGTGATTTTTTGATCCGCATTGATCCAGACAAAAAAGCACCCTCAAACGCGTATCAGAGTTTAAGTAAGTCGGGGCGCCCCGTTATCACAATGACTCAAGCGCTGATACGGAATGTAAACAACACTGACGAACTTGCATTTGTTATGGCGCATGAGGCCGCTCACCACATTCAAGGGCATTTGGCGCGACAGGCCCAAAATGCGGCGGCTGGTGCGGTGCTTTTGGCCGGTCTAGCAACAATTGCGGGGTCAGGGCCGAATGACATTGCCGCAGCACAAGACATTGGAGCCTTTGTTGGCGGCCGCAGCTATTCAAAGAACTTTGAATTGGAAGCTGATCGACTAGGCACGGTAATAACCTACAAAGCGGGTTATGATCCACTCAAAGGTGCGCTGTACTTCGCACGAGTTCCTGATCCTGGTGATCGCTTTCTGGGGACGCATCCCCCAAACTCTCAAAGATACTATGCGGTAAAAGCGACAATGTCCCAGATCGGTGGCTAACCAACTGGTGCTGGATAGGCAATGGCAACGCATGCACAGGGCGGTTTTGTCCCGCAATTTTGCCATCTCTGCCCGTCCACAAAATAATAAACCCCACTGGCGGTGCAGCGGGGTTTAATAGAGTCATAACCAACTGGCGAAGGTTACCCCTTCTTCAGAACTTCACGGCCCAGCAATTCTGCAATTTGAACAGCGTTCAATGCCGCGCCTTTGCGCAGGTTGTCCGAAACGCACCACAGGTTGATGCCATTCTCAACCGTCGAATCCTGACGGATGCGGCTGATGAACGTGGCGAAATCGCCCGCGCATTCGATGGGCGAGACGTAGCCGCCGGCTTCACGCTTGTCGATTACCATGATGCCCGGTGCTTCGCGCAGGATGTCGCGGGCTTCGTCTTCGTCGAGGAACTCTTCGAACTCGATATTCACGGCCTCGGAGTGGCCAACGAATACCGGAACGCGAACGCAGGTTGCGGTGACCTTGATCGACGGATCGACGATCTTTTTGGTCTCGACAACCATCTTCCACTCTTCCTTGGTCGAGCCGTCTTCCATGAAGACGTCGATTTGAGGGATGACGTTGAAGGCGATCTGTTTCTGGAACTTCTTCGGCTCAACCTCGGTCGTCGGGTTGTAGATGGCCTTGGTCTGATCCCAAAGCTCGTCCATGCCTTCCTTGCCGGCTCCCGACACCGATTGATAGGTCGAGACGACCACGCGCTTAATGCGTGCACGGTCATGCAGCGGCTTCAGCGCGACGACCATCTGCGCGGTCGAGCAGTTGGGGTTGGCGATGATGTTTTTGTTTTTATAGTCGTGGATCGCCTCGGGGTTACATTCCGGCACGATCAGCGGAATGTCCGGGTCATAGCGATAGAGCGAGCTGTTATCGATCACCACGCAGCCAGCCGCTGCCGCCTTAGGGGCGTAAACCTTTGTGGCCTCGGAACCCACAGCAAATAGCGCCATGTCCCAACCAGTGAAATCGAATGTGTCCAGATCTTTGGTAGTGAGCGTCTTGTCGCCAAATGTCACCTCAGTACCCAGCGAACGACGGCTTGCCAGAGCAGCAAGTTCATCGACGGGGAACTGGCGTTCTGCCAGGATGTTCAGCATTTCGCGGCCCACGTTGCCCGTGGCGCCGACGACTACGACGCGATAGCCCATTTCATGTCTCCAAAGTTAAGGACGCGCGTTCATAGCCGCGTTGTGGCAAAGAAAAAAGAGGGGTTTCGGCTTATTTCACCCCGTCACACCGATTTGACACAGTTCAGTACCGTTCAGGGTTGTTTCAGCAAGGATCGATAAACTTCGACAATCGCCTGCGCTTCGCCTTCGATTCGAAAATTCTGCTCGACATGGGCGCGCGCGGCTAGTCCCGCAGCGGCCAGCGCAGCGCGGTCCTGCACCATATCCTCCAGCGCGTCGGCCAGTGCAGGGGCATTGTCTTTCTCGACCAGTCTTCCGGTCTCACCATCCTTGATTTGCGCACTGAACGCTCCGACCCCGTGACTGGCTATGGCGGGCACGCCCGAGGCCATCGCTTCAAGCGGTGTAAGGCCGAACCCTTCGTGCCGTGCGGGCGCAACGAACAGATCGAGCGCGCGATAGGTCTCGACAATCTCATCCCAAGGGCGCTCACCCAGAAAATGAACGCGGTCGCCCAGCCCGGCGTCCTGCAGCTTTTGCTCCTGCTCAGCCTGAAACGCCTCAAATTCGTTGGTGGTACGCCCGGTAAAGATCACATGCGCATCGGGGTGATTAGGCAGCATCTTCAGGGCGGCATCGACCAGCAAGTCGACCCCTTTCTGAGGGCGGATACGGCCAAAACACCCGATCAGCAGCCCGTCTGGCAGGCCAAGTTTTTGGCGCAGGGCGCTTTTGTCCTCGGCTGGGTGAAACAGCTCGGTGTTGACGCCATGCATGATGACAGTAGCGGGATGCTCCAGAAAGGAAGCGGCCTGAGGCGTCGTCGCGATCAACGCGTCCATTTTCGAAATCAGCCGCTTGGTGAACCCGGAATGATCACGTTGCGCGGCTGAGGTGAATAGCAGTTTGTAGTTGCGTCGAAGCACCGAACGCAAGACCAGACCCATCAACATCTCGGTATTCCGGCGTGCATGCCAGACCCGTTTGCGATTGGGCAGAAACAGTAGTTTCCAGAGTCTGATATGGGGCAAATCTGCCGGCAGGCCGGGACCGGTGGCACGGATGCCGATCATTTTCTGCTGGATTGGCAGCAGACGGATCACCGTCGTTGTCACGCCCGACAGGGAATGCTTCAGATTGGGTGCAATCACCTCAATGTCCTGCACGGGCGGTCTCCGGTTTCAGTCCACGCTGTCCCGACTGAATAGATAGATCACGCAGCCAATGGCAAGGGTGACCGCGAAAAAGCCGAAGATCGCCGTATAAGGTGCTGAGGGGCTGATCCCGGCGCTGGCCGCATGGATGCGCCCGGTGGCAAATTGCGCCAGACCAACGCCGCCAACGCCAAAAAGGTTCAGCAGGGTAACGCCCCGCCCGACCAGATGCGGCGGCACGAAGGCCCGGCCATGGGCCATGATCACCGGAAAACTGGCGCCCAGAAAGCCGATCACTGCCAACAGCAGCACCGAGACCCAAACGCCGCTGTCAATCCACAGGCACAGCAGGCCCAGTGCTGCGACTCCCAAGGTATTACCGCCCAGGATCACCCATTTCCGGGTGCCCAGGATACGGTCCAGCGGCCCATAGGCGAAGGTTCCTGCGATCATCGCGGCCCCCATGATCAACGTTGCCGTCCCGATCTGAGCGGTGCTGAGCCCGAACACGTCATTCAAATACGGCCCGGCCCAAAGCCCTCGGATCGCACCCGATGGCGCATAAGACACAAGCATGAGCGGCAGAATGGTCCACAGCGCAGGTTCTTTCAGCAGGTCTAGAAGTGATCCTTTTTGCTCGGTTTTTACCTTTTCAGGGTCATGCACCGTCAGCCAGATCCCCGCAGCCACCGCAGCAGAGATAATCGCCAGACCGGCCAGCGTCGCGCGCCAGCCCATCAGCTCGACCGCCAGCGCCGTGGGGTATGAGGCGACCAGATTGCCGACAGATCCCACGCCCAGCATCACGGCGGCGAGCGTGGCGAATTTGGCAGGTGGAAACTCTCGTGCAAAGATATAGTAGGATGCCATCAGAACCGGCGAGCATCCTACCCCGATCAACGCCATGGCGAGCGCCACATGGAACGGGGTCGTTGCGACCGCGAACAAGCCAGCCCCGCCAGCCCCGCCGATCAGCAGCAGCACCGCAGAACTGCGCCGAGGACCGACGCGGTCCAGTGCCCAGCCCACCGGGATCTGCATCGCCGCAAAGATTAGAAACCAAAGACCTGAAGCAAAGGCGAGGTCTTCGGGTGTTGCGCCGATATCGCGTCCCAGATCGGTGCTCAAAACTGCCAGAAAAGCGCGGAAAAACTGGCTGAGTACATAGGCCAGACACAAGATCACCAAACCTGCCTGCATTTCTTGACCTATTGTCTAGCTGCCTCGCCCCGATGCTTGGCACGCCGCGTTGATCGGCACAAGTGCCATGATTGAATCGATTGGGGCGGACATTCTTCACAATTGAGCTATCATCACGGAAGATTTTGGATTTCCCGAGTGTGTTATGACCCCCTCAGACTCTGTATTTTATGACTCCGTCCCCATTTCGGACAATTTCCTCAGCCTCAGTGACCCCGCGCAGTTCACACCTTTGCCAGAGACATGGGTTCTGGGCGTCGCCGATATCGTAGATTCGACCGGTGAAATCGCGCGGGGCCGGTACAAGACCGTCAACATGGTGGGGGCGGCCGTGATTTCAGGCATGATCAATGCGCTGGGTGGGCGCATATTTCCGTATGTCTTCGGTGGTGATGGTGCTGGATTCGCCGTATCGGGTGAGGATGCCGAGATCGCGCGGGATACGCTGGCAACATTGCAAAGTTGGGCCGAAACGGAATTCGCCATCACTCTGCGCGCGGCGCTGGTTTCGGTGGCCGACATCCGCGCCGCTGGACGTGATCTGCGTGTTGCTCGCTTTGCGCCTTCCACCGGCGTTGACTATGCGATGTTTACCGGCGGGGGACTGGCCTGGGCCGAGGCTCAGATGAAATCCGGGCAGCTTGTTGTGCAACCAGCCGGACCTGACGCGCAGCCCGATCTGACCGGCCTATCTTGTCGTTGGTCCAACAGTCCAGCGAGGGTTGGTCAGATCGTTTCACTGGTTATTCAGCCTACATCAGAGTCTAATGAGGCTGAATTCGCCGCCCTGACTCAATCCATCCTGTCCGTCGCCGAAGGGCTAGAACGCGCTGGTCACCCGGTTCCGGCCAAAGGACCTCCGATGAGTTTCCCTCCGCCCGGCGTCGATATCGATGCCCATGTCTCACGCGCGGGTCGGAATCTTCTGATGCAGAAAACACGCTTGATGATCGGGAATATGTTGATCGGCTTGTTGTTCAAAACCGGGATGCGCCTGGGTCAATTCGAACCCAAGCATTACAAAGAGATGGTCAGTCGCAACGCTGATTTCCGAAAGTTTGATGACGGTCTGAAAATGACGCTGGATTGTGACTCGAGCACGTTGGAACAGCTCACTCAGATGCTGGACGACGCGCAAACAAAAGGCAAAATCAGATATGGCATGCACGCCCAGCAAGAGGCGATGATGACCTGCTTTGTTCCCTCGGCCATGCGCGACGACCATGTGCACTTTGTTGACGGGGCCTCGGGGGGATACGCGCAGGCTGCAGCGTCAATGAGGGCCTAAAGCCCTCGAGCGATTTCTGTGATCACGTCATAGGCCATCATCACGTCCTGTTCTTTGGTTTCAAACTGACCGGCCTGAAAGCGGATGACCAGATCGCCATCCACGCGGGTCTGTGTCAGGTAGATCCGCCCATCATCATTGATTGCATTCACCAGCCGCAGGTTCAGATCATCCAGATCGTCGGCCCCATCCGGCTCGTATCTGAAGGTCCAAAGAGACCACATTGGAGGCGTCACGATCCGAAAATCCGGTTCTGCTGCTAGACGATCATGCAGCGCGCGCGACCAATTGACGTGATTCCGCAGCCGTTCGCGCAGCCCCTCCAGCCCATAGGTGCGGATGACGAACCACAGTTTCAGCGCGCGGAACCGACGTCCCAATGGCACCGACCATTCCGAGTAATTGATGATCCCGTCCTTGCCGTGGGTTTTCAGATATTCCGGGCTGATCGCAAGCGTGCGGACCAGATCATCGGGGTTTTTCAGGAAGTGCGCACAGCAATCGAATTGCACGCCCAGCCACTTATGGGGATTGAATACAATGCTGTCGGCCTGATCGATCCCCGGCCAGTAGTGACGATATTCGGGGCAGATCATCGCCGACCCCGCCCAGGCTGCATCGACATGGCTATAAAGGCCGTATTTCTGTGCGATCGCAAGGCAGCGATCCACTGGATCAGTTGCCCCGGTTCCGGTCCCTCCAACACAAAGGATCACGCCCGCCGGGTGGAAACCAGACTCTAAATCTGATTGAATCGCTGCTTCAAGCGCCTCGGGGTTCATTCCACGCCAATCACCTTGCACGGGGATGCGCACCAGATTGTCCTGTCCAATCCCCGCAACCCAGATTGCGCGGTCGATTGAGGTATGAACCTCGGAAGAGCAATAAATGCGCAGTGGCTTTTGACCGAACAGCCCCAGCGTGTTGCCCTGCCAGTTCATCGCCTTCTCGCGCATGGTCAGCACTGCCGCCAATGTCGCAGATGACGCCGAATCCTGAATGACCCCGGCAAAACCTTTGGGCAGGTCCAGCGCTTCGCGCAGCCAGTCCATCATTCGTGTTTCCATCTCGGTTGCGGCGGGCGAGGTCTGCCACAGCATACATTGCGGCGCGATGGCGCTGGCCAGGAACTCGGCCAGAACAGACGGGGCCGAGGCGTTCGAATTGAAGTAGGCGAAGAACCGAGGGTGTTGCCAATGGGTAATGCCGGGCATCACGATTTGTTCGAAATCATGAAAGATGTCCTCGATCGGCTCGCCCTGCTCAGGGGGATGCGCGGGCAGAGCGTTCAGGATATCGCCCGGCTCGGTCCGGGCGCGCACGGGCTTGTCGCCCACCGTCAGGTGATAGTCTTGCGTCCACTCGGCAACCTTCTTGCCCCAATCGGAGAATTCATTCCATTTCATCTTATCCGCCTCGGTAGCCTTTTTGTCAGTATCATATGCTAAACAAGTTAAGTAAAGTCCAGTAAACGAAACTCAACCACAACCAACGTTCTATTGCGAAATATTTGGAATTGCGCGAAAATTCCATATGTCAAAGAACTTACCACAGACGTCCCGATCATTGCCGATAGCGTTGTTGCGCGCTCGGGAAAAGGTGATGGGGCCTATTCGTGGTGTGCTAACGGATGCTGGCGTCACCGAGCAACAATGGCGCGTTCTGCGCGTTTTGCAGGAAGAAGGACCTCAGGAGCCTACTCAGATCGCCGAGCGCGCCTGCCTCTTGTTGCCCAGCCTGACGCGCATTCTGAAAAAGCTCGAAGACAGCAAGCTGATCATGAGGCGGCCGGATACCAAAGACCGCCGCCGACAGATTGTCGAAATCAGCGAGAACGGGTTGCAAATTATCGACGCAAATCTGGCGGAAATGTTGGAGCTGGCGGAACACACCCGCTCTTTGCTCGGGGCAGAGCAGCACGAGAAGTTGCTGGACCTTCTGGTAGAGCTTCACCAGCTGGAAGGCTGAGCGCAATGCTCAGAACAGGCTCTAACCATGTTGTTTGCCGTCGTTCAGACCTCGTTTAAGGCCCCAAACGATAAGCATTGTGGGCGGAGAAGGTAATATTCGTTGCCCGTTGATGGTTCGCGTCGTAGCCTCATCCTTACCTTTAACAAACGGTTCAATGCAGATGGATGGGCCCAAACCGCCAGAACCGGCACCGCCTGCACATATTGCAAAGCAGGATTTAAGCGAGCGAGTGGGCGCGCGTGTACGCCGGGCGCGTCAAATGCGAGGCATCCCGCGCCGGATCCTGTCTGAGAACTCGGGCGTTTCCCCACGTTATTTGGCGCAGCTTGAGGCGGGTGAGGGCAACATCTCGATCGGCGTGTTGCACCGTGTCGCACAGGCACTGGATTACAAAGCCGAATGGTTGATTGCTGAAGATGATCCGTGGGATTCGGATGCTTTGCAGATAGTTGAGCTTTTCCGACAAGCCAGCGACGACGTCAAAGAAGGCGTCAGGCGTGCATTGCAACCTCACCCAGATGAGGATGCACGTGCGCATCGGGTTTGTCTGATTGGGTTACGCGGAGCGGGTAAGTCAACTCTTGGTGCTATGCTGGCTGCCGCACAAAGACTGCCGTTTGTTGAACTCACAGCCATGATTGAAGAGATGGCCGGCATGCCCATGTCTGAAGTGATGGCGTTCTACGGGCAAGACGGGTATCGCAATCTGGAAGCGCAGGCGCTGGATCGGGTGATTGCAGAGCATGATCGGGTCGTACTGGCAGTCGCGGGCGGGATCGTATCAGAGCCTTCGACCTATGCTACCCTGCTTGGCCGGTTTCACACCATCTGGCTGCGCGCGTCACCGACCGAGCATATGGATCGCGTGCGCGCCCAAGGCGACGAACGCCCGATGGCCGGAAATCCCAAGGCGATGGAACAGCTCAAGAACATATTGGCCAGTCGCGAGGCTTTGTATGGACGGGCAAATGCGCAGCTGGATACATCGGGCAGGGCGCCCCATGTTTCGCTGAACGAGCTGCGCCTACTGATTGAGGAACAAGGTTTCCTGATCAAAAAATTGGGTTCTATTTAGGATCTTTCAGCCAATCCTTTTCAAATTCCATCCCGTCCAGTTCCGCAAATCGCCGTACCCGGTCCAGTTCGGCCTGCAGGCGGCGGGTTCTTGCGTCAGACCAACGCACCGACCGTTCTGGCCATACGGATCGGACTTGCAACAGTCCACGGTCTCGCTGGGCCTTAATGTCGATGCGTCCGATCAACCGGTGCCCCTCAAGCAACGGAAAGACATAATAGCCGTAGGTACGCTTGGGTTCGGGGACGAACACCTCGATCCGATAGTGGAATCCGAACAACCGCTCGGCCCGGTTCCGGTCACGCAACATAGGGTCAAAAGGGCTGAGAACTCTGATCCGGCCGGGCGCATCGGGCATCGCCGCTGCGTGTTCGCATAGCCCGGGGCGGGCGAACACTTTTCGTTCCCGCCCGTCTGCGCATTCGACGCAGATCTCTTCGATTCCACCCTGTATTAGAGCCTGTCGGCACCAGGATTTTGCCTCGGCAGCGCTTACCGTATCCCAGAACGCGGCAAGCTCTCCCGATGTGGCGAACCCCAGCCGGTCGAGTGCGGCGTTACACAACCAATCCACAGTTTCATTTGCGTCGCAGTGCAAATTGCCGGGGCAAAGTTGAGTTTCTATAACCCGCTCTGTCAGGTCATAGCGTTTCTGAAACCCATCGCGTCCAACCACGGTCAGCGCGCCGGATCGCCAGAGATATTCCAGCGCGGTCTTGGATGGATGCCAGTCCCACCAACCGCCAGATCCCTTTTTCTCGTCTTTTCCGACATCGGACGAGCCAACCGGACCATGGTCGCGGATATGCTGCAGGACGGTTTCGAACTTTTGCTCAAACCCGTCACGCCGCCAGTTCTTCCAGCGGGCTTTCAGCATCTCTGCATCCCGCAGGAACCGCAGATGCCAATGGCGATAGAATTCCATCGGGATCACCGCGGCGTCATGTGTCCAATGCTCAAACAGCGCGCGGTCGCGTTCATAGAGGTGTTTGAGGTGGCGCGCACGATAGCTTGGCTTGCGCGCATAAAGGATCATGTCATGCGCGCGGGCGACGGTGTTGATACTGTCGAGCTGGACAAATCCCAAACGATGGATCAGCTGCAACAGGTCTTCGCCTTTGGAGCCACCAGCGGGCTGCTCCAGAAGCGCATGCCGATCCATGAACAGCGCCCGCGCCGCGCGGTTGTCCAGACGTTGCAGCGCCATCTGGCGTTATCGCCGTTTCAGCGTGTCGCCATAGCTGATCTTGGGGGTCAGGGTAACGCGGGTTTCAACCTCGGATTCCGGATCGGCCAACTTCGCCGCAATGATCTCGGCCGCGGTGCGCCCAATCTCGGTCCGGCAGGCATCCATCGTGGCCAGCTTGCGCGGCAGCCCCTGCAGCAGCTCTACATTGTTGAATCCGGCTAAACCGATCTGACCGGGCACGTCGATCCCTTGATCCAGCAAATACAGCAGCCCGCCGGCACCGATCATATCGTTGGAATAATACAGAAAATCCAAATCAGGCGATCGTTCCAGCATCGCTTGTGTCATCTCGCGCCCCTTGGCCAGCGCCGACCCGCCCGAGTAGAATTCGCGATCTTCGATCTCGATCCCGTGCTTGCCCAATACTTCGGTGAAGCCTTCGAACCGTTTACGGGCACGGTGGTCCAACGGCATCTTGGTGCCCATAAACCCGATATGCTCATAGCCCGCCTTCAGGATTGCCTGCGCCATTTCGCGCCCGGCGCGGCGGTGAGAGATTCCCACCATCGCATCCACCGGTTTGCCATCAGTATCCATGATCTCGACCACCGGTATGCCAGCTGAATCCAGCATAGCGCGCGCGGCTTCGGTATGCTCCAGTCCGGCAATGATCACGCCTGAGGGCCGCCACGAGAGCATCTCGTACAGCACTTTTTCTTCTTTTTCTGGCAGATAGTCCGTGACGCCAACCACCGGCTGCAGTTCAGTATCTTCCAGCACCTGATTGATACCGGTTAAAACTTCGGGGAAGACCATATTTGACAATGACGGGATGATCACAGCGACCAGATTCACCCGGCTTGACGCCAATGCTCCCGCGATCTTGTTGGGCACATATCCCAGTTCTTTTGCGGCGGCCAAAACACGGGTACGGGTGGCATCCGACACATCCCCGCGATTACGTAGCACCCGGCTAACGGTCATTTCGGATACTCCGGACGCTTCCGAGACATCACGAAGGGTAAGCGGGCGTTTTGTTTCTGTTGTCACCGAGATACCTGCATTGTTTGTTTGGCCGATGGTAGCGTGAACAGGGCGAATTGTTCAACTGTTGTGCAAAGCCCATGACAATCTGAAAAAACCCCGCTAGAGAAAACGACGCGCGGCCCCGTGGCTCAACTGGATAGAGCAGCCCCCTCCTAAGGGGCAGGTTGCAGGTTCGAATCCTGCCGGGGTCGCCAAGCTTTTCTGAACGTACCCGATTAAATGCGTTACAGATCAAGCGTTCTAATTCTCTGCCTTTTGGGAGACGAAGGAATTATACCCTCGTCACTTCTTGCCGGGTGTGCCGTCGAATTTCTTTTCGATGTCGCTCCAACAGTCGATGTAATCGTCCTGCAGTGGTGCCTCATTGGCGGCGAACGCTGTGAGATGCTGCGGAAAGCGGGTTTCGAACATGAAGGACATGGTGTTCTCCAGTTTGTCTGGCCCCAGGTTTGAATTCGATGCTTTTTCAAAGGCTTCGCGATCCGGTCCATGGGGCAGCATCATGTTGTGCAGGCTCATACCGCCGGGAATAAAGCCCTGCGGTTTCGCATCATATTGGCCGTAAATATTGCCCATCAGTTCGGACATGATGTTCTTGTGGTACCAGGGCGGACGGAAGGTATCTTCCATGACCATCCAGCGCTCGCGGAACAGAACAAAGTCGATATTGGCGGTGCCGGGCTGGCCTGAAGGTGCGGTCAGAACGGTGAAGATCGACGGATCCGGATGATCGAACAGGATGGCTCCGACCGGGCAATATGTACGCAGGTCGTATTTGACGGGTGCATAGTTGCCATGCCACGCCACCACGTCCAGCGGGCTGTGACCGATCTTGGTCTGGTGAAACTGGCCGCACCATTTGACGGTCACGGTTGAGGGCACTTCGCGGTCCTCAAACGCCGCGACCGGTGCTTTGAAATCACGCGGGTTGGCCATGCAGTTGGCGCCGATCGGGCCGCGGCCAGGCAGTTCGAATTTCTGGCCGTAGTTTTCGCACACGAACCCGCGCGCAGGGCCTTCCACAACTTCGACCCGGTAGACAAGGCCGCGTGGAATGATAGCGATTTCCTTGGGTTCAAGGTCGATGATCCCCAATTCGGTGTAGAATCGCAGAACGCCCTCTTGCGGCACCACCAGCAGCTCGGAGTCAGCCGAGAAGAAGTAATCATCCTGCATTGAAGTATTCACCATATAGATATGGCTGGCCATCCCGACCTGAGTGTTCACATCCCCGGCAGTGGTCATGGTGTGCATGCCCGTGACCCAGGTTGTCTGTTCACCGGTATGGGGCACCGGATCCCAGCGGTACTGTCCCAAGCTGACAACGTCAGGATCTACATTGGGCGCTGATTTCCAATAGGGAACATCGATTTTTTCATAGCGATGTGAATGCTTTACCGACGGGCGGATACGATAGCACCAGGTACGCTCGTTCTGGTGCGAAGGTGCCGTGAACGCAGTGCCTGAAAGCTGCTCACCATAGAGGCCGTAATTGCATTTCTGCGGGCTGTTCATACCCTGGGGCAGAGCATCAGGAAGCGCTTCGGTTTCGTAATCGTTGCCAAAGCCCGGCATGTACCCTTCGTGCGGCCCTTTCAAGGATGGGGCAACTGTCATGCGTTCATTCTTGGTCAGCTCATTCATTTTGCACGTTCCTTCCGGACAGATACGATCGAATTTAATCGGTGTGGTAATAGTTGACTTTGTAACTAACAAGCGTGACGGGAAGGTATCTTCAAAAAAGATGAGTTTGATTTGCAGGAAATTGCCATAGCCTTGCACCATGTCCTTCTTAGACTGGCAAAAGGTAGTGCAACAGAGATTGTTAATTCCGGTAGCTACGGGTCGATTCTCGGGGTCAAACAAAGAAATTGACTCAGACAGGCCAAACCAGTCTGATTCTACATCGGTCAAGTGACCGGAAGTGCCAGGGGTTCAAATTTTATGGAAATTTTGGTGCCCAGGAGAGGACTCGAACCTCCACGTCCATACGGACACTAGCACCTGAAGCTAGCGCGTCTACCAATTCCGCCACCTGGGCAGGTGTCGTGGAGGGGCGTTTAAGCTGACTGGCAGGGGGCGTCAACCAGATTCGGGGGTGTTTTTGAAAGTTTTTTGATGCGTGCCCCAACTTCTGGTTCACGCGACGGATTTTCAGAGAAGCGCGGCGTTATTGCGCCTTGTTCGACGGGCTCGTGGGCGCTAGATCAATTCAGACCAAGACAGCAGGAGCGCCATCATGTCGAAACTCGTCACGATTTACGGTGGATCGGGCTTTGTTGGCCGATATATCGCGCGGCGTATGGCTGCCGAAGGCTGGCGTGTCCGCGTCGCTGTGCGGCGGCCCAATGAAGCGATGTTCGTCAGACCCTATGGCGCGGTTGGTCAGGTCGAGCCTATCTTGTGCAATATCCGTGATGACGCCTCGGTCGCTGCAGCGATGCATGGTGTTGACGCCGTTGTGAATTGCGTCGGCGTATTGAATGAGCTGGGCAAGAATGCGTTCGACGCAGTGCAGGCCGAAGGTGCCGAACGGATCGCCCGGCTGGCGGCCGCTCAGGGTATTGACCGCATGGTCCATATCTCGGCCATTGGTGCGGATCCCGAATCCGACAGCGAATATGCGCGCACCAAAGCGCAGGGCGAGGCGGGCGTTTTGCAACACATGCCGGGTGCCGTCATTCTGCGCCCATCAGTCATTTTCGGCACCGAAGACCAGTTTTTCAACCGCTTCGCAGGGATGACACGGATGAGCCCGTTCCTGCCGCTTGTTGGGGCGGAAACGAAATTTCAACCTGTCTATGTCGATGATGTTGCGCAAGCGGCAGTTCAAGGCGTTCTGGGCAAAGCGTCTGCCGCTGTTTATGAACTGGGCGGGCCAGAGGTAAAGAGTTTCCGCGCCTTGATGCAGCAGATGCTCGACGTAATTCATCGCCGCCGGATCATCATCGGGATGCCTTTCTGGGCGGCGAAAATCATGGCGGGTGTGTTGGATATCGCGAAGTTCGTCAGTTTTCAGTTGTTTCCGAACAATATCCTGACCCGTGACCAACTTAAGAATCTGCGGCGCGATAATGTGGTGGCGGATGACGCCAAAGGTTTTTCGGACCTCGGGATCGAGCCCGCGACGTTGGAGTCGGTTCTGCCAGAATATCTGTGGAAATTCCGCCCCGCGGGTCAGTATGACGATATTCAGAACTCGGCCAAGAACCTGCGCATCTGATCAGCTATAGGCAATCACCAGCAGGATTGCTCCGAGGATGACCCGGTAGATCACATAGGGTGTGAAACTGACGCTGCGCAGAAGCCGCATCATCAGGTTAAGCGCGAGCAGAGCCGAAACAAAGGCGAAGGCTGCGGCAATCGCTCCGTCCTTGGCCAGCTGTGTATCTGCCTCACGGACGACATCGATCGAAAGCAGGACGCCCGAAGCGATGATCGTTGGTATCGACATCAGCATGGCAATCCGCGCACCATCTTCGCGTGTATAGCCAAGCTGACGAGCGCCTGTGATCGTAATCCCCGAGCGTGAAGTCCCCGGGATTAAGGCCAACATCTGCCACAGCCCCATGATCATTGCGTCCTTTAAGCCCCAGTCCGAACTACGTTTGGTTTGTACCCCCTTTTGATCCATCCAATACAGCACTAACCCGAAGCCAAGCATCGCCCATCCGATGACGGCGACTGAACGTAGAGTCTGCTCAAGCCCCGTCAGGTACACGATCCCGCCCACAATGACTGTCGGAATCGTGGCGATGACCAAGCCCAGTGCCAACCGCGCCTGAGGCGTCTCAATTCGTCCTCGGATAATTTGGGGTATCCCGGCTAGGGCTTGTTTCACATCTGACCAGAAATAAAGAATAACCGCGCCAAGTGTTCCTACATGGACGGCGACATCGATTGCCAGGCCTTGATCATCCGCGCCAGTCAGGCGGGGCAGCAGGATCAGGTGCCCGGATGAAGATACAGGCAAGAATTCGGTGACGCCCTGAATGATCGCCACAAGAATCAAGTGAAAAAGGCTCATCTGCTCTGCCGGTACCGTGCTCGTTTTGTTGAGAACAATGGGTATAAGCGGGCAACGGGAAAGTGAAGTGCTCAGATAGGTCCGAATCGGAACTAAAAACACGACAAATTTCTCTGAAAAAACATCGAGCGATGCAGTTTTCTCAATATAGGTCAGTACAGTTGACTTTTCATCCAGAATGACTTCACTTAAAGAACCCTGACCAAGCCAATTCATGGAGTCTGACCCGTGGCCAAGCAACCGATGCTGAAATTTGTGCAGATCGATCGTGTCATGCCTGAAAAGCGTGCCGCCAGTGACCGCAAAGAGGACTTCGATGAAATCTATGCCGAGTACGCCGCGGAGAAGGCGGCCGAACAGGCCAGCCGATGCAGCCAGTGCGGAGTGCCCTATTGCCAGTCCCATTGTCCGCTGCACAACAATATCCCTGATTGGCTGAACCTGACGGCAACCGGGCGGTTGGAAGAGGCGTATCAAACAAGCCAGGCTACCAACACTTTCCCTGAAATCTGCGGCCGCATCTGCCCACAGGACCGTCTGTGCGAAGGCAATTGCGTGATCGAGCAATCAGGCCACGGTACGGTCACCATCGGCTCGATCGAGAAATACATTACCGATACAGCCTGGGATAAAGGCTGGGTCAAACCCGTTCAGCCTCGTGCCGAGCGCGACGAAAGCGTGGGTATCATTGGCGGTGGACCCGGTGGATTGGCAGCGGCGGATATGCTGCGCCGGGCGGGTATTCAGGTCACGGTCTATGATCGTTATGACCGTGCGGGGGGGCTGCTGATGTACGGCATTCCCGGTTTCAAGCTGGAAAAGGATATCGTCCAACGCCGAAATGACCTGCTGGCAGATGGTGGTGTTGCATTTGAGCTGAACTGCGATGTGGACGCCGCGAAATTCGCGGAAATCCACGCGAAACATGATGCGGTGATTATTGCAACGGGCGTCTACAAATCCCGTGATCTGTCCATGCCCGGCAGCGGTCTGGGTGGGATTGAAAAGGCGATCGATTTTCTGACAGCCTCGAATCGCAAAAGTTTTGGCGATGCGGTTGATGACTTCGACAATGGCCGCCTGAACGCGGAAGGTAAGAAAGTGGTCGTCATCGGCGGGGGTGATACCGCGATGGATTGCGTGCGCACGTCGATTCGTCAGGGTGCGACGTCGGTCAAATGCCTCTATCGCCGCGACCGCGCCAATATGCCGGGCTCGCAGCGCGAGACCCAGAATGCCGAGGAAGAAGGCGTGATCTTCGAATGGCTTAGCGCACCCAAAGGCTTTACCGGCGATGAGCAAGTGAACGGTGTCATGGTGCAGAAGATGCGTCTGGGCCAGCCCGATGCCTCGGGCCGTCAGGCTCCCGAAGTGATTGAGGGCGCAGACTATGTCGAAGAGGCCGATCTGGTGATCAAGGCGCTTGGATTCGAACCCGAAGACCTGCCCACCTTATTCGGCCAACCCGATCTGCCTGTGACCCGCTGGGGTACAATCAAAGCAGCGTTCCAGACCGGTGCGACCGAGATGGAGGGCGTTTATGCCATCGGCGACATCGTGCGCGGTGCTTCGCTGGTGGTCTGGGCGATCCGTGACGGGCGCGATTGCGCAGATGCCATAATTGAGCGTTTTAACGCCAAATCCGCCATCGCAGCCGAGTGAAACAAAACGCAAAAGCAATTCGAAAAATCCCAGCGGGTATGCGTTCGAAAGCGAACGCCGACAGATGAACCAAAGCCTGTGTGCCCCCTTGGGAAAAAGGAGACAGCCAATGACCAAATATGAAGCCGATTGGGTGCGGGCCGAGGAAGCCAAGCGCAAATGGATGGCAGAAAACGGTCTCTATTCAGAGGAAGAAGAGCATTCCTCGTGCGGTGTGGGCCTTGTTGTGTCCGTCGATGGTAAGCCGTCACGCAAGGTGGTGGATGCCGGGATCGATGCGCTAAAGGCAATCTGGCATCGCGGCGCGGTGGATGCGGACGGTAAAACCGGGGATGGCGCAGGTATCCATGTTCAGATCCCGGTCCCATTCTTCTATGATCAGATTCGGCGCACGGGTCATGAACCAAACTTGGATGAACTGGTTGCTGTCGGTCAGGTTTTCCTGCCCCGCACGGATTTTGGCGCGCAGGAACAGTGCAGGACCATAGTCGAAACCGAAGTTCTGCGCATGGGTTACTATATTTATGGCTGGCGACATGTGCCGGTTGATGTGACCTGTCTGGGCGAAAAGGCCAACGCGACCCGGCCCGAGATCGAGCAAATTTTGATCTCGAACTCCAAAGGCGTGGATGAAGAGACATTCGAGCGTGAGCTCTATGTCATTCGTCGCCGTATTGAAAAAGCGGCGCTGGCCGCAGGAATCTCGGGGCTGTATCTGGCGTCGCTCTCTTGCCGGTCGATCATCTACAAAGGCATGATGCTGGCCGAGCAGGTCGCTGTTTTCTACCCCGACCTGATGGATGAGCGGTTCGAGTCTGCTTTTGCCATTTACCACCAGCGCTATTCGACCAACACGTTCCCGCAATGGTGGCTGGCTCAGCCCTTCCGTATGTTGGCCCACAACGGTGAGATCAACACGCTGAAAGGCAACATCAACTGGATGAAAAGCCACGAGATCCGCATGACCTCGGACAGCTTTGGCGTCTATGCCGAGGATATCAAACCGATCATAGCGGGCGGATCGTCGGATTCCGCCGCATTAGACTCGGTATTCGAGGTCTTGGTGCGTGCGGGGCGCTCGGCGCCGATGGCGAAAACCATGCTGGTTCCGGAAAGCTGGTCCAAGCAAGCTATCGAGCTGCCGCAAAGCTGGCGCGACATGTATTCCTACTGCAATTCAGTGATGGAACCTTGGGATGGCCCTGCTGCGCTGGCAATGACGGATGGCCGCTGGGTATGTGCCGGTTTGGATCGGAATGGTCTGCGCCCGATGCGCTATGTGGTAACCGGCGATGGTCTGGTCATCGCGGGGTCCGAGGCGGGTATGGTGCCGATTGATGAGGCCACCGTGACCGAAAAAGGCGCGCTGGGACCGGGCCAGATGCTGGCTGTCGATATGAAAAAGGGCAAGCTGTTCCGCGACAAGCAGATCAAGGACAAACTGGCCCGAGCACTGCCGTTTGGCGACTGGGTCGGCAAGATCAACGATCTGGACGAGTCACTTGCGGGCGTGACGGAACACCCGAAATTCACCGGAGAAGAACTGCGCAAGCGTCAGATCGCGGCCGGGTATTCTGTAGAAGACCTAGAACAGATTCTTGCCCCGATGGCAGAGGACGGCAAAGAGGCGCTGGCTTCGATGGGGGATGATACGCCCTCGGCTGTTCTGTCCAAGCAATACCGCCCGCTTAGCCACTTTTTCCGGCAGAACTTCAGCCAGGTGACGAACCCTCCGATCGACAGTTTGCGTGAATACCGTGTGATGTCGCTGAAGACGCGGTTCGGCAACCTTAAGAACGTGCTGGACGAAGACAGCAGCCAGACCGAGATCATCGTTCTGGAAAGCCCCTTTGTCGGCAATGCACAATGGGACACCCTGGTCAATCAACTGGGTTCACCCCTTGCGGAGATCGATTGTAGCTTTGAACCCGGCCGAGGCGCTCTGAGCGCCGCCTTGGCACGTGTTAGAGCCGAAGCAGAAGAAGCCGTGCGCTCGGGCGCGGGTCACTTGGTTCTGTCTGACATGAATTCAGGGCAAGGTCGTGTGGCGATGCCGATGATCCTGGCCACCAGTGCTGTGCATTCGCATTTGACCCGTCAGGGTTTGCGGACCTTTTGTTCGCTGAACGTGCGGTCTGCTGAATGTGTTGATCCTCATTACTTTGCGGTTCTGATCGGCTGTGGCGCGACTGTTGTGAACGCCTATCTGGCCGAAGATTCACTGGCTGATCGCATTGACCGTGGTCTGCTGGACGGCACCCTGACCGAAAACGTTGCGCGCTATCGCGAAGCCATCGACCAGGGTCTGCTGAAGATCATGGCCAAGATGGGTATTTCGGTGATCTCGTCCTATCGCGGTGGTCTGAATTTCGAAGCCGTGGGTCTCAGCCGCGCGATGGTGGCCGAGTATTTCCCGGGTATGACCAGTCGTATCTCCGGCATCGGTGTCACCGGCATTCAGACCAAAGTCGAAGAAATTCATGCCAAGGCGTGGGACAGCGGTCTGGATGTTCTGCCCATCGGAGGTTTCTACAAAGCGCGTAAATCGGGTGAGACCCACGCGTGGGAAGCAACCTCAATGCACATGATGCAAATGGCCTGTAACCGCGCCTCATATGAGCTGTGGAAACAGTATTCGGCCAAGATGCAGTCCAATCCTCCGATTCACTTGCGCGATCTGATGGATTTCAAGCCGCTGGGCAAGCCGGTGCCGATCGAAGAGGTCGAATCGATCACTTCAATCCGCAAACGCTTTGTCACTCCAGGCATGTCGCTGGGCGCGCTCAGCCCCGAGGCGCACAAGACACTGAACGTGGCGATGAACCGGATTGGCGCGAAGTCGGATTCCGGCGAAGGTGGTGAAGATCCGGCGCATTTTGTGCCTGAACCCAACGGTGACAACCCGTCGGCCAAGATCAAACAGGTGGCCTCGGGCCGGTTCGGCGTGACCGCCGAATACCTGAACCAGTGCGAAGAGCTTGAGATTAAGGTCGCCCAAGGCGCGAAACCGGGTGAGGGCGGTCAGCTGCCGGGTATGAAAGTCACAGACCTGATCGCGCGTCTGCGGCATTCTACCAAGGGCGTGACCTTGATATCACCGCCGCCGCACCACGACATCTACTCGATCGAGGATTTGGCGCAGTTGATCTACGACCTGAAACAGATCAACCCGCGCTGTAAGGTGACGGTAAAGCTGGTGGCGTCTTCGGGCGTTGGAACGATTGCCGCCGGTGTGGCCAAGGCGAAAGCGGATATTATCCTGATTTCGGGTCACAATGGCGGAACGGGCGCGTCGCCCGCAACCAGTATCAAATACGCTGGACTGCCGTGGGAGATGGGCCTGACTGAGGCGCATCAGGTTCTGGCGATGAACAACCTGCGCGACCGTGTGACTCTGCGGACGGATGGTGGCCTGCGCACCGGTCGCGACATCGTCATGGCCGCGATGATGGGCGCTGAGGAATACGGCATCGGTACCGCCGCCCTGATCGCAATGGGCTGTATTATGGTGCGTCAGTGCCAGTCGAACACCTGTCCGGTGGGCGTGTGTACGCAGGACGAATCGTTGCGTGCCAAGTTTACTGGTAACGCGGACAAGGTGGTGAACCTGATCACCTTCTACGCACAGGAAGTGCGAGAACTGCTGGCTAGCCTCGGCGCACGTTCGATTGACGAAATCATCGGTCGTGCTGATCTGCTAGCACAGGTCAGCCGCGGATCGGCGCATCTGGATGATCTGGACCTCAACCCGCTGTTGATCACCGTCGATGGCGCACATGATATCGTCTACAACCGCGACAAGGATCGTAATGCAGTGCCGGATACGCTGGATGCCGAGATTGTGCGCGATGCAGCACGGTTCCTGAAAGACGGTGAGAAGATGCAACTATCTTACGCGGTGCAGAACACGCATCGGACCGTGGGTACACGTGTCTCAAGCCACATCGTCCAGAATTTCGGCATGCGGAACACGTTCCAGGACGATCACTTGCATGTGAAACTGCAGGGTTCGGCCGGCCAGTCGCTGGGGGCTTTTGCCGCTCCAGGTCTCAAGCTGGAGGTCTCGGGTGATGCCAACGACTATGTCGGCAAGGGGCTTTCGGGCGGCATGATTGTTGTGCGACCCCCGCAGGTGAGCCCGCTCAAGGCGGAATATAACACCATCATTGGCAACACCGTCCTATACGGTGCCACCGATGGCCACCTATTTGCAGCAGGCCGCGCAGGTGAGCGGTTCGCGGTGCGAAATTCAGGTGCCAGAGTGGTGATCGAAGGCTGCGGCTCGAACGGATGTGAATACATGACCGGCGGTGTTGCGGTTATTCTCGGCGATATCGGTGCTAACTTTGGTGCGGGGATGACGGGTGGTATGGCTTATCTGTACGACCCCGAAGGCAAGGCCGAAGCGCTGATGAACATGGAGACGCTTGTCACCTGTCCGGTGACAGTGGACCATTGGGAAGATCAGCTGAAAGCAATGATCGAGCGCCATGTCGCGGAAACCAATAGCCGCAAAGCCATTGATATCTTACAGCATTGGGATGTGGAAAAGACCAACTTCCTGCAGGTTTGCCCGAAAGAGATGTTGAACAAGCTCAGTCATCCTCTGACCACCGAGGTGGCGGCGGTTCCTGCAGAATAGGTCTTGAGAGATCTAAATCTTTGGCCCGGCGTGTCGTTCCCAACACGCCGGGTATTCTTTTGTCTGGCCATATTGTTTCCAATTCTTGTGTAATGCCGTGCATAACGCCTAGCTTTAGTCATAGTTTATTCGGGAAATGCAGGCATGCTGCTATCCCAATGATGTGAGTGAAGTGGAATATCGGTGTGCCCACGACGTATACAGACCAGTTTTTTGTGCTCGACCCGGCCAATCCGGGTGCGAACGGAACCGTTGTTGGATCCACGCTGAACGTCGAGTTCTTTGATATCATCGATCAGAATGACGATGATCTGGTCAACCGGCTGAATGGAGACTCGGTCGACGGATCTGACATCACTGCGTCTTACTTCGATGATATGGTGACGATCGAGTTGCCGGGTGGTGCGCAGGTTACATATACCGGCGTTACCTTCTACCTTGCTGACGGGCGCGAGGTTTTTACCCCAACAGACGGATCGGTTCTGCAGCAAGGCACGTTTGTTTCTTCGTCAGTCACCGATTTTAGCGATGATGGGGCTTCGTTTGGTTCGGTCGATATCGCCAACGGTGATCTCGGTCCGCCCTGCTTTACGCCCGGCACATTGATTAATACCCCCGATGGGCCCCGGCCGGTCGAGGACCTGAAACTTGGAGATCTGGTTACGACCGCGGATAGCGGCGCTAAACCTGTGCTCTGGATTGGTCGGACCAAGGTAGCAGCCGAGGGTAAACTGGCCCCAATTCGGTTCGAGACAGGGATGTTCGGGCTCACGCGCCCTCTGCTTGTTTCGCCGCAGCACAGGATGCTGATCGATGATTGGCGTGCACCCTACCTGTTTGGCCATGAAGAAGTTCTGATCGCTGCCCATTGTCTTGTGAACGGAACAACAGTCACGCGTGTCGAAGGGGGCGAGGTGGATTATATCCACATTCTGTTCCGGCGACATGAGATCGTGTTCGCCAATGGCGCCAAAAGTGAAAGCTACTACCCGGGACATGCACTGACCCAGGCCGAGCGTCGGACGCAAGCAGAAGTATTGGCCTTGTTCCCGGAGTTGGCGGCGCGCGGAGCAGCCTCAGTCAGAACTGCACGCCCGGTTGTGCGACCGCGCGACGGACAGATGTTGTCGAAATAATCCGTTTCAAATACGCCCTTCGCGGCGTATAGCAAGGCATGGCAAAAAAAGCAGTCCGCAAACCGCGCGGTAAGAAAAAGAAGGCGTCCAGATCAAACAAAACAACAGGCCCCATCGCTCGGATACGGCGCTGGGCCCTTCGTGTTGTTCTGGCGATGGTCGTGGCTTTTGTGTCTTTGGTTCTGATCTATTCAGTCGTGAACCCGCCGGTCACGCATACGATCTGGTCCGAGTGGCGTCGGCTTGGGAAGGTTGATCGCGAGTGGGTGCCGATCGAAGAGATTGCCCCGATCATGGCGCGGTCGGTCGTAGCAGCCGAGGATGCCAACTTCTGCCTGCATTGGGGCTTTGATGTCGAAGCGATCCGCGATGCGCTGGAAGATGGCGGCAGCCGGGGTGCATCGACCATCACGCAGCAGGTGGTCAAGAATGTATTTCTCTGGCAGGGGCGCAGCTGGGTCCGCAAGGCGCTTGAAACCTCGATGACACCGGTTGTTGAAATCGTCTGGAGCAAGCAGCGCATTCTCGAAGTGTATCTGAACGTCGCGGAAACCGGACAAGGGATCTTTGGCGTCGAGGCCGCGGCGCAGAAGTATTATGGGGTGAGTGCGGCAAAAATGTCTCCGACACAAGCGGCGCGTGTGGCGGCGATTCTGCCATCCCCGCGCAACCGGTCGGTGACGGATCCATCGGTGCGGACCCGCAGGCGTGCCGCGTCAATTCTGGATGGAGCGGCCACCATCCGCGCAGATGGACGCGCCGCGTGTTTCGAGGATTGAAACCCAGACCCCTCAGCGGCTAAAGCTTGAAGGGTACTCTACTGGTTCGAATGGAAGTTCATGGCGCGTCTGTTTCACGTTCCCCTCTCGCCCTATTGCCGCAAGGTTCGCCTGTCTCTGGCCGAAAAGAAGATCGAGGTTGAGCTGGTCGAAGAACGATACTGGGAACAGGACCCGGATTTTTTGCGCCGCAACCCGGCGGGTAAGGTTCCTGTGCTGCGACTGGATGGTCAGATCATGGCCGAAAGCGCCGCGATCTGCGAATATATCGAAGAGACCCGACCCGAGCCACCCTTGATGCCTAAAAAAGCCGAAGCACGTTATGAGGTGCGGCGTTTGGTAGGCTGGTTTGATGACAAGTTTCACCACGAGGTGACCTCAAAGCTACTGTATGAGCGGGTGAACAAGAAAGTAACGGGGCAAGGCTATCCGGACAGCAAGAACGTCAAGGAAGGCGCGCGCGCGATCAAGTATCATCTGGATTATATGGCCTGGCTGCTGGATCACCGTCGCTGGCTGGCCGGAGATCAGATGACATTGGCCGATTTCGCCGCGGCGGCGCATCTGTCGGCGCTGGATTACATTTCGGACGTAGATTGGAACCGAAGCTCTGCGGTGAAGGACTGGTACGCCAAGATCAAATCCCGCCCGGCGTTCCGCTCGATTCTGGCGGATCAGGTTCCGGGATTCCGGCCACCGCCACATTACGCGGATCTGGATTTCTGATAGATTGAGGGGTAGGGGGCTGTCCGCCCCCTCTTGGCCATTGGGCCAATTCACCCCCGAAGGTATTTTTGGCCAGATGAAGAGCGGATCGGAGTTGAAACAGCGGTTGGTGGAGCAAGCCTTGTCTGAGGGGTTTGTCGCCTGTCGGGTTTGTCGTCCTTGGGATGTGCCCCTTGTTCCCGAACGGTTGGATGCCTTTCTACAAGCCGGATATCATGGCCAGATGGGCTGGATGGCTGAGCGGGCTCATTGGCGCGGTGATCCGTCTGTGCTGTGGCCTGACGCGCGGTCGGTGATCATGCTTGCGGAGAGCTATACGCCCGAGCATGACCCGACTGCGGTGCTGGCGCATTCCAACTTGGGCGCCATTTCGGTTTATGCGCAGAACAAGGATTATCACGATCTGGTTAAGAAGCGCCTCAAACGATTGGCGCGCTGGCTGATTGCCGAGGGTGGGGGTGAAGTGAAGGTGTTTGTCGATACTGCTCCGGTGCCAGAGAAGGCGCTGGGGCAGGCCGCTGGGCTAGGCTGGCAGGGCAAGCATACCAATCTTGTCAGTCAGGATTGGGGAAATTGGGCCTTTTTAGGGTCTGTTTTCACAACTTTGGATTTGCCTGTGGATGGCGCTGAGGTCGACCATTGTGGCTCATGCCGCGCGTGTTTGACGGCCTGTCCGACCGACGCGTTTCCGGCACCGTATCAGTTGGATGCGCGGCGCTGTATTTCGTATCTGACCATCGAGCATAAGGGGCCGGTGGAGGAAGAGCTGCGCGCGCTGTTGGGCAACCGAATCTACGGCTGCGATGATTGTCTTGCGGCCTGCCCGTGGAACAAGTTTGCGGTCGCGGCCAGTGACCTTCGCTATGCGGCGCGGGAGGAGCTAAAGGCGCCTCCGTTGGCGGAACTGGCGCAGCTGGATGATACAGCATTCCGCGCGATGTTCTCGGGCTCGCCGATAAAGCGGATCGGCCGGAATCGGTTCGTGCGGAACGTGCTTTATGCGATTGGGAACTCAGCGGTGCCGGCGTTACTGCCGGTTGCTCAGGCGCTGACCGATGATCCGGATCCGACCGTGGCTGATGCAGCGCGCTGGGCGGCATCCCGGTTGTCGTAAACAGGCTGGACGCGCCGCAGGAAAACGTTACACCCGGTTCTGGCGAACAGATGGAGGACCCGATGGCGTTGGCTTTGGGGGTGGATACGGGCGGAACCTATACGGATGCGGTGCTGATCCGGGATGAGCGCGAGGTGATCGCGTCGGCCAAATCGCTGACCACACGAGCGGATCTAGCGATTGGTGTGGGGCGCGCGGTTTCTGCTGTGCTAGAGACGGCTGATGTGTCTCCGGATCAGATTGGGATGGCATCGTTGTCGACAACGCTGGCCACCAATGCGTTGGTCGAAGGCCAGGGCGGGCGCGTGGCGTTGATCTATGTCGGGTTTCGGGAAAGCGACCTTGAGAAACACGGTCTAAGAGAGGCGTTGAAGGGCGATCCGGCTTTGGTTCTGGCCGGGGGGCACAACCATGCCGGGGGTCAGGTCGCCGAATTGGATGTTGCAGGGCTTGAGGCCTTTTTAGACTCACATTCAGGCATTTCCGGTTATGCGGTTGCGGCACAGTTCGCGACCAGGAATCCGGCGCATGAACTGGAAGTGGCGCGCGTGATTTCCGAGCGTACGGGAGTGCCGGTCACGTGCTCTCATCACCTGTCGGCCAAGCTGAATGGGCCAAAGCGTGCGGTGACCGCCGTGCTGAATGCACGATTGATCGGGATGATCGACCGCTTGATCGGGCGCGCGCAGGATCAGTTGCGCGCGCAGGGCATCACCGCCCCAATGATGGTTGTGCGCGGGGATGGCGCTTTGATGAGCGCCGAGCAGGCGCGGGAGCGTCCGATTGAAACGATCCTAAGTGGCCCTGCGGCCTCTATCGTTGGCGCGCGCTGGTTGACCGAAGCTGAGAACGCGCTGGTGTCCGATATCGGCGGGACTACGACCGACGTCGCGCTGATCCGGGATGGCAAACCCGCCATCGACCCTGCAGGCGCGCAGGTTGGCGGTTTCCGGACCATGGTCGAAGCGGTTGCGATGCGGACTCATGGTTTGGGCGGTGACAGTCAGGTGCATGTGGTGACCGAAGGCTTGGGCGGCGGTGTCTTCCTTGGGCCGCGTCGGGTGCTGCCGGTGTCGCTGATCGCAGCTGAGGCCCCGGATGTGGTACATGCGGCATTGGATGAGCAATTGCGGGCGACGACCGTAGGTGAACATGACACGAGGTTTGCCCGTCGTGTGTCGGGTATCCCCGCCGATGGGGTCGGGCCGCGTGAATCAGTGTTACTGGACCGGTTGGAGGATCGTGTTGTGCCGCTCAGCAGTCTGTTGCAAACCCGGATGGAGCATGGGGCACTGGGTCGTTTGGTGGATCGCGGGATCGTACAGGTCTCGGGTGTCACCCCTTCGGATGCCAGCCATGCTCTGGGGCGGCTTGCGGATTGGGACTGCTCGGCAGCGCTCAAGGCGCTGGAACTGATGGCGCGTAAGCGGGTTGGATCAGGGGACAAGCTGGCAGTATCGCCTGAAGCGCTGGCTCAGCTCATTGTCGATCAGTTGACGGAACAAACCTCATTGACCTTATTAGAGACTGCTTTTGCCGAGGAAAGCCATGGGTTTGACCAGCCTGCAAGAGATCTGGCCCGGCATGTTCTGACGCAGCGCGGGCTGGCGAAACACCGTGGGTTGTTGGCATTGGATGCCGCGCTGAATGTGGATGTGGTGGGCCTTGGGGCTTCGGCCCCCAGCTATTACCCGGCAGTCGGAGAGCGGTTGCATTGCAAGATGGTCCTGCCAGAGCATGCCGGTGTTGCAAATGCCATCGGTGCGGTTGTCGGGCGGCTGACCCTTCGGCGTGCCGGTTCAGTTACGTCCCCGGCCGAAGGCCGCTATCGGGTACATCTGGAAGAGGGGCCGCAGGATTTTTCGGACTCGAATTCCGCTCTGCAGCTGCTTGAAGACGTGCTGCGCAACGAGGCTGAGGGCGCGGTGCGCCAAGCAGGTGCCGAGGATATACGCGTGACAGTCGACCGCGATATCCGCACCGCCAAGATTGAAGCGCAAGAGGTATTCGTCGAAGCGTTGATCACGGTCGAGGCCAGTGGACGACCTCGGGTGGCGGTCGGATAGCCCCGCAAGGGGCTATACCGCGCATATCATTCTGCCGCACTGGAGCGTTTTGGCAGCACCCAGTCCGGGCGCGGGAAATGGCAGGTGTATCCGTTGGGGATGCGCTCTAGGTAATTTTGATGCTCGGACTCGGCTTCCCAGAAATCGCCGACGGGTTCGACTTCGGTCACCACATTGCCGGGCCAAATGCCACTGGCGTTGACATCGGCAATTGTATCTTCGGCCACCTGTTTCTGGGCATCGTCCACATAGTAGATCGCCGAGCGATAACTCATTCCGCGGTCATTGCCTTGACGATTCAGGGTGGTCGGGTCGTGGATCTGGAAAAAGAACTCTAGCAGATCGCGATAGGTGATCTGGGTCGGGTCGAACCAGATTTCGATCCCTTCAGCATGGGTGCCGTGGTTGCGATAAGTTGCGTTTGGCACATCGCCGCCGGTGTACCCGACGCGGGTGCGCGAGACGCCGGGCAGTTTGCGGATCAGGTCCTGCATGCCCCAAAAGCAGCCTCCGGCCAGAACGGCGCGTTCATCGGTCATCAGATATCCTCCACATGGATCAGAAATTCGCCATACCCTTCGGCCTCCATCTCGTCGCGATGAATGAACCGCAGCGAGGCGGAATTGATGCAATAGCGTAGCCCGCCATGTTCGCGGGGGCCATCGGGAAACACGTGGCCCAGGTGGCTGTCGCCGTGTTTCGAGCGGACCTCGGTCCGGATCATGCCATGAGTGGTGTCGCGAAACTCTTCGACATGTTCATGTATGATTGGCTTGGTGAAACTGGGCCAGCCGCAGCCGGATTCGTATTTGTGGGTCGAGGCGAACAACGGCTCGCCCGAGACGATATCCACGTAGATGCCCGGTTCCTTGTTGTTCAACAGCTTGCCAGTGCCCGGGCGTTCGGTGCCGCTGCGCTGGGTGACGTGAAATTCTTCAGGTGAGAGGGCCGCAATGACCTCGGGGTCTTTGGTATAACGGGACATGGATCCTCCGGTGTTTGAATGATGATGTCCTATTTGGGCATAGATGCGCAGGAATCAAAACCATATTACAGCGCGCTCGCGGGTCTGTGCAGTTGATCCAAACGAATGCACAGCGCGTATGACTTATAACAGGAGGTGAAGTGATGTTCCGTATGGCTCTGTTGACTGCTTTGATCTTGTTGGGCAAAGCCCTTCAGGCGGCACCACTGACGGGCGAATTTTCATCAATCGATGGCGGGACATTATCACTGGAAGACTGGCGCGGACAGCCCGTGCTTGTGGTCAACACGGCGTCGCTTTGCGGCTTTACCGGACAATACGCAGCGTTGCAGGAGCTGCACGAAACATATGAAGAACGCGGGCTGGTGGTACTGGCGGTCCCGTCGAATTCGTTCAAACAAGAGCTGGCGTCGTCGAAAGAGGTCAAGAATTTTTGCGAACTAAATTATGACCTTACGCTTCCGATGACGGATATCACTCCAGTGAAAGGTTCGGATGCCCATCCGTTTTACCAAGCTGTTGCTGCGCAGACTGGCTTTGTCCCGAAATGGAACTTTAACAAAGTGCTTATTGGCCCCGAGGGTGAGGTCGTTGCCACCTATGGGTCAAGCGCCAAGCCAAATGCGCCTAAATTGATAGATCAGGTCGAGGCGTTGCTGCGCTGACCGGGTTCGCGCGACAGCTGTACAGCAAGAATTCCCAGCGTTGTGATCAGAACCCCCACCGCATCCAATGGGCCCAGCTTCTCACCTAGTAAAATGGCGGCGATGGTCACGCCGAATACAGGGTTGAGGAAATGGAACGTTGCTGCACGGATCGGGCCGATGCGATCCAGTAGCAGGAACCAGATGAAAGTTGCCAGAAGGCCCGGGAATAACGTGGTGTAGGTGAAAGCCAGCATAAAAGGCAGTGTGGCGTGGATATGAATAGACTCGAACACCGGGGCGGCGAGAAACAGCACCGCCGATCCGATAAGCATCTGCAGCCCAACCACCATCATGAAGTTACCGCCCGAAGTCGCCCCCCGAACAGCCAAGGTGGCAAAGGTCAGCGCCAGCGCCCCGATTCCGCAGAGCAGAACCCCGAACAGATCGACACCAGCGTTAATCCGGCTACCCATGATTAGCGCGACACCGACAAAACCTGCCAGCAAGCCGACGATGCCCAGCGGGCGTATCCGCTCACCCAATAGCAGCCAGCCGGCTAGGGCTACCAGCAGGGGCATAGTCGAGGCGATGATCGCCGCGACCGAAGCCTCGACTGTCTGCATCGCATAGAAGTTTAGACCCAAATAAAGGGCATTTTGGCAGATTCCGAACAGAATAGTGGCGCGCCATTGGTTGCGAGTCAGGCGCCAGCTTTGCCCCATGGCGCGTGCGATCGCCACGCCAATTAGTCCCGAAATCAGAAATCGCAGCGCCAACGAGAACAAAGGCGAGGCATCGGCAACGATGATCCGCGCCGAACTGAAGGCCGAAGACCAGATGAGGGCGAAAACAAGCCCCATGGCGATGGCGCGCAAGTCCATTACGGCCTCCTGATGAAATTCGGGCGACTGTTCCTGATTTTAACATGAGCTGCAAGGACCCATTGCGTCGAATAGCGGGGTCGCCCGCTAGTTGGCATCAATGAGCTTGCGCGCAATGAGAATGGGTAGAGCTTTTGTAGAAAAGCACTGCTCATCATTATGATTCAGCTTGTCGCTTGATTCAGGCGAAAAAGCTAAGATCGTCCATCGAGAACCAACCCGCGTTCTCAACGTGCTCGTTGGTGATTTCACCTCCCGATGCGACGAACTCGACGTGATCAATATCGCGCCAGTCAAATTCGTGGGTGACGTGATCGAATGTCAGATCGACCTCTGCGGAGTGCACCAGCTCATCGCGATTATAGGCATTGATTGTGACTTGGTTTGCCCAGTTCGATTCAGGAATATACGTGGTGTCCGATCTGGAAGCATTGGCCAAGGAAACGCTGTTGAAGTTGAATTCTTCGCCATCGCTTTTGGAGAAGCCAACCGTTGCCCCCCCAGGAATTGAATGCCTCCAGGTCGGGGTCGGGGTTTGAGCCACCGTATTCGTATGGGGTTAGAATGCCATCAGTGTTGCTCTGCCCTTTGCTAACACTTGCAATAAATACACCATTCAGCACCTGATCATTGTCTTTGATGCGGGTTCCGTCATTGAAATCCAGCACGAACTCTTCAAGCGGGTCAGGCGGGGTCAGTTCCGGGAAGTATTGGAACAAGGATTCAGGGATGTCCTCGACCTTTTCATACAAAGAAATCTCTTTCCCGGCTGCGTCTGGATAGCTGGTGACTTTCAATGCCCAAGAAGCACTGTCGTCCCCGTCCAGTTGCAGCACGTCAGAACGTTTTCCATCCGCATAAAGTGCAACGGTTACGTCCCCATTATCTTTCTCCAGCCGACGTTCCGAGATTTGTCCGTCCTGATAGGCGGTCGTGATCGAATCCCAGGATTTCGCATCCAGCTCATCAGTCTGGCTGATGCTGACGCGCTGGCCATTTGACCAGATCTCATGTTTCACGACTCCATTGTCATATGTCGTTGTCTTTTCAGATTTCTTTCCACTGCGATCAAATGAGGTGCTGATGGTTTCCCACGACTTTGTGTCGCTTCCGTCTGTCTGCGTTACGTTGCTACGCTGTCCGTCTGTCCACGTTTCCTGTTTGACAATTCCATTGTCATAGGTGGTCGTCCGTCCGGTTGTCTCTCCGTTGACATCGAAGAACGTGTCGATCCGATCCCAGGATTTGGTTTGTAGAAAGTCCTGAACAGTACTGAAATGACCGGGCGCGAAGGCTTCAACCGTCCGGGCACCATTATCGTTTGTTATCGTGCGGCCTATGATATTGCCCGACGCATCATAGCGTAGAACGATCTGGTTCCAGGATTTTGCACCGTCTCCGAAAAACCCATCTTGGATGAGAATCTCATTCGGAACACCATTTTGAAAGGTCTCGGTCACGCGGATACTGTCTGGGTAAACCGTTCCGCGTTCGGTCATTATTCCATTGGCGTCATAGTCAATGAACCGATTATCAAAGCCCAGTGCCTCATCTGTTCCGACATAAAATTCCTGACGCAAAACGCCGTCTTCGTAAGTCCCGAAGACCTCGTATCCGGCATCAAAAGTCGTCCGCGTTGCAACGACAACATCGTCTTCAATCGTGTATTGGATGCTTGCCCAGTCGAATTGATTTTCTGTATCGAATTCAGTGGTTTGATATCGTGCCATAAATCGAGATTCCTCAATAATACTTCCCATTAAGCGAGTGGATGAGGAATATGACACAACTATGGCGATAGCGGCAAAAACTCGATATTAATCAGATGCTTACATAACTTATTCAGACAAAAAAAGGGCCGCCCGGTGGCGACCCCTTCGATCTTGCGATCTGTCTTCGGCGAATTAGCCGTTGACGCTGTCTTTCAGAGCTTTCGCGATGGTCATTTTGACCACTTTGTCGGCTTCTTTCTTGAACTGCTCGCCGGTGGCGGGGTTGCGCACCATGCGCTCGGGGCGCTCGCGGCAGTAGATTTTGCCAACGCCGGGCAGGGTGACGGCACCACCTGCCGAAACTTCGCGAGTGATCAGGCCGGTCATGGCCTCCAGCGCGGCATTTGCAGATTTCTTGTCAGTTCCCATTTCCTCAGCGAGAGCAGCCACCAGCTGAGTCTTTGTCATAGGCTTTGCCATTTCTTGGTCTCCTTAACGTGCCCGATCTATAGGGCCTCACCGCGTAACTGTAACGGGATATTGTGGCTGAACACAACGAATAGTAGCACTAAAAACCCCAAAAATAGGGGAAATTCGTTGCTTTTTTGCTTCAGAGAAAGGCCGTTTCGTCAAACGAACGCAATTTCCGGCTGTGTAACCGTTCCAGCGGCATGCCGCGCAAGTGCTCCATCGCCCGGATTCCGATCGCCAAATGACGACTGACCTGAGTGGTATAGAACGCCGAAGCCATGCCGGGAAGCTTTAATTCACCATGCAAGGGCTTATCCGAGACGCACAGCAAGGTGCCGTAAGGAACCCGGAACCGATAACCGTTGGCTGCGATTGTTGCACTTTCCATATCCAGCGCAATCGCACGGGACTGGCTGAGCCGTTGCACCGGGCCGGACTGATCGCGAAGCTCCCAATTGCGGTTATCGACTGAGGCGACTGTACCAGTTCGCATGATACGTTTCAGCTCGTAGCCTTCCAACTCGGTTACCTCGGCCACAGCCTGTTCCAGCGCGACCTGGACTTCGGCCAGCGGTGGGATCGGCACCCAGACGGGCAGATCGTCGTCCAGCACTTTGTCCTCGCGCAGGTAGGCATGTGCCAGTACGAAATCCCCAAGCGCCTGCGTGTTGCGCAGACCGGCGCAGTGGCCGACCATCAACCAGGCGTGCGGGCGCAGAACCGCAATGTGGTCGGTGGCCGTTTTGGCATTCGATGGCCCGACGCCGATATTGACCAGCGTAATCCCAGACCCATCCGCGCGTTTCAGGTGGTAGGTTGGCATTTGCGGCAGTTTAAGGGGCTGTTCCAGTACGGCTTCGGCGTCCGTGATCTCAACATTCCCGGTCGAGACAAAGCTGGTATAGCCGCTGTCGGGATCGGCCAGTTGAGCCCGTGCGTAGCTCTCAAATTCCGAGACATAGAACTGATAGTTGGTGAACAGCACGTGGTTTTGGAAATGACCGGGGTCAGTCGCGGTGTAATGCGAAAGCCTTGCCAACGAATAGTCCACCCGCTGGGCCGTGAACAGCGCAAGGGGCCCGGCTTCGTTTTCCAGCTCGTGCACGCCATTCACGATATCGTCGTTTGTTGTATTCAGGTCCGGTACATCAAACGCATCGCGCAGAGTGAAACCAGCTGCACCCTGATGCGGGACAACCAGATCCGGGTTATTGGCGACAGCGAAATGGACCGGGATCGGCGTTTCCGAGGCTCCGATTGTGACCGGCTGATCGTGGTTCTTGATCAATAGTGCGATTTGCTGGGTAAGGTATGACCGGAACAGATCGGGGCGCGTCACTGTCGTGGCATGAGTACCTGGTTCGGACACGTGACCGAAGCTCAGCCGACTGTCGACCTGCGCGTAAGACGAGGTCCTGATCCGGATTTCGGGGTAGAACGCCCGAAACCTCTCGGTAGGAGCGCCGTTCTTAAGTGCATTTGCAAACCTATCGCACAGGAATTTTGTCGCCTGTTCATAGAGCTCTTCTAAACGTGCGACAGCTGCAAGCGGATCGCTAAATTTCTCGGGGTTGGGAACGTCAGGTGTTCGGATAGTAGTCATGCAAGGGGTTCCAGAAGGTCGATCTTTTCGAATGTACGTACATCCACCAGCCCAAGGTCCGAGATCCGCAGTTCAGGAATCACAACCAGGGCCAGCAGAGAATGCTGCATATATGCGTTGTTAAGCTGACAGCCGCAGGTCTTCATCGCCTCGACCATTTGTTCCGCTTTGGCGGCAACCTCAGTCGCTGGGTTGTCGGACATCAAGCCTGCGATGGGCAGTTCCACCAAGGCCAGTTCCTCGCCATCGCGAAAGATTGTGATGCCTCCGCCCACTTCGGCCAGCCGGTTCGCGGCCAGTGCCATCTGTTCACGGTCGGTGCCGACAACAATCATATGGTGGCTGTCATGCGCAACGGTCGAGGCCATGGCCATTTTGCCTTGATACCCAAAGCCCGAGACAAAGGCGTTGGTCACACCCCCCGTGGCGCGATGCCGTTCGACCAATGCGATTTGGCACACATCGCCTTCGCCTTCAACAAGCCCTTCGATAATCGGCAGCTCGGATTTCAACGCTTGCGTTGGGGCCTGATTTTCAACCACCCCGATCACGTTGGCCATGACACGGTTCGCTCCGGCAGGGGCTGCGATTTCAAAGTCTGTCGAGGTCAACGCATGCCCTAGGTGTACGGTATTTCGCGCCTTAGCGGGCCAGTTCAGATGCGGGCATTCGACCGTTACCGTCCCGTTTTCAGCCACAATCTGACCGCGCGCGACCACGGTTTCGATCGGAAGCTCTACCAGATCAGAACTCAGGATAATGTCAGCGCGCCGCCCGGGTGTAATCGAGCCGATCTCGCGTTCCAACCCAAAATGGGTCGCCGTGTTGATCGTCGCCATTTGCAGCGCAATCAGAGGATCGCAACCACAGGCAATCGCATGTCGCACTACGCGGTTCATGTGTCCGTCATTTACCAGCGTTCCCGAATGGCAGTCGTCGGTGCACAAGATGAAGTTGCGCGGGTCCAGCCCTTTTTCAGTCACCGCAGTAATCTGGCTTTCGACATCATACCAAGCCGACCCCAACCGCATCATTGACCGCATTCCCTGACGGACACGTGCGATGGCGTCGGCCTCGCAGGTGCCTTCATGATCATCCGCAGGGCCACCAGCGACGTAAGCGGCAAATTCAGGCCCTAAATCTGGCGAAGCATAGTGCCCGCCAACTGTTTTACCGGCGCGTTGTGTGGCCGCGATCTCTGCCAACATCTTCGGATCGCCATGAATGACTCCGGGAAAGTTCATCATCTCGCCCAGTCCGATGATACCGGGCCAAGACATCGCCTCAACCACATCCTCGGCGGTGATCTCATACCCTGTGGTCTCAAGCCCCGGTGCTGAGGGTGCACAGGACGGCATCTGGGTGAAGATGTTCACCGGCTGCATCAGCGCTTCGTCATGCATCAGGCGCACGCCTTCCAACCCCATCACATTGGCGATCTCATGCGGGTCGGTGAACATCGAAGTCGTCCCATGCGGAGTGACTGCGCGGGCAAATTCTGCCGGGGTCAACATACCAGATTCGATATGCATATGTGCGTCGCATAACCCCGGCACCAAATAGCGACCGTGCGCCTCGATGATCTGAGTCTCAGGACCGATACAATGCGCGGCGTCCGGCCCCACAAAAGCAACGCGCCCCGCAGCGATCGCCACGTCATGGTCAGGCAGGGTTTCGCGGCTATGCACATTGACCCAGACGCCGCCACGGATCACCAAATCGGCAGCCTCGCGGCCAGCAGCAACAGCAATGAGACGAGGGGTGGTATCGGGCCAACTTGGGAAGGGAGTGTATTCCATGGCCCAACTTTCCCGAATGCGGCGCAAGGTGCAACCCCCACTATTAAGGTATCATGGAATCATCACAAAACCTGCCATCCGCAGCGCGCCAGCGCTGCCACGCCCAACCAGAGGAGATGCCCAAAGGGCATCAAAGATGGGCGGGAGCGACCCGCGATTAGTTGTGGCGATCGGCTTCAATCTCCGCGCGCAGCCAGTCGACAAACGCCAACGCGCCCGGCGTTTCCTCGGCTTGGGGCGATAGCAATAGATAATAGGCCTCGGGCATAGTAGCGCGATGGTTGAACGGCGCGATCAGGCGGCCTTCTTCAATCAACCGTTTTGCGATCATGTCGTGGGCTAAACACAAGCCTCCTCCGGCCATCGCAACCGACAGGCTGACCAGATAGGTCGTCGAATAGGTTACCTTAGGTTTCCCCCAAGTTAGGCCCTGATCTGTGATCCAGCTCTCCCAATTCGACAACAAATTTGAACAGTCGAACAGGGGCTGTTCCTGCAGAGTTTCCAGCGTCACCGGGAAGTCGGGGGCACAGACAGGATAGTAGTGATCTGTCCGTAGCAATTCCGTTCGCACCGTATCGGCTGGGCGCAGCGAATAGCGGATTTCCACCGCCGCGCCTTCGGCCATTTCGCGAGGCTCCCACAGTTCGGTGAAGATATTCAGATGTACATCCGGATGCAGTTCCCGAAACCGGGGTAGGCGCGGAGCCAGCCAGTTGACGGCAAAAGTGATATTGCTCTGGACCTGAACCGCGTTTTGTTGTGCGCCCGTGACGGCTTGTGTCCCCCTTACCAGAGTTCGAAAGGCTTCACGCACGACCGGCAGATAGGTGATACCAGCTTCGGTCAGCTCCAATGCACGCGGACGACGTAGGAATAATGGCTGACCCAGATAGCCCTCTAGTGATTTGATTTGCTGGCTGACTGCGCTTTGCGTCATGTTCAAATCCCGCGCCGCCCCCGTGAATGACAAATGACGGGCCGCCGCTTCAAATGTGCGTAGCCAGCCGAGCGGTGGAAGTGATTTCTGCATGCTCATAACTCTGCCAGTAGTTTTACTAATGAACTAGGCATGTTTTTTTCGTTGGTCAAACGTTTGCGGTGAAGGCACGATTTCCCAGAAGTCAATTGACAAGCGAAGGAGCCCGGCATGAGCGTTACAAACCTGCGTCCCAACATCGATCATTGGTCCGAACGCGTGGACATGGCCGCCGCATTCCGCTGGACCGAACGGTTGAACATGCATGAAGGGGTGGCGAACCATTTCAGCCTTGCGGTGAACGAAGACGGCACGCAGTTCCTGATGAATGCCAATCAGATGCATTTCGCGCGTATCAAGGCGTCAAATCTGCTGCTGCTTGATGCCAATGACAAAGATGTCATGGACCAGCCCGGCGCACCGGATCCGACGGCTTGGGGGCTCCACGGATCGATCCACCGCCATTGCCCGCATGCGCGCTGCGTGATGCACGTGCATTCGATTTTTGCGACGGTTCTTGCCTCGCTGGCAGACAGCAGCTTGCCGCCGATCGATCAGAACACCGCAACTTTCTTCAATCGCTACGTAATCGATGAAGAATTCGGAGGTCTGGCTTTTGAAAGCGAAGGTGAGCGCTGTGCCGCGATGCTGTCGGACCCGAAAAAGAAAGTCATGATCATGGGCAACCACGGGGTTTTGGTGATCGGCGACAGTCCGGCAGATGCCTTTAACAGACTCTATTATTTTGAACGCGCCGCAGAAACGTACATTCGTGCTCTTCAAACCGGGCAACCTTTGCGCGTTCTGTCCGATGAGATTGCTGAGAAAACCGCGCAAGAGCTTGATGAATATCCCGGTCAGGCCGAAGCACATTTACGCGAAATCAAATCTGTTCTGGATGCCGAAGGCTCGGATTACGCAACCTGAAGCGCACTGTTAGGAGTTTCAGCCATGACCGATATACATGATGCAGAAGCCGCCCGATGGAATTACCGCCCCGAAGGGCCCGTCGGTTTGAACCCTTTGTTCAACTGGCCGCCGCGTCCTGCGGCTATCCTGAACTGGTACAAAGGGGCTTGGCTTCCCCTTACGTCGCTGACGCTTTGCATGGTGATGGCTTTTGCCGCCTATTTCGTGTTTTTACCTCCATTAGAGACCATGCAGAGTTTCGCGCCCGGCTGGATGTTCCGTATCTGGCTGCTGAACATGGTGCCTCAGATCATGATAGCAGGAGGTCTGCATTGGTGGCTTTACATGCGCAAAGGGCAGGGCATGTACAAGAAATTCGACCGGCGTGATCTGACACGTGACAATGGGTCGTTTACCTTTCGAAATCAGGTTTTGGATAACATCTGGTGGACGCTGGGAAGTGCGATGACTGTGGCGACGGTCTATCAGTGGCTGATCTACTGGGCGATGGCGAATGGCTATGCGCCAGTGATAACCTGGGCCGCGGCCCCCGTTTGGTTCGTGATCTGGATGCTTTTCATCCCGATGTGGTCAGGGCTTCATTTCTACTGGGTGCACCGATTGGAACATCACCCGAAACTCTACAAGCACGTTCATGCTGTGCACCATCGTAACGTCAATATCGGACCATGGTCGGGAATATCGAACCACTGGTATGAAAACCTTCTCTATTTCACCACCTACTTCATCCATCTGATTGTACCCTCGCATCCGCTGCATCTGCTGTTTCACGCCTACTTCCAGCAGATCAGCCCGGTACTGTCTCACTCGGGTTTCGAAAAGCTGAAGGCTGGTGAAACGGATGCCGCGCGGGCAGGGGACTTCTTCCACCAGCTTCATCACCGGTATTTCGAGTGTAACTACGGCACATCCGAGATTCCGTTCGACAAGTGGTTCGGCACTTATCACGATGGTTCAGCCGAGGCGACAACGCGGACACGGGCTTTCAAGAAGCAGATGTATACTTAGATCACGAGGGCGTTCTGCCCCGCCGAGTTCTGCATAGGTCCGTATATGACCTACGCAGAGCTTTGGTTAGGTTTTCTCAAACAACGCGATCAAAGCGACGTCATCTTTGTTAGGGCCGGCAGCAAGATCGCCATAAATCCGGACCTGCGTTAACGATAAGTCTCTGATCTGATCCGCTTCGAGGCGGCGGAAGGTATCGGCGAACCCGAGCGCCTCAAAGTGTTTTGCGTTGATCGACAGGGCGAACTGCGCACCGTGGCGTGCGACGCGCAAGAGCGCTGGCAAAACTTCTGGCCCAAGATGGCCATGGGTGAACGTTCCGGACGAGACGACACCGGCATAGCTGCCGCGCGGAACCGGCAGGCCCTGATTGAGATCGGCTTCGATCGCGTCGCGATAGATATCCTTGCGCATCGCCTCGTCCAGCATTTCGGCGCTGATATCGGTGGCGTCGATCGGACCCACGCCCAACCCGGCCAGAATAGCTCCGCATAACCCCGTGCCCGCGCCTACATCCAATACCGGGCCTTGTCCGCCTGCACCCACAAAAGCGCGCGCCGTGTGGATGTGGAGTTGATAGTCCTCAAGCGCTGCGAAACTGTCGTCATATTCCCCTGCCCATTCCGCATAAAGGCGCTTGTTCTCCTCGGGCGATTTCAGGGAGTAGGCTGCGTGCAAGTCAGGTGTCTTTTTGGTCATTTCTCAATGAATGCGCATCAGAGGATTCGAATCAAGTGCGTCCATCCGGCGCTTGCATCCACGTGCCGGGCAGATCATCAAAGGGACCATGACACAGACACTATTCTCCTTCGGCCACGGCTATTCTGCCCGAGCGATATCGAGGCAACTGGATCCAACCACATGGCGGGTCATCGGAACCACGCGTGATTCCCAGCAACTTGAGACAATCCGCGACTCGGGCGCCGAGCCTTGGGTCTGGCCGGGGGATCGGCCTGATCTGGATGGGGTGACGCATCTGCTTGTCTCTACAGCACCCACAGCCGATGGTGATCCGGTGCTGGCGGAATTGAAGGATGAGATCGCCGCGCGGATCGGACAGTTCAAATGGGTCGGCTACCTGTCGACCACAGCCGTTTACGGGGATCACCAGGGAGGCTGGGTGGATGAGACGACGCCCGCCACACCGACGGCTGAACGTGGCCGTTGGCGCGTGCGTGCCGAGGAGCAATGGGGCGGCATTCCGGGCCTGCCCTTGCATATCTTCCGACTGGCAGGGATTTACGGGCCGGGTCGCGGGCCGTTTTCAAAGCTGAAACGCGGAGGTTTGCGGCGGATCATCAAGCCGGGCCAGGTGTTTTCGCGCATTCATGTTGACGACATCGCACAGGTTTTGATCGCGTCGATGGCCAAACCCAATCCGGGTGCGATCTACAATGTCTGTGATGATGAACCGGTGCCACCGCAGGATGTGATCGGTTATGCCGCCGAGTTGCAAGGTCTGCCGATGCCACCTGCTGTTCCGTTTGATGAGGCTGATCTGACTCCGATGGCGCGCAGTTTCTATAATGAGAACAAGCGCGTTCGGAATGATCGGATCAAGGATGAACTGGGCGTCTCATTGCTCTATCCGAACTACCGTGTAGGGTTGGAAGCACTGATGCAGCATCAGAAGGATGCCACTTGATCACCGCGCCTTGCCAAGAAACCGGCACGGATTGTATGGGATTTCGATGAAAGACCGCTCTGTCCCGCTGAACATTACCGTTTCGACCCTGACCCGGCAGCGGCCCGAGATGCTGGCCGCTTTGATTCGAAGCTGGGGAGAGATGAAGCTGCCGCCCGACTGCTCGGTGCGATGTTTGGTGGTGGAAAACGACAGCGCAGCGCTCAGCGAAGGTACCGTGCAGGCAGTAGGGGAGAAGCTGCCTAATGGAGCAAGTCTGAACTATGTCCTTGAGACCGAACTCGGCATCCCGTTCGGACGCAACCGAGCCGCACGCGAAGCGTTGGAGAATGGCTCGGATCTGCTCTGTTTTGTCGATGATGACGAAGTGGTGGCGGTCGATTGGCTTGAACGGTTGGTCGCCGGATATCGCAACAGCTCTGCCGTGCTAATGGGCGCTCCGCTTCGTGCGGCGGGGCCATCGGGGCAGGAGACCGCGATTCAGCGGCTGATGTTGCGCAATATCAGCAATCGTTACCTCGACAAGGAAAACGCGGCTGCAAAGAAAGCCACGTTGAACGGTACCGGTGGCGTGACCATCGTGACAAATAACTGGCTGGGCGAGACACGTCTGTTCAGCGAAACCGGCCTTTGGTTCGATGAAACCATGCGGATGACCGGCGGGACGGATGCAAAGTTTTATGCCGAGACCGTTGCTGCAGGCTTACCGGTCGGCTGGGTGCCCGACGCTTTTGTGTACGAGACCATTCCTCCCGAAAGGTTGTCATTCTGGTATCAGACCGCCCGGGGAAGGGACCAGTCCAACACCCATATGCGCCGTAAGCTTGATCAGAAGCCAACAAAGGCGATCTTGGGGTTTTTGAGCACCCCCTTTCGCTTGTTGGCGCTGTTAGGGGCAATCCTTCTGTTTCCGTTCCAACCAGATCGGCGATTGATCCAGATCGCCCGAACGGTTGGGTGGCTTGTCGGGGTATTGGGAATTCCCTTCGGCTATAAATCGGCCCTTTATAAGAAGGTCAGTGGCCACTGAATCTGGGCCGGTCAATCCGTTTTGCGCTAACTCAGTTCAGTCGTTTCATGCGCGGCCATCATCGGAAGCTTATTTGCGTCCACTCTCTCTCGTGCCCGACTTGCGAGGTACGGTGAAGCTTGGTGGTGCAGTCGCAATCACGCGCTTCAGGGTCAGGCTGCGCGTAGATGTTCAAGTGATAGCTCTGGATTATCAATATCATCAAAAAACAAAACTTATATGAATGGCTTGGATTTGCTAAATCTACATCCAAACAGAAAGAACGAGTCGTTAATGCTATCTCCTACAATGAAGGCAGGGCCGATCTGCGCGATCCCGCGTAACGCCCATGCCAAGGACGAGCGCAAAAACACTCAAGACCCCTGTTTCTCGTTTCAAAGTTAACCGCGCGACGCACACATCTAGCCAGGACTGGAGATCGATATGGACGGAAGTGATACCCCCAACATGGGCAAATGCCCGGTAATGCATGGCGCCGAGGCCCGGTCCAACCGGGATTGGTGGCCGAACCAACTGAACCTGTCGATTCTGCATCAGCATAGCCCTGCATCGAACCCGATGGGCGAGACATTCGACTATGCCGAAGAGTTCAAGAAGCTCGACCTGAAGGCACTGAAGGAAGACCTGTATGCGCTGATGACAGATTCGCAAGATTGGTGGCCCGCAGATTATGGTCACTATGGCGGTTTGTTCATTCGTATGGCCTGGCACGCAGCGGGCACCTACCGCACGGCAGATGGCCGCGGCGGCGCATCGACCGGCAATCAGCGGTTCGCGCCTCTGAACAGCTGGCCGGACAATGGCAACCTGGACAAAGCGCGCCGTCTGCTTTGGCCGATCAAGCAGAAGTACGGCAACCAGATCTCGTGGGCTGACCTTTACATATTGGCGGGCAACTGCGCGATCGAATCCATGGGCGGCACAACCTTTGGATTCTCCGGTGGTCGTGAAGACATCTGGGCACCTGAGGAAGACATTTATTGGGGTGCCGAGACCGAATGGCTGGCCCCAACCGAGAACCCGCACAGCCGCTATTCGGGCGAACGTGATCTGGAAAACCCGTTGGCCGCTGTGCAAATGGGTCTGATCTATGTGAATCCCGAAGGTCCAGATGGTCAGCCAGATGCCTTGGCTTCAGGTCGCGATATTCGCGACACCTTTGGCCGAATGGCGATGAATGACGAAGAAACCGTTGCTTTGGTTGCGGGTGGCCACACCTTTGGTAAGGCCCACGGCGCCGGTGATCCCGGTCTTGTCGGTCCCGAACCCGAGGCCGCCCCGATGGAGGCGATGGGCTTTGGCTGGATCAACGACTTTGGCAGCGGCAAGGGTGATGATACCACCACCAGCGGCATCGAGGGTGCCTGGACCGCAAACCCGACCAAGTGGGACAACGGCTACTTCGACCTGCTGTTTGGCTACGACTGGAACCTGACCAAGAGCCCAGCGGGCGCGTGGATCTGGGAACCTGTTGGGGTCAAGGAAGAGGACATGGCCCCGGCAGCGGGTGATCCATCGAAAAAGGTCAAGACTATGATGACCACCGCCGACATGGCGATGCGCATGGACCCGATCTATGGCCCGATCTCGAAGCGCTTCCACGAAAACCCGGACGAATTTGCCGATGCCTTTGCCCGCGCGTGGTTCAAACTGACCCACCGCGACATGGGTCCGCGTGCGCGTTATCTGGGAGCCGAGGCACCTAGCGAAGAGCTTATTTGGCAAGACAACGTCCCGGCCGTCGATCACGCGCTTATTGACGACGCTGATGTAGCCGATCTGAAAGCCAAGATACTCGCGACGGGATTGTCTGTCTCAGATCTGGTGTCGACCGCATGGGCTTCGGCCTCGACCTTCCGGGGATCGGATATGCGCGGCGGTGCCAACGGTGCGCGCGTTCGTCTGGCCCCGCAGAAGGATTGGGAGGTCAACGAACCGCTGAAACTATCCAAGGCGCTGAATGCGCTGGAAGGCGTTCAGAAAGCGTTCAATGACGCACAGTCTGGTGGCAAGAAGGTCTCATTGGCCGATCTCATTGTCTTGGGTGGTGGTGCTGCCATCGAAAAGGCAGCCAAGGCCGCAGGTCATGACGTTGATGTTCCCTTTAGCCCCGGCCGCACCGATGCTTCGCAAGAGCAGACGGATGTCGAGTCTTTCGCGGTGATGGAACCGATAGCGGACGGTTTCCGCAACTACCTGCACAAGGAATACTCGGTTCCGGCCGAGGCCCTGCTAGTGGACAAAGCGCAACTGTTGACGCTGTCGGCACCGGAGATGACTGCGCTTGTAGGTGGGATGCGTGTGCTGGGCACAAACTTTGACGGAACTTCTCATGGTGTGCTGACCGAACGGGTCGGCACGCTCAGCACCGATTTCTTCGTGAACCTGCTGGATATGGGCACCGAATGGAAACCATCCGGTGACGGCGTCTATGAAGGCCGCGACCGCGCAAGTGGTGACGTGAAGTGGACAGGTACCCGCGTGGATTTGGTCTTTGGGTCGAACTCGCAGCTGCGGGCACTGGCTGAGGTCTATGGTCAGGACGACGCAGGTGGCAAATTTGTCTGCGATTTCGTCTCGGCCTGGAACAAGGTGATGAACGCGGATCGTTTTGATCTGAAGTAACCCTATAACCATCGCAGTAAATTGCGCCGCCCGAGGAGAGTCGGGCGGCGTTTTCATGCGCCTGACTCAGGGCGCGTACCAAGCATTGGGTACGATTCCGCCGAGAGACCGTTCTTTCTCTTTCTATAAACCTCCTTTTTGTGAGTTCTCGGGAGGATTTGTTAAGCTAACCTGTTGTTTTTATTAAGGTGAAGAAGAAGGTGGTCGGAAATGTGAAGTTTTTTCAAATTGGGGGTTGCAGGTCCCAGACCTAATCCGTAAATACCCCTTCACCGGCGCTGCTGAGGTGCTGGGACGCGGTGGAAGCTGCGGAGACGCTCGGGAGAGACTGGGGGCATCTGAGGTTTTTGATTGGGCGGTGGCGCTGAGAGATTGG
>NZ_JBQFRR010000005.1:0-208371 GCF_056537485.1 Ruegeria sp. CE6 | reverse complement strand
CTCAGCGCCACCGCCCAATCAAAAACCTCAGATGCCCCCAGTCTCTCCCGAGCGTCTCCGCAGCTTCCACCGCGTCCCAGCACCTCAGCAGCGCCGGTGAAGGGCGTTCTAAGTATATCGCCCAAAAGCCGCAAGTGGAAAAATCAAAAAAACGCAAAAAAACGCAAAAGCAGAATTTTATATTGCTAAAACAAATGGTTACGAATAGCATCCAGCCATTCAACCCGGAAGTCGCGGACACAGACCATCGCAAATCAGCGCCATGGATATGTTATTCACACTGTTACCCACAGACTCGCCTGCGAGTCAGGCTGAATCGGCTTGCCTAAACCGGATCAGGAATGATGTGACCGGCAGGCGCATGACCAGAAGGCCCAGAATAATAGCCAGGTAGACCAATGGCTCGATCTGAAACCCCTTCGCCAGCATCACATAATGAAGCGCGCCCAGAATTGCTGCCGGGTAGACCAGACGATGCAATTTGCGCCAACGAGGCCCCAAACGGCGAACCGCCCAGTTGTTGGACGTGATTGCAAGCGGCAGTAACAGTACAAAGGCAGCCATGCCCACCGTGATATAGGGCCGCTTGATAATGTCCGCCCAGATTTGGCTGGGAATCTGAACATCCAGAACCAGCCAGATCAACAGGTGCAATGCGACATAGGAAAATGTCAGTACACCTATCGCGCGGCGGAACTTCATCAGATTTAGGCCAGCGAAGCGACGCAAGGGCGAAATCGCGAGACCCAAAATCAGAAGCTGCAGCGCCAGTTCGCCAAACTCGTGCTCGAGCGCCTCGATCGGCTCGACCCCGAGACCACCGGTCATGCCCTGATAAAACAACCAGGGCACAGGCAGTGCGCCCAGCAGATAAACAGCCCAATTGGGAAGCCGTCGCAAGAGGTCGTTGAGCCGCCGCATCATCTCAGTAGTTCTTCGCCAGATCCATGCCTTCGTAAAGGCTGGCGACCTCATCTTCATATCCGTTGAACATCAGCGTCGGGATTCGCTTGGCAAACAGACCTCCGCCAATTTGACGTTCCGAAGCCTGCGACCAGCGGGGGTGATCCACATTGGGGTTCACATTGCTGTAGAACCCATATTCCCTAGGACCTGCCATGTTCCAACTTGTCGGAGGCTGGGTATCCGTCAAGGTAATCCGCACGATCGATTTGATCGATTTGAAGCCGTATTTCCACGGTACCACCAATCGCAAAGGCGCGCCGTTCTGGTTCGGGATGTCCCTGCCGTAGATCCCAGTAGCCATAATGGTCAGCGGATGCATCGCCTCATCCAAACGCAGCCCTTCGCGATATGGCCAGTCTAGTATCGGATACGCCACACCCGGCATCTCATCGGGACGATAGGCGGTCTCAAACGCCACGTATTTCGCGCCGTCCTGAACGCCAGCCATGCCGAGTAGATCTGCCAGTTCAAACCCGTTCCAAGGTATCACCATCGACCAGGCCTCAACACAGCGGAACCGATAGATTCGCTCCTCAACAGTCATTTCAGACATGATGTCTTTGAAATCATATTCACCAGGGCGGTCGACCAGACCGTCGATGGTTACACTCCAGGGCTCGGTTACCAGTGTGTGTGCATATTTCGCCGGATCATCCTTGCGTGTCCCGAACTCATAATAATTGTTGTAGGAAGTAATCTCTTCCCAGGTATTCGGTTCAAGCGCCTCGGCCGCCGCTGGCCGCGCCAGGCTCGCCAGCCCGACACCCGCCAAACCGGCCATGACCTGTCGCCGGTTCAGAAACGCCGCCCTTGGGGTGACGTCCGCATGCGTCAGTTTGTTGGTCCAGCGATGCGCCATTTGGTTCTCCGTTATCCATTAACCTCGTAACTGAGGTAAGGTCTGATAGCACAGAGCCAAGGAAACAGGCGTCACGATTGAGCGAACAGATTGTAACGAAAATTAGGTACGCTTGGGCGCGAGGATAACGGTCACCCGATGTTCAAGCCGACAACACGGTTTATTTCGCACCCAAGATTGACCGCCTGATAGGTCGGAAAAGGCAGCCGGGCCGAAATTTCGATATCGCGCCGAACCCAATCCTGCGCCTCTAACTGCTTGAGCGAGGACGACAATGCGCGATCAGTGATCACCCGAAGATCCGACCTGAGCCCTGAAAAGCGCCGCGGTTGGCGGGTCAACGCCAGAATAGGGACCGTCCAGCTACGACGCAGTAGCTTCAATTCGGTATCATGCGGCACCAAGGCCACGATTTCTGCCGCTACAGCCGCCGCCTGAACCCCGGCTTTGGTCAAACGGAATTCAGGGCGCAAAGGATGGCCGTGGCCCGGGTTCCGTTCAAGCAAGCCAAGGCTGACCAGATGCTCAAGACTTGCCGCAAATGACGTCCGGCTTGCCCCGGTCGCGGCGTGCAATGGGGCCTGCCTGCCCGGAACCCCCTGGTGCAGCTGCGCAAGAATGTTCAGCGACCAGGCCCGAGAGGTAAGCTTGACAAGTAATTTAATGTCCATAAAGTATAGTTACATTATTTTAGGACAAAAGGAAAGTTCCATGGCCCTCGTTTCCTTAGAAAACACCATCACTCTTGCCATTTCGGTCAAAGATCGCCACGCCAGTGCGCGCTGGTATAATGACAAGCTCGGGTTTGAGTTGATCCATCATATTGATGAGGCGGGTTGGAGCGAGATGCTCACCAAAACCGAAGGCGTGACCCTTGGTTTGGGCGAGCAGTCAGAACCAGCGCCCGGAAACTCCGTTCCGGTCTTTGGTGTTGCTGATATCGCAAGCGCACGCGATGCTTTGGAAGGGGCTGGAGTTCGGTTTGACGGCGAAACCGAGACGATTGAGGGGATGGTCAGCACTGCCACATTTTACGACCCGGACGGCAACGCAATGATGCTGGCGCAGGATCTGACCGGGCAGGTCTAAACGCTCTTAGTCGCAATACAAGCCACCAAAAAAAGACCCGCCTGGATGGCGGGTCTCTTCATTACCTGAGATTTAATGCACGACTGCATCATCCGGGCGCGGACGCTCGGACGTTCCCAGCCGATCGCCGATGATCAAACCATCGGTTCCGGCGGTCACCGGAACGGTCTCACCATCCTTTATCTCACCGGCCAGCAGTGCTTCGGCCAACGGGTTCTGCAGGGCGCGTTGGATCACGCGTTTCAATGGGCGGGCACCGAAGACCGGATCATAGCCTTCATTGGCCAGCCATTCCTTCGCGCCATCGTCCAGTGCCAGCTGGATCTTGCGGGCAGCCAGACGTTTCTGCAGACGTGCCATCTGGATATCGACGATGCCATCCATATCGGCCCGTTTGAGCCGGTCAAAGATGATGGTTTCGTCCAGACGGTTCAGGAATTCAGGCCGGAAATGAGCCCGGACCGCGTCCATGACATCCCGCCGCGCTTGCGCACTGTCAGCCCCTTCGGGCAACTGGCTGAGTGCCTGAGACCCAAGGTTCGACGTCAGGATGATCAGCGTCTGCTTGAAGTCGACGGTACGACCCTGACCATCGGTCAGGACGCCATCGTCCAGGACCTGCAGCAGCACGTTGAACACATCCGGGTGTGCCTTTTCGACCTCGTCAAACAGCACGACCTGATAGGGTCTGCGCCGCACGGCTTCGGTCAGCACACCACCTTCGTCATAGCCGACATAGCCCGGAGGGGCACCGATCAGACGGGCGACCGCGTGTTTCTCCATGAACTCGGACATGTCGATGCGCACCATCGCGTTGTCGTCGTCGAACAGGAAGTTCGCCACGGCCTTGGTCAGCTCGGTCTTGCCCACGCCGGTCGGGCCGAGGAACAGGAACGAGCCCAATGGGCGGTTCTCGTCATTCAGACCGGCACGCGCACGGCGCACGGCGTTGGCAACAGCAGTGACCGCCGCATCCTGACCGATCACGCGGGAATGCAGATCGTCTTCCATCCGCAGCAGTTTCTCGCGCTCGCCTTCCAGCATTTTCGAGGTCGGGATACCGGTCCAGCGTTCGACCACCGACGCAATCTGTTCTGGGCGCACCGTTTCCTCGGCCATCATGGCGTTGCTTTCGGCGTTTTCGGCCTCGGTCAGCTTTTTCTCAAGCTCGGGGATGACGCCATAGGACAGCTCACCCGCTTTAGCGAGGTTGCCTTCGCGCTTGGCGATCTCCAGATCAGCGCGCGCCTTGTCGAGCTGTTCTTTCAGATCGCGCGCTCCGGCAAGCTTGTCACGTTCGGCCTGCCACTGGGCGGTCATCTCGGCGGATTTCTCCTGCAGATCGGCAAGGTCCTTTTGCAAGGTTTCTAGACGATCTTTTGATGCCGCATCATCCTCAAGCTTCAGCGCCTCTTCCTCGATCTGCATCTGCAGGATCTGACGATCCAGTTGATCGAGTTCCTCGGGCTTGGAATCCACCTCCATCCGCAAACGCGAAGCCGCTTCATCGACAAGGTCGATGGCTTTGTCAGGCAGGAAGCGGTCGGTGATGTAGCGATGCGACAGGGTCGCCGCCGACACGAGCGCCGAGTCCGAGATGCGCACACCGTGGTGCAGCTCGTACTTTTCCTTGATACCGCGCAGGATGCTGATCGTGTCCTCAACTGTCGGCTCAGTGACCATCACCGGCTGGAACCGGCGGGCGAGGGCTGCGTCTTTCTCGACGTATTTGCGGTACTCATCCAGCGTCGTCGCGCCGATACAATGCAACTCACCCCGGGCAAGCGCAGGCTTGATCAGGTTGGCGGCATCCATCGCACCGTCGGATTTACCTGCACCTACCAGCGTGTGCATCTCGTCGATGAACAGTATGATCTCACCGGCGGCTTCGGTCACTTCGGTCAGAACAGCCTTCAGTCGTTCTTCGAACTCACCGCGATATTTAGCACCGGCGATCAGCGCACCCATGTCGAGCGCGAGAAGCTTCTTGTCCTTCAATGATTCCGGCACATCACCATTGACGATGCGCAGGGCCATGCCCTCGGCAATCGCGGTCTTACCGACGCCGGGTTCACCAATCAGTACCGGATTGTTCTTGGTGCGGCGCGACAGAACCTGCATCGAACGGCGGATTTCCTCATCCCGCCCGATGATCGGGTCGATCTTGCCTTCGGCTGCAGCCTCGGTCAGGTCGCGCGCATATTTTTTAAGCGCGTCGTAGCCTTCTTCCGCCGATGCGGTGTCAGCAGTGCGGCCCTTGCGGATATCGTTGATCGCTTCGTTCAGTTTCTGGGCCGATACAGCACCGGCCTCCAAAGCCTCTTTGGCTTTGGATTTCACCATACACAGCGCCATCAGAACGCGTTCAACCGGCACAAAGCTGTCGCCCGCCTTGGTGGCGAGCTTCTCTGCCTCGTCCAAAACCTTGGCGGTCTGGCCGTCCATATAGATCTGGCTCGCGTCGCCGCTGACCTTCGGGATTTTGCCCATGGCCGCGTCCAACGCCTCAACCACGCGGTTCGGTGCGCCGCCAGCGCGTGTGATCAGGTTGCTGGCCAGCCCCTGATCGTCGTCCATCAATGCTTTCAAGATATGTGTGGGCTCCAGCCTTTGGTGCCCCTCGCGCAGCGCAATGGTCTGCGCGGCTTGCACGAAACCCCGTGCCCGCTCGGTGAACTTGTTCAAGTCCATAGCATTCTCCTTTTCTTAAGCGCCCCGTATTGATGCGCCCGCTTGGCGGCACGCGTCGGTCTGGGCCTCACATTCAATTTGGGAAATGTCTTTTCCCATTCAAGGGGCTAGAGCATATAAATCGGCGTCATCCGCGCGGAATCGAGTAGACGGAATAACCGCCAGTTTCTCCCATCAATTCAGCGTTATACATTTCGACCAAAGACTGCTCGGCACTGCTGCCTGTGGGGCATGAAACCAGATCTGCTGTATGATCGAGGAAGTTGCCGGTATAGGCTGTTTCCCCGGTCAATTGACACCAGTCGTCTTCCGATCGGTACCCACGCACTAACAGAAGATTGTCATTGGTTGGAGCCGGCGCGACACCGGTTTCGGGCGGATCGCTTTGAGGCGCGTCTTCGCATGCGGCCAACATCAGTGCCGCGCCAAGTACAATTACCTTTTTCATCGTTTCTATCCCTGTTCTGAACGTCGGCACTTTAGCACATTGCGCAAAATAGTGAGTGAACTGCGTCACCTCGGGCTTCACACATGGACAGATCGCCCTGAACCCGTTAGGACGCAAACGTTTGCCAAAAAGGAGCGCCCCATGTCCGATGACCGCCTTATCGTAGCCCTCGACGTCCCAAACGCCCTGCAGGGTCTAGCCATGGCCGAGCGGCTGGGCGACTCGGTTTCGTTCTATAAGATCGGGCTGGGTATGTTGACTGGCGGCGGTCTGGCATTGGCCAACGAGTTGAAACAGGATCACGGAAAGCGCATTTTCTTGGACATGAAGCTGTTCGATATCGGCAACACTGTAGAAAATGCAGTGCGTGGGTTGGCTCAGTTCGATCTGGACTTCTTGACGGTGCATGGTGATCCGCATGTCGTACGCGCCGCAAAGGAGGGCGCTGCAGGCAAGGACATGAAAATTCTGGCGGTAACAGTCCTGACATCACTGAACAGGGACGATCTGGATGCAAGCCTTCTGAAAGCGGGTGACGTACAGGACCTCGTTGTAGAACGCGCGGCCAAGGCTTTCGAGGCCGGAGCTGATGGCGTCATCGCCAGTCCTCAGGAAGCCGCGCTAATCCGCGCCCTGCCCCAATCCGAAGGTCGTTTGATTGTAACCCCTGGGGTACGCCCTGCTGGTGCAGCTTTGGGCGACCAAAAGCGGGTCGCAACCCCGGCCAGTGCAATCGGCGATGGGGCCGATCATATCGTCGTGGGCCGCCCGATTTATCAGGCGGATGACCCCAAAGCCGCCGCACAAGCAGTTTTGAGCGAGTTAAATTCATTGACTCACCATTAGGCGAAAAGCCAAAAATTGCGGAAGGAACGGTGCTCAAGCAATTGACGTTAGGTCAATTTTTCGCGCCGCCGCGCCAAATCGTCCCTGTGCCCGAAAACACACATGAAAAACATGAGTTTTATGGCGTTCGGCTTGTGGCTATCGAAAAACGCCATTTTCGGCGATTCTACACACAAGACACTCCCCAACGGGCCATCTCTTCCTGAGGCTCGTTACCTCCCCCCGCAGGCGCGGGGGGTTTTCTTTCGAAGTCCCGTTCAAAGCTGCGCCGTTTCCGACAAATAATCCCGAAGGCGATCTGCAAAATTTGGAATGGCCAACGGATTCGACAGATAATCCCGCGGACAAATCAGCCTCCACCCCTGCCCTTCGTCTCCAAAACGGATCAGGCCAACATCTTCCGGCGGGCGCAGGGCGACGTAGAACCAGCTTTGACCATATTGCCGTGACCAGACAAGATCGGTTGCGCACAGGCGCAGTCCAACCTCTTCATCTGTTTCACGCAACGCGCATTCGATCGGTGTTTCGCCTGGCTCTTTCCCGCCGCCTGGAAAATCGAGATGCCCTGGAAACGGAATATCTGATCGATCATCTCTTAGAATGACCAGCAGCTTGTGCCCCAGAAACAACGCTATTTTTGCCCGGGCGAAGTCCATCGGTCCTCTTTTTATCCTAATCCATTCGCGATACTTATTAACCTATCGAATGTCTTGATCAATCCGCCGCTGGCCGGAAAGAAACTACATCATGCCCGCCATCTGTCGCGACTGCCTGAAGGAAATTAAGCAAGGGCCGCGCTGCCCAACTTGCAGCAGCCCGAGGGTCAAATCGCACCCAGAGCTGTTTGACCTGACGATCGCGCATATGGATTGCGATGCTTTTTATGCTTCGGTCGAAAAGCGCGACAATCCCGAACTTGCCGACAAGCCTGTGATCATTGGCGGCGGCAAGCGCGGGGTGGTATCAACTGCATGTTACGTGGCCCGCGTTCGCGGGGTACGTTCAGCCATGCCAATGTTCAAGGCGCTTCAACTATGCCCCGAAGCGGTGGTGATCAAACCGCGTATGTCGCTCTATGCCAGCGTCTCGCGCGAGATACGCACCATGATGGACGAGTTGACACCTGATGTTGAACCACTGTCGCTGGATGAGGCGTTCATGGACCTATCCGGCACCGAGCGGCTGCATGGTGCACCGCCAGCGGTCATGCTTGCGCGTCTGGTCAAGAGGATGAAAGATGAGCTGGGCCTGACGGGATCGATTGGCTTGAGCCATAACAAGTTTCTGGCCAAGGTGGCCTCGGATCTCGACAAGCCTCGGGGTTTTTCAGTGATCGGCAAGGCCGAGACGGCTGATTTCCTGCATGACCGGCCGGTGCGATTAATCTGGGGAATTGGTCCGGCGGCGCAGGAATCTCTGGATCGCGCAGGGATTCGCACATTTGCTGATCTTCTGCGCTGGGATCAGGAGGCGCTGACCGCGCGGTTCGGATCAATGGGCTACCGTCTGTGGCATCTGGCGCGAGGGCAGGACAAACGGCGCGTATCGGCCCATGAGCCGATGAAGTCGATCAGTAATGAGACCACTTTTTTCGAGGATACCGCCAGTCTTGAAATTCTGGAAGGGCATCTGTGGCGTATGTCTGAAAAGGTAGCCGACCGGGCCAAAGCCAAGGGATTGGCTGGGCGAGTGGTGACGCTGAAGCTGAAACAGGCCAACCACAAGATCATCACCCGGCGGATATCACTACGCGATGCGACTCAGATAGCGGATCGGATTTATCGCACCGCTCGTGGGCTATTTGATCAGGTTGGCGATCAGGGTCCCTATCGCCTTTTGGGATGCGGCCTGTCTGACCTGTGTTCAGAGGATCAGGCCGATATCTCGGGCGACCTTCTGGATCCCGGTGCAGAACGCCGATCACAGGCCGAACGTGCGACGGACGAAATCCGGCGCCGTTTCGGCAGTGATGCAATCGTAAAAGGTCGTGCGCTGCGCTAGGTCTATTCGGCGGCAAGTGACATTGGATCGGACCCGATACTGGTGATCTGCGCGGTGACCTTACGCAACACATCACGCAACGCCTCAAAGTTGCCGTTCGGCTGGATCGTTTCCTCGTTCATATAAAGTGACCGATCGATCTCGATTTGAACCGCATGCTGATGGCGGGCAGGTCGACCATAGGTCTGGGTGACGTAGGCCCCAGCAAAAGGCGTGTTGCGCGCCACATTCAGACCCGCGTCGGCAAAAGCGGCCTCGATCTGATCAACGATCACACCGGAAGCGGCCGCACCGAACCGATCGCCCAAAACGATTTCCGGTCGGGCCCGGCGCGAGCCGCCGGCCAGCGCCACCGCCTCGTGCGGCATCGAGTGGCAATCGATCAGAATGGCCTGCCCAAACATCTGATGCGATTCCGCCAGCAGAGATTTCAGACGAGTATGGTATGGACGCCAATAGGTATCGATCCGCAGGCGCGCCTCATCCATAGTCAGCTTGCCGCTGTAGATCGCCCTGCCGTTGGCGACCACGCGGGGAATCACCCCGAGGCCCGAGGTAACCCGCGGATTATGTCCGTGACGACGCGCACCCTGTATCAAAGCGGGGTCCAATTCATCCGAATTGCGATTCAGGTCCAGATAGGCGCGCGGCATGGCCGCGGCGAGCAGCGGTGCACCGAATTCAGCGACTGAGGAAAAAAGCTGATCGACATACGCATCCTCAGACGACCGAATCATATTGCGGTTCAAAACAGACCGCTTCAACAAAGACTCGGGATAGGTCCGACCGCTATGGGGCGAGGCAAATACCACGCAGGACGTACGCGTTGCGGGCATATCCAGAATATAGGCTGCATTGGTGGCGGCGTCGGGCATGGGCTCTCCGTTGTTCGCACTCAACATAGACCGTAAAATAGTTCTGCCAAACCCCTTGATCCCCCCAACGACTCCTTTTATAGACCCCGCTACCGGCGCGGGGTTCCGCGCCCCATTTCGTTATGGGGCAGGTCACGCAACGGTTTCATGGGCGGTTAGCTCAGCGGTAGAGCACTTCGTTGACATCGAAGGGGTCACAAGTTCGATCCTTGTACCGCCCACCATGAATTCATTGCTCTGGTCTTTCCGGGGCACCCGATTAACCCAGGCGCTGGCCACGTCTTTGATGAAGGCGCCGCAGATTGGAGACAGACCCATGAAGGTCAAGAACTCGCTCCGCTCGCTCAAGAACCGGCACCGTGATTGCCGGGTTGTGCGTCGCAAAGGCCGCGTCTACGTGATCAACAAGACGCAGCGCAAGTTCAAAGCTCGCCAGGGCTAAGGGCTGCACGAACCTAATTAAAAAAAACCGCGCTTTCGAGCGCGGTTTTTTTATGCCCTGCTTCTAGCGCCCTTTCGTGTCGGCGGAAGTGCCGGAAATCGCTCCGAAAGTCCGGTTCTGAGATTTAGTATTGTTATGAGACGGTCTCGTGCTACGCTTTCCCTGTTTTTAGAAGGGAGGTCGGGTTGGCCAACGATGATCTGGATACGCTATTAGGAACAACCCTGACCGAGATGGTGGCCGATATAGGCCGAAGCGTGGCCCAAGCCGCCGAACAGCTTAGTCTGGATCAGTTGAACGCGCTGAAGAACTATCCTCAGGAACTGCGCGAGATGGGCATTCCGCCAGTCTTTTACCACATGCAGGATGTCGATGTAGAATTGAAGGTCGTCATGGAGATGACCAGTACCACAGAAGAAGGCAAACGCGGGATCATTGGCGCGTTTCTGTGTGGGCCAAAACTGACGCAGACAGATACGCTCGATGCAAGCAGCGCGTCGACCATGCGGATGCGGTTCGCGCCGGGACCGGTGGATGAAGGTGGTTCTGGTGGAGGGGTCGATGGCGACTAAAAAGGACAAGACCCCCAAAAAACAACCTATAGATGTGCGCATCACCGAACTGCCCGAGGCCTTCACCACACTGCTTCAGTCATTGGAAAACCGCCTGACCGCGCTGGAGGCGCGCGAGGTCGTGTTGCTGGAGACGATCCAGGACCTGCAAGACCAGATCGACGATCTGGAAGAAGGAGGCGGTGGCATGCTGATGGGCTCGGGTTCTCCGGTGGTGAACCCAATGGCCGGAGGCCAGAGCGGAATGGAGGTTGAAGACAAAGATACGCAGATCGTGGATGCGCAGGTTTTTTCGCAGGCCCTGGGCGAACAGATCCTTGCAGGATCCGACGGCAGCGACGAATTCACCATCGACAATGTCCAGGTCGAAGCCTTTGTTGGGCTTGGTCGGGATGGCGACAAAGCCCAGTTCGCTACAAACGCGAAGAAACAGGCGGTCAGCCAGAACGCAGCGAAGGTCTCGTTCTCGGTCAAAAGACGGTCCGCAACGAAGATTATTGATAGAGACTGAATTCACAAAGGAGATTGGAAATGAGTATCGGGCAGGAATTGCTAAACGTCCCTTTCGCGGAAATGGTTCAGAAACTGGCGATTTCCGTGGCAGAGTCGCAAACTGAATTGGATAGACATTCGACTGATATCGCCAAATACATGGCGGATCAGAAGATCCAGCTTCCCGACCTATCCAACCCCGATGGTCCCCCAAAGGAATTCAGCCTCGTGTCGATGGGTTTCCTGCCCGCGTTCTATGCGGTGCAAGAAGCCGAGATCGAGGTAAAGATGGCGATCTCGATGACCAAACAGACCGAGAAATCAGGCAGCGCATCGGTCAAAGGTGGCTGGGGACCCGTGGCGGCGCAGGTCAACGCAAGTTATTCCTCGCGCTATGCCTATAATCAGGAAGGCGCAAGCAGGCTATCAATCAAACTGGCCCCAGCCGATCCGCCGGTCATGCTGCAGAAATACATGGAAGCGGTAACACAGGCTATGCTGACCAAAGAACCGGTGCTCAGCGACGATCCGGACCCCGAGCCGGCACCGTCACCCACTCCACCGCAACCCGAAAGAAAACAAAGTAGGCGGCGTCAATCCTGAAGGGGCCGTCCGGCAAGGTAAGTTCAGCGACGTTTTGACCAACTAATTTTGTCGGATTTCCTTGCATCCCACCGAGAATCGTTTAATTGACCAAATCAGTCGGGTTAATTCCCGTCACGATTTTCAATGTTGGGACAAATGATGCTGAAATCCTCTACCTGCTTTGCCGCCACCCTGACGGCCCTGATCGCCACCTCTGCCGCAGCCGAGGGCGAGCTGAACCTGTATTCCTCGCGCCACTACGACACCGACGAACGCCTGTATTCCGACTTCGAAGAGGCCACCGGCATCACCATCAACCGCATCGAAGGCAAGGCCGACGAACTGATCGCACGGATGAAAGCAGAAGGCGCGAATTCGCCCGCTGATGTCCTGCTGACGGTCGACAGCTCGCGCCTGGCCCGCGCCAAGAGCGAAGGCATCCTGCAGCCGGTCGAGAGCGCAATCTTAGAGGAACGTATTCCGGCAAACCTTCAGGACGAAGACAATCAGTGGTACGGCTTTTCTCAGCGCGCACGGATCATCTTCTTTGACAAGGCTGATGTCGCCAACCCACCCGCAACCTATCTGGATCTGGCAAAACCGGAGTATAAAGGGCAGATCTGCATTCGCTCGTCCGGCAATATCTATAACCAGACACTATTGTCATCGATCATTGCAAATCACGGCGCGGAAGAAGCCAGGAAATGGGCTGAAGGTGTCGCCGCCAACATGGCACGCGAACCTCAGGGCGGTGACACAGACCAGCTGCGCGGCATCGTGTCAGGCGAGTGCGAGATTGCGGTTGCCAACACATACTATATGGCCCGCGCTATGCGCAAAGACGTCAAAGGTCTAAGCGCGGATATCGAGATGATTGGCGTGCAGTTCCCGGCACAGGACGCCGAAGGTGCACATATGAACCTGTCGGGTGCGGGTGTTGCAGCAAACGCGCCGAACAAAGAAAACGCGATTAAGTTCCTTGAGTATCTCGCAAGCGATCAGGCGCAGGTCTACTTCTCGAACGGAAACGATGAATACCCCGCTGTCGAAGGCGTCGCGCTGGCTGAGAACGTGGCCGCTCTGGGGGAATTCAAAGCGGATGAGGTGAACCTCTCAGAGGCCGCCAAAAACATCCCCGAGGCACAGAAAATCTATAACGAAGTTGGCTGGAAGTAATCCAGTCCGATACCCGAGCAGCAAAAGGGCGCAGATTTCTGCGCCCTTTTTCTATTGTGTTTGAAGTAAAGCAAGGCAATAATCCCATATTCGTAACTGATTCCCATATGTGAGCCATGCTCGACACACTATCAAACCGCCTCGCTAAGCGTCTGAACGAGCTGCGCCAGGGTCATGGCTGGTCGCTTGAGCAGCTGGCAGACCAAAGTGGGATCAGCCGGGCGACACTGTCGCGAATGGAAAACGGTGATGTCAGCCCTACCGCTGAAACGCTTGGCCGTTTATGCGCGGCATACGGCCTGCCCATGTCACGCCTGCTGATGATGGTCGAAGACAGTTTCGATCCCAAAGTACCTTTCGAGAAGCAGCCTGAATGGCATGACCCCGAAAGCGGGTTTACACGCCGTTCGGTTTCACCACCGGCGACTGGCCTCAGTGGGGAAGTAATGGAAGGTCATTTGCCCCCAGGTACTGTCATCACCTACGATACTCCGCCCAAGCCGGGACAGGAGCACCACCTGATCCTACTTGATGGAGGGCTAACGTTGACAGTGGACGGGATTGCCCATGCGCTCAGCGGCGGCGACTGCCTTCGCTATCACCTGTCGGGGCCAACGCAGTTCGAAACCGGACCCAAACGCGGTGCGCGCTATCTGTTGGTGCTGATATGATTACGCGATTGCCACAGGAATATTTCGACGAAGCGCTTGAGGATCTGACCGATATCCTGCACCGCTGTGTCCATACCGGTGCCAGTATCGGGTTCATCCTTCCTTTTTCGCGGGACGATGCCCGCGCCTATTGGCGGGACAGGGTGCAGCCCGAACTCCGCGCGGAGACACTCGATCTGTTTGTCGCATATGGTGACGGACGCATTCTGGGCACGGTGCAACTGATCCCCGCCGCAATGCCAAACCAGCCGCATCGCGCGGATGTGGCAAAACTGCTGGTTCATCCGCAGGCTCGCCGTCGCGGTTTGGGTCGGTCGCTGATGGACGCACTGCATGAGCGTGCTCGGGAATTGAAACGCACGATGCTGGTGCTGGACACCCGTAGCAGCGATCCTTCTCGCTTGCTGTATCAGTCGATGGGTTTTCAGATTGCCGGAGAAATTCCGAACTATTGCCGAAACCCGTTTGAGGATCGGCTGGAGCCGACCACTTACATGTTCAAGGACGTCACCTAGCTGCCCGTCGCGCGCACATTCGCGACAGAGCATTCGGCGATCCCCGAAGGTCCCGACATAGGTCGGCACCAAAGACCTACAGCCGCGCGTTATCGACAGCAAAGGACGCTCGTTGACTAAAGAATTTGATACCGCAAGCGCATCGGGATCCTACTAGAACCGAAGGAACTCCAGAACTGTCCCGGCTGGTAACACCTCAGTTTCCGCCGGAATGATCGCCAACCCATTGGCTTGCGCCAGAAGGGCAACGCGCCCGCTGTAAGACTCGGCCATCAGGCGCAATCGCGGTGCGCCATTCGGTGTACATCCGTCGATGCTTACCGGGCGGTACTCACGCCGCCCCGCGCGGCGTTGAAGAGGTTCTGCCAAAACCGCCTGCTCGGGGGTGCGTTCGTTCCGATGCAGACCGGCACGGCGTTCCATCATCCGCGCACCAATGATCTGCCACGTCACAAAGGCCGAAACCGGATTTCCCGGCAGGCCCACATAAAGCGCATCACCCCGACAACCGAACATGATCGGCTTGCCGGGTTTCATCGCCACTTTCATCACCTCGGTTTCGCCACCGATTTCACTGAACAGGCGCGGCATGTGGTCTTCGTCCCCGACCGAAACACCGCCCGTGGTGATGATCAGGTCCGAGCTATTACAGGCCTCCCTCAAGACCTGCTTCAGCAGCACCGGATCATCTTCGACCGGGCCTCGGTCGGCTAGTTCGATCCAGGGTTTATCCAGCAAAGCCAACAGCATGTAGCGGTTCGAGTTGTAGATCTGTCCGGGGCCAAGCGCTTCACCCGGCTGGCGCAGCTCGCTGCCGGTCGAAAAGATCGTGACCTTGAGCTTGCGAAAAACCTTCACCTCGCCATAACCAGCCGAGGCCAACGCGGCAGCCTCGCGCGCGGAAATTTCACACCCGCGCCGCAGGATCGGGGCACCAGCTTTCAAATCCTCGCCCGCGCGACGGATATGCTGACCGGATTTTGGACGGCGGTTGAACCGGATGCGATCGGACTGAAACTCACAGTCTTCCTGCATTAATACCGCATCGAACTCGGACGGCACCGGCGCTCCTGTGAATATACGCAAGGCACTGCCATCTGGCGCATCGTGTGCGCCGCTATCGCCGGCGGCTATGCGCCCGCCAACTAGCAGTTCGAACACAGGCCCCTCGCCCAGATCGGCGCTGCGAACGGCATAGCCGTCCATGGCCGAATTATCGAAGGCGGGCATGTCTACATTGCTAGAGCAATCCTCGGCCAATATCCGGCCAATGGCCTGCACCAGCGGCAGTGTTTCGATATCCGTGATGGGGTTGGCCACGGACAAACCGCGCCTCAGGGCGTCATCTACGGTCAGGTACATATGAGCATGGTGGTCGCAGGCACATCCATCAGCCATTTTGGGCCTCCATATACGCAAAGAGCTCTTCGAAACCGACCCGCTCGGCCTCTCCAAGTTTAGGTAGATAGGCCTTGGCTTCTTCGAGATTCGAGCTTGGATCACCAACTACCAGCAGCATGACCATTCCGTGACGCCCATGAACGCGGCAACGGATGCCGTAGACTCCCTCTTTCTCGAAAGTCAGATCCAGTTCGGGTTTGCCCCGAATCTCGAAGACGCGCGCGCCCACGGGTATCATTCGAGGAATGGCAGTGACCGTGTGCCGCCCGGTCGAGCCTTTGAAACGCACAGTCGCCCCAGCGGGAACCTGCAGGAATTTGGGTTCGAACCGAAATGCATGCGCCGGAGTGTCGGCGTTCAGGTCGATGACCTGATGAACTACGGCAACCTCGGGGATCTCCTCGGCCAGTGCGACACTACCAAAAGCCATTGCCCCCGTTAGAATCGCCGCGCCTAGTTTCAGCGAAATCGCCATCTATCCCTCCGGTTTCAGACCGCCCGGTAGGGGTCTCCCAACAGGTCGGCCAAAGCGCTGATCAACACCGGCCACTGGGCGCGGTGGTTCTCGTCGCGCAATCCGGCCAACAATTCGCGCCCAATGGACACCAAGGCAGGGGTGCTGTCATTGATATAGGTCACGATCCGTTGCTCAGGATTAGCCAGAAGGAAGGGTACGATGGCCGCACCTGCCTGATCCGGGGCCGTTTCAGACAAAAGCCGCATCGCCGCCTGCCGTACCGGGGCCGAGACATCGTCCAGCAAGCTGCGCGCCACATCGGCCGTCCCGTCCCAGCGGGTCAGAATCTGCATGGCGTCGATACGAAAGGCAGTATCTCCGGTTTTCAGCATAGCCCGCAATTTGCCCCGCAGCGCATCCTGCGGTGGCAGGTCAGCCTGTTGCAGCAGGTTCAGCGCTTGCAGAGACAGATTGGCATCGGTATGCGAAAGCCCCTGTGTGATCAGCTCGATCAAATGCGACTGGTTCAGTTCGGACCCGTTGCGCGCGACCGACAAGCCCAGTGCCGCCAGCGCCTGCGCGGCGATCTCGGTCTCGGGGTCCTGCGCGATCTGGGCCAGCATGATCTGCATACCTGTGACGTCGCCCAGCAGGCGGATGGCCGAAATGCGGGTCTCACGCTCCAAGGCTTCGGCATTGTCATCCAACGCCACGCGGCGGCGTTTGGGATGGCGGGTGGCCTTGACCAACAATGCCTGCTCGCGTGGCGTCAGGGGGTGCAGGTCATCATCCTCGGCCTCTTTCTTCATCTCTGCCGCGATAGCGTCATGGCCAAGGATCGCGCCGAGGCTGGAGGTAGGGCCGTTTTCACCACCGTCGGATACATCCAGCCCTGCCTCTTCCAGCGCGGCGATGTCGGTTTGCGGGGCCTCTTCCTCGTGCGCGTCTTCGACCACGCTCATCGGGGCGAGCGCGAAGGACAGCAGCAATTCGCGGCCCTGCTGCTGGTTCACATGCGGGCGGTCGGTGTCAGTAACAATCATCGCCAGCGAGGCCACGGCCTTCAGCCGCACCGACCGGAAGGGCGCGCGGCAGGCGCGTTGCAGCCATTCTGCCGCCTCGCGCAGGGGCGAGGTCGCCAGCGCGTCGACGATGGCCCATTGGATACGCTCGGCCTTGAGGTCGTCCGCCTCGACCGAGAACAGCGCGTTCAGCCGATCTGCCACCAGTTGCGGGGCCAACGCCGCCAGCAGGCCCAGCGCCTGCGCCGAGACCTCAGGCTGTTGTCCGGTTGCGAGGAAATCCAGCACCTGCCAGCGCAGGTCGTCTTGATCAACGATAGGCTGGCTGCGGTCCAGCCGGTCGATCAGCGCCAGTTGCACCTTGGCGCCGGGGTCGCGCATCATGCGGTCCAGCAGTTCGGGTTCGGAAAGGCCGGACTGGTTCAGCGCTGCGTTGCGGATATCCTCGACCGCATCTGTCAGGGCCTGTTCGACCAGCGCCGGGTCGTTCGGCATCAGCGCCTCATATGCGATCAGACGCACGGCCCCGTCCTTGTCGGTGGTGGCTTTGCGCAAGATGGCTTCGGCCTCGGCTCCACCGATCCCGGCCAGCGTGCGCAGAGCGCGGTGACGCAGACGGCGGTTCGAGGATTGGGCGAACACACCCAAGGTCGGCACGGACGGCGTACCGATCTGGCCCAGCGCTTCGCAGGCCACATCCCCCAGTTCCTGCCCGTCTTCGTCCATCAGGGCCATGACAATGGGTTCAATCGCAGCCGCATCGCCCATGCGACCTAACGCTTTGATCGCCGCGATCTGAGTATCCAGCCAGTCGTCCCATTCATCCTGATGCAGCTCGTCCTCGTCCCACGTGATATCCTGGCCGCGTCCAGTGACGAGGGTGCGCAGGTACGGCGTGGCGTCCTTGGCGTTCAGCTGTGCTAAGGCGGTGACGCAGGCCAGTTTCACCTCACCGCAGGGATCGTGGATCAGGTTTTCCAGCAGTTGCGGCGCGGCCTCCGTTACGCCCAGCGCGCCCAGCGCTTGGGCTGCGTCTTGACGAACGTCTTCGTCATCATCCAGCAACGCCTCGACCAAGGCCTGGCTGTTGCTGGCTCCAATGGCGGTCAGGGCCTGAATGGCGCGCAGGCGGATCACGTCATAATCAGATTTTGCGTAGTCGGAGAACAGGCTGGTGGCCTCGTCACGCAGGTCGGTATCGGAATGCATGTTCATATCAGGTCTGCCATGTTTTGCGTTGGGACGGGTTGGGTAAAGTGGAAGACAGGTTTCCCAACCGAAGCCTGCCTTCCAGGTGGTCCCTTCTGCAGTGGGACCGGACCCGAGGGGCGGCATGGCGTCCGCCCCCCGGAAAAGCGTCAGGCGATATCACGCGGCGCAAAGGACATCGTGCGGAACGAGGTCTTGTAGGGGCTCGGCCCCAGTTTGCGGACCTTGGCGACGCCCATCTTGTAGTTGTAGTTGCCGCTGATCCAGTCAACGATCCGGCCCTCAAGCGCGTTTGCAGGCTGCTGCATGTGCAGGAAGTCCATGTAAACGACGCTTTTCTTTATGGCGGGCGTAACCATTGCCACGGCGGTGATCGCCGCTTTGGTCAGTTCGATATGCCCGTTCTCCATCAGTTTCGAGAACTGGAAGTCGTCGCCTTCCACACCGAGCAAAGTGTGCTTGTTGCCCGGAACGCGTTCCGAGTAAACCATCACGTAATCACCGCTTTCGATGCCGCGTTCGGCCGCATCGTCGGGGTGAATCTCGACCCAGTTCTCCGGCCAGCGTTGCACGATATACGGGCGGCGGCGGTCGTCGAAACCGGACTGCCAGCGTTCATTGATCCGACCGGATGTGGCCCACAATTCGCCTTCGTCCTTGTTGGGTTTCAGCCATTCCCAGTAATCCGAGAACAGGCCCCACGGCGATTTCTGGATGTTGCACTTGCCGGTTTGGCTGTTGAAGTGCGTCAGCTTCTTGTTGAATACATCCGCACCAGCCGCACCGGTATCAGGCAGCGTGCGGGTTGTGTCATGCAGACGCTTGGTTTCAATCAGCGTGACACCGTCGGCATCCAGCATGACCGGGCATTGCACACCATCGGTGCCGAATTCTCGGACCTTCTGGTGCAGACCTTTGCCCTCTTTCTTTGCCAGACGGTAGACCGCGTGGAAGTCCTTGCGCGACCCGCGCGTAAAGCGCACGGCCTCTTCGGCAACCTCGTTCGAGTTCTGCCAGTCGAACCCGTCAAAGCCCATCCGCTGTGCCAGTTGTGCAATGATCCACCAGTCGGGCTTGGCCGCACCGGGCGCATCATAGAACTTCTGGTACAGGCGTAGGCGGCGTTCGCCGTTGGCGCGCAGAAAGTCCTCTTCGCCCCAGGTCGCTGCGGGGAACACGATGTCGGCATAGCGGTTGCCGATCGGATCTTGCAGGTAGATGTCCTGATTGATCACCACCATGCCGCCGCTGTCGGCGCGGGCCTTCAGCGTGTCGATCATTTCTTGCTTGTCGAAAGACGCAATCTGATGCGGGTTGCGGACGGTCAGTTCCTCGAACTTGTCAGCTAACTGTTGCGAACCACACATCGCCTGAATCCATGTGGTGCCGATCACATGGGCCATACGGGTATGACCTGCGATCAGATACCGGTCCGTATCCATGGCGCGGCGACGGCGACCCGGCAGTTTCTCGGGCGACTTGTTGCGCGGGTATTTCCCGCCCTTCACGCCGCCCCGCTGGTGACCACCGGCCCGGCCAATCACCTGACCCGGACGACCGCCACAGCCACAGATGATGCCCAGAGCCGAGATCGCCTGCGTGTTGCCGGTGTTGTTCGACCAGTAGAACCCTTTCTCGATCATGACCGAGGTCTTGGGCCGGGTGCCATCCGCCTTGGGTTTGGCAAGCCATTCGGCGGCAGTATAGATTTTCTGCACGTCGATTTCGGCCATAGCAGCAGCGGTTTCAGGCGCGAATTCGTCCTGCGACAGCAACCACTCTTTCCAGTCTTCAAAGCCTTTGGTCTGGAACTTGCCCCAGGTCGTACGCCACTGCCATGGCGTGTTCCGGGTGCCCTGACCGAAGCCGGACGAGCTTTCCCACTTGTTGTTGACCCATTTCTTGATCCAGTCGCTGTCTTCCCAGCCATTTTCCACGATGACGCGGGCGATGGCGTTGACGACCAGAAGGTCGGTGCCGGGCAGAACGTCGATATGCAGGCCACCCATCTTTTCAGCATGGGCCACACCGGCAGACCGGCGCGGAATCAGATAGATCTCTTTCTGACCGTTCTGCATCCCCTTCATCATCCACTGGGTATAGAGGATGGTCTTGGTCTCATACGGGTCGGTGCCGCAGACCAGAAGGGTCTCCGCATCCCGCCAATCCTCATAAGACGGACCGAAATTGTCGAAACCCGCATCCCGGAAACCGGGGGTCGAGGTCACGTCGGACGGCGTGTCGTGGAAGGTGAAGTTGGCGGTGTTGATATGGCGCAGCGCGTATTTCGAGATCGCATAGGTGTTCTCTATATACTGGTAGCTGAAGGTTTTTACGCCATAGGCATTGGTGCCGTGTTTGGCGATCACGTGGTTGCCCACCTCAGCCGCCACATCCAGCGCCAGATCCCACGGAACCGGCATCAGCGTGCCATAGATCCGCATCAGCGGTGTCTTCAGACGGTCACGTGTCGGTGTCTGCGGGTTATAGCATTTCTGCGCGATACACCCGCCGCGCAAGGAGCTGTCGCCGTCGGTGTTGACGTATTGCGTGTCCTTGTCGGGAATGATCACCACGTGGTGCGGCTGGCCCTTGTGCAGAACGATATTGTGCTGGTTCGGCGCGACCCAGGCACCCAGCGGTGCAACGGGGAAATCCTCGCCAAATGCGTTTTCGTCCGCCGTGGGGCCACCGGGTTTGGCCGTCACGGGCCAGCGGTAGACTTTGTAACCACAGGCCACGATGCAGTAGTCGCAGGCGGTCGAGATGACCTCGGCCCCTTTGGGCGGCAGCGGAACGTTGGTTTCGGGTACGTAATACGGGGTTGCCATGATTCCGTTTCCCTTATGCAATGAGGTTGTCGTAACGGCCGTAGATCAGGCCGAACATGCCAACGGCGTAGATATCGTCACCATCCAGTTCCAAAAGGACCTGTGGCAACGATTGGTAGGCCTGCCCCGAGACGAGGATGCCGTGCCGTGTCACGTCATAGGTGGACAGGTGCAACGGGCACGGGCCCAGCACCTTATGTTCAGGCTTGTAGCTGTCATACATCGACCCGCCCTGATGGGTGCAGGTGAGGTTGAAGGCCACAACATCCTTTTGCGGACCAATGCCGCCGCCGCTTTCCACGCCGGTTTTCACAAGGATCGAGTCCGAATAGTCGCCCTCGTCCGGGTAGTAGAACTCGACCGGCACATCCTGTTCCAGTTCGGACAGTTTGCCGATCAGCTTGCGCGGATAGGTCGATACCAAAGCGGGCACCTGTTCCGCCTGGCCATGGCGGGTGGGCATGGTCACCATTACGGCAAAGGTGGTGGCACCCGAGGCGAACAGGAACTGGCGGCGGTTCACGGTGCAGGCCTTTTTGGCGTCGCCCGAACAGCTGCATCCGGTTGCGTTATGATCTGTCATGACGCTTACTCCTCTGCTGCAACCGCAGGAAGCGGCTGGTAGTCCGGCAGTTCGGGTTCCTCGATCAGGATTTCCTCGCCGGACAGGGATTTCAGGAAGGCCACCAGATCCGCCTTTTCCTGATCATTCAGGCCAAGGGGTTGGATCAGCGGGGATTTGTTTTCAGCGAACTCATTCTCGCCGCCGCCCTGGTTGTAGTACTCGACCACATCCTCAAGCGTCTCCAACATGCCATTGTGCATGTAGGGTTCGGTATAGAGGGTGTAGCGCAGGCTGGGCGTGCGGAACTTGCCCTTGTCGGCCTTTTCCTTGGTGCGGAAATAGAAGCCGGGGTCGTCCTTGGTGTGGCGATACATCTCTTCGGTCGAGCCTTTGGCATATAGCTCATACCGGAAGGTGACCTGCGCCAGACCATCGTCCTGCCAACCATCATAGGCGGGTACGCCGGTGTTGTAGTATTTCTCATCCGACAGCAGCGCGCCGTTGTGGCATTCGGAACATTGCGCCTTGCCGGTGAACAGTTCCAGCCCGCGTTTCTGCTCGTCGGTCAGCGCCGCATCATCCCCGCGCAGATAGTTGTCGAAGGGCGTGTCGGTCTGAACGATGGTCCGTTCAAACGCTGCGATGGCGCGCCATGCGTTGCTGATGCGCGGCCATTGATCGCCGAAGACATCGTTGAAGCGTTCGACATATTCGGGGACGAAGGCCAGGCGCGCCTCCATCATGTCGGCCTCGCCGTTGCCGGCGACCGCACCGCCTGCGGCGGATTTGGCCTGGCTCTCAAGGCTCTTGGACGAGCCCGCCCAGAACAGCTTGCCGTAATAAGCCGAGTTCACAACCGTCTGGCTGTTGCGCCAGTGGGTCGTGCCGGGATAGCCGAACGAGATTGGTGCTTCGACGTCCCAGCCCACATCCGGCATGTGACAGGCCGAACAGGGGGTCGACGGGTTGCCGCCCAGACGCGGATCGAAGAACAGCATCTTGCCCAGTTCGATCTTGGCCTCGGTCTGGGGGTTGTCCAGCGGTATGGGCGGCTCACCCAGTGCCACCAATGGCGCATCGGGGTCGGGGTCTGCCCCGCCGATACCGGCCTCAATCTCCATGCTGGTTTCTGCAAAGGCTTGCGAACCAAGGGCGGCAACCAGAGCAGCGGTGGCGATTGTACCTGAAAGGTAAGACTTAAGGTCTTTCATGGGTCCACTCCTCAGTTTGTCGCGTCTTGCCAGTTTTCGATCGGCGCATAGTCCGTATCGATGTCCTCGGCGACGAAGTCGGGGCCGGTCAGCGGCTCACCAGACAGCGCCTTAAGGAAGGCCACCAGCTGTGCTTGTTCGGTCTCGTTGAGGCCAAGCGGCTTGATGCGCGGATCCTTGTTTTCATCTTCGCCACCACCGGCGTTGTAGAAGGCCACCACATCCTCGAGCGTCGCAATCGAGCCGTTATGCATATATGGCGCGGTATAGGTCAGCTCACGCAGCGTGGGGGTCATGAACGTGCCGAATGTATCGGCGGTGTGAGTGCGGATATACGCACCGGGGTCGGCGCGCAGGTTCATGTAATTCTCGACGCCGAGGAACTTCATCATGGTCACAAAGGTGATGTGACGTTCCGGGGTCGCCCAGATATCGGGGTTGTCGCCCACGCCGATATTGTGCGGCAGATCATCCGTGAACCGCTCGCCCGAGTGGCAGGAATTGCAGCCGCTGGCATTGAACAGCTCATAGCCCGCCTTGGCTTCTTCCGACATCTCGCCTGTATCGAACGGCGCGCCGCGCGAAATCAGCGTTTTCAGATATTCCGGGATGGCGTTACGGACCCCACCGTTCGACGGCTCGCCAAATCCGGCGGCTTCGAACATCTCGACATAAACCGGATCTTGCTTGATGCGTTCCTGCATCAAACGCATATCCATGTTCATCGAGTATGTCTCGGTGATGCTTTCGCGGGTCGCGTCGTTGAGGTTGGTGCCAATGCGCCCGTCATGGAACCACGCGGCGCGCTTGGCGCTGTTAATCAGCGTCGGCACGTTGCGGAAATGCAGGCTGCCGGCATAGGCATCCGATAGGGCCTGCCCGTCGGTAAAGCCGTTTTCCGGCTGGTGGCAGCTGGCGCAGGACAGTTCGGTGTCGCCAGACAGGCGCGGGTCAAAAAACAAACGTTTGCCAAGTGCCGCCTTGGCTTGGTCGAACTCAATGGCTTCTACCGGGCCTGGCTGTTCCGCCTGGGCATGGTGAACCGGGAACGCAACACCCACCGACAGCAATGAAACTGTCGACAGTGCCGAGAACCACGTTCTGGCTTTGGTCATCATTTAAAAAGCCCTCATTATCCGCAAATCTGATCGCTCCGGTTAACCGGAGATCGACGAGGCGAATGTTAGAGGGTCATGTATCGCGATGCCTTGATCGAGATTAAATCCGCAGAGAATTGGCGACGTAATCGTCGCTTATCTGAACCAAGGCCGCGACTGTCAGACGTCGATATCCAGAGCAAGCGCATGGATACGGGGGACTATATCCCCCAATGCCGTATGTACTGCGCGATGGCGGGCAACGCGGGATTGCCCCTCGAAAGCCGCCGAACGAATAAGGACGTTGAAATGACTCTCACCGCCCTCCTGATATCCAGCGTGACCACGATGGCTCTCGCTGTCGTCAACCACCTCCAGCTCACGCGGGTTAAATGCTGCCTGCAATCGTTCACGGATTTCGTCGGTCACGCTCATTTTTATGCTCAACGGCAAATAAATTGCCGTCCCCCTCTTCTACTTTCGGCTGCTTAGATTAAACTGCTGCCTCCGAGTCGAAAAGATGCCTTCGTGAGGTTGTGCAGATGGTAAAGTCAGATCCCTTCGGATTCGATATGTCCGTGTCGAGCGCTAAGAAAAAGAAGCCGCGCGGCCGTCGGGGTATGTCAGGTGCGTCCGAAACTTCGGTGCGAATCTGTGATCATGAGGGCTGTGAAGAACCCGGTAAGTTTCGCGCACCCAAAGCTCCGGACGTGCTGGATGATTTTTTCTGGTTCTGCCAGCAACATGTGCGCGAATATAACCAGAAATGGAATTTCTTCGACGGCACCACCGAGGCCGAACTGAACGCGCAGCGTTCGAAGGACAAAGTGTGGGAGCGTGAGACCAAACCGATGGGCGACCCTGAGGCCCGTGCCTGGGCACGTCTGGGGATCGAGGACCCGCATCAGGTTCTAGGCGAAAACGCCACCAAAAATCCCGGCCGCGCCAATTCCGGCGGTCGACGCCTGCCGCCGACCGAGCGCCGCGCGATAGAGATCCTCGAAGCGCAAGATAGCTGGTCGAAGGCAGAGATTCGCAAAGCCTACAAGAAGCTGATCAAGGTGCTGCACCCGGATATGAACGGTGGTGACCGATCTCAGGAAGAGCAGTTGCAAGAGGTCGTCTGGGCCTGGGATCAGATCAAGGACAGCCGCAGCTTCAAGTAGTATCCAACGGATACGGGTCAGCAGCGTTCCGTCTCACGAATAGTGCTTGTTGCGGGACATCTTTCCGATTCCCGGGTTCATACTGTTCGTGGGATCGATCGACTTGTAGAAAGCTGCCAGATCGGGTTTGGCTGCATAGAGATGGCCAACATTATGTTCCGCCGGGTATTCAGCGCCGCGTTTGTCCAGCAACTTTAGCATTGCGGCCTTCAACGCGTTCGGGTCCGCGCCTTTCTTGACGATGTAATCCTGATGCAGAACATGACACATGAAGTGGCCATAGTAGAGCTTGCCGACCAGTTGATCCGCGATCTCAGCTGGCAAATCTTCGAACCAGTCGACATCATTGCGGCGCAGCGCGATATCAAGGGCGATGATATCTTCCACTTCGGCTGCATGAACCTTCATATAACGAATGGCTGCACCTGCGGCAGCAAAACGATGTAGCCCAGCGATTTTTGCCTCACGCAGGTCGCATTCAAAGAAATCCAGCTTGTCTTCGGCAGTCATGTCATTGAGTAGATCGCGCGCTTCATCGATACCGCCATCGCGCATTTTGAGTATCAGGTGATGCGGATACCGATCCCGATAGGCCCGCATCCGGCGCGGCAGGATATCGGGCCAAAGTCGCATCGCGAACTGCATGAAACGATCGGTAAAATTGCCGAGAACCGGAATGCCTTCTAAACGCGCGTCCACCGCGCCCTTCAGCGCAAAGAAAGTGGGCAAACGGTCGGTTCCCAACTTGTCAATCATCACCATGGTGTCTTTGCCATAGCGGTCAGAGATATCGAATACCTCCTCATGCATGTATTCAGCGCTGACCGGCAGGGTTTTGAAGTCGGACAGGATGCGACGGCGCAATTCCGTGAATGCCTCGGTGTCGTGCGCCCCGACGTAGAAAGTACGTTCTGCTTCGTTCTTGGCATATGTATCCAGCCGAACCGCAAAAACCGCCAGTTTACCCGCGCAGCCCGCTGCTTCGTATAGACGCGACTTATCAGCGTTAAAGCGTGCTGGCGTTTCAGCATCTACATTACGCACCCGACGGGCGTAATCGGTGTCAGAGGCTTTGCGATTGTCGGTCTCGATATCAGTTGCTGAGAAATCACCGTTCTGCAGTCGGGTCAGGATTTCTTCGGGTGTATCACCCAATTGCATGCCTAGATGATTGACCAACTCAAGCTCGCCGTCCTGAGTGATCCGCGCGTACAGTGACAGCTCGGTATAGGAGGGGCCGCGCTCGACCAGCGAACCGCCCGAGTTGTTGCACACCCCGCCAACGACTGAGGCACCGATGCACGAAGATCCGATCACCGAATGCGGCTGGCGGCCAATCGGGTCCAGCAGCTTTTCCAGCGCAAACAGTGTGCTGCCCGGAAAGCTGACGACCTGTTTGCCTTCATTGATCAGATGCAGATCGTCCATCCGCCGCGTGTTGATCAACACTACATCACGATCGTAGCTACCCTTGGGCGTAGACCCTTCGGTCAGGCCGGTATTGGCGGCTTGCATGATGACGATTTTGTCGGCGGCAACGCAGGCTTGAAGCACCTGCCATTGTTCCAGCAGCGTGGCGGGCTGAGCCACCGCGAGCGCGTCCCCTTCACCTGATCTGAACCCCCGGCGAAAGCGGCGGGTGCTGCGCGACGAAGTCAAAACGCGCCGCCGCCCACAAATGGCCTGAAGACGCTTGATCAGATCGGCATCGTTCATCCCGCTACCCTCCGTTAATACGCGACCGAGGGCAACCACGTGGCCAGTTGCGGCCACAAGAAGACAAAGAACAGGCCGGTCAGCTGCAGGATCACGAATGGGATAATCCCTTTGTAGATGTCAGTCAGCTTGATCTCGGGCGGGCAGACCCCTTTCAGATAGAAAAGCGCAAATCCAACCGGAGGTGTCAGGAAAGAGGTCTGCAACGTCACCGCCACAAGGATTACGAACCACACCAGCGCAGGTTCATCGATGACACCGAAGCCGTCGATATCCAGGCCCAGCCCGTTCACGATGGGGCGCATCAAGGGCAGAACGATGAGCGTGATCTCGATCCAGTCCAGCACGAAGCCCAGCAGGAAGACGATGAACAGGATCATGAAGACAGTGCCATTTGGGCCAAGCCCGGTACCGTGGATCATATCCTCGATCAGCGCGTCGCCGCCCAGTTCGCGCAAGACATAGGAGAACACCGTCGCACCAAGGAAGATCGCGAAGATATAGGCGGTAGTGTTGAACGTTGCTTTCAGCACATTCACCAGCTTGGCCAACGTCAGCTTGCGATATCCCAGCGCCAGCAGAGTGGCTCCCAACGCGCCCACGCCCGAGGCTTCGGTCGGTGTGGTCAAACCCGCGAAGATCGAGCCCAGCACGGCGAGGATAAGGGCCAGCGTCGGCAGGACTGCAATCAGCACGTCCTTGACTGCGTTCCAGTCAGGACGGGTTGCGCCTTCGGGTACTGGGGCCACGTCGCGTTTGATTAGGGCGATGACAAAAATATAGGTCAGGTAGAGCGCGCCAATGATCACGCCGGGGAACACTGCAGCCATAAATAGGTCGCCGACCGATAGCGCCATCTGGTCCGCCATGATGACAAGCATGATCGACGGCGGGATGAGGATGCCCAGCGTGCCTGAAGCGCTGACCACACCGGCGGCCAATGAGGGGCTGTATTTCTGCTCCATCATCGACGGTAGCGAAAGCACACCCAACAGAACCACAGACGCCCCAATGATCCCGGTCGAGGCGGCCAGAATGATGCCGATCATCGTTACCGTGATCGCCAGCCCGCCGCGCACTGTGCCGAACAGGCGCTGCATCGAGGACATCAAACGCTCGGCCACACCGGATTCGTCCAACATCAGGCCCATGAAGATGAACATTGGCAGCGCCACCAGAACCGCATTTGACATGGTGGCATAGACCCGGTTCACCACCGCGCCCAGCGTCAGATAGTCCAGACCGGTCAGCGTTTCCTCAAGCCCGGTCCAGTTCATCATGCCATTGTCGAACAGATAGGCCAGACCGCAATAGGCAACGCCAACCCCGGCCAGCGTCCACGCCACCGGGAATCCGGTGAACAGCAACGCGATGAAGGTCAGGAACATGGCGATGACCAGTTTTTCCTCGGTTGTTTCAACCAGGAAGGTCAGCGCTGTTGCGACCACAGCAAAGCCCAGAAGGGCCCAGATGATCAGGCGCAGGCCCTTGCCCTGACGCTCTTCATCCAAATTCATGAATAGCGCGTGCACGTCGTGAATCAGCCGCGCCGCTGCAGCCAATGCTAGCAATACAAAACTGGCCGGGATCACACCTTTCAAGGCCCAACGCGCGGGCAGGCCGGTGGGGCTGTCCGAGGATTCGTTGACCCTCCAGCTTTCGTAGAAATAGTCATAGCCCTGATCGATCATCAGATAGATGAACGGCACGAGCAGGGTGAAAATTCCGATGATCTCGATAATCCGCCGCGCACGCTGGCTGAGTTGCATATGCAGCAAGTCCACTCGCACATGGCTGTCGGTGACCAGCGCATACGAGATGCCGACCATCGTCACCAACCCGTAGAAATGCCACTGGATCTCGTCTAGTTTGGGATAGTTCTGGTTCAGTAGATAGCGCATCGCCACCTGTGAAACGATGGCCCCAACCAGCAACAGGTTAGCCCACATGACCACATGACCTACCGCTTTGACGCCGTTGTCGATCGCTACTGCCAGCTTTTGACGGTCGGGCTCACCATGCTCAAGGATACTTTCATAGACTTCAATCGGGTCGTCCTGATGACGCTGTGTCTCGGCCATGGTCTCCTCCTCAAGAGTTTGGCAGTGGGGACGTGAATGCGCCCGGGTCGTTGGGGAAAATAAAGAAAATCAGAAGGGTCCGAGGGCGGCGGAAGGAAGCCGCCCCCGGACAATCGCAAGTGGCAAATTTACTTGCGGGGGAGGAATGCGTTCTCTTTCCAGACCGCATAACCGTCACGGAATTCGTTCATGTCGGCCAGAACCTTGGCAAAGAATTCGTCGTTGGCGGCCTGTTCTGCGGCAACCTCTTCCCAGGTCGCGCGGAAGGTCGACAGCATCTCGTCGTTCCACTGCTTGATCTGAACACCATTGTTTTCAACGTTGTCCAGCAGCGCAGCGTGTTGGATCGCCTCACCTTCGGCAAAGCTGTCAGCCATCGAAGCCTTACAGGCATTTTCGATGATCGCTTTGTGCTGATCGCTGGCTTCGTTCCAAACGTCCTTGTTGATCATCAGTTCAAACACCGTCGCTTGCTGGTGCCAGCCGGGGAAATAGTTGTACTTGACCAACTTGTGGAAACCGAGGCGTGCGTCGATGGCAGGCATCGAGAATTCGGTCGCGTCGATCGCGCCTTTTTCCAGTGCCGGGAAGATTTCGCCGCCGGGCAGCAGTGACGTCGCCACACCCAGCTTCTGCATCACTTCACCGCCCAGACCGAAAAAGCGCATCTTCAGGCCGTTCAGGTCTTCGGGGCTGTTGATCTCATTCGCGAACCAGCCCGAGGTTTCGGGAGCGATAATGGCGCAGGGAATGACATGGACGTTGAAACCGGCCTGATCATACATCTCCTGATACAAGCTCATGCCGTTGCCATAGTACAGCCACGCCATGTATTCACCCGCCTCAGGGCCAAACGGAACGGCCGAGAACAACGGTGCAGCCGGGATCTTACCCGCCCAGTAGCCGGCGGTGGTATAGCCCGAATTGATCTTGCCTGAAGACACCGCATCCAGAATTTCAAACGGCGGGACCAGCTTGCCCGGTTCGTAAACCTTCATCTTCAGCGTGCCGCCGGACATCAGGTCCAGCTGTTCGGCCACGCGCGGGATCGGCGAGCCGAGGCCCGGTAGAGCGGTTGAAAACGCGATTGGGGTTTTCAGCAGCATCTTATCCGCCGCGTGGGCAACCGGGGCTGCCAGCAGCGAGGCCGCAACGGCAAGCGATGTCAGGGTGGTCTTCATGGGTTCTCCTCCAAGGTAAAGATCAGCCGGTGGTCTGGCTGTCACTCTCGCCGCGAGCACGGCTTAAGTGGTAAATATTATTTACCTTGTCATTCAGTCAACAATTTTATTTACCAATTTGGCTACGCCGCGGTGGTGTGGCTCATAACCAAGATTGACCTTTCATAACCCAAAATTTTCGAATAATTTTGCGACACTCAATAAAAACAAACGCTTATACGTGCAGCGAGCATCCGTATTTTTGGGTAGTTTTTCTTGCAATGTCGAAAGCTAGTGGTAAATATTATAAACAACTTCGACGATCTTTAATCTAACTACCGGACAGGAATTATGAGCACGAACAGCCTCTTTGATCCCGTTGGTCACGAATCAATTGCCGATGCTGTCGTTGCACAAATCGAGACAATGATTGTTGATGGAATCCTGAAAGAGGGTCGCAAAATCCCGTCTGAACGGGAGCTTGCGGAAGCCCTAGGCGTTTCACGCCCCAAGCTGCGCGAAGCACTCCAAATCCTCGAAAATCGCGGCTTGGTGACCGTGCGACATGGCGAGGGCACCTTTATCGCCCCACTGACCGGTCGTGCCATGTCGCCCGCCCTTCTGTCTCTCTATGCCCGGCACGGCAGTGCTTTCTACGATTATCTTGAATACCGGCGCGAGCAAGAGGCCTTTGCCAGCCGCCTCGCCGCACAGCGCGCCACACAGTCCGACAAGGAACGGATTGCAGAAATCATCGATGAAATGCAGCGAGCCTGGGAGAATGACGATCAGGATGCCAGTGAAGAGGCTGATTTTCGACTGCACGCCGCCGTTGTCGATGCGAGCCAAAACACGACCCTTATCCACATGATGGCATCCATCTATGACCTCACGCGCCAAGGCGTGTTCTACAACCGCCGCTTCCTGCGCTCGATGGACGGCACGGGTGAAGCACTGCTTGATCAGCACAAGGCAATCGCGCAGGCCATCATCGATGGCGACCCGGACCGTGCAGAAACCGCCGCACGCACGCATATGGATTTCGTCGAGGATTCATTTCGCGTTGGACAAGAACAACAAGCTCGCGAGATCCGCGCGGCAAAACGGCGGCAGTTTTCGGATTGAGGTCAAAAACAGAGGCGTATTTTTTTGTTCTACGGAAAAGTCCACCGCACGACGTACAGAGCCTTGGCTTAACCTTTCTCGACCGGTTCTCGCCTCAGGCACTTTTTCAAGTCTACTTCCAATGCACTGAGGTTTATGTCTCCAGCTCGCAGAGCGTCCACGTCATTGGCTCCTTGCCTCGTCAAACCAAGGTTTTTGAGCAACGTGTTCCAGTCCGGTACGTCCCGCTTCAATCCCGCGCGCAGCAAAACCTCAATTTTTCGAATGTACCAAAGGGTCAGAGAAGACACACGAATGTCAGGTGGAGTGTCCACAGGCACATGGGCGGCAATCGCAGTACTTGCGCATGCCATTGACTCGGATGCCACGTAGAAAGCCTGCGCCGCGCTGTTAGGGTTTACGTATTTAACGCCTTCATTGATCAAAGCTCCACCGGCCAAGACCAAGGCCAGGTCTTTCCCTGAGATCGAGGCCGCACTTCCAAGCGCGGCACCGCCTGCTACAGTGATCAGTGCCGCCGCTGTCAGGTCCCGATTGCGCGCTGCTTCGTCGCCCAGCCTTTTGTAGGCATCTGAAAGTTGCAGCGCGTAATACGACGTACGAATAGGACCGCGTTCAAGCAACAGGCTGGTGGACTGAAATGTTTTTGGTGCCGTTTCAAACGCACCCCCGATCCCTACAGCGTGCTGGATAACGTCTCCCGATGTATTCGACAGCACGGTTTGCTCGGCATTAAAGGCCCTGTTCTCGTAGGCACAACCGGTGATCAAAGTCAGCGGCACCAAGGCCGGAATCAGGCGATTGAAAACGGACTTCATCAAATTTCCCCATGAAAACGCGCAATTGAATAGGTGAAACTATACAATCATAGGGTGTTTCAGGCAAATTCGGCCGCACATGTCATCGCCAACTCACAATGCCACAACCCGTTTTAAACACCCGGCGCGACGCGCATGGATGGCTTATAAATCCCGAATCCAGAATTGAAGCGGCTTTTGGGTTTCGCAATCGTCGCCTCGATCCTTCCACGAGAATAGCGCCACGACGCCAGGAAGCGGCGCATATCCCCGCGCGCGCCAGAAGGCATCCAACGGGCGGTAATGATCTGGTCGCATGGGGTGGTCGTCAGGGCGTACTACACTGCAGAAGGCGCTTTTGGTGAATCCCATCGCATGGGCGTGGGCTTCGCGCAGATCAAAGAACGTATGGCCTGCTCCCTGCCCGCGATACTCCGGCAGCAGAACCGATTCTGCGCAATAGAAGATATCGCCCAGCGATAGGCCCGAGCCTTCGAACGCGGCCGCGAAATCGTCGGCGTGATCCGTCAAAGGTGCACCCGTCGAAGCACCCACCAAAGTATCACCGTCGAACGCTCCGACAACGATGGCCCTGGCGCTATCGACGTAGGACTGCAGGTATTTCCGCTCATACTTCAGATCGCCATCATAGAGATATGGCCAAGCGTGAAATACGTCGATCCGCAGGCGCGCGACTTCATCCAACGCGTCGACCAATGTCGATCCGGTCATTGCGCGGACCTGCGAAATCTCAGCCATTCGAGACCTGTTTGGTCCAGTCCGCAAGGTTGTAAAACGTGGTCACGCGGGTGATCTTGCCGTCGTTAAGGTCAAAAAACGAACCCGCAGGCAAGCGGTAAGTCTGCCCATACGCTTCTGGCAGACCTTCATCAGTTTCCAGATAGGTTCCGTTGACGATGAACTCAGCCGCAGCACGGGTACCGCCTTCGGCCTCGAAGATCACGATATCCGTCAGGTTCTCGCGGTAACAGCGGTTCATATGCGCGCAGAAGGCGGCAAATTTCTCTTTGCCGACGCGAATCTGACCTTCGTTGACATGATGGGCCACGTCATCCGACAGGCAGGCCAGCATGCCATCTACATCACCGGCATTGAAGGCATCAAAATAAGTTTTCACGGTCGGGTTCATGGTCACTCCGTCGGTTCGCCCCAGCGGTCTTTCAGATGCGCGATGATCTGATCTCGGGTTTGTCGATAATGACGTAGCTTGTCCTCGCGGGTTTCACCTAGTCCGGTAGGGTCCATAATTGGCCAATAATCGACATCGAGGTGAAAAAAACGCGTCAGTTCCAGCGCTTTTCGCTGGCTGGCGGGTGACAGGGCCACGATCAGATCAAATGAACTGAGGTCATCGCCCCATTGCTCCATTTCGTCAAAAGAACGCGAGCGGTGACGGGACAGCTCAACGCCAATCTCCTGACAGGCTGCGATGCAGAACCCATCGATCTCAAGATCGTTATGCACACCGGCGGATTGCACATAGGTGCCGGTGCCGTAAAACTTCTTCATGATGCCTTCGGCCATGGGTGATCGAACCGAATTGTGGTCGCAACAGAACAGAATGGACTGCGGCAGAGGCGTCACCCGTTAGCCTCCAAAATGAAGGACGCAGATGAGCGTAAAGAGGCGGCGGGCAGTATCAGTATCAACCTCAGCTTTGCCTTCCAGCCTTTCCTGTAACACGCGGCTGCCTTCGTTGTGGATGCCGCGCCGAGCCATATCGATCGTTTCGATCTGGCTGGGCGGCAGTGTTTTCACCGCATCGAAATAGCTCTCGCAGATCTGAAAATAGTCTTTTACGACCTGCCGGAATGGACCAAGCGACAGATGAAACTCAGCCGCCTTCTCGCTGGCTTCGGTGGCGATATCGAAAACCAGTCGCTTGTCACGGATTGATAGCTGCACATGGTAGGGCCCGTCGGGGATCATCCGATCGTCGCGCGCTGGCAGCGTGAACGAGTTATCTTCAAGCAAATCATATATGGCGACCTTCCGCTCCTGCTCGATCTCCGGTGTCGGCGGGGGCAGATTTCGGTCGTCCAGTTCGATATGCGAAATACGGGTCATCTTAACGGTCACAATCCTTGCGTCTGCACAGACCTATAACAACGATTTTCATTGAGCAACGTACAGAAGCGCCATGCGTGCCAAGTCATTGCGTCACTTCAGCCATTCAGCCGGTTAAGGCGCGCCGAAACGGACAGGCCATGCGCTTCGAGGCTTTCGGATTGCGCAAGCGTTTCAGCCGCCGGGCCGATGGCGCGCAAAGCTTCGGGTGTCATCTGGCTGAGCGTTGTGCGTTTGAGAAAATCCATCACGCTAAGGCCAGACGAAAAGCGCGCCGAACGCGCTGTGGGCAGCACGTGATTGGGGCCGCCGACATAATCGCCAATGGCTTCGGGCGTGTACTGGCCAAGGAAAATGGCACCGGCATGGATCGTTTGCTGGCTTAACGCCACCGGGTCGGCCACGCAGAGTTCCAGATGTTCGGGCGCGATGCGGTTGGACAGCGCGGCAGCCTCGCCCAGGTCGCGCGCAGTGATTACGGCACCAAAGTCGCGCCAGCTGGCCCGGGCGATGGCGCGGCGTTGCAGGGTCTCAAGACGTTTTTCCACCGCTTGCGTCACGGCTTGACCAAATTCTGCGTCATCCGTGATCAAAATGGATTGGGCGCTTTCGTCATGCTCGGCCTGGCTGAGCAGGTCCAGCGCGATCCAGTCGGGGTCATTATCCTTGTCGGCGATTACCAGAATCTCCGAGGGGCCCGCGATCATATCGATGCCGACCTTGCCAAAAACCCGACGTTTGGCAGCGGCGACAAAAGCATTGCCCGGCCCGGTGATCTTGTCCACCGGCGCAATCGTATCGGTGCCATAGGCCAAAGCGGCCACAGCTTGAGCGCCGCCGATGCGATAAATCTCATCCACGCCCGACAGTTGTGCCGCCAGCAGGACCAGCGGGTTTGCCTGACCCTCAGGTGTGGGGACGACAATGGCCAACCGGTCTACGCCCGCCACCTTCGCAGGTATTGCGTTCATCAAAACCGACGACGGGTATGAAGCCAATCCGCCCGGCACATAAAGCCCCGCAGCCGACACCGCCGACCAGCGCCAGCCGAGTGTAGCGCCTGCCTCATCGGTCCACTGATGATCCTCGGGCATCTGCTTTTCGTGATATGCACGAATGCGTTCTGCTGCCAGTTCCAACGCGGCGCGGTCCTGGGGCGTGACCTGCGCGACGGCCTCGGCGATCTCATTGGATGAAAAGACCATGGTCTCGGGCGTCAGCTCCAGCCGGTCGAATTTCGCGGTAAGTTCGATCACCGAAGCATCACCACGGGTCCGCACATCATCGATGATCTGCGCCACAACCGCATCCACATCGGGGCTGTCCTCGCGCTTGGCGGACAACAGCGTCTGAAATGCAGTTTCGAAATCGGCGGAGGTCGTATCGAGGAAAACGGGCATGTGAGAGACTCCGGAAGCGTTTCAACGGGTCTTATCGCCCGGGCCGGGTGGCCTCAACCCTTAGGCCACTGGGTGCAGCGATTTGCGCATTGGGAATTGGGGAATGCCGTGCCATTCCGTCGGGTCGCCGACATCATGCCAGCCGTGCGCCAGATAGAACGAATGTGCCGTTTTGGTTGCGTGCAGATGCGCCTCAGAGACGCCACGTGTCTGCAGTTCCTCTTCCAACCGATGCAGCAGCGCTGTTCCGAGTCCGCGCCCTGCGTGATCGGGATCGACATAGAGCAGAGATATCTCACCCTCGCCACTTAGACCGCCCACTGCAGTAACCACTCCCACTTGCGTAGCGACCCAAAGGATTGCTCCACTATCGATCCAGTTTCGGACCGAAGCCGGATCCTTATTGGCAGACCAGCGGGAAAGGTTTTCGGGATTATCCAGATGATCCGCCCGACAGAGGTCACGGATCGATCGGATCAGAACACGGCTGATGTCGAATACATCAAACACGGTTGCCCGCCGCACCGCGATGCCGCGTGGCGGATTCGGGAAGGCCTGAGCGATGCCACGTTTATTCTTCACTCGGGGTGATGGGGCGCTTGTCCAGAAGGCGCCTTGTAGGGACGCGTCACATCCTTGAGCGTTGCATCGATGGCCTCAACCGACAGGCGGATCGCGCCGTCGCCTGCCAAGGTCAACAGGATTTGTCCCGCACCATCCTCGCTTGGCTCGAATTCGACCGAGAGCAGAGACAGGATCATGTCCTTGTCGCTGCGGTCGATGCCCTGACTGGCTACCGACAGAACCGAGCCGAACATCAAAACGGCCTGCACCCGCTCGTAGGCGCGACCGCGCCGGGCAGCGGCATCCTTGTCTTCCCAGCGAAAGCGATTGAGCAGCAGCGCAAAGCGGCGCTGGCCGGGTTGCCATGTCATCTCGGTCACCGGGAAAACCGCATCCTGCGTCAGGGTCGCAATCACCTGGAGGTCATCGGCATCCTCGGCTCCAAGGTTCAGCGGTGCCTCGCGGCCATCTTTGAAACTTGCGTCTGTCATTGACCCTTAATCCGTTCGATCTTTGCGCCCACGCCTTCCAGCTTGCGCACCACATGTTCATATCCGCGGTCCAGATGATAGACCCGGCTGACAACCGTCTCACCTTCCGCCGCCATTCCGGCAAGGATCAGCGAGACCGAGGCCCTTAGGTCTGTCGCCATCACCGGAGCACCTTTCAATCGTTCGACCCCGGTTACGGTGGCCGTGCCGCCATGTACCTCGATATTCGCGCCCATGCGCACCAGTTCGGGCGCATGCATAAAGCGATTCTCGAAAATACGCTCTTCAAGCACGGACACACCTTCGGCAGTGCACATCAGCGCCATCATCTGCGCCTGCAGATCGGTCGGGAAGCCGGGGAAGGGTTCGGTGACCACATCGACCGAGGTCACACGCCCGTTCTTACGAGAAACCTTCAGCCCCTTGTCGGTTTCAGAAACACTGATCCCCGCCGCATCCAGCTTGGCGGCGAAGGATTCGACCAGCGACATGCGCCCGCCCAGCAGCTCAACCTCGCCCCCGCAGATCGCCGGGGCCAGCATATAAGTGCCCAGCTCAATCCGGTCGGTCACCACCTGATGGGTCGCGCCGTGCAGACGATCGACACCCTGAATTTCGATGGTCGAGGTCCCCTCACCCGAAATCTGCGCGCCCATCTTGCGCAAGCATTCGACCAGATCGACAATCTCGGGCTCGCGCGCGGCGTTTTTCAACACCGTGGTGCCCTTGGCCAGCGTGGCGGCCATGACGATGTTCTCGGTCGCGCCGACCGAGGCAAAGCGCATCTCATGCACTGCACCTTTCAGCCCGCCCGACGCCTTCGCGTGCAGATAGCCATCTTTAAGCTCAATCTCGGCGCCCAGCGCCTCAAGCCCTTCGACATGCAAATCCATCGGGCGCGCGCCAATGGCACATCCACCAGGTAGCGACACCACGGCCTGCCCCAGCCGCGCCAGCATCGGCCCCAACACCAGGTTCGAAGCGCGCATTTTTCGCACGATGTCATAATCCGCTGTGTGGCTGTTCAGGTCATGGCTGGACATCGCAATGACCTGACCATCCTGCAGCGAAGACACCTCGGCCCCCAGCGACCGCAGCAGCGCCGTCATGGTCTTGATGTCACTCAAACGCGGCGCATTGGTCAACGTCAGCGGTTCTTCGCTGAGCAAGGTCGCAGGCATCAGCGTCAGACACGCATTTTTGGCCCCCGCAATGGGAATCTGCCCGTTCAGCGGGCCATTACCCGTTACCAGAATCGAATCCATTTGCTCTTATCCCTCGTCCTTGCCGGCTTTGTCCCCGGAGGTGGCCCGCGCCTTGGCCTGAGCCTTGCGCCGCGCCATATTCGCTTTTAGCGCCGCCTTTAGACGGTCTTCGCGCGTTTCCCCGGACTTGCCGTGTTTTTTAGGTGAATTTTTGTCTGCCATTGCCTTTCTCTACAGGAGTGGAAAAAAACCGTCCAGACACCCTTGCGCCGCGTTTCGTTTGAGTCTAATCACCCGCCCACAGCGCTGCTGTAGCTCAGAGGTAGAGCACTCCCTTGGTAAGGGAGAGGTCGAGAGTTCAATTCTCTCCAGCAGCACCATGATTTCCTTATCTTCATCAGAAACTTACGATAAAACAGCGGCTTGCGCTTGCAGTCTCCTACATAGGAGTTCTACACAGTGACGCTTATCATGCCTACACCAGGCAAAGACAAAAACAGCGGAATATACTACATCAGGGTGCGAGTTCCGGCGGACCTTAAGGGAATCTTCGACCGTGCCGAGGTGTCAAAGTCACTCCGCACCAGAGACTCTGCAGAGGCCAAAGAGAGATTTGCGGCTGAATACGCCAAAATCCAAAAGCAGTGGGCGTGCCCGCGGTCAAAGCCTGAAACCCTCCCTTTGAAAAAGATCGTTGCTCTTTCTGGTCGCGTGTATTTCCGCCTGATGGAAATGCTAGATAGTGAACCGGGTGAACCTGAGATATGGAACCGTGTACTGCACCTGAGCCAACAAGCGGAAGCTACCGAAGGCGGCATTAAAAAATGGTACGGAGATGTCGCTGACGAGATACTGGCGGAAGAAGGTATTGCTGTAGACGAACCGACGCGTGCGCGATTACAACGTGAAGTCCACAGGTCTTGGATGCAGGCGGCTAGCCAGCAGTTGAAGAGAACGGAAGGCGATTTCACCCCGGACCCTCAGGTCATGCGTTTCCCCGAATGGGAACCCGAAGGCGTATTAAAAAAGGCGGCAGAAGGCCCAGCACTCACCCATCTCACGGAGCGGTGACAGAAAGACCACCTGAGCTACGGGAATGTATGCAACGATTGAGACTTCGCTCATAAGAAAGACACGTTGGCTGCCTATCCGGAGCACGAGGATATCTCTCGAGTAAGGCCTAAGGACATTGCAGATTAGTGTGACTACCTTCGAGACGAAAAAGGATTGAAGCTACCGATGGACGATCAATAAGCGCCCTTTAGGTACCGACGAGGTGCAGTTCTGTCTTTGCACTAATGCATGCCGCTGCCGCCTCATGGAACTAAAGCGGTACGTCCACATGGGTGATGACGTGGTGGACGATTATGACGACTTTGAACCAGCTGCGGAATGGCCAGGGCCTGGGCTGAGATCTCCCGTCAAGGTGCCAGACCGGTCTATTTCAATGTGATCCCTACGGGACCTTTTGGTCACCATCGAGACGGGTGGCTCTGACGTGCAATGCTCCTCACGTTAGGCAAAGTGGTACCTCTTTCCCTGCCAGGACTTCAATCTGTCGCAATTTCGTGACTGCCTCCCCGGGCTTCGATCGCCTGTCTGCCATGTGCCTCCTCCGGTTTCCTAAACATAGTGGAGGACCAGTCCAACGGAAGAAAACCAAATCACTAGAGCCCGCGAGCCAGTTCCAATCAGATTGCATCGAAGACCGATCTGCAAAACACGTTAAAAATCTCTCGGAACTGTCTCTAGCTACTTTTCAAAAGCCCTAGTGTGTAGTACCGGTCCCTCTCGAGCTCTCAACCAGCCTTAACCACCCGCAATTGAAGAAAATGGTACTTTTCTCTAAACACTCGTCTGAAGACCGAAAGTTGATTTCTCTGCAATGAATAATCGCAAAAGACTCCTGGGTATTTTCTTAAGCGCATTCATATTAGTTGTAGCGCTATCGATTTTTACGCTGGATACAGTTTTCAGCGCTAGAAATGAATTTCGCCCCGTTGAGTTGGACTACATCAGAACAGCCTTTCTGGCCTGTTCTTCCGCCCTTATTGCAATGGTTGTCGTTGCAAATTTGTTGCCTTCAAAGCTTGCAATAGCGGCCCGAGCTCTGACGGGTGTGCTTTTCGCTGCCGCTGTTTTTTCGATTAATTGGTCGATGGTCGAAGCATTCGTATTGCTTCCGATGATAGCAATGGCTGGCCTTTGCTTCCTTGCGATCTATTTGACTTACATCGTTCTGAGCTTGGCTGTTCGGGGCCGGGCAATAGTTGCTGTAATCGTGGCTGTGATTTTCATCCTTGTCCCTGGGCGGGACATGCTGGATGCGAATGAAGAGGCTGAAAACACAGAGTTTCCAAGCATCGAAGATATCACGTTTGATACAAAACCAAATGTCTATCTTATCTCGTTTGACTCAATTCACCCCAAAAGCCTGACATCTCGCTACATGGGCATTGAAGAGACAGCTTTCCACGAACTGGTTTATACCAGAATGGACAGGTTCGAGAATCTGTTTTCGGTCCGTGTCCCCACAAAATATGCGATGAATCTAATGCTACGGATGGAGGTTGATGAATTTGATCGCGGCAAACGTAAAAGTTTTGAACTCTATACGGGTAAGTACGACGGTCGACTAAACGCAATTTTCCGCAACAATGGTTACGAAATCAACACGGCCTATGCCGGAAAATACTTTGGGACCGAACAGGGCAGCTATGTGGATCGGTATCATATTCCGTCGCGAACAGCGGGCGCGTGCGAATTCAATGATAGCAAGTTTCGACAGGTGTCGTTGTTTGGTCTCTGCCGATTCATCGACAAAAACAAGTCCGATACAAAGGTCGACAAAGCAGCACATGTACTTGATTTCGTGTCTTATCTGTCACGTCAAAAGGAGCCGCAATTCTTGCTCGCTTCGATCTACTCCCCCGGCCACACGGGCAAGGACTTTTTCATCGAGGATGAAGATGCCGACGCCGCATTTGATGACTTCTATATGGAACGCTCTAAGGAAGCACAGCAAACCATGAAACGGCTGCTGGATCAACTTGAACGGGAGGACCCGACAGCGATTCTGTACATTTTTGGAGATCACGGCCCATGGAGGAGCCGCGGAACTTGGGAGACCCGTTTTGCGAAAGACCCAGAGTTCTTTGTACATGATCGTTTTGGGATATTAGGGGGCGTTTTTCCGAAGGGGCGTTGTAAAACCTATGTGGACCTGAGAAATGAGCAGACGTATACGACGAGCGTTCAAGGTGCGGAAGCAATCTTAAAGTGCCTGACCGAGGGTCGCTATCAGGAACTGGATCAAGTCTATAGAATCAACCAAAGCGTTGACGGCGTAAGTGATAAATTCGAGGACTATGTATATGAATAGCCGCAAGAAATTGGCATTGCTCATCATTGCCGCTGCCATTGTGCACCCATCCGTTGCTCTGGCATACGTGGATCCAGGTTCGGGGAGCGTCATTGTAACCACAATTCTCGGGTTCTTCGCAGCGATTGCTTACACGTTCCGCAAGTACTTCTATAAGCTGAAGCGAAAGATATTTGGCACAAAAAGCGATGAAGAAGACAGTCGAGCGCTCGATGACTAAGGCAAACAGTGGCTCCTTTCGTGACCCCAGCAGCCGTGTATATACAATTGACTTACCCGAAAATGGCAGTTCTGCGATTTTTCGAGGCGTCGACAATAAAACGCTTGAGAACTTCAAAAAGCTCCAGACTGAGCCCTTCTACCAACAACTTGAGATCGAAAAGCGCGTTGTAAAAACCAAGCTTTGCGCGCCTGACGATCCTGTTGCAAAGGAAATCCTAGAAGCCGGATGGGCAGGTGTGATGCAGCATGAGCCTGTCTCGATCGTTTCTTACTCTTACGAATGGTCGTTCGCCATGCTAAGACGAGCGGCTCTATTGCATCTGCGTATCTTGACCGACGCGCTGGAAGCTGGGTGGACCATTAAGGACTCAACACCTTTTAACATCCAGTTTGAAGGTACGGCACCAGTCTTTATTGACATCCCATCGTTTGTGCCTTGGCAGGAAGGCGAACCCTGGTTGGCATACCGACAGTTTTGTTGCTGTTTTCTGACGCCGTTGATGATGCGTAGTCATCTGGGCATCAATCACCTTCCATTATTACGGTCCTACTTGGACGGTATACCTCCGGTTGAGGCTGCGAACTTTTTCAGAGGTTTCTCCCGTTTCAAGCGCGGTGTCGCTAGCCACATCATGCTACCTGCTCGCGTAGAAAAGCGGATTGAGGCGCGTGAACGCGATGCCGTTCCCGCTCAGGACCGAAGTCAGCGCAAAGTCAGTCGAAAATACGTACTGGCACTTGTTGAAAGTGTAACGCGACTGGTCAAGTCGCTCTCTGTGAACATCGAGCACACGGACTGGTCGGAATACGACAAAACCCACACTTACGATGACGAGGAACTCCAAGCGAAAAAAGGTTTCGTACAAAAGTTCGTACAAGAAAAGAAACCTTATTGCCTAATGGATATCGGCTGCAACACAGGCACTTTTTCAAAAATTGCTGCGGAACATGCAGACTTGGTCATTGCAGCTGATGGCGACCACGATGCGGTCCAGAAACTGTTTATGCATGAATCCGGTCACTCGGTGCACAACAACATCTTGCCGTTAGTGCTGGATTTGTCCAACGTCTCCCCCAATCAGGGATGGGCAGGCAAGGAACGCTCTTCATTCGACAGTCGCGCCAATCCAGATGCAATTCTGGTTCTGGCCCTTGTCCACCACATTCGGATTTCTGCCAATATCCCGATGGCATTGTTCCTAGACTGGTTGCGGTCTTTCAATTGCGACATCGTTATTGAGTTCGTTGATCGGCACGACGAGATGGTCGTCAAATTGCTGCAGAACAAAACGGAACAGTATCTGGATTACGACCGCGTGGCCTTCGAGCACGAGCTAAAAGAGCGCTTTAAAGTGCGTACTTCCAAAGACCTCAAAGGCGGTAAGCGCGTGATTTACCATATTGAGCCACAGTGATAGGGGATGTTGTTTATACGGTCCTGTTGCCGGTTATATATCCGATGGACTTGCTGTTCGATTTGATGTGGACTGCAACGAATTCTGCTGGGCTATCGATAATTCTGCTTGCAATGGTGATCTCGATTTTGACCATCCCGCTTAAGAAGTGGGCGAAAAAGTCCGAGGATAAATTTCTTGCGGTCAAGCAGTTGGTCGACATCGATATCGCAAAGCAAGCTGCTGGACTAAAAGGCGAAAAACGATTCGAAGTAGTTGAAAAAGTTTATGAAAAACACGGCTATCATCCAATCAAATCGATCGTCGCCGGAACTTCGTTCGTTGTTATGATTCCATTTCTGATTTCGGCGATCTTTATTTTTGGAGGCTCGGATGATTTGAAAGGCGTTAGCTTTTTGTTAATTAGTGATCTTTCGGAACAAGATCATCTGTTTTTTGGATTAAATTTACTCCCTATCTTAATGTTGCTCCTTGGAATTAGCGAGGCCCTATTGCGCTGGCATAACCAAAAGGATCAATTGATCCGTTACTTAATCGTGTCGGTTGTTCTTTTTGCGTTGGTCTATTCACTTGCATCTGCACTAATACTCTACTGGATTAGCATGAACATTTGTGCCGGGATCATCTTTTTTGCGGCGAGAAGCCAGAATCCTCGTTAGAGGTGAACTTTCGGTTGGCGACATCCTGTGTCTCGCGCCAGATTGCCTCTCCCGTTTTAGGAGACAGCTCTAGTGTCGTCCGGCAGCGAATTCACGGTTACAGGAGGCAGCTATTATTTAGCTGACCAATAAAGTTCACTGTAGAAACGTTGGCGAAATGATGTTTGGTGCGTATCTGAGAATCTGCAAAGATTGTAGAGTAACTTTGCTTTGAGCTGAAGGCTGCCCGGTGCATTCACGAAAACCTGACTAAATGCGAGGACGCGTCGGTGCAAGTGTTCGGCTATCGAGAAGCTTGCGAAGGATATTCCTTCAACAATTGCCGAAGTTACATTGTAGCTTATGTTAGTCATGATATTGGCCAATACGCCTCCGCAGGACCGCCACATATAGCTGCTCTACGTATGGTTTTATATCATTAAATCAATGTATTGGCACTCCTTCATCCAAATTCAATTCCCTCCGGGCACACCATCTTCACGTCCGACATAATGCCTCGAATGGTGCACGATAACGTGGCGTCTCTGCCACTGGAATTTTCATTGAATTGAGTTGAAGTTGACGCGCGCAAGCGCCTGATGACAGCGGGCGGTTGCATCACAACCGCCCGTGCCTAGGTTTATTCCGCAGGTGCTGTGGTCTGCTTTTGCCTCAGACCATCGCGATAAAGCGCCTTGGCGAGCGCTATGCACATCAGGCCCATGACCATCGTAAAGGGTAGCGCACCGATGATCATCGCATTTCGCAAGGCGTCCATCGGATTGTTTTCACCCGCAGCCAGGATCAGAGCGCCAATCACCGCTGTCAGGATAAGGCCCCAGACGATCTTGTGCTTGTTACCGATGTTCTGATCTCCGCCAGACATGATGGTGTTCATCACCAGAATGCCCGAGTCCGCCGACGTGACCAGGAAGGTCATGATCAGGACGACGCACATCACGGTGATGCCAGACAACAGCCCACCGGTGATCATCTCTTGCAAGGTGACAAACAGCTTGGCGGTGTTCGACGCCCCGATGATGGCGCCTTCGGCGGTGCCATTCAGTTCGAGATCGATCGCGGTGCCACCCAGAATGGTCATCCACGCAAAGCAGACCAGCGCAGGGGCAAAGACACAACCGATGATGAACTCACGCACCGAGCGTCCCTTGGAAATGCGCGCCAGGAACAGGCCGACGAAAGGCGAAAACGCGATCCACCAGGCCCAGTAGAACGTGGTCCAGCCCGCTTGCCAGCCAAACTGCCGACCCGGATCACCTGCGGCGTAGACCGAAGCCAGAACAGAGTCCGGCAGCGCGGCGGCGTCGCCTTCCAGGCCAGATTTGAACCCGTCAAACGATCCCCAAGGATTGGTCGCACCGGCATAAAGCGCATCGGCAAACGGCGCTGCTTCACTCGGCAGGGCAGCATCAAACGCCGCCGCCGATTGCGGATTGAAAGCACCAAAGCTGAGCGAAATGAAGTGCTGGATGTAATCGACAAATGCAGTTGCGTAAGTCGTCATCGCGAACAGGAACGACCCAAAGACAACAAAGACCAGCAACAGGATCAGCGACAACACCAGGTTCAGGTTAGACAGGTACTTGACGCCACGACCAACACCAGAGACAGCCGAGATGATCGAGAGGCCCATGATCACAATGAGGCCAGCCAGCAGACCAACAGTACTGGGGGCTGGTGCGTCACCGGTCAGATCCATCATCCATTCCATACCCGAAATGGCGTATAGGCCGTCGATGAACTGCGAAACCCCGTACCCGATGGTAACTGAAACACCCAGAATGGTTGCTACCACGCCCAGCACATCCACGACGTGGCCCAGGAAGCCGTTCATCAGCTTGCCGAACAGAGGTGTCAGCGCGGTGCGAATAGTCAGGGGCATGTTGCGCGTGTAGGCGTAATAGGCCAGCGACAGGCCGGTCACCACATAGATCGCCCAGGCGTGAAACCCGTAATGCAGGAAAGTGTAGCGATATCCCGACTGCAATGCGTCTTCGCTATTGCCGACGACATCGCCCGCGATGACAACCGGGTTCGATCCCCACAGCCCTAAAGGCTCAGCGGTAGCGAACACCATGAGACCGACGCCCAAGCCCGCGCCAAACATCATCGAAAACCATGAGAAATCCGAGAATTCTGGTTTTTCGCCCTCTGGGCCCATAAGCCGCTTACCGGTTTGCGGCAGCGCCGCCACGACAAACAGGAAAAAGACAAAAAAGCCGACAATAATGATATAGAAGGCGTTAAAATCTTCCAGCAGACGCGAGTTCAGGCTTCCAAGAACTCCGTTTGCATTTGCGGGCCAGACAAGCGCCCAGATAACCAGCGCGACCATGATTGACTTGCTCAGCAAGGCAATCTCAACACTGTGCCCTTCATAAAACCCGCCCGAAGATCGCTTGATCTCCAGATCGGTAAAAGGTTCCTTCATAGACATGTGTTTCCTCCCTATTCGCACGTGTCCTGATTTCCAGAAAGATCTTCATGAGCGTCCCGGAGCTTCGCCATCGAGCCCTACGTCAGCAGAGCTTCTATTTTGTCGAGGGTCGCTACACTGACAGCCACACCATCGTTCTTGGCCACCAAACGCTTTGCCTGGCGGCCGTCACCGGGCAAATGTGCGCCGTTCTGAGATCGGATCGCTTCGACAAGATCGACAATTCTGGAAGAAAATGCGTCATCCGCAGTCGCAGAAGCGTCAATTGCGATAAAGAATTGGCCTGTTTTCGGAGGCCCACCGGCGGTTCCCGAAAAAGGTGAGGCGTGTATCCCAAGCGTGGCACCGGTCAGCGCTGCAGCCAAAACCTCGGTCATCAGGGCAACGCCAACCCCCTTGTACCCACCCGATGGGGCCATGGAACCCTTAAGCCCAACATTCGGGTCGGTCGTAGGGTTGCCATCTGCGTCCAACGCCCAGCCAACCGGGATTGGTTTGCCTTCGCGCGCGTGTTTCATGACCTCGCTTTTGGCGATGGTGCTGGCACTTTGATCGATCAGTAATGCGGGTTGGCCATAGTTTCCGGGGACTGCGATTGAGAACGGATTGGTCCCGACCACGGGCTTGGCACCCCCGGACGGCGCGATGGAGGCGGGCGCGTTGGTGAACCCAAGCCCCACAAAACCAGCCTGTGCCAGCCGGTAGGTGTGATACCCCAGCACGCCACAGTTATAGCTGTTGCAGATCGCCAACACCGCAACGCCCTGCGTGCGCGCCGCAGCGATCAATGCCTCGAACCCAACGTCGATCGCCGTGTGGGCGAACCCGGTTGCCGCGTCGACCGTCACTACGCCGGGGCGCGGCTGGGACAGCTGAGGGGTGGCCTGCCCATCTACCTTGCCGCACTGAACATGTTCGCAATAGATCGGGATATAGGCCAGACCATGGCTCGCTACCCCGTCCGCCTCGGTTGCGGCGGTTGCAATTGCCAATGGGCGCGCGTTTTCTTCGCTGGTGCCCGCGGACACCAACGCACGGAAAGAAAGATCCTCGATTTCAGCTAGGCTAAGGGTACGGGTTTCGATCATGTCGCTCTCTCATTCAGTCATTGTCGGACAGGCCAGCGCCAGCACCCAACAGTCGGGATTCTTCGGTAGCAGGCGCGTAGGTGCGATGGGCAAATCGGTTGAGGGTGTCCCAGCAAGCCGGGTCCGGGGTTGCGCGGGTCACGTGCGGTCGAGGGGTGGTAAGTTGGCCGCCCAGCGTGATCTGGGTGTGATCAGAAAACGATGGCCAATCCTGCCCCGCCTCCAGACGATCGCCATCCGTTGCGGCCCTGAACAGATCGCACGTATGCGTGATCACGATATTCTGGGCGCGTGCCGCCGAGGCTACGAAGGGCAGCAGAAAAACAGGTACTGCGAGCTTCTGGATACGTATGGGACCTGCGTGCAGCAGGTCAGACCGATCAGACAGCAAAGCGCCCGTGATGATCGGGCAAAGCACGCCTTGCCCCGCCCAAGCCGACTGCATCTCAACCGGGCGGTGATTCTTGAGTGAGGCTGCCAGACCTTGCTCCAACAATTGCGCAAGGGAATTCGTGCCATCAATCCCGTGTGCGCATAGCCAACGTGTGGCTTTGCCGACCTCTTCCGCCAGTCCCCAGGGGTATCCGGCTCCGCGCGCGGCGCGTTTGGCCGTGGCTTCGACCTCATTCAGCGATACGTTCACGGTCCAAGCTCCGGATAGACCCACAGATCGGCAGTCTTGCTGCTTAACTCTTCGGGATAAGGCGCGCCAGCATACATGCAGATACGTACCCAGCGGTCTGAACGAGGATCGAAATGCGTGGCACCAAAGAACGAGAGTTTGGCACGCAGCATGTCGATCGGCAGAACATCCGCGCTGATCGTGTTGTCGCGAATTTCGCCGTAAGGCGCTACGCGGCTCATTTGCGCGCGACGGATCGTGTGGCGGTGTTCAGGGTGTTCAAGTAGGAACTCGGCGATGGGTGCACCATCCGCCCATTCCGAAAGCGCGCTTTCGGCCAGAGCCGCGTCGCGCGCCGGGGCTAGCGGCTGTTCGTAGTCTGCAATCGGTTCGTCAAACCGCTCACCCAGCCGGGGCTCGAGCTTTTCCTCGGACACATACCAAGCGCGCGCGCAGTGTTCGGGCGCGTTCCAGTCCAGATCCATTGCCCAGCCAAAGCTGGCGCGGATCAGGTCGCGCACCGCGCCAACGGTCATCGTGCCATCAATCACATGCGCCGCACCGTTGCTGTCTGCCATACAGCTGGTCAGCCCATCGACCAGTTCACCGTAGGGTTCAAGGATCAGCGAGGCCAACAACTCCTGCCCTTCTTCGCTGAGCGTAGCCTGAGACCACAATATCAAGCGGTCCCACGGCTGATTGCCCGTCAGATCGGTCTTGTCGAGATAGTCCGATATTGCGCACAAGTCAGCATTCAGCGCCGCAAGCTTTTCGATCTGGATTGGATGTTCGGACTTCCACCACGAGATCGACAATTTGCTACTGGCGAAGATGTTGCGAAAATTGGCCGCTTCTGCCTCTGTTGCGGTCTCAATGGACCGAACCCGCGAGATCGCCTCTTCCCGGACCATGATCCAGTTGTTGAACAGGATCGGGTGATTGACGATGAAAGGCGCCATACCTAGCCCGGTCGAATTGCCTATACCCAGCCAACGCGCGATTTCCGGGTTCAACTCTGCGGTCTGGTCGCCACCCTTGGTGCGGGCCATATGTTGCACCAGATCGCGCACGAAGGTCCGCGTCAGGTAGACCGAAAGCATCTCGGCCTGAAATGGCGCGCTGACTTCGTCTCGGTCTGCAATCCTCTCACGATCTGCCGCGCCGAACTTGCCCGAGCCATACACGGCGGTTGTCCGCATCAGGTAACCGACCTTGTAAATCTGTTCGAGGTCGGGCTGCTGACCGGTGGCAAGACGATCCACGACATGTGCCCACAGACGCACCGAGCGGTTGGCCCGTGACAAGGACAGCTCGCTTTCGCTTACACGCCCGGCCTCTTGCAGAGGTACGTTTTGCGAAAGCCGCTCAATGTCTTCCGGGTCAGGAATTCCGTCAAACAACGCAAAGGTCGCGTCCCATGCCTCGGCGATCACACGATCCGAGCGTTGCTCGGGTGGCAGATCATGGGCAAACGCCACCAACGAATAAGCGCGTTTCGGACCTTGTGCAGTGTAGACCGCGTGACCGACGCCCTTTTCATCAATCTGGAAGACTGGGCGGGTGAACGTCCAGTTTTCGGCAGCCATCCGACGGGTCAATTGCCGCATGAAACTAAGACGGCATTGATGCAACGATCCTAGACGGGACAGGCGCATCACAGTGGCCGGGTCGCGGCGTGCGATATGCGGGCTTTGGTCCATCATATGCCTTGTGGCCTAAAATTATCGGCAAAGAAGCGGTACCAGTTGCCGCCCATGATCCCCGCGACCTCGTCGGAGTTCATGCCAGTGGCGCGCAAGCCGGACTCGATGTTGCCGAAGTCGCGATTGTCCCGAAACCAGCCCGGCATGGGCGGGAAACCGGGGGCCGAGGCCGAACCCTCGCCATAGTCGATCTGTTTTGTCCAGCGCCCCACGCGCATCCATTCAACCACACTGTCGGGCTGATCTTGACACAGGTCGGTGCCAATCCCCAGATGCTGGGCACCGTATTTCTCAGCCGTTCGGGCGATCATCTCACAGAAACTCTCCAACGTGCAGTCGGACTTGTCCTTGAGGTGATGAGGATAGACCGAAAAGCCCAGCATCCCACCATTTTCCGTCACCGCCCGGATCACCGCATCGCGCTTGTTGCGCAAAGCAGGTGACCATTCGTGCGGATTGGCATGGGTGATGGCAATGGGGCGCTCGGACAATTCCGCCGCTTCGATGGTCGACCGATCCGCCGAATGGCTCATATCGACAACAAGGCCCACGCGGTTCATCTCTTTGATCACCTGCTTGCCCATGCGGGTGATGCCGGTGTCTTCGGCCTCATAACAGCCGGTCGCCAGCAGCGACTGGTTGTTATAGGTCAGCTGCATGAAGCGGGCGCCAAGATCATGCAGAACCTCAACCAGACCAATATCGTCTTCGATCGGGGATGGGTTCTGAAACCCGAAGAACACAACCGTCCGCCCCGTTTCGCGCGCGATGTCGATGTCGCTGGCCCAACGGCCTTTCATGATCAGGTCCGGGTATTGCTCGAACCAGCGATTCCACTTCTCAAAGTTCAGAACGGTTTCACGGAAATTCTCATGATAAGCGATGGTGACGTGGATCGCATCCACGCCGCCTTCGCGCAGTTGGCGGAAAATCTTCTCCGACCAGTTGGCATATTGCAGCGCGTCGATACGCATCAGACGGGGCCTGCGCTGATATAGGCGGTCTTGACGGTGGTATAGAACTCTGCCGCTGCTTTGCCTTGTTCGCGCGGCCCGTACGAGCTGTCGCCGCGACCGCCAAAGGGTACGTGATAATCGGTGCCTGCCGTAGGTAGATTCACCGTCACCACACCAGTTCGCGCATTGCGGCGGAAATGGGTGGCACGGGCCAGCGATTTAGTCACGATGCCCGAGGTCAGGCCGAAATTGGTGTCGTTCACCACACTCAGCGCCTCGTCATAGCTGCCGACCTTGATCACGCTGGTCAGCGGCGCGAACATTTCCTCGCGGTTTATGCGCATGTCGTTGGTGGTGTTCAGGAACACGCCCGGCGACATGTAGAAGCCCTCATGCGGCATCTCTAGGCGCTGTCCACCGCAGGCCAGTTCGGCCCCTTCAGATTTACCCAGATCGACATAGGCGAGGTTCTCGCCTAGTTGCTGCTGGCTTACGACGGGACCCATCTGAGTGCCCTGCTCCAGCGCGTGACCAACCTTCATCGCCTGCGCACCTGCGACGAGCTTTTCGACAAAGGCATCATGGATGCCCGCGTGAACCACCAGCCGCGACGAGGCGGTGCATTTTTGACCGGTGCCGCCGAATGCACCACCCAGCGCCAGCGTCACCGCCAGATCCAGATCGGCGTCGTCCATCACGGCCAGCGCGTTTTTCGACCCCATCTCCATCTGTACCTTGGTCAGGTTCTGGATCGCCGCCGCCGCGATGCCCTTGCCGACCGGAACCGAACCGGTGAAGGAAATCGCGTTGACCTTGGGGCTTTCGACCAGACGTTGGCCAATCGAACGGCCCGAGCCCATCACCAGGCTGAACAGACCCTTGGGAATGTCCTGACGTTCGATGATCTCGGTCAGGGCCACAGCCGAGGCAGGCGTGATGTTGGCCGGTTTCCACACAACAGCGTTGCCATAGCACAGCGCGGGCGCAATCTTCCACGAAGCGGTCGCGGTGGGAAAGTTCCACGGGCTGATAATGGCGACAACACCCACCGCTTCGCGGCGCACGTCAATCTCGATGTCGGGGCGAACGGAGTCGGCGTTTTCCCCAATCTGACGAAGACATTCAGCGGCGTAGTAGGTAAAGAACTGACCCGCTCGATAGACCTCGCCCTTACCTTCGGCCAGCGGTTTGCCCTCTTCCCGGCTGAGCAACGTGCCCAGTTCCTCGGCGCGGGTCATCAGCTCGTTACCGATGGCGTTCAGAACTGCCTGCTTACGTTCCAGCCCATAGGCAGCCCATTCAGCTTGCGCGACACGTGCCTGATCCAGCGTCGCTTCAAGTTGGTCGCTGCTGGCTTGCGCGAACATACCAACCAGGTCAGTCAGATCAGAAGGGTTGCGGTTTTCGATTTCGCTTTCGCCTGCCAGCCATTCGCCAGCGATCAGGTTCAGTTTGGTCACAATGCGCCCCAGAGTCAGAATTCGTTTGTCACAGGATGGATTTTCCGATGCACATCAGTCAAACTCAAATAACTTAAACAAACTTCAAGGAAACTGAATTTGGCAATCAAGATTGAAATGCTGCGTTGCTTTTGCACGGTGGCCCAGACCGGGAACCTGTCCGAGGCCGCCGACCGCCTTGGTCGAACGCAATCAGCCGTCTCGATGACATTGAAGCAGCTCGAAGACCATCTGGGCAAAAAGCTGTTCGAAGGCGAGCGCAAGAACCAGCTTTCCCCGCTGGGTGAGCAGGTACTCGATCTGGGCTTGCGGCAAGTGCGCCAATTCGATCAGACCGTTCAGAATATCGAGGCCGCCGCGCTGGCTGAACAGGGATTGATCCGGATCGTATCCGTCCCGTCGGTTGGCGCGTTGATCTTTCCACCACTATTGCACCACATGAGCAGCGAATCCCCCGGGGTGAAGATCGAGCTGCGCGACACCGACACGCAGCAGGTGTTGGATGCCATCGCTCAGGATCAGGCAGATATCGGAATCGCATCCGGGTATCACGCCCTGAACGGCATCCAAACCATTCCACTATTTCAGGACTCCTTTGGATTGGTCGCGGCCTCGGATCATCCTCTGATCACACGCGCAGAACCGCTGAATATCCCCGACATCGCCAGCGCACCCTTTGTCCGAAACACGTTGTGCGATCTGATTCAAACGCCGGCTTTCCATACGGCAATCAAAAACGCCGAGATCACAATTCACAACACGCATTCATTGATCACGCTGGTGCGATCGGGCGAGTGGATCACAGTGCTTCCTCAAACCGTTGCCGAATTCTTGCCGGAGGCGGTGTCTTACCGCCCGATCACGGACCTTCACGACAAAAGGCAAGTGTATCTCTATGTCCGCGAGCGTTCGCGCTTCCAAGATCTGACCGAGCAGTGTTGCGCGTTCATCCTGTCCCGTGATTTCGCGTGACGGCGGGGCCCAACTAGACCTTTCGCCTTCAACCGCCCCTGAGACGCTGCATTAAATAAACTTCGGCACCTTCCGGAATCGGCTCGGACAGTCCGGTCGCGATGATGCGCCCGTCCAACGCCACCGAGACCCCCGCATCGATCGGTGCCTGCAGCCGGGGATGTATACGCACCAGTTCCTGCAGCAATTCGCCCGTGGTGGCGGCCTCAACCTCGACCACCTCGCGACCCCCGGTCAAAGACCGGAGGCTAGACCAGAGGTGGACCTCAACCATTGTCCTTGAGCGCGGCAAGAATGCGCGGCGGGGACATTGGCAGTTGCTTCAGGCGTACACCGGCCGCGTTGGAGACCGCGTTGGCGATGGCGGCCAAGGGCGGCACGATGCCGGTCTCTCCCACACCACGCACACCGAACGGGTGGCCGGGGTTGGGCACTTCGACAATCACCGTGTCGATCATCGGCAGATCGCTGGCGACCGGGATGCGGTAATCGAGGAAGATCGAGTTCTGCAAGCGGCCATCCTCACCATAGATATATTCCTCGTTCAGCGCCCAGCCGATGCCCTGCGCAGCTCCGCCCTGATACTGGCCTTCGACATAGGTCGGGTGGATCGCCTTGCCCGCGTCCTGAATGACCGTGTAGCGGGTGATGCTGGTCTTGCCGGTTTCCGGGTCGACCTCGGCATCCACGATATGGGTGCCAAAGGATACACCCGCGCCTTCCGGCGTGGCCTCGAAATGGCCCGAGATCGGGCCGCCGGTCGCGCCCATATGGGCGGTGATATCGGCCAGCGGGCGCGGATCGAAGTCACCGGCATTGGGGCCTGAGGGCACGGCACAGCCGTTCTCCCATTTCACCGCATCAACCGGGATTCCCCAACTGGACGCTGCGCGGGCGCATAGCTGCTCGACCGCGTGGCGCGCCGCCTTGATTGTCGCCAGACCCGAGGCATAGGTCACGCGGCTGCCGTGGCTCACATCATTGTAACCCAGCGTTGCCGTATCGGCGACGGTGACGCGAATGTTCTCGTAGGGAATGCCCAGAACCTCGGCCGCCATTAGCGCCATTGACGCGCGTGATCCGCCGATATCCGGCGTACCGACCATGACTTGGGCCGAGCCGTCCTCGGACAGCGCCAGAGATACCGAGGTCTCACCACCATGGTTGAACCAGAACCCACAGGAAATCCCGCGCCCTTGCCCCGGCTTCAACGGGGCCGAGTAATGCGGATGCGCCTTGGCGGCCTCAAGCGTTTCGACAAGACCTATGCGCTCATAGGTCGGGCCATAGCTGGCTTTGGTGCCTTCATGCGCGGCGTTTTTTAGGCGCACATCCACCGGGTCGAGGCCGAGTTGATTGCACAGCTCATCCAGAACGGATTCGACCGCAAACGCACCCATCGGAGCGCCTGGCGCGCGATAGGCGGCCTGTTTCGGGCGGTTGGCCATCACGTCATAACCGACCTGGCGAACGTTGGTCAGGTTGTAGGGCGCAAAGGCACACATGGCGGTCATGTCGCCGGGTGCACCCGGGAAGGCACCACCCTGCAGGCGGAAGATGCCTTCGGCTGCTGTGATGGTGCCGTCCTTTTTCATGCCGATCTTGATGTCCATCGACGCCGATGAGGTCGGGCCGGTCGCACGGAACACCTCGGACCGGGTCATCACGATCTTTACGGGGCGGTTGGCCTTGCGGCTGAGCGCCAACGCAACCGGTTCGATGAACACAGTGGTCTTACCACCAAAGCCGCCGCCGATCTCAGACGCGGTCACACGCAGTTGTGAGGTTTCGATGCCCAGCAACGCCGCGCAGGTTTTCTGTGCGATCCAATGGCCCTGGGTGGTGCACCAAAGCTCACCTTTGCCGTCAGTACCCAGAGACCCCATGCAGGCATGAGGTTCAATGTAACCCTGATGGGTTGCCTCGGTAACGAAGCTGTCCTCAATTACCAGATCCGCCTCGGCAAATCCGGCTTCGACATCTCCGTGGCCGCTTTCGTGATAGCGCACCACGTTGGGGTGCATCCCCTCAGGCACCGAATAATCTGCCGCACCTTCGCGGATGACAGGCGCGTCCGGTGCCATCGCCTTGTCCACATCTGTGACGTGGGGCAAAACTTCATATTCAACCTCGATCAGCTTCAGCGCATCGCGCGCCGCCAAGGCTGATGTCGCTGCAACTGCTGCAATCGCGTGGCCGTCATACAGAGCCTTTTCGCCCGCCATGACATTTTCCAGCACGTTCCAGAATTCGCCTTCCAGCCCCGGCTTGAAGGGGACATCGGCGAAATCGGCGCGGGTAACAACGGCTTTGACGTCTTTGTGGGCCTCGGCCTTTGAAGCATCAATCTTGACGATCCGCGCATGGGCATGGGGTGAACGCAGGATAGCGCCATGCAACATGCCGGGGGCTGAGATATCCGCACCGAACTTGGCGCGGCCCGTCACCTTGTCCAGACCGTCAGGGCGGTCAGGGCGGGTGCCGACAAACGTGAAGTCAGATTTGCGATCGTCCAGTGCCATTACGAAGCCTCCCGCATCTCAGCCGCCGTATCCATCACGGCGCGAATGATTTTGTCATAGCCGGTGCAGCGGCAGAGATTGCCTGCCAGCCAGTACCGGGTTTCCTCTTCGGTGGGATTGGGGTTCTTTTCCAGCAGCGACTTGGCCGCCACCAGAATGCCCGGGGTACAGATGCCGCATTGCAGGGCGGCATACTCGATCATCTTCTTTTGCAGCGGATGCAGGACGTCGCCGTCCGCGATCCCTTCAACTGTTTCGATCTGCTTGCCCTCAGCCTCGACGCCCAGCATCAGGCACGAACACACCAAACGGCCATCGACGCTGACCGAACAAGCACCGCAATCGCCGGTGCCGCAGCCCTCTTTCGCGCCGGTCAGGTTCAGCTTGTCGCGCAGACAGTCCAGCAGGGTTTCGCGCGGGTCGCAGAGGTATTCGACCGCGTCCCCATTCACGGTGGTGGATACGTGGAACTTACTCATACGTCTTCTCCCTTTGCGCGGGCATAGGCGATTTTTGCGGCGCGCTTGGCCAGAACGCCAGCAACTTCGGTGCGGAATGCAATAGTGCCGCGTTTGTCATCGATGGGATTGCAGGCAGCCGAGGCCGCTGCAGCCAGCGCGTCCAGCGCCGCGTCATCCAACGCGCTGCCAATCAGCGCTTTGGCGCAGTCTTCAACCAGCAAGACGGTTGGTGCGACAGCCCCCAGTGAGACGCGCGCCTCGGTGATGGTATCGCCATCCAGTCGTAAGTTTACGCCCACACCAACCACCGCGATATCCATCTCGGTGCGCGGGATAAAGCGCAGATAGGCGTCACCGGCGTTGTCGCCACGCGCTGGAATGTTGACCGCCGAGATCAGTTCGCCTTTGGCCAGTGAGGTCTTGCCGGGTCCCGTCGGGATGTCTTCGACCGCCACCTCTCGTGTGCCGTCCGGGCCCGTCACGGTGACTGTAACGCCTGCCGCAACCATCGCTGGCACCGAATCCGCCGCCGGAGAGCCATTGCACAGATTCCCGGTCAGCGTCGCACGCCCCTGTACCTGAGTCGATCCAATCAGGTCCATCGCCTCGACCACACCCGGCCAATCGCGGCCCAACGCGGCGTGCTCGCTCATCTCGGCGCCGGTCGCGGCGACGCCCAGCGTCCAGCTGCCATCGGCATTGCGGGTAATTTCGCTAACGCCGTCGATCTTCTTGATGTCGATCAGCGTATCGGGCGTCACCAATTCCGAGCGCAACTGCACCAGCACATCGGTGCCGCCTGCCAGAAACCGAGTGATGCCCGTTGCATTTGCGGCCAGAGCCGACGCCTCGGCAAAGCTGGCGGGGCTGTGATAATCCATGAAAGTACCTCGCACCTGTTGATCAGGATAGACTGGGGTTCGCCGGGGACGTTAGTGCAGCAAGTCGGCGGCGTCCATGGCTGGAACGACCAATTTTTGGGATTCAAAATGTCGTTTTATCGAGAGCAATCACAGATCGATCTCGATCACCCCGTCTGCCCGGGCCGCCCGGCTTTGGCACAGTATGATCGCACCTTCGCGTTGTTTGTTGGACAAAACGAAATCGCGGTGTTCGATCTCACCTGAAATCACGTCACATTTGCAGACCCCGCAGATCCCATCAGCGCATTTCACATCCACGTGAAAGCCCGCCTCATTAAGTACCTGCGCCGCATCTTTGTCAGCGGGAACAGTCAACTCCCGACCCGATTTCGCCAATTTCAGAGTGAACGGATGGTTCTCATATTCGGGCTGTTCCGGCACGGAGAAAAATTCGAGATGCCGTGCACCTTCCGGAAACCCCTGCCGTTCGGCAGCGTGAATGACGCCGTCCATATAGCGGTCGGGGCCGCAGGTATAAACGTGCCATCCGTCCTGATATCCGCCCAGAACAGCCTCCAGATCAGCCCGTGTGCCCTCGTCTGAGAAGTAATATTGCACGTGATCGGCCCATGGCACAGCCGCCAGATCATCCAGATATCCGGCACCTGCTCGTGTGCTGGCGGAATAGTGAAGCTCGAACGGTTTGCCCATCGCATGTAGTCGGTGGGCAAAAGCAATCATCGGCGTGATGCCAATACCGCCGCCCATCAGAAAGGTTTTGGTTGCAGTCTCGTCCAGCTCAAAATGGTTTATCGGCTTTGAGATGAAGACCTTGCGCCCTTCGTTGAAGATGCGATGCAGCAAGGCCGAGCCGCCGCGCCCTTCATCCTCGCGCAGCACGCCGATCTGATATGTGGTGCGGTCGGAGGGATCGCCCGACATCGAGTACTGCCGCAGGAATTCGGGCGAAACCAGCACGTCCAGATGCGCGCCCGCAGTCCATTTCGGCAAGGGCGCACCGTCGAGGGTTGAGAACTCGTACTTGGTGACATCCGAGGTCATCTTGTCGACCTTGGTTAGTTCCACCCGCATCACCGGGGCGTCCCCGGCGACCTGATAACGGTGGATCACAGACATATCGCCTGCCGTTTTGCGCGCTTTGTAGTCTTCAGCTGTGACCATCGCCTCATAGGCGGCAATTCCGGCTTCCCGGTCCATGTTGAAGGGATAGGGCCATGGGTGCGGAGCGAGCGGAGCGGGGTAGACAGCAAGCGTCTGATCCTCGTACTTCAAATCGAGGTCTTTTTGTAGGTCCCGCCGGTTCAATGGGTGCTGCGACGGGCGATAGGCTCCGTCGGCTTCCAGTTCGATATCCCACCACCATTTCTTGGTGTCATTCAGACCACCATTACCGACGGCGTCATCCAGTTTGGCCAATGCAGGCGCGGCCTGCGGAATATTCATCGCGGCCCATCGGAACGGGCGTTCCTTGAATATACCTTCCAGATTCCATGGGCAGGTCTTCATGCATCGTCCGCACATCGCCCCCCCGGGCGTGGTGATACGGTAAGTGGCACATTTCTGGCTGTCGGATTTCCAGATTTCATAGCCGTTGAACATCAGCTTTGGCCCGGCAGTGATTGCGCCCGAAGGGCATTCCCGAGCGCATTTGTTGCAGCTTTCGCAAAACGTCTGAAGGCCGAAATCGATGGGTTTGTCATGCGTCATCGGCATGTCGGTTGTCACGACACCGGATTTCAGGCGCGGGCCAAGATAGGGGTTCAGGATCACCTCACCGATCCGACTGACCTCCCCCAACCCCGACAACAGCAGCAGCGGCGGTTGCAGCACCTCGCCATCCATCACCGTATGCGCCTTGGCCTTGTAGCCGAGATTTCGGATTTGCTGCGCGATCACGCCCCCCAGCAGTGAAAACCGCAGATAGGCGCGCATGGATTGGGCCACGCTGATCCAGTCATCCCCGCTGGCGCCTTCCATCGTCTCATAGCCCTGGTCGATGATCATGCTGATCGCCTGATCATGGGGTGGAACGATTTCTTCTCCGGTGGCGTCATGGGAATACCAGCTCCACTCGGGGCACCGGCTGAGCCCGACCGCATCGACCCCAAGGAAATAGGTTGCAGCCTTGATATTCGCGGCATTTCTTTCGGTATCTGTGTGCTGTACAGCCTCGGCGCTGTCACCGTCCTGCAGCAAAACAAATGCGCCCAGCGCGCGGCGTTGGGCGAAGCTGGGGGCGGATTTGCGCACGTAATGCCCGCCCTTGGTCGCGTCTTGCAGCGACTTACCCATGTCGCCGAACTGAGCCCGCGCAAACATGTCTGCGCGTTTGGGCACCCGGGCTACGTTTTGCTCGTCGATATAGGTGGTCGGTGTTTCGACTCGTTTGAGGTTTTCAAAAGGATGTGCCCCGTCCACATAGCGCCGCTTGGCATAGGCATCCCGGTTCAGAGCGTTCTTGGCGAAGCCTGCACCCAGCCACCATGCAGGTCCTTGCGTGCGGAACCACGGTTGTTCGGCCAGCGGTCGCAAGGGTCGGTCATGCGCGATCTCCATTTCGGTGGTCACAGCGGCCAATCCGAACCGCTTACCCAACCAAGGCACCACAACCGCACCATCCTCAACCGAGGCCAGACCCGCAGCAACTGCCAGCTTGCCCAGATCAACCTCAGAGGACATCGCCGTATGCGCCCGCGCATCGAAACCCAGGAGGCGGATGTAGTTGGCAATGACCACAGCATTCTCGGTGGCAAGCAAACAGGCGAGGTGATCCTGCGCATCCATGATCCAATCGGACCCGGGCTCCGAGGGGTCCGGATCGCGGTTGAACTCATAGAGAAACACGAGCGTATGGCGATGACGGTCCATCGGGCGTGGCGCGGCCTCCATGCTTTCTTTTAGATCCGCCATGATCAGATCGATGCCCGAGGCCAGCGTTTTGGTTTGCCGCGTCCTAAGCGCATGAGCCAGCCGGTCGATATCCGGGTTGCGGCGAGGCTCAGCCAACATCGCCTCCGCGGGTAGCGGCCCGCAGCCCATCATCGACGCATCGTTGAAATAGCCAAACGCTTTCAGATGGTTGGCACGATCTGCTGGGTTGGCAGGAATTTCCGATGCGACGGGGTTCACAAATCCATCCCGGATTGCGTCCATCATCGCCTGAAACTCGCCCATCGCATTCACGATGCTTTCGGGCTGCTCGGGCCTGCGAAAGCTAAGCGCACACATCGGTTCGACCTGCGCCAGATCAGGCATCCGATCCAGCCGCGCCAGCCGTTCCAGCGGGAACGGACCCATGTGAACAGGTCTGTTCTTGTCCGAGAAAAAGCGGATCCCCATCGCGCGCCTCCAGTTAGCTGCCCTTTCCCCTACCCCGGCATGGACACCAAATCCATTCATGAATAATCATAAATGGTATGAGCAGAATTGATTTCACAGATCTGGACGGCAAGGTCCTACGGGTGTTCCTGACGATACTCGAAGAAAGCTCGGTGTCGAAAGCTGCCGACCGGTTAGGGGTGACGCAATCGGCCATCAGCCATACGCTGGGCAAGTTGCGGCAAGTGCTGGGCGATCCACTATTTGTCCGATCCGGACAGGGGCTGACCCCGACCGAACGCGCTTTGTCGTTGAAAGAGCCGGTGCAACAGGTGCTGGACAACATGCGCGCCCTGACCGAAGGTCGCCCGTTTGATCCGCTGTCCGAACAGATGGACATTCAGATCGCCACCAACGACATGCCGCGTGAGTTGATCTTTCCCGAACTTCTGCGGGCGACACGCGCCGAAGGCGTCAGGTTGCGGCTGGAGTTCATCCCGTCGGGTGTTCCCGACCCGGACTTGCTGCGCAGCGACCGGTGTCAATTGATGCTCACCCCGCTGCCACCGGATGGGCCGGATATCTTTCAGAAGCGGCTGATCACCAGCCCGTTGTTGGTATTCTATGATGCCGCTCACCGTGATCCGCCTGAGGATTGGCAATCCTATTGCAATAGCGATCATGTCGAGGTGCGATTTGCCGACGGGCGCAACGCCCGTGCCGTGATGCGTGGCGTGGATCAAAGCCAGATCAGACCGCCCGTCGTAACCCTGCCGCATTTCAACGCGATCCCGCCTTTCGTGAAAGGCAGCGACCTGATCTCGACCGACACGGCACTGATGAAACGCGGGCCGCTTGCCACGCTGGACAGCGCACCACTGCCGTTCAAATGCGAAGCAGTGTCAATCTATATGGTCTGGCACCAGCGCTCGGCCAACGACCCGGCACATCGTTGGTTACGCGACCGGATCGACGCGATTGCGGCCTCGCTTCAGACCTGAGAAAGCAACCAGTCGCGCATCTGTTTCACCAACTCCCGCTGACGCGGTTTCTGCGGGGTGACAATGAAAAAGCTCAGATCGTCAACCAGCACCTCAGAGAGTGGCTGCACCAACCGACCCGAAGTCAGTTCCGCAGACACAAGTGGCGCATTGGCCAGCGCAAATCCTTGCCCCGAGACAGCGGCGTCTATCGCCAGGCTTGTCTGGCTGAAACTCATCATCCGTGGCTTCCCTTCGACCCCGGCGCGTTCAAGAAACAAAGGCCACAGACCATGGGAATCGCTGAGCAGAACGTGTTGCATCAGGTCGTCTGGACCAGAAATTTGTGATGCGAGGTCCGGACTGCCCACAACAACGAATTCGGTCGAGAACAAAGGTGTCGCTTGCAGACCGCGCGCAACCGGTGAACGGCTTTGGCGTACCGCGATATCAATTCCATCAGACTGGAAATCCGCCAACCGCTCGCGCGCGTCAACCTGCACCGAGATATCGGGATGGCGGGTCACAAAATCATTCAGACGCGGCACCAGCCATTTTGAGGCAAAGCTGGGCGTGACCGAGATCGTGATCTGCTTTTGGTCGGTCAGATCATTTACAGCCTCTTCGATCAGCCGAAATGCCCGGCGCAGCGGCGCGTGGAACCGACGCCCCGCTTCGGTCAGGCGCAACCCACGCGGAAGGCGTTCGAACAGCGCCGTCCCCAGCCGCGCTTCCAAGCCCCGCACCTGTTGCGCAACGGCCCCTTGGGTTACGCCGATTTCTTCCGCAGCAAGACGAAAATTCAGGTGGCGTGCCGAGGCCTCGAAGGCGCGCATCGCGTTGAGAGGTGGAAGAGCGGGCATACCTAAACTGTAGATTTTCTACTGTCACTGCGCAACAGAACTGATTGGTCAAATCGAGGTTGCTGCGCCATCTTCTTGCGAAATAATGCATAGGAGCGTGAAGATGGAAAAAGTAGCTTTGATCACCGCAGGCGGCAGCGGCATGGGCGCGGATTCCGCGCGCAGACTGGCGGCTGATGGCTTCAAAATCGGCATCCTGTCCTCGTCGGGCAAGGGCGAGGCGCTGGCACATGAATTGGGTGGCGTGGGCATCACGGGCTCGAACCAGTCGAATGATGACCTGCAGAAACTGGTCGATGCAGCAATGTCCCATTGGGGGCGGATCGATGTGCTGGTGAACTCAGCCGGGCACGGGCCCCGCGCTGCGGTGCTGGAGCTGACCGATGAGGACTGGCACACCGGCATGGATGTCTATTTCATGAATGCCGTAAGACCTACGCGACTAGTGACCCCTATCATGCAAACGCAGGGCGGTGGATCGATCATCAACATCTCAACCTTTGCTGCGTTTGAACCGGACCCGGTTTTTCCTACCTCGGGCGTATTCCGCGCCGGGCTGGCGGCGTTTACCAAGCTGTTCTCGGACAAATACGCCGCCGACAACATCCGCATGAACAACGTCTTGCCCGGGTTCATCGACAGCCTTCCGGAAAAAGAAGAGTTCCGCACACGCATCCCGATGGGCCGCTACGGGCGCAGCTATGATGAGATCGCCTCGGTCGTGGCTATGCTCGCCTCAGAAGGCGGAGGCTACATAACCGGGCAGAACATCCGCGTCGATGGCGGTATCACCCGGTCTGTCTGAACTCAGAACCGCGCCTTAACAAGATGCGTCAGCGCCGCGCCGGTTTCGAAGAAAGCGCGGCGTAGGCCAGTCCAGTTTTCGCTATACTCAGCCACTGACGGAACCGGCAGCAAGGACGGATCGTCCTTGAGCAGACTTTTGGCCATCAAACGCCCGAACACGGTGCCCGGCCCGATCCCACGCCCCGAGAACCCATGCGCGGCTAACGCATTTGGACCGATCAGAGTGATTTTGGGAATATGATCCGAAGTCATGGCAATCCGCCCATGCCAGCCCTCAATCAACGGCTGATCCGCCAATTGCGGATAAAGTGCAGCCATTTTGCGCTTGATCCAGGATTTGTGTGCAAATCCTCCGGCGCTGCTTAGGTCGCCCATACCGCCAATGATAAACCGTCCTGCCTGGTCCAAACGGAAGGATGTCATGATCAGGCCGGTATCCCAGCATCCCTCTGCTTTAGGCAATATGCTGGCCCGCAGGTTATGGGACAGCGGCGCGGTGGCGTATTGGAAGTAATAGACCGGCACATAGTCTGGTGCCGTATCAGCAATGCCCTGATGATAAGCGTTGGTCGCCTGAATAACCGATCTTGCGCGTACGGTTCCACCATCCCCCTGCAGCACCCAAACCCCGGCTTCCTGCCGCAAAGATCGAATCGGGCTTTGCGTATATATCTGCGCCCCCGCATTCTGTGCGGCGCGGGCCAGTCCCACCGCATAGCCCAGCGGCTGAATTGTACCCGCGCGGGGGTCAAACAATGCGCCGTGGACTGCCGGGCTGCCCGTCCGCTGGCGCGACGCATCAGGATCGAGCAATTCGACCGGCGCACCAGAAGCGCTCAGCTGTGCGTGGCGTGTACGCAGATCACCAAAGCCCGAGGCCGAATGAGCACAATGCAACGTGCCTTGCCGCTCAGGCTCGCAGTCAATCCCGTGCGCTTCAATCAACTCGAACACGTCTGACGGCGCGTTAGCCAGCAGATCGATCAACCGATCCCCCGCCATTTGCCCCAGATGCGACCGAATTTGATCGGGTGGCAGCCAAAGCCCTGCGTTGACGAGACCGACATTCCGCCCCGATCCACCATGGCCGATCTGATGCGCTTCGAGCAGGCACACCGAAGCCCCCGCTTTTGCTGCGGTCAAGGCCGCAGAACACCCGGTGTAACCACCGCCGATCACGGCAAGATCAACGCTTACGTCATCAGACAGCTTTTGCGTGTCGATACGCTCGCGACAGGTCTGCCGCCATAACGATTGATCATAGTCGCGCATGCCCGGGCCTCGCCAAAGTTTCGCCGATCATCAGGCTGGTCTCAGTTGGTTGCAAGGGCGCGCTGGTCAGCCCGCCCCATGGCGATGAGGAACGGATCAGCCTCCTGATGCGACTGGAATGACGCCTTGTCGGTCATGCCCCGCCAGCGCCCCAGTGTTAGTGACTGCGCCACCGCGCCGCTCAGCGTTGCACCGGGGCCGGTGACGATGAACAGATCGGGCGCGAACTCGCGTGCGGCGGTCTGGATCGCATGGGTGAAGTCATAGGTCTCGGTCACCTGATGGCCCAGCGTGTAGTCCCACAACTCACTCGTGTCAGTTGCGCCGGGCCACCAGATTTTGCCACGCCCGTCAATCATCGGGAACTTGGGCTGAGCAAAAAGATCAGAACTCAATTGCGCCCGACCTTCCGCCGCCACCGGGGCCTGCAGCGCCGTATGAAAGGCGGCGTGATTGGCCAGCCGCAATGGGAACCGATCCTGCACGGTGAGGTGTGCCGCCTCAAACGCCGTCAGACCCGCCTCATTGCCTGCCAATACCAGCATCCCGCCCAGATCGATGGAAAGCGCCAGAGTGTGATCGTGCAACGCATTGATCCTCGCCACCTCATCCAGCAATGCGGCTTTGCGGGCAGGATCATTCGCCCATGTCTCATCGACGAATGGGTAAACCAGTTGACCGCCGATCAGGTGCTTCTGCATCAGCGTGCCCATCGTATTGACCACGCGAAACCCGTTCCCAGGGGTCAATGCCCCTGCGATGGCCAGCGCAATATACCAGCCCATCGAGTTACCAGTGACGGCGACGACTTCAATATCGTTGGCCAATGCCTGCGCATCGGCCAACGCGGCAGCATAGATCAGGGGTGAGGCCACATCGCCGCGCGAGTACTTCCCGACGCTAAAGCGATCAGCCCCATCCAAGGCAGTAATCGCATCCTGTCCGGTTCCGGCGCGAATAGCGTCGAAGCTGCGGAACAAGTCCATACGATCCGAATGATGTTGGTGCAGATAGCCCAGCTCAGGCTTGTTATAAGTGCCCCGACCCGGGCAGATCACAACGGCGGTGCGGGTCATGAGGCTACTCCTGTCAAAGCCAGCGCTGCGGCAAAGATACCGTCTTTCGAAGGAAGAGGCGCGGCATAGGCCGGGCCGGTTGCGATAAAGCAATCCTCGGCCACAACGCGGGCGGTTGGGGTGGAGGGACTTTCTTCGGCGAAGAAAGTCATCAGCGCCTCGGACTGGCTGCCGGTCTTGCGGCATTCGTCGACGATCAAAACATGCGCGCATGTTTTGGTGGCTTCGCGCAAAGCCTCAACCGGCAGAGGAGCTAGCCAACGCATATCGATAATCCGGGTTTTCAGACCCGCCGCCTCAATTTCGGGCAGGGCCTGTTGCGACAGGTAATGCCCGTTGCCATAGGTCACGATGGCGAGATCGGTGCCGTCCCCGTGTACTCCCACCTCGCCCAGCGCAAATTTCTGATCCCGCGCAGGATAGGTGGTCATCCACCCGCCATCCTGCGCCGCATGCAGATCGCGCATCGGGTAGAGTGCGATCGGTTCAAGAAACACCACGACCCGCTGCTCTTCGCGCGCCAACCGCACGCATTCGCGCAGCATCAGTGCTGCATCGGCCCCGGTCGACGGGCAGGCGATGATGACACCAGGGATATCCCGCAAAACGGCCAGAGAGTTGTCGTTATGGAAATGCCCGCCAAAGCCCTTCTGATATCCCAGCCCCGCAATCCGCAGCACCATAGGGTTGGTGAACTGCCCGTTCGAGAAGAACGGCAGGGTTGCCGCCTCCCCCCTGATCTGATCCTCGGCATTGTGCAGATAGGCCAGAAACTGGATCTCGGGGATCGGGATGAAACCATTATGGCCCATACCAATCGCGAGACCCAGAATGGATTGTTCATCCAGCAGCGTATCAATTACGCGGTCCGGACCAAAGCGTTGCTGCAGCTTTTGTGTGACGCCATAGACGCCACCTTTGCGGCCCACATCTTCACCCATGCAAACGATCTCGGCATGTTCCAACATCAGATCGGTCAGCGCCCAGTTGATCAGGCGGCTGAGCGGCTGCGGATCAGCCATCGCGCGCAAGTCACCACCAAAGGCTTTAGCCCGCGCCTCAGCGCTCGGGCCGTTGGTCGGTATGCAAGAGCGCTTAGGCGGGATCAGGCTTGCCATCACCTCGGTCGCATTGGCAAGATGGGGACGGCTGGCAGCCTCTGTAGCCACACGATCCGTTCGGGTGCAGGTATCGCTGTAGATTTTCAACGCCTGATCCGGCGACAATGCACCCGCCTGATCCAGCAGTCGTACGGTGTGCAAAAGCGGATCATTGGCCTCATCCGCCTCAACCTCAGTTTTCGGCAGATAGGTCGTGGGCACATCCGCCCCGGCATGGCCATAAAGCCGCACGGTTCTGAGATGCAGGAAGGCCGGTTTCCTGCGCTTGCGGACATAATCTGCAGCCTCTTTCGCGACCGCATGGGTTTCATAAATGTCCAACCCATTGGCCTGAAAATACTTGATCCCCGGACGATGCTCCATCGACGCCTGAATCCAGCCCTTGGGCGTTTTGACCGAAATCCCGATACCGTTGTCTTCACACACGAACAGCAGCGGCAGCGGCGTCGATTGCACACTGGTCCAGCCTGCCGCGTTGATCGCCCCCTGCGCGGTTGAGTGATTGGCCGAGGCATCCCCAAATGAACACATCGCAATCCCGTCTTCCGGCAACACGCGATGTTCGGGCGCATGTCGCCGGGCTACCCCCAGCGCATAAGCCGCACCAACGGCTTTGGGCAAATGGCTGGCGATGGTCGAGGTCTGCGGCGGGATCATCAGCGCCCTTGATCCCAACACCTTGTGCCGCCCGCCCGAGGTCGGGTCCTCTTTCGAGCACGCAAAGCTTAGCAGCATATCCCACGCGATCTGCTGACCGGGCACCTGTTCGGCACGCGCGATCTGAAACGCAGCATCCCGGTAATGCAGAAAGGCAATATCGCTTGGGCGCAATGCGTGCGCGACGGCGGCCATCCCTTCGTGGCCAGATGAGCCGATGGTGTAGAACCCCTGCCCCGCCTTCTGCATCGCCCGGCTGGTCCGATCCAGCGCGCGACTGAGAACTTGCGACCGGAAAAGCGAAACGGCTTCAGCATCGCCCAGACCGACGCGCGGCGGGGCTCCGTCGGGAAAATCACGATTTGCGACACGGGTCAGGAAATTCTCATGTACGATCTGGGCGCGGTCCATGTCTCTCGCTTTTGTCTTGTTGGTGTCATCGGCCTTGGGGAACCTCTGCGCGGGAGCGACCCGCTTGCTGATTTGTCCCGCGCTCCGACGTGAATTTCAAGATCGCGGATGGTACGGCACCCGCTCGACCACAAAAGTGATGTGGCGCACCAGTCATCGCTCTGGCGGCAGGAAAAAACCAGTGCTATTGCGTTCAATAGGTATGAGGATTTGTCATATGATTGCACCCCGCCGTTTCTTGCCTTCAATCTCGTCCTTGCTTGCACTTGAAGCCGTAGATCGGCTGGGCAGCGCATCTGCTGCTGCGGCTGAGCTGTCCTTGACACAAAGCGCGATCAGCCGGCAATTGAAGACGATGGAGGATCAGCTGGGCGTGCAATTGATTGAGCGCAGCCAGATGCGATTGCACTTGACGCCAGCAGCCAAAGACTATGTGCAAACCGCAAGGTCTGCTGTTCAGGATCTGGCGCAGGCCGCACTGAAACTCAAAGCCAACCCGGCGGGTGGGTCACTTGATCTATCGATCCTTCCCGCGTTCGGCATGCATTGGCTGGCACCCCGCCTTCAGGATTTTGCGCGACGGCACCCTGAGGTCACCGTCAATCTGGGTACCCGCCTCAAACCGTTTGATTTCATGTCTGAACCATTCGATGCCGCGATCCATTTCGGTCAGCAAGACTGGGCGGGCGTTCAGTATTTACCGATCATGCGGGAAGAAGTCCTGCCCGTCTGCGCCCCTGCCCTTACCGCTGTCAATTTCAATAGCTTGGGTGCTCTCCGCGCCGCGCCACTGCTGCATCTGGAGTCGCGTCCGGATGCCTGGGAGCGCTGGTTTGAGATACAGGGCCAGCCCGTCACCGGCCTACGGGGAATGCTGTTCGATCAGTTTTCGACCATGATTCAGGCCACGATTCATGGGTTGGGCGTGGCTCTGTTACCGTCATATCTGGTGCAGGATGATTTGCGCACCGGGCGGCTTGTCCAGGCATGGGACGGGCCGCGCGTGAGCCTTGGCAGCTATTATCTGGTCTGGCCGAATGACCGCTCGATGCCCGAGCCTCTACGGTCTTTCCAAGCCTGGATCAGTGAACAGATTGGGGCAGACACCCACGCCTAACGCGGCCTTAGAACTTGCCGTTGTCATTTTTCCATTCGCTGCGTGGTGCAATGGACTCAACCGTGTCCCAGTGTTCGACGATCTTGCCATCTGCAACGCGGTACAGATCATAAAATGCGCTGTGAGTGCCCTGATATTCACCTTCGCACACGGTCAGTACAAAATCCCCTTCCGCCAATACCCGATGCAGATGCTGATAGTTTAGGGCGTTCCTATCGGCCAATGCGGTCCTCAAGGCAGTCAAATTATCAGAGAACTGCGGACTGTGTTCTACGTAAGCGGAAGTGTTGATACAGGCCTCTATCTGGTCGAGGTTCCCGGCAATCAACGCGGTTTCGACGAAGGCGCGAACAAAGGCCCGGTTTTCCTCGGTTTGCTCGACATCCCGAACTTCGGTCGGACCATCCACCATACTGTGATCCGAGCCGTTTGGCCCCATCCGTTTCTGGATATTGTCCCAATGCTCTACCGCTTGCCCGTCTTCGAACCGGAACACTTCGAAGCCGATATTCCGCCGTGAGAAATCATATTCCGTATGCGCGAAGACAAAATCGCCGTCTTCAAAGGCGCGTACGATATTCACGCGCGGTGAGGTCTGGGACAGCCGTTTGAATAGGGATGCAAGCCCTTCGCTGCCTTCATGGGTTTGCGGATTGTGCTGGATATATCGTGCTTCATTTACCACCGAAACCGGACCCGGATCGCCCGTTTCGATGCTTTTGAGCAGGGCAGATATGCGATCTTTGTTGGACTTCTCCATACCGGGTTCCCTTCAGGTCTGACTACTCCGTGATCACAATGGCAGGCGACGTGTCAGGCATCAACGCCAGCAACAGCCAAACCCTGCGCGGCCTTCGGCCTTGCGTCTTGCGGACGGCAGGGGGCCAGGCAGGCGCGGGCTGCGTCCGCGCCTGCCTGGCCCAACGGGAGGAGACGTTCCGTAAGGAATGTGGACGACGGGCGGGAGTGTTTTGGTTCAGACGTCCAGCGAACGGGCGATGAGTTCTTTCATGACTTCATTCGTCCCGCCATAGATCATCTGGACCCGCGCATCCGCATAGAGCCGCGCGATCGGGTATTCCATCATGAACCCATAGCCGCCGAACAGTTGCAGGCATTCGTGCATCACTTCGTTCTGCACCTCAGAGCCCCAGTATTTCACCATCGAGGCCGTCGCGGCATCCAATTCACCGGCCTCCAGTTTACCAATGCAGTCATTGACGAAACTGCGCAGCACCTCGGCCTTGGTTTTACACTCGGCCAACTTGAAACGTGTGTTCTGGAAATCCATCACCCGCTGTCCGAACGCCTTGCGCTCCTGCACGTATTCCACCGTCTGCGATATGGCGAAATCGATCGCGCCCAGCGCCATGATCCCGATGGTCAGCCGCTCCCACGGCAACTGCTTCATCAGTTGATAGAACCCCTGCCCCTCTTCCGGGCCCAGCAGGTTGGTCATTGGCACCTTTACGTCTTCGAAGAACAGCTCAGCCGTATCGTTGCCCTTCATTCCCAGTTTCTTGAGGTTCCGCCCCCTCCGGAATCCGTCAGCCCCGTCGGTTTCGACCACAATCAGAGAGACACCCTTCGCCCCTAACGACTTGTCAGTTTTGGCAGCCACGATAACCAGATCAGCCGATTGCCCGTTGGTGATAAATATCTTGGACCCGTTGAGCCGATAAGAATTGCCATCCTTCTCAGCGGTCGTCTTCACCGCCTGCACATCCGATCCCGTGCCCGGCTCGGTCATGGCCAGCGCGCCGATCATCTCACCCGAGGCCAGTTTCGGCAGCCACTTCTGTTTCTGATCCTCACTGCCATAAGCGGTGATGTAGTGGGTCACGATAGACTGGATGCCATATCCCCATCCTGCGTCCCCGCGCGCAGTCTGCTCATACAAAGTAACGGAATCGAAGCCCATCCCGCCGCCGACGCCACCATATTCCTCAGCAATCGAACCGGCCATCAGACCCGTCTCTCCCGCCTGCAGCCAAAAAGTACGATCAACCGCCCCGTTCTCGGCCCATTTCTCGGTATTGGGTACCAAGGCATCATCCATGAACCGGCCCGCCATTTCAGCAAACATTCGGTGTTCGTCAGTAACCCAGGCGGCGGTGCTGGTAAAAAGCGACATCAAATAGCTCTCCAGATCAGGTGTTTGCCCAAAACTAGCCGGGTGTGTGATTCCTTCCAATCCATGTGACGTGGCGTCCAGGACAGATACTACGCAACGTCCTTGGCACCGTTGCCGAATTTGGGGCCAAACGTTCACATCTGTGTTCCCACGCCTGACAGAGCAGGCCATCATCGACCATATTGCGCATACGCCCCGGACGACGCAGGAGACAGCATAATGCCCCGCGCCTTTTCTGAACTGACCTTCACACCTGCCGTTCGCGCCCATCAAGAGCGGATGGGATCCGCAGCGACCTACGCGAAATTCCTGAGCCGAGGACCAAAACAGGGCTACCAAATCGGACCGACCGAAGAGGCGTTCATTCGCGCCCGCGACGGGTTCTATCAGGCCACCGTCTCAGAAACCGGCTGGCCTTATGTGCAGTTTCGCGGTGGGCCGATAGGGTTTCTGAAAGTGCTGGACCCGCACACCATCGGCTATGCGGACCTGTCTGGTAACAAACAATATATCTCGCGCGGCAACCTGGATGGAAACGACCATGTGGCGTTGATCTTGATGGATTACGCGAACCAGCGCCGTCTCAAGATTCTTGGGCGGATGACATTCAAGGAAGGTGCCGCGGCAGCAACTGATCTTTACATCAAAGGCTCCGAGACCGAGGCAGAACGGGCCGCGATCATCAAAGTTGAAGCGTTTGACTGGAATTGCCCCCGCCACATCACGCCGCGCTTTACCGAGGCCGAGCTTCGGCCACATCTGAATGATTTGGGTCAGCAACTGGCTGTTCTGCAAGCAGAAAACCAGCGTTTGCTGCGGGAATTGGCGGAGCTCAAAGCTGCTGGCGATATACGAAGCTGAAATCCGCGCCAGTTCAGATGTGAAACGAATGGCGCGCGATCCCTATGGATCTGGGCAGCAAATTGTGACGCAGGGTTGCCCTTTGGCCCAAGCTTTGCTTTGTCCTTTCTAAACATCACGACCTGCCGTCCGCTCGAGGCAGGAGCGGATAACAGAGAGGATCATCACATGGCAAAAGTTGCGTTCCTTGGTCTAGGCGTCATGGGCTACCCGATGGCCGGGCATCTTCAGGCTGCCGGCCACGAAGTCACCGTCTACAACCGCACCGCATCCAAGGCCGAGGCTTGGGTCGCCCAGCATGGCGGCGCGATGGCCCTGACACCGCGGCAAGCCGCAGAAGGGGCCGAATTCGTGATGGCCTGCGTTGGCAATGACGACGATCTGCGTATGGTTTGCACAGGTGAAGATGGCGCCTTTCACGGAATGGCCAAGGGTGCGGTATTTGTTGATCACACCACCGTCTCGGCCAAGGTCACGCGCGAGTTGTACGAGGCTGGCAAGACACAGGGGGTTGCTTTTGTGGACGCCCCGATCTCGGGCGGTCAGGCGGGAGCCGAAAATGGTGTGCTATCGATCATGTGCGGCGGTGACATGGACGCTTATCGTGCTGCTGAGCCGGTGATGCAGGTCTATTCCAAAATCTGCCGCCGCATTGGAGACAGCGGCGCGGGTCAGATGACCAAAATGTGCAACCAGATCGCGATTGCAGGGCTGGTGCAGGGCCTGAGCGAAGCATTACATTTTGCCGAAAAGGCTGGGCTGGATGGTCGGGCTGTGGTCGAGGTGATTAGCCAAGGCGCGGCAGGCAGCTGGCAGATGGCGAACCGGTATGAGACCATGCTGGATGACCATTTTGAGCATGGCTTTGCAGTCGACTGGATGCGCAAGGATCTGGGAATCTGTCTAGATACCGCCAATGAGACCGGGGCTTCACTACCAGTGACGGCGCTGGTCGACCAGTTCTACAAAGACGTGCAGAAACTTGGCGGGGGCCGGTGGGATACGTCCTCGTTGTTCAAAAGGTTGCGAGCACTGGACTGAGCAAAGGGGGGGGCTGTCTGCCCCATCGCGCCAGGGCGCGACTCCGCCCGAAGATATTTTTGGCCAGATGAAGAGGATCACCGTGGCAGTTGCAAGAGATAGCGCATGAGCGACTTGAACACTTTCTGGGCTGGTCGCCTGCGTGAACACTGGGGTCTGGACGCCCGTCTGACGCGTCTGGATGGGGAGTACGACCTCAACTTTCTGGTCGAAGCCACCAACGGGCAGGATTATGTGCTCAAGGTGATGCGCGCGGGGTGCGATGCGGCATTGGTCGATCTGCAGATCAAGGCGCTGGAACATCTCAGCGCAGCAGCGCCCGGATTGCCCTTTCCTGCTGTTTATCCCGATTTGAACGGGATGATGTTGCCCGAGATTGCCGACGCACATGGGCAACCGCGACTGGTCTGGCTGCAGGAACGACTGCCGGGGGCATGCTATGCAAGCAGCGCGCCCAAGACCGAAGACCTGATACTAAAACTGGGCCGTGTTCTGGGCGCAACCGACCGGACGCTGGAGGGGTTCACCCACGAGGGTTTGCAGCGCGCCGATTTCAAATGGGATTTGACGCGGGCGAGTTGGATCGTCGACCAACTAGAGGCCATCTCTGATCCGGCAAGACGCGCGCGCGTTCAACAAATCGCTGCGGATTTTGAGGCGATCTCTGATCAACTGGGTGCATTGCCAAAGCAGGCGATTCACAATGATGCCAATGATTACAATATCCTTGTCGAAGGCAATCTGGGCGAACGACGCAGCATCTCGGGTCTGATCGATCTTGGCGACATGTGCGCGGCGCCGCGCGTTTGCGATCTGGCTATTGCCGGGGCCTATGTCGTTCTGGACCACCCTAAACCCGAGCGCGCATTGGCTGCGCTGGTACGCGGTTATCACGCCGCCAATCGGTTGCGCCCGGATGAGATCGACCTGATCTGGCCTTTGTTGCAAGCACGTTTGGCGGTGTCCGTGGTGAATTCGACCCTGATGGCGATTGAGAACCCGGATGATCCGTATGTCACGATCAGCCAGGCCCCGGCGTGGCGGTTGATCGAAAATGGGGCAATCAATGGCGCGCTCATGCCCGCACGATTGCGCGCAGCGTGTGGCTTGCCCGTTGTGGACGGGGCCGAGCGCATTCACGCCTACCTGTCCGGCCATCGCGGACAATTCGCGCAGATGTTCGGGCAGAATCTGAGCGACGCACCGATGGGCTCGCTGTCGGTGGAAAACTCAACCTGGCCTCAAAACCCGTTCCAAATGCCGCTGGACGAGGCGGCGCGGGTTGGTGAGGAGTTTGGGGATGGTCCCTGGCTTGGGTATTACAGCGAGCCACGCCTGATCTATGCTGAGCCGGGGTTTCGCATGGGACCGTGGAAAGCGTCGGATCGGCGCACAGTGCATCTGGCCGTGGATGTGTTTGCACCCGCCGGAACAGTGCTGCATGCACCTCTCAGCGGTCGGGTCGAAGCGGTTGAAAACAGGGACGCGCATCTCGACTATGGCGGGGTTGTGATCCTGCACCACGAAACGCCCGAAGGGGATGCATTCTACACGCTTTATGGCCATCTGGACCCTGAGGTGAGCGAGCGTTTGAAACCGGGTGACCCGGTGGCTCAGGGTGCAGCTTTTGCCCGTCTGGGCGATGCCAGTCAGAATGGCGGATGGGCCCCGCATGTGCATTTCCAACTGGCGCTGACAACCGACGGTATGCAGGCCGACTGGCCGGGCGTAGCGGATCCTGATGAGCTCGAGCTTTGGCACGCGGTCTGCCCCAACCCCGCTGCACTGTTGAACTTGCCTGATGAAAAGGTTTTCTATCGACCAACCGACAAGCAGGCGATCCTACAGGACAGGCGCGAACACTTCGGCGGCAATCTCAGCCTGACATACGACGACCCGGTCATGCTGGTGCGTGGCTGGAGGCATCACCTGTTCGATGAATGGGGGCGACCCTATCTGGATGCCTACAACAACGTTCCGCATGTAGGCCATGCGCATCCGCGTATTCAGGCGGTTGCAGCGGATCAGCTGAAGCGCATGAATTCGAACACACGCTATCTGCACCCGGCGCAAACCGCTTTTGCCGACAAGGTATTGTCGAAACTGCCGGATCACCTTGAAGTCTGTTTCTTCGTCAACTCAGGGACAGAGGCCAACGAATTGGCTCTGCGTCTGGCGCGCGCGCACACCGGGGCAAAAGGGATCGTGACGCCCGATCACGGCTATCACGGCAACACAAACGCTGCGGTGGCGATCTCGGCCTACAAATTCAACAAACCTGGCGGTATTGGGCAGGCAGATTGGGTGGAACTGATTGAGGTCGCGGATGACTATCGCGGCTCGTTCCGGCGTGATGACCCCGAGCGCGCACGGAAGTTTGCTGACCTGATTGATCCGGCGATTTCGGCATTACAGGCAAAAGGGCAAGGCCTAGCTGGGTTCATCGCTGAAACATTCCCCTCGGTCGGGGGACAGATCATTCCACCAAAAGGCTATCTGTCTGCGGTCTATGAAAAAATCCGCGCCGCCGGAGGGGTCTGCATTGCCGATGAAGTCCAGACCGGCCTCGGGCGCCTGGGCGACTATTACTTCGGCTTTGAACATCAGGGCGCGCTGCCTGATATAGTGGTAATGGGGAAGCCCATCGGCAACGGCCACCCGCTGGGTGTGCTGGTCACTACCAAAGAGATCGCCGAAAGCTTCGACAACGGGATCGAGTTTTTCTCGACCTTCGGCGGCTCAACCTTGTCCTGCAGAATCGGGAAAGAGGTGTTGGACATCGTCGACGATGAAGGCCTTCAAGAGAACGCCCGTGTGATGGGGGCTCGTCTGATGGACGGCCTCCGAAAGATCGAAGCGGACTTTGCCTGCGTTGGCGATGTACGCGGCATGGGTCTGTTTTTAGGGGTGGAACTGGTCAATCCTGACGGTTCGGAAAGCGGTGAGGTTTGCAGCTACGTCAAGAATCGGATGCGCGATCATCGCATTCTGATCGGTAGCGAGGGACCCAAGGACAATATCCTGAAAATCCGGCCACCGCTAACCATCGAAGCAGAGGACGTCGACATGATTCTTTGGGCGATGCGGGAGGTTCTTGGCGAAGTGGGTGACTACAGCCCTGCCCCCATGTGCGATCACGATCATCATCATGCGGGCTGCGGCTGCTGCTAAGAAACACAAAACCCCAGCGAAATTGCTGGGGTTTTGTCGCCGTCGATCAGTGGAGCACTGAATGTGGGGGGTGGTGCCCGGTCGTCGGCAAAGGGATCGAAACGGTCATCCGGCGTAACGCCAAGCCCAGTTCCTCGGACAACGAGGCCAGTGCCGGGGCGAAATCGGGCCGTACGATCAGCGAGGCCATCATCATTGCATCTTCACGCGCCCCTTCAGAGGCGGCACCGATCATCTGGGCAAAACAATTCTCATCAGCGCCCAGACATGCACATCCCAGCCCATGACGCACCAGCGGACGGCGACCGTGATGTGCACAAAGTGAACACAGCCGGTCCAGCGTCAGCATCGTGGCGCGTCCCTGATCTGCACCCAGCGCGATGTCAAAATCGCTTGCGGCATTTGCCCGGCCTTCGACCCCATCACCCCAAAGCCGCAGATACATGACGGCTCCGGCCTCAATGGGGTTCAGGTCAGCCAGACGGCCAACAGCCGCCCCGCCACGCGAAGAAGGTCCGCTCATTTTGTCAGGATCAGTTTGCCTGCGCGGGTGATGCGCAGCGTATAAAGCTGATCGCCCAGCTCGATATGGGCCAAATTGCCGCCTTTGGTGAGGTCTTCCGCCTTGTGGGCCGGAAGCATCGAAACAGCATAGCTAAGGGTCGAGGTAGGGGTTTGCGCGTTCATTGGGGCATCTCCAGAGCATCTGTGGCACTTGGCCTTGTCTGTCTTCGTTTCGCTTGATCTGGCTGACCCTGTTTTGGGCTGGCTATCTGTTCGTGTGATTAATCTGATAAAAATAGTAAGGTTTGTCAAGCTGCTGTTTTTTCAATCGCTCCCACGGGTCTCTATTGCGCCGTCGCACAGCACGACCTAGGCATTGGACATCAACAAACAAAGGCGGATTCGCAGATGGCAGCAGTTGTCGTATTTGACTTGGATGGCACCCTGATAGACAGCCTTGCCGACCTTGCAGCTGCGGTAAACCGAATGCTGCACGATCAGGGGCACCCCTCCTTGCCTCAGGATACGATCCGGGGATTCGTGGGGAACGGATTACCCAAGCTGGTCGAGCGGGCGATGACGCATTGCGGGCTGGAGCCAACGCTTCACAAGGACCTGACACAGCTTACTCTGAAGCACTACAATGCAGGCGCCTGCGATCAGACCGTAGTTTATCCCGGCGTGATCCAGGCGCTGGATGAGCTTCGCGATATGGGCTGTGCGCTTGGGGTCTGCACCAACAAACCCGAAGCCCCTGCCCGGCATGTGCTGGGCGAACTTGGCCTGCTACCCTATTTCAACACGGTCTTTGGTGGAGACACGCTGGATATACGCAAACCCGATCCAGAGCACTTGCACGCCTGTTTCAAGACCCTTCAAGCCGCAGGCCCACAGATCTTCGTTGGCGACAGTGAGGTTGATGCCGAAACTGCGCAACGGGCTCAGGTTCCGTTTTTGCTGTTTGAACAGGGATATCGAAAGTCGCCGGTTTCGGACATGCCGTACACGCTCAGCTATGATAACAGTACCGCACTGCCTGCACTTGTTCGGAAAATCCTGACGCAGGCATAGACCCCAAAAAAGGTCGAGGGGCCGGCCAAGGGGGTAAGAAGCCAGCCCCTCATCGGGGGAAATTAGTGAAAGTGGATTGGGCGCACTGGCCCGGTAGTTAATGAGAAGTTAACGCACCTGCGCGGATCGCGAAATTGGGGGATTCCCGTAGTGCTGCGATTTTTTCCCCGATCTTCCAAATTATTTTGCGCGCAGAAGCCTAAAAACTGGGATTTATGCGGCTTTCTCAGCCGCGGCACGCGCGATCACCAGTTCCTCGTTCGTCGGAATGACCATCAGTTTCACACGTGACAGGTCGGTCGAGATGACGCGCAGATTGTCCGCGTTTGCATCGTGGTCCAGTTCAAGACCCAACCACCCCATGTCAGTGCAGATACGATCACGGATATAGGTCGAGTTCTCTCCGATCCCGCCGGTAAACACGACGGCGTCCAGACCTCCCAACACAGCGGCCAAAGCGCCCAGCTCGCGGCGTATCCGGAACGTGTAGTAGTTGATGGCATTGCGTGCACCCGGCGTATTCGACGCCTCAAGCGTACGCATATCATTGGTCATCCCGGAAAGGCCAAGCAACCCGGATTTACGATACAGAAGGTCCGAGATCTCATCCGCATTCATGCCTTGCTGATCCATCAGATACAGCACAACGCCCGGATCCAGCTGGCCACAACGCGTTCCCATCGGCAAACCATCCATGGCCGAGAACCCCATGCTTGAACCGACCGAGCGACCTCCGATCATGGCGCACATCGAGGCACCGTTGCCAAGATGCGCCACAACCACCCGTCCGCCATGTATCAGCGGCGCAGTCTTGGCCAGATGGTCCGAGATGTAATCATAGCTCAGACCGTGGAAGCCATAGCGGCGAACGCCCATATCGTAATACTCGGTCGGCAATGCGAAGGTGTCATTGACCCAAGGGTGGTGGCGGTGAAAAGCGGTATCGAAACAGGCAACCTGCTTGGCATTGGGGAACCTGTCCATCGCAGTACGTGCGCCCTGCAGATTGTAAGGTTGGTGCAGGGGCGCAAAGGGCTCTAGCTTTTCAAGCATCTGCAAGCTTTCGGAGGTCAGCAGAATGGGTCTGTCATTATCCGGTCCGCCATGCACGATGCGATGCCCTACAGCCGCAACACGCGCCGACGGGAACTGCCGTTCCAGCAAATCCAGAATATAGTCCAGGGCGCTGGCCTGATCACGCAGCGCCTCGGATGTGGTATCGGCCAGCACACGGCCATCCGTGGTCTCTGCTTTGATGCGCGCCGCGCGGCTGCCGATGCGTTCCACCTCTCCCGAACAGACAAGGGTCGGATCTGCTTCGCCCGCGGAGAACAACCCAAACTTCAGCGAGGACGAGCCTGAATTCAGTGTGATGATATGGTCCATCAGATCTTACCCGACATCCGCGCCGCATGCAGGGCCGCGACGGCACAGGAAACCAGTCGCGCCTTTTCGCCATCTGCGCGACTGGTCAGAATAATCGGTACGCGCGCGCCCAGCACCACCCCGGCAGCCTCGGCGTGCGCGATATACGTCAGTTGCTTGGCTAGCATGTTGCCTGCGTCCAGATTGGGTACGACAAGAATGTCTGCCCGTCCGGCCACCTCGGACACGATCCCTTTGGTGCGCGCCGCGGCCAGGCTGACCGCGTTGTCCATGGCAAGCGGCCCATCGACCAAGCCACCCCTGATCTGTCCCCGCTCGGCCATCTTCGACAGCAATGCGGCATCAATCGACGACCGGATTGCTGGATTCACCGTCTCGACCGCCGACAGAACACCCACTTTCGGAGCGCCAATTCCGATTGAGATTGCCAGATCGATCGCGTTCTGCGTGATGTCGATCTTGGTTTCCAGATCCGGCTCGATATTGATGGCCGCATCGGTCACCAGCAAGGGATGCGGCTGGCCGGGTATATCCATGACGAAGACATGCGTAAAACGGCGCCCCGCGCGAAGTCCACGATCCCGCCGCAACGCCGCCCGTAGCAGTTCGTCCGTATGAAGATGCCCCTTCATCAATGCTTCGGCATGTCCTTCGACAACCAGATCAACCGCTTTGTTGGCGGCGTCCAGATGGTCCTTAACGGGAACGATCTCAACGTCACCCAAGGGCAACTCAATCTCACGCGCTGCTGCAGCAATCTTGTCGGGGTCACCTATCAGGACCGGCTTGATGATGGTTTCACGCGCCGCCAATAAGGCCCCCCCCAGCGAGTTGGGCTCTTCTGGGGCGACAACTGCCGTGGGGATCGGAGGCAGCGGGCGCGAGCGATCGAGCAGTGCATCAAAATGCCGGTGCCGCTCGACGACCAGACCAGGCACTTCAATCTCATTGAATGACAGTTCTTTCTCCGGAGCGATCACGACCGCGATGCCGGACACGATCAGCGCCGCATCACTAGGGCGCATCACCTGAGTTTCCAGAACTACCTCGCGGTTATCGCGTTTTTTGATAACCGTAACTCTGGCCAGCAGTTCTTCACCCGCATATGCCCGGGCGCTAAAATCCAAGCTTTGCGACTTATACAGCGTACCCGCGCCCGGAAGGATATTCCCCAAAACGGCCGAGATCAGAGCCCCAAGAAACATCTCGGGCGCGATCGCCTCGTTTACGTTATCACCGTCCCCATCTTCGTCGGCCAGGTTCAAAGGGTTATGGTTGCCGGAATTCGATGCGAAGGCATAAAAATCATCCTCTGTGCAGAACCGGGTCAACTCGGCGGTGTCTCCGATCTGAAGCTGATCAAAGGGCTTGTTGTGATACTGCATTGAAACTCTCGGCGGCTGTTTTGCACCGATCATTATGAGATTTCACGTAAATTTCCAATGACGTTTGGTGGGTTTCTAGGGCTCAAACCCATCTGGCACACCGAACAGTGGCGCATCCAGTGTGGTCCCGGTCAATGCTCCCATGAACGCCACCAGATCTGCGACCTGGGCATCGGTCAGTTCCAGCGGTTCGATGTCAATTTTCTGGCGATGACGCTCCATCTCAAACCGGTCCTGCCAGACGATGAAATCCACATACTCAAGCCACGGCACGTTGGGCAGCCCGGCCAAATCAGGGGTCCAGGCAGCGAGGCTCTGAGATGGGTTCAAGTGGTGGCGAATAATGCCTTCCAGATCGGGAAAGGCACCGTTGTGACCATAGGGCGCCGTCTCTGTCACATTGCGCAGCATCGGTGTGCGGAAACGATAGGCGTCCTCAAGACGGTTGCTTTCACCCATATGACCCACGTCGCGGGCATAGGGGTCCCATTGGCGGGTCTTGCCCGGTCCAAATGGCGGCAGGCTCAGCGCGTGGAATTTTTGATCCGATAGCAACGGGCCGGAATGGCAGTTTGCGCAACCTGCCTCACCATAAAACAGGGTCATGCCGTCCTTTTGCCGAGGCGTCAGGGCTGTGTTATCTCCGGCCAGATATTGATCGAACGGGCTGTCCATGCTGCGCCATTCCAGCGCCATGAATGCCGCCAGCGCGTTGGCTACTTGGGTGATCGTGATGTCCTCGGTCGTGTCGATGTCATCGAATGCCTTGACCATGGCGGGCCCATAGCGCGGATCGGTGCGTACCCGTTTGGCGAGGATCGGCCAGCCCTTGTCGATGCGGTCATGCACCGCGCCGGTGACTTGATTTTCGGCCACATTCCCGGCCATTTCAAACTGCGAAGTCAGCGGGAAAAGCGCCTGCGCGGCCAGCAGCGAATTCAAGCCGTCCGGCAACCACTCCTGCGCGGGTGAGTTGAAACCGTTACCGTAGACGTCAGAGATACTCAGACGGCCATCATGGAAAACCGTGTGAAGTTCCTTTGCACCAAGGTTCCAAAGCCCCGGCGAATTGCGGGGAATTCGCTTGCGGATTTTGTCCGCTCCGATGCCCGGCGTCCGGTCTGGCCCCAAGCCCATCCCGCCTTCTCCGATGCCAAGCGACAAGCCGTCCGAGGTGCCGAAATCCGGGTGATGGCAATGGGCGCAGCTTATGTTCCGGTTTCCCGACAAAATGGGATCGTAAAACAGTTGATGACCGATAGCGGCCTGTTCCATATCAAAGGGGATGAAATCGTCATCCGTCAGCGGGCGCGGCAATTCCTGAGCTGCCGCAGCCCCTGCCAAGAGGAAAGCAACCCCATGCGCCAGTTTGTATTTGCCCTGTGCCTTCTCGCGACCCCAGCGCTGGCTGAACTGGAACAAGCACGCGATCTGATGGAGGCCGGAGAGTTTGAAGCCGCGCGTGAGGAATTGCTGCCCGCCGCGCGCTCCGGCAATGCCGAAGCCGAGGAATTGATCGGTGTGATGTACGGGTTGGGCCTTGGGGTCGAACAGGACTATGAACGCGCGTTTGAATGGTACTTGCGCGCCTCGATGAAAGGTCATCCCGGGGCGCAATCCGGTATCGGTTGGTACTACGAGTTGGGTCTGGGCATGCCCGCTCCTGATCTGGTTCGAGCGTACATGTGGTATACGCTCAGCGCCATCGGCGGCGACCCCGATGCGGCGATCAGCCTTGAAGAAGTGGTCAAAAAAATGTCGCCGGAGCAGATCGAGAAGGCGCATGTTCTGGTCAACGACTACAAAGGGTGGATGTACCCGTTTCGGTGAGGGCCGGACCCCAGGGCCCGGCCCAGCAATTCAGTTCAGATCCGCATCACGTGAGGCATTAACATCCGCCTCGGCTGCTGCCACAGCGTCAGTCAACGCTACAAAGATCTCATCACCACGTGCCACATTGGACTGGAACCAGTCATAGACCGGGGTTGCGGCTTCTTTGAACGCAGCTTTCTGGTCGGGTGTCAGAACATAGAGGTCCCCGCCACCGGCAACGAAATCCTCATAAGCCTGAATCGACTTGCGCTTGGGTGAGGCAAAGGTCGCCTGCTGCAGCGCATAAAACCCGTCGACTACCACGCGGCGCATATCTTCTGGCATCTCCTGGAACTTGGCGTTGTTCATCCACCACAGCGCACCCATGTAGGCATGCCCATCCAGCGTGACATATTGCAGGCCTGCATCAGGGAACTTCATACCCATGATGTCAGTGATGCCGTTTTTCGAGCCCTCAACCACGCCGGTCTGGAAGCTGGTGAACAGTTCTGGCCACGGGATCGGGGTCGGTGATGCACCCAGTGCTTTGACCAGCTCCTGCGGCAGGTCGGCAACCACGGTGCGGATTTTCAGACCTTCCATGTCAGCCGGCTCGGCGACACGGCGTTGTGTATTGGCGAAGTTGCGCCAGCCACCTGTATTGCCGATTGTCATCAGACGGATCGCACCGCCGGAATCCTCCAGCGCCATGTCGCGCATCTGCCGGGTGAAATCACCAGATAGGACATGTTCGGCAATGCGGTCATCGGCCATCAGGTAAGGCAGGTCCAGAACCTGCACGTAAGGGAAGATGCCCGAGGCCCCTCCAGAGGTTGAGATGTAGATGTCGATCGTACCGTCTGCCACGCCCTGCAGACACTCGGCACCGTTCGAGCAGAGCTGCGTACCGATGAACAGCTCAACCTCAATGGCTCCGTTCGAGGCCGCCTCAACGTAGTTCTTGAAAACGACCAGACCGTCATAGTCTTCGTCGTTTTCATTCGAGTTTGCTGTGGCGCGTAGCGTGTAGTCGGCGGCTGCCGCGGCAATCGCAGACGCGGCCACTAGCGACGTGGCCACCGCTGCGGTTTTGATAAATCTTCTGAGCATGCGTTTCCTCCCTGTGATACTCAGTTCAGTTTGCAAATCCCGTTATCCTCGGGATCGTCATGGATAGTGCGGGGATGTATGTGATCAAGAAGATCACGATGATTTCGACCGCCAGAAACGGCAGGATTGCCTTGGCGATGGTTTCAACCCGTTCCCGAGACACGGCGGCGGCTACGAACAGCACCAGCCCCATGGGCGGGGTGGCCAGACCGACAGTCAGGTTGACGCTCATGATAATGGCAAAATGGATCGGGTCTACACCGAGGCTGGTGAAGATCGGACCGAGGATCGGGCCAAGGATGATAATAGCGGGGCCTGCATCCAGGAACATTCCGACGATGAACAGCAGCAGGTTGATCAGGAACAGCAGGATCAGCGGGTTTTCCGACAGGCTGAGGATTAGCGAGGCCAGCTGCTCCGGCGCATGGCTAAGACTAACGACCGTCTTGAAGGCCATTGCCGCCCCGACCAACAACAGGACGACAGCTGAGGTCATGCCTGCGTTGCTGAGCACTTCGGGGACTTCTTTCCACGTCAATGTGCGCAGGACGAAGAAACCGATGATGAAGGCATACCCTACGGCGACAGCGGCAGCCTCGGTCGGGGTAAAGATGCCACCCAGTATTCCGCCCAGGATGATCACAGGGGTCATCAGTGGGAAGAACGCCTTTAGGCTGGCCTGACGGCGTTCCGGCCAAGTGTATTTACGGCTGGCGACCGGGAAGTCGTAGCGATCCGCCATCAGCTTGATCATGAGCATCAAACCGACACCGACCATGACCCCAGGCACGATGCCAGCGAGAAAGAGCGCAGCCACACTTTCACCCATGACATAGGCATAGATGATCATGATGCCCGAGGGCGGGATGATCGGCCCGATCACCGAACTGGCTGCCGTGATCGCGGCGGCAAATTTGCGGGTATAGCCTTGCTTCTCCATCGCCGGGATCAGCATTGACCCAAGCGCCGAAGTATCGGCGACAGCGGACCCTGAAAGGCCCGCGAACAGGATCGAGCTGAGGACGTTCACATGCGCAAGGCCGCCCCGCAGGTGGCCCATCAGGGCCTGGCTGAACTCCACAAGTCGGATGGTGATGCCGCCCCGGTTCATCAGTTCTCCGGCCAGCATGAAGAAAGGGATCGCCATCAGCGGGAAGCTATCCATACCGTTATAGACATTGCGATAGAGCAGCGTAATGTCGTTGGTCTGACCGCTGAGCCATAGCAGAATGCCGGGCGCTGCCAGCAGTGCGAAAAAGACCGGCAGGCCGATCAGCAGGAAAATCAGGAAGGTGGGCAGGAACCAAATCAGCATTTATTCAGCCCCCACCGCAGCTTCGGGAATTTCAGGCAAAAGATGTGCTCCGCCCAACATGGTTACTATCGACCGCAAGATCAGTTCGATATTGACCGAGATCAGCAAGATGATCCCAACCAGCAGCGAGGCCATCATCCAACTGCGCGGAATACGGTACCATTCATCGAACCCGAAAGAGGTAGGCAGGTACAACGCCGCAGTGGCGAACCGGCCACCAAAGCCCGTAACCTCAGACCAGCCGATATTGACCGCAACAAGCAGCACGGCCAGCGAGATCAGCAGCAGGAACAAATTAAGCGATTGACCAAGCACGCGCGGCAGGAAACGTGCAAGCATATCGATAGCGACGAACCCTCCGCGACGGAAAGCTGTGGGGGCCATCAGGCCCGTCATCCAGAGCATGCAGAACCGGGCAGCCTCATCCGGCCATGGCAGTGCGTTACCCAAGACATATCGGAAGAACACCTGAATCAGGATCGCGATAACCATAACTGCAATCGCAACAACACCGACCGCGCGGCCCAGACGCAGCACGGTTTCGTTCACGAATGCAATCGGCGTCAACGCCGATGCCAGTCCGCCCATGCGGATCCTCCCACTGTCAGCTGCGGGTTTGACCCGCAGTCTTCATATCGCGCTTAGCTCTGCGCGAATTGGCCGAGTTTTCCGGCAAAGAACGTCAGCGCGTCTCCATCCGCCATGCTGACTTTCAGAACTTTGCCCACCACGATCACATGATCGCCTGCATCGTGATAAGCGTGCTGCTCGCATTCGAACCGGGCAAGACTACCCGGCAACAACGGGGTGCCGTTTTCACAACGGTCATGTTCGATATCACGCAGCGCATGGGCGTCTTTTGAACAGCCAAAGCACAGCTCGGCCTGTTCAGCAGACAGAACATGCACGCTGAAGTGACGCGCCGCGTGAAAATAACGAAACCGGCGCGAATTGCGGTCGCCCGCCCACATCACCAGCGGCGGATCCAGCGACAGGGACGAAAAGCTGTTGGCGGTAATGCAGATTGGCCCATCCTCACTGTCGCAGGTCACGACAGTAACTCCGGTGGCAAAACGGCCAAAAGCATCGCGCAGGGTTCGCGTGTCGTCCTTATGCGGGACGAATGTATGGTTCATATCGCGCGAGATTGCATTCATCATGGCACCTCATGTCCCAGCGCCGCCTCATACAGGCGGTACCAGCTTTCACGATCCAGCTTGACCTTCAACGCATCCGAGGCGCGCTTGATGCGGCCCAGATTGTTGGTGCCCAAAACCGGCAGGATGTTTGCCGGATGCGCAAGCAAGAAGGCAACTGCGACGGCGGCACGGTCCACTCCGAATTCCTCGGCTATCTCATCCGCAACAACACCAACCGGAGGGTTCCCGGCCATCAAAAGGCCTCCACCCAGTGGGGACCACGCCATCAGCGGATGACCATGCTGCTGATGGAACGCCAGATCGCCGTTGGTGAACGGGCTGATCTCGCCCAGAGATATCTCGATCTGATTGGTGACCAACTTGGTTTTCATCGCCGACTGCAGCAAAGACCAGTCCCAAGGGCGGAAGTTGGACACACCAACCGCGCCGACCTTGCCACTGGCAACCACCTCATCCAGCGCTGCACCGGTTTCATGGTGATCCATCATTGGATCCGGGCGGTGGATCAGTAGCAAGTCGATGTGGTCGATCGCCATTTCCGACAGAGATGTATCGACCGATTTCAGAATATGCGCACGCGACGTGTCGTAATATTTGACCTTGGCCTCGGCATAACGCCCCATCGGCGCGACGATGTCACATTTGGTGACGATCTCCATTTTCTGGCGCAGGCTGGGATTGGTGCGCAAGGCATTGCCCAGAACGGCTTCGGCCGCGTATCCGCCATAAATGTCGGCCTGATCGAAGGTAGTGATGCCCTGATCCAGACAGGCCTGAATCTTGGCCTCAACATGCGCAGTCGAGGTGTCACTGTCATCACCCAAGCGCCACATGCCATAGACAAGACGGCTCATTTCCAGCGTGTCAGATAGTTTCACACGTTGCATCAGCGACGAACTCCGTTGCCCAGCGGGGTTGCCGGGGTGGTTGCTGGCACGCGCCCGTAGGCTTCGGGAAGCGAGCAGGTTTTCAGGTTGGGCATCACACGGGCGCCAAAATGCTTGGCCTCGTCCATGTGCGGGTAGCCCGAGAAGATGAAGGCGCGGATGCCCATCTTCTGATACTCTTCGATCTTAGACATAACTTGATCGGTCGAACCGACCAGCGCAGCGCCACAGCCCGAACGTGCACGTCCGACGCCGGTCCACAGTCCAGGTTCGACATAGCCATATTCGTCGGCCAGATCGCGGTTCTTGGACTGATGCGCCACACCCAATGATGTCGCGTCCAACGCCCGCTCGCGGATCGCGCGACCATATTCGTCGTCTAGTTTCGAGACGATGTAGTCGGCGTATTCCTGTGCCTCAGCCTCGGTATCGCGAACAATCATGTGGACGCGCAGACCGTAGTCCAGAGTACGATTGTAATTCTCGGCAACCGCATGAACGGCTTTCATCCGCTCGGCCAACTGATCCTTTGTTTCCGGCCACATCAGGTAGACATCGCAATGTTCACCGCACAGGTCCAAAGCAGACGGCGAGTAGCCGCCGAAATACAGCAGTGGGCCACCGGTCTGGTAAGGCCGAGCCGGGTCGGTGGTCAGGCCTGAAAAGTTATAGACCTCGCCCGCATGGTTGATTTCGTCCTGCGTCCAGGCCTGTTTCAGGATCTCGACCACTTCGCGCGAACGCTGATAGCGGTAGGCACTGTCGGCTTTCTCGCCCGGGAAATCGGACGAGATGATGTTAACCGTCAGCCGCCCCATAAGCATGTGGTCCAGCGTCGCGATGGTGCGGGCCAGCATGATGGGCTGCATTTCACCACAGCGCACGGCGGCCAGCAGGTTGATCTTTTCAGTGATCGGGGCGCAGCCTGCAACAAAGCTCAACGTATCCTGACCGACCTGATACGATGACGGACACAGGATGTTGCGAAACCCTTGCGCCTCGGCCTCTTTCACGATGCCTGAACAATGCTCCCAGCTGGATCGCAGTTCACCATCGGGCACACCCAGAAACTGGTAGTCATCCGAGCAAAGCGCTGCAAACCACGAAACCTCGGCCGCATCCAGGTCGGGGGATGTGATGGGGACGATGGTCATTTGATTCACGCTCCGTACATCTTTGACTTTCCTCTTGCGTAGCAAGCGCATTGATGTAGATCAATAGTGTATCAATTTTTCCTGCGACCGAGTGAAGCGCCCTCAATGTCCGCCAACAGCCGCAATCCAAATGCCCTGCCGATCTATGTCCAGATCTCAGAGCTTCTGATCCGCGATATAGCTGCGGGCCGTCTGATTGATGGTGAGCGTCTTCCACCTGAACGGGACATGGCTTCGAACCTAAATGTCTCGGTCGGGACCTTGCGAAAATCGCTCGCCGAGCTTGAGAAAAAAGGCATGTTGGAGCGTATTCAGGGCTCGGGCAACTACATCCGCGAGACCGGAACGCAGAACAGCGTCTATGCTATGTTCCGGCTGGAACTGCCCGAAGGCGGCGGGTTGCCGCGTGCAGACATCCTGTCGGTTGATCATCTCAAGAAGCCTGCGAAACTGCCGAAGTTCGGCCTGTCTGATAGCGGTTCGCGTGTACGCCGGATGCGTTATCTGAATGACACAATCATCGCGGTCGAAGAAATCTGGCTGGACGAATCAGCCGGGACCATCGACCAGAACCTGCTGTCCGACTCGCTTTATCGCTATTACCAGCAACAACTTGGCTTCTGGATCACACGGGCAGAGGATCGCGTTTCTGTCAGTGCCCTGCCCGACTGGACACCTGAAGGCTTCACCAAACCTGCGGGCCAAGCCGCAGGGTATATCGAACGGTTCAGTTGGTCTGAGAAAGCTGAACCTATCGAGTTTTCAAAAACATGGTTTGATCCAGATCGAGCCACATATGTTCAACGCCTGAAATAAAAGGAACTGCGCATGACCCGGACCACCAATTACGGGCTGATCGGATGCGGCATGATGGGGCAGGAACACCTGCACAACATTGCTCTGCTTGAGGGCACACGAGTCGCCGCAATCTTCGAACCCGACCCGGAGATGGCGCATAAGGCGCAGGCGATTGCACCCGACGCGCAGATGGTGTCTTCCCTTCAGGACCTTCTGACGGTCAATGATCTGGACTGTCTGGTCATCGCCAGCCCCAACCACCTGCATGTTGATCAACTGGCCGAGATTGCGGAAACCCGCCCACTGCCACTGTTGATCGAGAAACCGTTGTTCACTGATCCCGCCGATCTTGCACGGCTTGAAGAGTTAGAGCGCAATTTTCCGCACCCGATCTGGGTCGCGATGGAATATCGCTATATGCCCCCGATCACGGCGCTGATCGATGAAGCAGCGACCGCAGGTGGTGAGATCAAGATGCTCACGATCCGCGAACACCGCTTTCCGTTTCTCGAAAAGGTCGGCAATTGGAACCGGTTCAACCGTAACACTGGCGGTACATTCGTCGAAAAATGTTGCCACTTCTTCGACCTCATGCGCCTGATCCTGCAATCAGACCCGGTTCGCGTTTCCGCAAGCGGTGGCCAAGCCGTCAATCATTTGGACGAAGTTTATGACGGCGATACTCCAGATATTCTGGACCACGGCTATGTCATTGTCGATTTTGCTTCGGGCGCGCGCGCGATGCTCGAGCTTTGCATGTTTGCCGAGGGTTCGCGGTATCAAGAAGAAATCTCGGCCATTGGGCGCGATACCAAAATCGAAGCGCTTGTGCCCGGCCCGGGCCGCTTCTGGCCTGAACATCTGGGCGACGCGCCTGTACCACAGCTGATCATCAGCCCTCGCGCACCGAAAGGTCCAATCCAGCGCGACATCCCCGTTGATCCCGAGTTGCTGGCGGCTGGCGACCACAATGGCTCGACTTATTATCAGCACAAAGGCTTTCTGGAGCTGGTCAGGGGCGAGCGCGCCAAACCCGAGGTCTCACTGCGTGATGGGATTTGGGCCGTGCGTATCGGCCTTGCCGCACAACAGGCGTCAGAGCAGGGCCAAACGATCAGCCTAGCTGGGTGATTAACAGGGTCAGAAAATCACATTCAGCATCAACAGTGAGACGATCAAGAAGATGATCGTCATGATCCCGCCCGAACGGACGAAGTCGGTCACTTTGTACCCAGCTGGCCCCATGATCAGCGCATTCACCTGATGGGTCGGGATAATGAAACTGTTCGAGGTCGAAATCGCGACGGTTAATGCAAAGACCGCCGGGTTGGCACCCGCCGCAACCGCAATTGAAACCGCAAGGGGCACCAACAGAACCGTCGCGCCCACGTTTGACATGACCAGAGAAAATGCCGTCGCCAGAATGGCGACGCCCGCCTGTAGCGCCCAATTCGGCCATCCATCCAAGATGATCATGATCTGTTGCGCAATCCATGCCGCAGTCCCGGTATTCTGCACCGCCTGACCCAACGGGATCAGACACGCCAGCAGAAAGACCGTGTTCCATCCAACTGCTCGATACGCCTCGTCAACACTGAGCACCCGGGTCAACATCATTCCTGCGGCTCCGGTCAGCAAACAGAGCGACAACCGCACATCCGTGAACAGGATCAGTGACAATGAGATCAAGAAGAACAAGAGCGCCCAGCCTACCTTTTGCGGGCGCAATTCATCCTGCGGGAAGTCCGAGGTGACCACAACAAAATCCGGATCACGCTTTATCCGCATTAGGTTGTCCCAACGGGTATGAGCAACCAACATGTCGCCAGCCTTGAACTTCTCAAGCCCGATCTGGGTGGATTCATGCGTCTCAGTCTCGACATGACTCAGCGTCTCTTCACCCCGGTGGATGGCGAGCAAAGACATTCCGTAGGTTTTACGGAACAGCAATTCGCGAGGGCATTTGCCGATCAGCTTGCTGTCAGGCGTCACGACCACCTCTGCGACCCCAGCATTCGTGGGTGCGAACTCTTCGACAAACACATCCAGATCAGGCAGCACCGTCAGCCCGTACTTTTCGGCAAACTCTTCGACAACCCAGCGCCGACCCACAATCGCTAAACGACAAGGCGCAGCAATCTCGGCTGTTAGCACCTGAACCATCGAGGTCTTGCCACGGTAAAAGGTCGAGATGATATAGAGATGATTTTCAAAGTTGATGTCGGCCAGTATCTGCCCGACCAGCGGGCTGTCGGCCGGAACCACAACCTCGAACACATCGGCCTTCAGCCCGTAGACCCGCTGAAGATATTCCTGAGTCCCGCGCCCGGTACCCGTACTCTCCGACCCTGAATCGCCCGGCAGCACCCAACGTCCCAGCAGCAGGAAATATGCGATCCCCGTCAGGATCAGCACCGCACCGATGGGGGTAACGGAAAACAAACCAAAGGGTTCCATCTTCTGGGCTTCGGGCAGCCCTTCGTTTGCAGTTTGGATCAGGTCATTCAACAGAATAAGCGGCGAGGACCCGACCATTGTCATTGTCCCCCCCAGAATGGCACAAAACCCCATGGGCATAAGCAAACGTGACAACGGAATACCCGATCGCGATGAGATACGGCTAACCACCGGTAGGAACAACGCCGCCGCCCCGACATTTTGCATGAATGATGAGATAACACCGACTGTGCCCGAAACGATCGGCAGCACTCGGTTTTCAGACTTACCACCATATTTCAAAATGACGGACGCGACCTTGTTCATCAGCCCCGTTTTATCCAAACCCGCCCCTACGATCATGACCGCAATGATCGAAATCACGGCATTGGACGCAAACCCGTCAAACAGATGAGGAACATTTGCCAGATTTTCGAGACCCGGTGCATAACTCAGCAGACCCACAATGACCAACACCAGGATGGCCGAAAGATCGATCCTTACAATCTCGGACACAAACAAGAATACCGTGAAGGCCAAAAGCGCCGAGACCACACCCATTTCGTATGTAAACGCCAATTGCTCCACTGGGATCACCTGGTTCCAAAAGCAAATCTAATAGGCATTTCTAGGCAATCAGCGCGGGCCTGTCATGGACTTTGTCTGTTTGGTCGAAATCCACCGTGACAAAACTACCGGCGTCGTAAGAAGCCGTCCGGTGCCACCGAAATTTGCAGCTTGTGATCGATACTCTTGTCGATCTCGAAATCAGGATTGACTTTCAACCAATCATGAACTGCAGTCTTTGGGTTGTCTCCAGGTCCCCATGGACGATCAGTGAACTTAGTGGGAGGCATATCCTCAACGATTGTATCGAACACAATGCAATAGCTACCCGAAGGAACAAGCGGGGCATACGCATATAACTCAGCAAGCACATGATCGGGTGTATGATTGCTGTCGAGACAAACAAGTACCTTATGGTAATCTTCAGCAGCAGTTCGATCCTGGTCCAAAATATCTTCGTCGATAGATGAGCCTTGAATCATCTCGATTCTGGAGGCCATCGGATGCTCTTCTATGGCTGCACGATTGTGGGCGAGAGTACCAATGTCAACGCCAAGAACCCTGCATTTGGGACGAGCGAGATCAAGCGTCGTGCTCGCATAAGCGGCGTGAACATGTCATGGACTTGGACCACACCCCGCCGCGTGTGGTCAGGAAGACAGGCTGGAACCACTGCCTGAACTGTACGAAACCGTTATGGAGCTTGGTTGCAATAGGGATTCGCATCCGCGATAACTGCAAGACGCCGACCCGATTGCAAAGTCATTCACGATAGCCGTTGCCGCAGGAGATGGCAGAGTAACGGCAAGCTGTTTCGCCAGCCGCGCAAGGCATTGGAGACCGTCCCTCGTAAATCCAACAGAGCAAACCTCGGCAGTGTCTCCTTGCTGCCTGCATCGGTGAAGCGCCCCGGGGGCATGAGTTCCGGGGCGCTTTTGCTGAGCGAGTCACCACAGCAAGCCGCATTGCTTGTATTGTACTGGTTTGGGCAAACACACCACCCCGCAGGGCGGGCACCACCTACTCTAAGCTTTTGTATTTGCTTGGCTTAAGTGGTGAGCCGTGCAGGATTCGAACCTGCGACCCACTGATTAAAAGTCAGTTGCTCTACCAACTGAGCTAACGGCCCACTCTTTTTAGGATCTCTTCGATCCGCAGCACTCTGTAAGGTAAATACCCGACCGGGTTCAAGACCTTATTTCGTACTTCAGTTCGCCGTCATTCGTATGAGTTCGGCGCCCCGATAGGCGGCCTAATTAGGCAGGTGGAACTGGGGGGTCAACCCCTTTTTTCAGGAATCTACGCGACAGGGTGGATTCATGTCCGGACCGGCGTTATACGCCCGCCATGCAACAGATACTCGACACCGGTTTGGCCTTTATGAAGATGCACGGGTTGGGCAACGACTTTGTCGTTGTCGATGCGCGCGCGCATGCCGTGCCGGTCACCCCAGCCCTTGCCAGGGGAATCGGGCACCGGCAGTTCGGCGTGGGGTTCGATCAGTTGGCAGTGATCGAACGCGGCGAAGCGGATGCGCATCTGGTGTTCTACAATGTGGACGGGTCGACTTCGGCTGCGTGTGGCAACGCCACGCGCTGTATCGCTCGGTTTCTGATGGACGAGACGGGCAAATCCGAACTCACGCTCACAACTGAACGCGGCACACTGCAGGCCTGCGACGCTGGCGATGGACTAACGTCGGTGAATATGGGGCACCCCCAACTCCTTTGGAACGAGATTCCCCTGGCGGAAGAGATGGACACGCTGGAACTGCCGATAGAAGGTGGTCCAACAGCGACCGGCATGGGCAACCCGCACTGCACTTTCTTTGTCGACAACGCCGAGGCCATTCCGATGGAAGAGTTCGGCGCGCGTTACGAATACCATCCACTCTATCCCGAACGCACCAATGTTCAGGTCGCACAGATAGTCGCACCCGACCACATCCGCATGCGGGTGTGGGAGCGAGGAGTGGGGATCACTCTGGCCTCGGGGTCATCATCTTGCGCCACCGCTGTTGCTGCCTCACGTCGAGGCCTCACTGGACGTAAGGTGCAAGTGGATCTGGACGGCGGCACGATCTGGGTCGACTGGCGCGAAGATGGGGTCTGGATGACGGGGCCCACAGCCCATGTGTTTTCGGGCACGCTGACGCCTGAATACCTGAGGTCACTGGAATGAACCCGCCTAAGTTCAGCACTCTGGGCTGCCGCCTGAACGCCTATGAGACCGAAGCGATGAAAGAACTGTCGCAGCAGGCGGGGCTAACGGATGCTGTGATCGTCAACACCTGCGCGGTGACCGCCGAGGCCGTCCGCAAGGCGCGGCAGGAGATTCGCAAGCTGCGCCGCGAAAACCCCTCGGCACGTCTGATCGTCACCGGGTGCGCGGCGCAAACCGAGCCGCAGACCTTTGCTGCTATGGACGAAGTAGACGCGGTCATCGGCAACACCGAAAAGATGCAACCGGATACCTGGAAAGGCATGGCCGCCGATTTCATCGGTCAGACCGAGGCGATTCAGGTTGACGACATCATGTCTGTCACGGAAACCGCCGGGCATCTGATTGATGGCTTCGGAACCCGCTCACGCGCCTATGTACAGGTTCAGAATGGCTGCGATCATCGCTGCACCTTCTGTATTATCCCTTACGGCCGGGGCAATTCTCGCAGCGTCCCTGCGGGCGTTGTGGTGGATCAGATCAAACGATTGGTCGATAGGGGCTACAACGAAGTTGTTCTGACCGGGGTCGATCTGACCTCATGGGGCACGGATCTGCCCGCTCAGCCGAAACTGGGCGATCTCGTGATGCGCATCCTCAAACTGGTGCCAGACCTGTCGCGCCTGCGCATCAGCTCAATCGACTCGATCGAAGTCGACGAGAACCTGATGCATGCTATCGCGACCGAGCCGCGCCTGATGCCCCATTTACATCTGTCCTTGCAGCATGGCGACGATCTGATCCTGAAGCGCATGAAACGCCGCCACCTGCGCGAAGATGCGATTCGTTTCACTGAAGACGCCATCAAACTACGACCCGACATGACTTTTGGCGCGGACATCATCGCTGGCTTCCCGACCGAGTCCGAGACTCATTTTGAGAATTCCCTCAAGCTCGTCACCGAGTGCAACCTGACCTGGCTGCATGTATTCCCCTATTCCAAACGCAAAGGCACTCCGGCAGCCCGCATACCGCAACAGATCAACGGCAATGTCATCAAAGAACGCGCCGCGCGCCTGCGTGCAGCCGGCGATGCACAGGTCATCAAGCATCTGACGGCACAGATCGGCAAAACCCACAATATCCTGATGGAAAATCCCACAATGGGCCGCACCGAACAATTTACCGAAGTAACCTTCGGCAACGCCCAACCCGAAGGCGAGATCGTAATCGCGACGATACGGGGGCACAGCAAAGCTCAATTACAAGTGTGATCCGTTCTTCATCTGGCCAAAAATACCTCGGGGATGAATTGGCCGCAGGCCAAGAAGGGGCTGGCCCCTTCCACACCATCGCAACAAAAAAACCCCCGTCACCGTGATGGCGCGGGGGTTTAGTTTTTAGTTATACGTCGACCTTAGTCCAGACGTTTGCCCTTTATCGGTGCCCACAGGCGCTTGTTCACAAGGTACAGCAGAACAGACAGAACTGTCAGGAACAGAACACCGACGAAACCGGCATTTTTGCGCTCCATCATTTTCGGCTCGGCGCTCCACATCAAGAAGGCTGCTATGTCTTCGGACATTGCCTCAACGGTTGCAGGATGTCCGTCGGCAAATTCAACCTGATCTTCTGCCAGCGGCGGAGCCATGGAAATCCAACCACCGGGGAAGGCCTTGTTCTCATAGAGAACAGTACCGGCTTCTTCCTTTTCTTCACCGGTATAACCATCCAGAAGCGAGGCAATATATTCCGCGCCCCCCATGCCTTTGACCAGCTGGTTGATGCCCAGACCGTAAGGACCATGGAAACCGGCACGGGCCTTCGCCATCAGGCTCAGGTCAGGCGCGCCGACACCGTTGTTGGCCGGGAAGTGGTCGGTCGGGATTGCCGGGCGGAAATCGTCCAGCTCGGGATCGAACACCTCGAAGTTGTCGGCCGCGTAGGTGATGACTTGCTCTTCCGAATACCCCAAATCTTCAAGGGTCCGAAGAGGTACATATTGCAGACCATGGCAGGCTGCGCAGACCTCGGTATAGATCTGTAGGCCGCGCTGAAGCTGGTTCTGATCCCAGGTTCCAAACGGTCCCTCGAACGAGAAGTCGAAATCTTCGATGTGCTGCTCACCGCCACCTGCCGCAAAAGTCGAGGCGGGCGCAAGGGCCAAAGCGAACGCGGCACCGATTGCAAGTTTCTTGAACATGTTTCCGGTCCCTCTTCTTACTCGGCCGGCGTGGCGTCGGCGTTTGCCTTGCCATAATGCGCGTTGAAGTCTTCTTCGATGGTTTCCGGCTGCGCCTCGGGTTTTTCGATGACACCCAGGATCGGCAGGATCACGAAGAAATAGGCGAACCAGTAAGCCGAAGCGATCAGCGAGAAGGTCGCATAGGGCTCTTCCGCGGGCATCGCACCCAGCCACATCAAAGCAAAGAAGTCGATGATCAAAAGGTAGAACCACCATTTGAACATCGGACGATACTTGCCCGAACGCACGGTCGAGGTGTCCAGCCAAGGGGCTAGGGCCATGGCCAGGATCGCACCAAACATCGCAATCACACCAAAGAACTTGGCGTCGATGATGCCGCCGGTGATGAAGCTGGCGAACTGAACGACCCAGACTTCGCCAGTGAACGCACGCAGGATCGCGTAGAATGGCAGGAAGTACCATTCAGGGACGATGTGCGCAGGTGTAACCAGCGGGTTGGCTTCGATGTAGTTATCCGGGTGACCCAAGTAGTTCGGCATGTAGCCCACGATGGCCCAGAACACGACCAGAATGACCGCCAGCGCGAACAGGTCCTTGATCACGAAATAGGGCCAGAACGGCAGCGTGTCTTTCTCTGCCTCGGCTTTCGAGCCACGGCGAACCTCAACACCTGTCGGGTTGTTGTTGCCTGTGGTGTGGAAGGCCCAGATATGCACGATCACAAGCGCCGCGATAACAAACGGCAGAAGGTAGTGCAGCGAGAAAAAGCGGTTCAGAGTGGCGTTGTCCACCGCAGGTCCGCCCAGCAACCAGGTCTGGATCGCATCACCAACAAACGGGATCGCACCAAACAGGCCGGTGATCACGGTCGCACCCCAGAAGGACATCTGACCCCAGGGCAGAACGTAGCCCATGAACGCAGTGCCCATCATCATCAGGTAAATGAGCATCCCGATGATCCACGTAATCTCACGCGGGGCTTTGTACGAGCCGTAGAACAGGCCGCGGAAGATGTGGATGTAGACTGCTACAAAGAACAGCGATGCGCCGTTCATGTGCAGATAGCGCAGCATATAGCCGCCGTTCACGTTGCGCATGATGTGTTCGATGCTGGCAAAGGCCAGATCAACATGCGGGGTGTAGTGCATCACCAGAACGATACCGGTGACGATCTGCAACGCCAGGCAGAACGCCAGGACGATGCCCCAGATCCACCACCAGTTCAGGTTCTTGGGGGTTGGGATCATCAGGGTGTCATAAAGCAGGCCGACGATGGGCAGACGGCTGTTCAGCCACTTCTCGCCATTTGTCTTCGGCTCGTAATGATCGTGGGGAATTCCGGACATAAGTTAGGTCTCCCTTAGCCGAGCTTGATGGTGGTGGCGTCTACCCATTCAACGGGCGGAATGGGCAGGTTTTCAGGCGCGGGGCCTTTGCGGATACGACCGGCAAGATCGTAGTGCGAGCCGTGGCAGGGGCAGAACCAACCGCCAAAATCGCCAGCATCGCCAAGCGGCACACAACCCAGGTGTGTACAAACACCCATCTGAACGATCCACGCCCCTTCTCCTTCGCCTTCGGGCGAAGGCATGACGCGATTGGCATCGGTCGCTGGTGCGTCGGCGTTCAAATTGAAGTTGCGAGCCAGCGGGTCAGGCAGCGCGTCGACACCTTCAGCGTCCTGCTCCTGAGCTTCCTGAATCTCGGCACCTGTGCGGTGACGGATGAAAACAGGCTTACCCAACCACTTTGCAGTCAGCTGCGTACCCGGCTCTACCCCGCTTACATCCACACGGATCGAGGACAGCGCCTGGACGTCTGCCGATGGGTTCATTTGATTTACCAGGGGCCAAACGGCAGCCCCGGTGGCAACGACACCTGCGCCGCCAGCGACGTAGTAGAGGAAATCTCTGCGGGTGCCTTCGTGGTCTTCAGCTTGGGACACGAGGTTATCTCCGATTATCTGGCGCCCGCGAACGGGCATAAAGCTCGCGCACCGCACAAGTGCGGCGTCTTAAACGGGGTATCTATCGGGGAGAATAGAGTTCGTCCAGCGCTCTTAAACGCGCAATACGCCGCATCTAAGCATTCATGTCACGGTGAAAGGGCAAAATTTCAATCTCAAATGCAGATTTTAACCCTCAGAGCGGCGAATTGGCGCCAGGCAGGCGGGACGTGATTCGACATCGACCCGCGCTGGTAGATCCCCAAATTGAAATCTCCTCACCCTATGCGAACGCCGCCGATTTCACGTGCAGCTCTACCTTAGGAACACTGTATTACTTCTATTTTAGCGCGATACGATTCCTCTTAAATTATTACTATAAAATAGATATTTCAAACACGTGATTATCTACCAGAATTCGATTGCACTCTAAACGGGAATGCGTGAAAGGCCACAGGCGCAATATTCCCAGCCGGAGATGTTCAATGCTCAAGATAGCAGCAACCGTAGTTTTTGTTTCGTTTCTGACTTCAGTACAGGCGATCGCAGCCGGCGATCCGGCGAAAGGCGAACAGCTCTATAACAGATGCTCTTCGTGCCATGCGATCATCAAAAATGGCGAGGTTCTGGTCAAAGGCGGCATCACCGGGCCGAATCTCTTTGGCGTAGTTGGCCGCACCGCCGGAACTGAGAACGATTATCTTTATGGAAGTGAACGTTTGCCCATCGGGATGTTCACCGACGACATGATCCGCGCCGGGCAAGAAGGGCTTGTGTGGACTGAAGAAAACATCGCCGCCTATTCTCGGGATCCGATCGGGTTCATCAAGGAATATCTGGATGATGACACCGCCCGCCCGAACATGAGCGTCAAGCTGAAAAAAGGCGCAGATGACATCGCTGCTTATCTCGCCACATTCAGCGCTCAATGAATGGAAGGCGAGAACGCGTGCCTCAGGCCTTGCGCATCAACGAGGCCAAGCGCGCCACCTCGCTGCCAAGTCCTGCTGAGTGCACGTGATCAGCCGCGCGATGTCGCGCCTCATCGGGCTTATTCTGATTCAGCTTCCAAGTGCCGTCGATATCCGAGATCATGAGTCGGCAGGGAACGATCATGCGCATCATTCTATCCAGCGCGTCTGGTGTCATCTTGGACGCCAACCATGGCGGCTTTGGCAGCAGGCGATTTTCAAAGTCTGCCGCCTGCCGGTCGAGCAGATTTCGAAGGTCGTCCGTTGGCCGCATCTCAAGCACTCCAGTCAGATGCACCGCTACATAGTTCCAGGTCGGCACCTGATCATCGACTTCGTACCAGTCAGGCGAGATATACCCATCCGGCCCCAACACAGCGATCTTCGCAGGTTGCGGCTGTTTCAGCGCCCTAACAATCGGATTTGACCGGACCAGATGCAGGTCAGCCGATGAAGCATCCTCGTTCAGAAGAAAGGGAACGTGGCTTAACAACGGTGCATCCGATGTCGACACCGCCAGAACACCAAAGGCGCGGTCACGCGCAAACTCGATGTGACGCTCGCGCGTTTCGGCGCGAAAGGTGGGATTGGGATGCATATTCGTCCTCCTGCCAATTTCTCTTGCAGAAGCGATATCTCCTTGGCAAGGTCCCACTCGTTCTCAGGGCGGGGCGAAATTCCCCACCGGCGGTATGCGGGCATGACCCGTAAGCCCGCGAGCGGCCCCGGTCTCCGGGGTGTCAGCAGATCTGGTGAGAAGCCAGAGCCGACGGTTACAGTCCGGATGAAAGAGAACGTGCAGCACGCCGGTAATGCGGTGTGCCTGCTCGTGATCGCCTTGGGTGACGTGTCTGTTACGAAAGGAGATCATGATGACACACACCCGCTATGCTTTTGTCAAAGCCAACTGGCATTCAGATATCGTGGATCGCGCGCTGGATGGGTTTCTCGAACTAATTCCAGCTGATCAGGTTGATGTCTTCGACGTTCCGGGCGCTTTCGAGATGCCCCTGCTGGCCCGTGACCTGGCGCAAACGGGGCGCTACGCCGCCGTAGCCTGCGCTGCCTTTGTAGTGGATGGCGGCATCTACCGGCATGACTTCGTCGCACAAGCGGTTGTCGATGGCTTGATGCGGGCCGGGCTCGATTCAGGCGTTCCGGTCCTGTCGGTCTCGCTGACACCGCATCAGTATCAGGAAACGGATCACCACAACGCCATCTATCGCGCGCATTTCATCGAAAAAGGGCGCGAGGCAGCTCATGCAGCGCTCAAGATCAACGCAACCCGCGCCGCGGTGGCTCAAGCCGCCTGATTTATTCCAATCGCACCGCCCACAGGGCGGCGCTTGCTTCTCTGCAAATGCAAATCCGCTTGAGGACCAAGGCACTCCCCGCTAATCACGTCGCTCAAAGGAGCATGCCCCATGTCGATGAACAGTTTTGGCCACCTCTTCCGCGTTACCACCTGGGGTGAAAGCCACGGACCCGCTTTGGGTGCGACCATAGATGGCTGCCCTCCGGGCGTCACGATCGATGAAGGCATGATCCAGCATTGGCTGGACAAGCGCAAACCAGGTCAGAACAAATTCACCACACAGCGGCGCGAACCCGATCAGGTGAAGATCCTGTCTGGTGTTTTCGAAGGCCAAACCACAGGCACACCGGTGCAGTTGATGATCGAGAACACCGATCAGCGCTCGAAAGACTACGGCGACATCATGGACAAGTTTCGTCCGGGACACGCCGACATCACATACTGGCAGAAGTACGGGATCCGTGACTATCGCGGCGGCGGGCGCAGTTCGGCGAGGGAAACGGCATCACGTGTGGCGGCCGGAGGACTCGCGCGTGAGGCTATCAGACAGATCGCTCCGAATGTTCAAATCACCGGTTATATGACCCAGATCGGTCCGCGCAAGATCGACCGTGCCAATTTCGACTGGTCGCAGATCGAACAGAATCCATTCTGGACGCCCGACGCCAAAGCAGCCGAAGATTGGGCCGCTTATCTGGACGACCTGCGCAAATCCGGCAACTCGGTCGGCGCAGTGGTCGAAGTGGTCGCGCGCGGCGTTCCGGCGGGGCTCGGCGCGCCGGTTTATGCCAAGTTAGACACTGATCTGGCTGCAGCCATGATGTCGATAAACGCCGTTAAAGGGGTTGAAATCGGTGAAGGCATGGACGCCGCCGAACTGACTGGCGAGGCCAACGCCGACGAGATATTCATGGGACAGGACGGCCCTCAATACAGCTCGAACCACGCAGGCGGTATTCTGGGCGGCATTTCGACCGGCCAGGATGTTGTGGTGCGCTTTGCGGTCAAGCCGACCTCGTCCATTCTGACCACCCGCAAGACCATCACCAAATCCGGCGAAGAGACCGAGATCATTACCAAAGGCCGTCACGACCCCTGCGTCGGCATCCGCGCCGTTCCGGTAGGTGAGGCAATGATGGCTTGCGTGATCCTCGATCACCTGCTCCTGCATCGTGGTCAAATCGGCGAGAACCGTGGACAGATTGGCTGATCTGCGCGCTTCGCTGCGCGCTGTCGTCAGGCAACGGATGCAGACGGATCCGGCGCATGATCTGGCGCACCTGGATCGGGTTTGGGTTAATGCGCAGGCGATTGCGGATGATGAAGCCAACCCGCGTGTCTTGCTGGCGGCGTGTTATCTGCATGATCTGATCAACCTGTCAAAAGATGATCCGGATCGGCATCTGGCCTCGATGCGATCCTCCGCTGAATCAGAGCCTATTCTTGCAGACCTTGGCTATACAGCCATCGAAACGGAAGCTGTTCAGCACGCCATTGCCGCCCATAGCTTTTCGGCCAACATCCCGCCCGAAACACCCGAGGCGCGAATACTACGGGATGCCGATCGTCTGGATGCGTTGGGTGCTATCGGTATCGCCCGCAACTTTTCAGTATCGGGCGCCCTGGGACGCACCCTTTATGACCCGTCAGATCCGTTTGCCGAAAACCGTTTGCCGAATGACCTGATTTTTTCAATCGATCACTGGCAAATAAAACTGCTGCGCTTACCCAATGATATGCTGACCGAAAAAGGCAGGGCCATCGCGCAGGACCGAGCCGCGCGGATGATGAGGTTTCTAAAGGACCTGTCAGAGGAAATTGGAGCTCAGCTTCCACTAGACTGGTCCAATCTCTGATACGTCAACTTTGGCCAGTTGATCTTTCCGCCTCAAAGGCGCAGGTTCGCGACCATGGCGAAATCCTTAACATCACATCGTCCGGCATTGGCCGTGGCGCTCAAGCTCAGTGCGCTCGTGCTGTTCACGACGATGTCTGCATTGGTCAAGGCTTTGTCAGATGATTTCCCGCCGGGAGAGATGGTGTTTTTCCGCTCGCTTTTCGCGATTCCGGTTATCATCGCCTGGCTTGTCTGGCGAGGAGAGCTGGTGCACGGCTTTGTCGTCAAGAAGCCGATGGGCCATTTCTGGCGCGGGGTTCTGGGAACCTCGGCCATGGGGCTGACCTTTACTGGTCTTAGCCTGTTGCCGCTGCCCGAGGTAACCGCCATCGGATATGCAACCCCGATCTTCACGCTGATTCTGGCTGCAATCATGTTGGGCGAGCGGATACGAATGATTCGTATCGGGGCCGTCGCGCTTGGCCTTGTCGGCGTTCTGATCATGATCTGGCCCCGGCTGGGTTCAGGTACTGCCGAAACCGCCGCAACAATAGGTGCGCTTTGCGTGCTGGCTGCAACCGTTGCCCGTGCCTTTGTGCAGATACATATTCGCCAACTGGTACAGGTGGATCATCCCGCCGCAATCGTGTTCTATTTCTCTCTCACAGCGACCTTGCTTTCGGGTCTCACAGTGTTTTGGGGCTGGGTTATCCCGACATGGGAGCAAGCCGCATTGCTGGTGACAATCGGCCTGATCGGCGGAGTGGCGCAGATTCTGGTGACCTCGTCCTACAAGTTTGGACAAGCGTCAATGCTGGCACCTTATGACTACACCACAATGCTGTTCGCCATTGTCATTGGTTATTTCTGGTTCGATGAGTTGCCAACCCTGGTGATGCTGGGCGGCGCGGCGTTGGTGATTGCAGGCAACGTCGTGGTGATCCTGCGTGAACGACAACTTGGCCTTGATCGGACCAAAGCGCGATCAGCAACGGATCCCAAAGCCTGACTTTACCTTTCGCAATCTTTCCCTAGGTTGGGTCGCGATATACCTATGAGGTTTACCGATGAGCGACGCACAGAACCACAAAGAAAAGATGCAAGAGGTGCAAGCCAAGCACCGCAAGAAAGTCTCGGAAGCGGTCGATCCCGGCCGGGGACTGGTGCTGATCAATACAGGTAAGGGCAAGGGAAAATCCTCGGCTGCATTTGGCGTGGTGATCCGGGCATTGGGCTGGGGCCAGAAAGTGGCTGTGGTTCAGTTCATCAAGGGCAAGTGGAAAACCGGTGAGCGCAGGTTCTTTGAGGGACGCGATCTGGTCACCTGGCACACGATGGGCGAAGGGTTTACCTGGGATACGCAGGACCGCGAGCGCGACATCGCGGCAGCGACTTCGGCCTTCAACAAGGCCTGTGATCTGATGAAAAGCGGCGACTACGATCTGGTTGTCCTCGACGAGATCAATATCGCCCTGCGCTACGAATACCTTTCAGTAGACACTGTTATTGAAGGGCTTCAGACCCGATCAGACAAAACCAGTGTGTTCCTGACTGGCCGGGATGCCCCGCAAGCCCTCAGGGACTATGCGGATCTGGTAACCGAGATGACCGAAGAAAAACACCCGTTCCAAGCCGGCATCAAAGCCCAACGTGGTGTGGATTTCTAGGCCCGCGCACCACCCTCATTCAGCGCGCGCATCGAATCGCGCCTGACTGCGTACATCGTTGCGGCTGAGCGTTCTTCGAGCGCCCGGCAGCGCTCGGCGTTGCAGGTCTTGTGATCGAGATAGGCCGCGACTTCTGAGGTTAGCGCGTCGCAATCACACGATGCACAGCAGGGATCGGCCATCAGTTCTTCAAATCGATCACGCAATCGCGGGCTCCTTTGGTCGTTCCCGGGGCGATGGCGGGCTTTCACATCTGCTTTTGCTGAGCCCACAGATCGCCCCGGAACCAGTTGCTTGATGGTGTCATCTGGCGTTGCGCTATATCTGATGGTTTTTGTCGGAAAATTCAAGCCTGAAAATCTGATGCAACAGGGGCGACCCATTGGGCAAATTTGGCCTTATTAGTGTCTAAAACAAAAAAAGGCCATCCGGATGCCCGCATGGCCCAGCTGATCGCTACGGTTCTGACTCACTTCAAACAATAGCGCTCTGTTCGGGCGCGCTGAGCGAGATAACCACAACGACTGCGGCCCCGTTCACCCAGTAGAACAACGCATCAAGCCCAGAAAATCCAAACAGGCTGGGCGCAAACAGGAACGTGACGCCGACAAGCAGATCAACAGCCAAGTGGAACTTGTATGGCAGAACCCGCCAAATCCCAAGGTGATGGTCTGTCAGAACGGTCAGTACGAATGCTGCAATGCCGGTCACAACGGACAGCCAGAGTGCCAGCGGGTTGGACTGGCCCAGCCCCAGTACAAAAGGCAAAACCATCAGCGCAATCGCAACCGGGTAGTCAAGATAGGCATGGACAGAGCGGGTGACAAAACGCAGGGACATGTGAACTTCCTTTCTTCAATCAGTGATGATCAAAGATTAGGGGCGCGCGATTGAACGCAACATCTCAGTTCGTTTTGCATTTATTGCAGATCGTTCAATTGATCAGTACGATTAGTGCATCGCACGGTACGCGGCGGGCGACAGTCCGACCTGCTTCTTGAACACGCGTGAAAACGCAGCCTCGGACGCGTAACCCACTTCTGCTGCGGCATCCGCAACGTTCCAGCGATTTTCGGTCAACCCATGGCACGCGATCTGCATCCGCCAGTCCGTCAGGTACTGCATCGGGGTAGTCCCCATCTTTTGTGAGAAAAGCTGCGCAAATGCGGTGCGTGACATTGCTGCTTCTCGCGCGAGCATCGCAACGCTCCACTCCTGCGCCGGAGACTGGTGAAATGCTGTCAGCGCCCGCGAGATGCGCGGATCGGCAAATCCGGCAAGCGCGGCATCATGAGGACTTTGATGTTCAAGGTATGCCCGGATCGCTTGCGCAAACAGCACTTCGGACAGTTTCAGCGCGATCAGGTCACCGCCGATACGAGCACCGGACACTTCAGATCCGATCATACGCAATGTCGCCTCGATCCAGGCACCCGCTTCTTCACCGTAATTCTCGATCAGTATAAAAGGTGGCAACCGGTCGATCAGCATATGACCGGTTCCGTTTCGCCCGGCTGGCCCGGTGAATGAGAAATGTCCGCAAATCAGTTGCGTATCGCGCTCGTCTTCCTCACCGCCATAAACCAGGACACCATCGCCTTTGTAGCCTGACAGCTCTAACACCCGCTCAAGGGGCAAGGCATCATAGGGTTTGACTTCATTACACAGCAGCGCATGCGGCGCACCGTGGGGAATAAGAATCAGATCACCCTGCCGCAACCGCAAGGTCTCGCCGGTTGTTGGCAGGTGCACCTTCAATTCACCGCGTTGCACAAAGTGAAACCGGGCCACGTTCTCGAAGCCCGGCACCTGTATCCCAAACGGCGGAGTAAAGGATGTGCGGAAATAAAATGTGCCACGCAGAGACAGGCGTGTAAGGATATCGCTGAGAAGATCTAACATGAGCCAACGATACGGCTTGGCCCGGCAGCGTCCATACCTTCGAACGATCTGCATGCATATTTGCATGATCTGCAATCAAAACCCCCGCCTGAGCGGGGGTTCAATACGGTGTTAACTTACGCGCGGACCAATTTCTCGTAATCTTCGGCGATTTCGCGGGTCAGATCGCCAACCTCGAAGGTATAATCGCCTATCTGCCCGACAGGTGTAACCTCGGCTGCAGTGCCAGTCAGCCAGCATTGCTCGAAATCGGCCATCTCCTCGGGACGGATCCGACGTTCATGAACAGTGATGCCCTTGTCTTTCAGCATCTGGATCACCGTCTGACGAGTGATGCCGTTGAGGAAGCAATCGGCCAGCGGGGTGTGCACTTCGCCATCCTTAACGAAGAAGACATTTGCCCCCGTCGCCTCGGCGACGTTGCCATTATAATCCATGAACAAAGCGTCCGAGCAGCCTTTGGCCTCAGCTTTGTGTTTGGAAATGGTGCAGATCATGTAAAGACCTGCTGCCTTGGCATGGACTGGAATGGTTTCCGGACTGGGTCGTTTCCACTCGGCAATGTCCAACTTGGCGCCTTGCATCTTAGCGTCACCGTAATAGGCACCCCAAGGCCAAACAGCGATGGCCATCCGAACCGGGTTCTTGGCGGACGCCACACCCATATCCTCGCCCGAACCGCGCCAGACCAGCGCACGTACATACGCATCTTGAAGACCACTGGCTTTGAGCGCTTCTTCCTTGGCGGCCTCGATCTCATCGACCGAGTATGGCATCGGCATATCCAGCGCCTCTGCCGACGCGATCAGGCGTTCGGAATGTTCGCGGCTCTTGAAGATCTTGCCGTTGTAAGCGCGCTCACCCTCGAACACCGAAGACGCATAATGCATCGCGTGGGACAGGATGTGCACATTGGCCTCACGCCAGGGCACCAATTCGCCATCCATCCAGATGACACCGTCGCGATCGTCATATCCAGCCATGCGAAACCTCCTGAACCGGTCGATATTTCCAAATGTTGCGCCGTTTAGGTCCGTATCGGACACAATGTTGCGCAAAAACTGCGATTCGATACCTGTGCGCTCTTGGAATGTCAATAAGGCTGACATAAAGTCAGATTATATTGCGAATGAGGCCCAACATGACCGACATCCGTCCCGCCCCGGTCTTTGGCGGAGAAAGCCTGTTGTTTCTGACAGATGAACAACTGAGGCAGGGCATCGAGGCCATGTTTTTTGCCTATCGAGGTTTTACCGCTGATCCTGATCGCATCCTGACTGAATTGGCCTATGGCCGGGCGCATCACCGGGCCATCCACTTCATCAACCGTGCGCCGGGAACAACCGTCAATAATTTGCTGGCCATATTGGGTGTCACGAAGCAATCGCTGAACCGCGTCTTGCGCAGCCTGATTGAAGATGGGTTGGTCGAAAGCCGGGTCGGGACAGTGGACAAACGAGAACGCCACCTATTTCTGACGGATAAGGGAAAGGCACTCGAGGCCAAACTATCTGACGCCCAGCGCGCCCGGATGCGTGCGGCCTACAAAGATGCGGGCCCCGAAGCGGTGGCCGGGTTTCGCAAAGTGCTTGAAGCGATGATGGATGCTGATATGCGTCGTGCATATACGAAACTGCGGGATACGACTTCATGAGCGAAATGGACGCCCATCTTCTGATCGTCGACGATGACGAGCGTATTCGTGATTTGCTCAAGAAATTCCTGATGCGCAGCGGTTTTCTTGTAACCGCGGCGCGGGATGCAGCGCACGCACGGCGGGTTTTGTCGGGGCTCGATTTCGACTTGATTGTACTGGATGTGATGATGCCCGGCGAAGACGGCGTTAGCCTGACCCGATCCCTGCGCGACACCCATTCCACCCCGATCCTGCTTTTGACGGCCAAGGGCGAGACCGAGCATCGGATTGCCGGGCTTGAGGCGGGTGCGGATGACTATCTGGCCAAGCCATTCGAGCCGAAAGAGTTGCTGCTGAGGATCAACGCCATTCTGCGTCGGATGCCAGAGACACCTGCACAGGACACGGCGGCGAAGATTCTACATCTTGGGCCCATTCGCTATGATATCGAACGCGGTGAGATGTGGCAGGGCGAAGACCCGGTGCGCCTAACCGCGACCGAAAGCCAGTTGATGAAAATATTCTCGGCTCAACCCGGCGAACCGATCAGCCGTGCCAAGCTGGTCGAAGATCTAGGGCGTGACAAAGGTCAGGCACAGGAGCGCGCTGTGGACGTACAGATCACCCGCTTGCGTCGTAAGCTTGAGCAAGATCCGAAGCAACCCCGGTATCTGCAGACCGTACGGGGTGCAGGGTATATGTTGGCACCGGATTGATTTTGCCGCTACGCGGCGATTTTAAGCCTTCGGCGAAGGTATTTTTAGCCAGATGAAAATGGGATCCTGATGAAAACCGCCCTATTGACCCATGCAGATTGTTTGAACCATGTGACACCTGAGGGACATCCGGAACGGGTGGCGCGGTTAGAGCATATCCTGCATGCGCTTGAGGGGCTGGATCTTCAGCGTGTGACGGCGCCGTTGGCGGCGGATGATGATCTGCTAAGGGTGCATCCGCAGAACCATATCAGCGATATTCTCGACCATAGGCCCCCGGATGGGTTCAAGCAGATTGATGGGGATACGTTCATGTCTCCGGGATCTGTTGATGCAGCCTATCGTGCGGCAGGTGCCGCCGTGCGGGCCGTTGATATAGTTCTGGGCGGCGAAGCGCCGAACGCGTTTTGCGCTATTCGGCCTCCGGGGCATCATGCCGAGACCGAGACGGCCATGGGGTTCTGCCTGTTTGGGAATGCCGCGCTGGCTGCAAAGCACGCGTTGGATCATCACGGGTTGAACCGCGTGGCAGTGGTGGATTTCGACGTGCATCATGGCAATGGCACGCAAGACCTGCTGTGGGATGAGAAACGCGCTTTGGTGATTACCAGCCAGCAGATGCCCTTATGGCCGGGCTCGGGCCGCCCGGATGAGACCGGTGCTTATGAGACCGTTTTGAACATACCACTGGCTCCGGGCACGGGTGGGGCCGAGATGCGGGCAGCCTATGAGGCGCAAGCCTTTCCGCGTCTGCGGGCGTTCAGGCCGGAACTGATCATTATATCCGCTGGGTTTGATGCGCATCAGGATGATCCGTTGGCCAATCTCAATTGGTCCACTGGCGATTTCGCCTGGATCACGGCGGAGCTGTGCAAGATTGCCGATGAAGTGTGTGATGGCCGTATCGTCTCGACTCTGGAAGGCGGTTATGATCTGAACGCATTGGCCGAGGCGACACGCGCCCATGTGGAAGAACTGATAAAGGCAGCACGATGACCGATACCCCAGTTGAACAGATGACGTTCGAACAAGCGATGAAAGAGCTTGAGGCCGTGGTTGGCCAGTTGGAACGTGGTGATGTGGCGCTGGATCAATCGATTGCGCTGTACGAACGTGGCGCCGCATTGAAGAAGCGCTGCGAAGATGAGCTGAAGCGTGCTGAGGAAAAAGTGGCCGCGATCACTCTGGACGCAGATGGCCAGCCAACCGGGACGACGCCTGTCGAAGGTCAGTAAATGTTTCGTGAAAAGCTGGCACAGGATGCCACGCTGATTCAGAGCCATTTCGATCTGGTTCTGAGCGCGCTGGATGATCTGGATGTGACACGGGCCATGGCCTATGCCACCGAGGGCGGCAAGCGTCTGCGAGGGTTTCTGGTATTGGAAAGCGCGCGGTTGCTTGGCGTCGATACAGCTCGGGCAATCTGGCCAGCGACAGGTATCGAAGCGCTGCATGCATACTCTCTGGTCCATGACGACCTGCCTTGCATGGATGATGACGACCTGAGGCGTGGACGCCCGACGGTGCACGTGAAATGGGATGAGGGCACCGCCGTTCTGGCCGGGGATGCGCTGCAGACACTTGCGTTTGAGCTTTGCGCTCGACCAGAGGTTGGAAACGCTGAAATACGCGCTGAACTGGCTCTAACGCTGGCAAAAGCGAGCGGCGCACAGGGTATGGTTCTAGGTCAGGCGCTGGATATCGCCGCTGAGACGGCGGCGGAGCCGCTGACACTGGATGAGATTACACATCTGCAAGCGGGCAAGACCGGTGCGTTGATCGAATGGTCCGCCTGTGCGGGTGCGCGATTGGCGCAGGCCGATCCCACCCCCTTGCGCCAATATGCCCAGGCGCTTGGGCTTGCCTTTCAGATCGCGGATGACATTTTGGATGTCGAAGGAGATGCCGAAAAGGCCGGAAAGCGGCTGCAGAAAGACGCCGAGGCGGGCAAAGCGACCTTTGTCTCGCTACTGGGTCTGGACGCCGCCAGATCCCGTGCAATTGAGCTTGTGGATCAGGCTTGTGCTGCGCTGGACGAACATGGCCCCGCTGCAGAAACCTTGAAGCAGGCTGCCCGCTTCGTTATTGCCCGGGACAGCTAAGCCAGGAACGCCAAATGTCTGACCGCCCGAATACGCCCTTGTTGGACCTTGTGAGCCGCCCAGCGGATCTGAAGCAGTTTTCAGATGCGCAGTTGCATCAGGTCGCACATGAGTTGCGGGCCGAGACGATTTCAGCAGTTTCGGTGACCGGAGGGCATCTGGGCGCGGGTCTGGGTGTCGTCGAGCTGACCACGGCGCTGCACGCGGTATTCGACACGCCACGAGACAAGATCATCTGGGACGTAGGTCACCAGTGTTATCCGCACAAGATTCTGACAGAACGCCGGGACCGAATTCGCACCCTTCGCACAAAAGACGGCCTGAGCGGATTCACCAAGCGCAGTGAAAGCGCCTATGATCCATTCGGCGCTGCACATTCCAGTACCTCGATCAGTGCCGCGCTAGGCTTTGCTGTCGCGCGTGATCTGGGCGGCGTTACGCCTGAAGGGCTGGGCGATGCGATCGCTGTGATCGGCGATGGCTCTATGTCCGCCGGCATGGCCTTTGAGGCGATGAACAACGCAGGCCACCTGAAGAAACGCTTGATCGTAATTCTCAATGACAATGAGATGAGCATTGCACCGCCGGTGGGTGCCCTATCGAACTATCTATCGCGCATCTATGCCGAAGAACCGTTTCACGATCTGAAAGCTGCTGCCAAAGGTGCGGTGTCGTTGCTGCCGGAACCCTTCCGCGAAGGGGCAAAGCGCGCCAAGGATATGCTGAAGGGCATGGCCATGGGCGGGACGCTATTTGAAGAGCTCGGCTTTTCCTATCTTGGCCCGATCGACGGGCATGATCTGGACCAGTTGCTGCCGGTTCTGCGTGCGGTCAAGGCGAAGGCAAGCGGACCGATCCTGATCCATGTGTTGACCAAGAAAGGCAAGGGGTATGCCCCCGCCGAACAGGCCCGCGACAAGGGTCACGCGACCGCCAAGTTCGATGTGGTGACGGGCGAGCAGAAAAAGGCGCCTTCGAACGCGCCTTCCTATACCTCGGTCTTTGGCAAGACACTGGTCGATGAAGCAGCGCGGGATGACAAGATCGTCGCGGTTACAGCCGCGATGCCGGACGGTACCGGGCTGAACCTGTTTGCCGAGCGCTATCCGTCGCGCTGTTTCGACGTTGCGATTGCCGAACAGCATGGCGTGACCTTCTCGGCTGCGCTGGCCGCCGGGGGCATGAAACCATTCTGTGCGATGTATTCGACCTTCCTGCAGCGTGGCTATGATCAGGTTGTGCATGATGTGGCGATCCAACGCCTGCCGGTGCGATTTGCCATCGACCGTGCGGGTCTGGTTGGGGCAGACGGTGCGACCCATGCGGGGTCGTTTGATATTGCTTACATGGCCAACCTTCCGGGTATGGTTGTCATGGCGGCTGCAGATGAGGCCGAATTGATGCACATGGTCGCCACTGCGGTGGCACATGACGATGGCCCGATCGCTTTCCGGTATCCTCGCGGCGAAGGAGCGGGCGTTGATCTGCCCGAGCGCGGAGAAGTATTGGAGATCGGCAAGGGCCGGTTGATCAAGAAAGGTGCCCGGGTGGCGCTGCTGTCTTTCGGTACGCGGCTGGCCGAAGTGCAGAAAGCAGCAGAGGCGCTATCGGCGCGCGGGATCAAGCCCACCATCGCCGATGCACGCTTTGCCAAACCGCTGGATCGGGACCTGATCCTTGATCTGGCTGCCAATCACGAGGCACTGATCTCCATCGAGGAAGGGGCCATCGGCGGCTTTGGCAGCCATGTTGCACAATTGCTTGCGGATGAGGGCGTGTTTGACGAAGGGTTGAAGTATCGCTCGATGGTGCTGCCGGATATCTTCATCGATCAGGCGAGCCCGGCGGATATGTACGCCGTCGCAGGAATGAACGCAGAACAGATCGAGGCAAAGGTTCTCTCGGTTCTTGGCGTTGCTACAATCGGTGAGAAACGCGCCTGATATTCGGGTGTTGCCGCCCCTGGATGCTGAAAAAATAAGCAGTTCAAAAATGATCTAGGTCAATTCCTTACACGCTGTGCTACGCTAACACCCGAGTCAGGCAGGCCAACCCCTGTCGATCACTCAAAGGTCGCGAGCGAATGAACAAGCTAGCCAGCCGACGCGCATTCCTGAAAGGGAAAGTGCTGCGCGAGGATACATCAGCCATCCACCCACCGGGTGCGGTGACCGAGTTTCTTGAGCTTTGCACTCAATGCGACGAATGCCGCGAGGCCTGCCCTGAAGATATCATCCGTTTCGACGCGCAAGGCTGGCCTGTTGTCCAATTGGATGCAGGCCCCTGCACTTTTTGCGGCGATTGCGCCAACGCTTGCCCGACCGGGGCGCTGAATCCTGAACACGTGGCTGATTGGCCTTGGCGCGCTGCGGTGTCGGCCTCTTGCCTGTCGATGAATGGTGTCAGCTGTCGGGTTTGTCAGGATGTCTGCGACCACAACGCGATCCGCTTTCGGCTGCAAACCGGTGGTCGTGCTGAACCCCAACTCGACACGGATATTTGTACCGGCTGTGGCGCTTGTGCCAGCGCCTGCCCTGCCGGTTCTGTCTCCTTTGAACGCCACACCCCGCCCGCTCAGGAGGTAGCCTTATGAATATCTGTGGATGCCTCGTCCATGTAACCCCCGAAACCAAGCAGAGTGCACAGGCCGCGATTGCAGGTACAAACGGGGCAGAAGTTCACGCAGCATCCGAGGATGGCCGCATTGTTGTTGTGGTCGAGGATACGCCGGAAAAAATGGCGTCCGAGACGATCATGGATCTGCACCAGATCCCGGGTGTGATCTCTCTGACCCTGACCTACCACCATTTCGAAGACCTCGCGGAGACCCGTCCGCACCTTAACGCTTCTCGCCAGATCTAAAGCCGGAGACCCATGTCATGACCATCTCTGAATCCCGCCGGACCTTCTTGAAATCAACCGCCGCCGCTGCGACAGCATCAGCCGCAGGACTTCCCCTTGCGACCGGACAAGCCAGCGCTCAGGTCGGCAACCCTGATATCCGTTGGGACAAAGCCGCCTGCCGGTTCTGCGGCACCGGATGCTCGGTTCTGGTTGGCACCAAAGACGGGCGCGTGGTCGCCACGCAAGGCGACCCGGATGCGCCGGTGAACCGCGGTCTGAACTGTATCAAGGGCTATTTCCTGTCCAAGATCATGTACGGCAAAGACCGCCTGACCACACCGATGCTGCGCAAAACCAACGGCGAATATGACAAGAACGGTGAATTCGAACCCGTCAGCTGGGACGAAGCCTTCGACGTCATGGCTGCCAAGTGGAAAGAGGCCCTTGCCAAGAAAGGCCCGACCAGCGTTGGCATGTTCGGTTCGGGCCAGTGGACCGTTTGGGAGGGCTACGCTGCTGCCAAGATGATGAAGGCTGGTTTCCGGTCCAACAACATCGACCCCAACGCGCGCCACTGTATGGCCTCGGCGGTTGTCGGCTTCATGCGCACCTTCGGCATTGATGAACCAATGGGCTGCTATGACGATTTCGAGCACGCAGACACATTCGTGCTCTGGGGCTCGAACATGGCCGAGATGCACCCGATTCTGTGGTCACGCCTGACCGACACACGTCTGACCAAACCGGGATCCGAAGTGCATGTACTGTCGACCTATGAACACCGCTCGTTCGAGTTGGCAGACAATGGAATGGTCTTTGCGCCGCAGACCGATCTGGCGATCCTGAACTATATCGCCAACTACATTATCCAGAACGGCGCGGTGAACGAAGAGTTCGTCAACAAACACGTCAACATCACCAAGACCGCCACCGATATTGGCTATGGACTGCGCGATAACAACCCGCTGCAGGAAGAGGCAGAGAATCCAAACTCTGGCAAGATGGAGCCGATCAGCTTCGAAGAATATGCAGAAGCGGTATCGGAATACACGCTGGAATACACATCGGAACTCTCCGGTGTTCCTGCCGCTCAGCTTGAGCGTCTGGCCCAGCAATATGCCGACCCCAACCGCAAAGTGATGAGTCTGTGGACCATGGGCTTCAACCAGCACACTCGCGGATCGTGGGTGAACTCGCTGATGTACAATGTGCACCTGCTGGTGGGTAAGATTTCCGAACCCGGAAACTCGCCCTTCTCGCTGACCGGTCAACCTTCGGCCTGTGGTACGGCACGTGAGGTCGGAACCTTCGCTCACCGTCTGCCGGCTGATATGGTTGTGGCAAACGACAAACACCGCGAGATTTGCGAGACCGCGTGGAAAATTCCTGCGGGCACCATCCCACCCAAACCCGGATTCCACGCCGTTTTGCAGCACCGCAAGCTGAAGGACGGCGATCTGAATGCCTATTGGGTGCAGTGCACCAACAACATGCAGGCCGCGCCCAATATCAACGAAGAAGGCTATCCCGGCTATCGCAACCCGGAGAACTTCATTGCCGTCTCCGATCCCTATCCTACTGTAACAGCCCTGTCGGCTGACCTGATCCTGCCTACCGCCATGTGGGTCGAGAAGGAAGGCGCCTATGGCAACGCCGAGCGTCGCACCCAATTCTGGCGGCAACAGGTCAAAGCTCCGGGCGAAGCGAAATCCGATCTGTGGCAGTTGATGGAATTCTCCAAACGCTTCACCGTTGAAGAGGTTTGGGGCGAGGAACTGCTGGCAACCATGCCAGAACATCGTGGTAAGACCATGTATGACGTGCTGTTCGCCAATGGCACGATCGACAAGTTCCCGCTGTCAGAGACCGCAGAAGGATTCGACAACGACGAGTCCGAGCACTTTGGCTACTACGTGCAAAAGGGCCTGTTCGAGGAATATGCCGAGTTTGGGCGCGGCCACGCGCACGATCTGGCCCCATTCGAAACCTACCACCAGGCGCGTGGCCTGCGCTGGCCAGTCGTGGATGGCAAGGAAACACTGTACCGCTTCCGAGAAGGCTATGATCCATATGTGCCTGAAGGCGAAGACGTGAAATTCTATGGCCATAAGGACGGCAAGGCCAAGATCATCTTCGCGCCATACGAACCCGCCCCCGAGGTACCGGATGAGGAATTCAACCTGTGGCTCTGCACCGGGCGTGTGCTGGAACATTGGCATTCAGGTTCGATGACCCGCCGCGTGCCCGAACTGCACCGCTCCTATCCCGCCGCCGTTGTCTACATGCACCCGGATGATGCGCGCGACCGCGGTCTGCGCCGCGGGCAGGAGATCGTTCTTTCCACCCGCCGCGGCGAAGTTAACAGCCGGGTCGAAACCCGAGGCCGGAACAAAGTGCCGCGTGGCCTGGTGTTCATGCCATGGTTCGACGAAGGCCAGTTGACAAACAAGCTGACTTTGGACGCGACCTGCCCGCTCTCGAAAGAGACCGACTTCAAGAAATGCGCCTGTAAGGTCGAGCGCGCGTAAAAGGCTGGCAAGGCAAAGGTCGTCCCCATGTCTCGTGTTGGCACACCCCTTTCGCCGCAGCGGCGCCGGTTCCTGCAGGACTCGGCGCGCGCAGCGGGTGGCTGCGTAGCAGCCGGGTCCTTGCTGGCCTGGCTGGCGCGGGACGCACGGGCGTTGCCGGCCGAGGCGTTGCGCCCCCCCGGTGCCTTGCCGGAAAAAGACTTTCTGTCAGCCTGCATCCGCTGTGGTCTGTGCGTACGAGAGTGTCCCTATGACACGCTGAAACTGGCCGAGCTGGGTGTCGATGCGGTGGCCACCGGCACGCCGTATTTCACCGCCCGCGATATCCCTTGCGAAATGTGTGACGACATCCCCTGCGTCGCTGCCTGCCCGACCGGGGCGCTGGACCCCGGACTGGACAATATCGACGACGCCAAGATGGGTGTCGCCGTTCTGGTCGATCAGGAAAACTGCCTGAACTTCTTCGGCCTGCGCTGCGATGTCTGTTACCGCGTCTGCCCCGTCATCGACGAGGCCATTACGCTGGAGACCGAACACAACGCCCGCTCGGGCAGTCATGCAATCTTCATTCCAACCGTTCACGCCGATCATTGCACCGGCTGCGGCGTTTGCGAGAAAAGCTGCGTTCTGCCCGAAGCGGCGATCAAAGTTCTTCCCGCCCGATTGGCTCGGGGCAGCAGCGCCGATCACTACCGCAAGGGCTGGGAAGAGAAAGAAGCCAAAGGCGCGCCCGTCGTCGAAGGTATCATCGATTTGCCTGATCGCCTGCCGGGACCGGGCACCGATAACCTTGTCGCACCGGGCGGGTTTGAGCCCAGATTCAAATTGCCGGAGGTCACTCAATGACCGTCCGCACAAACATGCCGCTGGGGCATGAAGCTATCGCCGCCAAAGGTTGGCTGAGTGCCCATAAATACCTGCTGCTGCGCCGCGCCAGCCAGTTGTTCTTCTTGGTACTGTTCCTGTTGGGCCCGTGGTTCGGCATCTGGGTCGTGCAGGGCACTCTGGCCGGGTCGCTGACCCTAGGCGTACTGCCCCTTACCGATCCGTTTGTCTTTCTGCAAAGTCTGATCGCAGGGCACTGGCCCGAGCTGACCGCCGCCATTGGTGCCGTCATCGTTCTGGTGACCTACGCGCTGGTCGGAGGCCGCGTCTATTGCTCGTGGGTCTGCCCGATCAACCCTGTAACCGACGGCGCGCACTGGCTACACCGCAAGCTGGGCCTGCAAAAAGGCTGGCAGCCCAAACGCGGAACGCGGCTGTGGATCATGGCCACTGTGCTGGTCGTGTCCGGCCTGACCGGCGTTATTGCATGGGAACTGGTCAACCCGATCACCATGCTGCATCGCGGACTGATCTTTGGCATGGGCTTCGTCTGGGCGATGGTCGCCGCGATCTTCCTGTTTGACTTGCTTGTCTCGCGCCATGGATGGTGCGGCCATGTCTGCCCCGTAGGCGCATTCTACGGACTGGTGGGCAGCAAGGCGATGCTGCGGGTCAGCGCCGCCAATCGCAACGCCTGTGACGATTGCATGGACTGCTACGCGGTTTGCCCGGAAAACCATGTGATCTCTCCGGCGCTGAAAGGCAATGACAACCCGCTGATCCTGTCGCCCGACTGCACCAATTGCGGTCGCTGCATCGATGTCTGCGCTGAAGACGTTTTCAAATTCACCCATCGGTTCGACGCCCTGACCGTCGCGCCACCGGAATCAACCGCCGCGCCCCAGCCGCGCGCCTCAAGACCTTTTTGAAGGAGTGAGAAGATGAAAAAGCCGATCCTAGTAGGCCTTGCCCTGATCCCGCCGCTGCTCCTCGGTGGCCTGGCCCTCGCGCAGTCTGCCGGAGTTAACAGCCTACGCGGTGCCGAAGTCGATGAACCCGCCGTCCTGGATCAGGTGCATCGGACAGTCGAAGGCCGTATGCAGCGCAATTATCGCCAGCAGCCGCCGCTGATCCCACATTCGATCGAACAGTACCAGATCGACCTGCGTACCAATCAGTGCCTCTCCTGCCATGACTGGACCAAGGCTGGTGAACGCAATGCGCCAACGCTGTCGATGACGCACTATCTGGACCGCGAAGGGCGAGAGTTGGATCAGATCGCCGGCACACGGTATTTCTGCAATCAGTGCCACGTACCACAGGCCGATGCGCTGCCTCTGGTCGATAACACTTTTGAACCTTCCTCCGGAAATTGAACACAGGTCGAAAAGGAGAGCGCGACATGTCCGACTCCCAAGAAAAACAAGGACTCATCCGGCGCCTCTGGACCTGGTTCTGGAGCCCGATCGCCGTCCTCAGTGTCGGCTTTACACTACTGGCCGGGTTTCTGGCAGGCATCCTGTTCTGGGGTGGGTTCCACTGGGCACTGGAATTGACCAACACGGAAGAGTTCTGCGTATCCTGCCACACGATGGAAACCAATCTGGGCGAATATCGGGAAACGGTCCATTACAATAACGATTCCGGCGTGCGGGCCATCTGTTCCGATTGCCACGTCCCGGACGAGTGGAACCACAAGATCAAAGCCAAGATCATGGCCGTGAAGGACGTCTACCACGAATTGGCAGGCACGATCAGCACGAAAGAGAAGTATGAGGACCATCGTCTTTCCATGGCGTCGGCCGTATGGAAGAAGATGAAGGAATCCGACAGCCGGGAATGCCGCAACTGCCACAACTTTGACTATATGGACTTCACCCTTCAGGAAACCCGCGCAGCCAGCGAACACCAGCGCGCAATCGACACCGGCATGACCTGCATCGATTGCCACCAGGGCATCGCACACAGTCTCCCACCCAATTATTTGGAAACGTATGAGAAGATTGCGAAAGAGGTAGATGGTGAGGTTCTGCAGGAACACGCTGCAGCATCAGGGGACGACATCCGCGCGTTCCTGAACAAAAGCTCGGAACAAGGTGGGGACTGAGATGTTAGAGATACTTGGAACCATCGGCGGTAACGTACTGGGTCTGCCCGGCATTCTGGGTCTGGCACTGGGAATGATGACGCGCCAATACTGGTTGGGTGCACTGATGGGTGGATTGGTTGGCCTAATCGCGCCTCTGCTCTTTGCCGGTTGGCAGATTTCCCACGTTGGAACGATAGCGCTGCTGATCGCAATTATCGTTGGTCTCTGCGCCGGAAGTCTGGGCACCGCCATTCGCCGCAAGGGCGCAACCGTCTGAAGTGGTTGGGCGGGCCCGGCGGCAATTCCGGGGTCACCGCCCCCAGTTTTCCGCCGGATCGCTTTCCGCATAGTCCCGCAAAAGCGCGATATCCGAGATTTCGGCGTGGTTGCGGTTGATCTTCACACCCACCGCCTTGAGCCGCGAAAACGCCCGGCTCAGGCTTTCCGGCTTCATCCCCAGACGGCCTGCGATGAGCATCTTGTCGTAGGGCAGCAAAACCTCGCATCCGCCTTTGTCGCTGTCGCAGAGATTCAACAAAAACTCGGCCACGCGTTGCGCTCCGGTCTGAGCCTTGAGTTGCTCTAGCTGCGCCACCAACGAGTGAAGATGGGTAAAGGTCGCGGCCAGAATAGAAATACCGATCTCAGGGTCCTCTCTCATCAATGAGATCAGGATCGGACTGGGGATATGCATGACATCACAGGCCGATACGGCCTCGGCGGATACAGGATAGGGAACGTTACGCAGAGCTACGGCCTCACCAAAGCTGTCACCACGTTTGAAGACGCTCACGACGGCTTCGGCCCCGGTGGGGGTCATGCGGAACAGCTTGACCCAACCCTCAAGCACGACGTGGATAGCCTGCGCTTTTTCCTCCTGCAGGAATATTGTCTCACCACGGTCATACTGACGCCAGATCGCGTGGCTCAGCAGTGTTTCCACATGCTGTTCCGGTAAACTGCGCAGCAGCAGCGACTGACGTGCGATCGCTTTTTGTGCTTCGTGAGACAAGAGAATACCCCTGTTATTTCCTGCCGGCGCATGGGCGCGGTCGGTCCATCCCTGTTCCACGCTATGCCAGAGCCGGCAGTTGTGCACCATAGTTTTATGTTGCCTAAACTTGACTATTGTCATGTTGCGGCTTGGTTCGCTGCCCTATTCTCGGCTCAAAGCCAGTATTCCGGGGAGCACGTAACATGGACTACGAGCGTTATTTCAGTCAAAGCCTCAGTGACCTTCGGGATGAAGGGAACTATCGTGTTTTCATAGACTTGCAACGTCGCTGTGGTTCTTTCCCGAACGCGCGTCAGACGGATGGATCTATCCAGCGAAATGTGCGGATCTGGTGTTCGAATGACTATCTCGGCATGGGTCAGCACCCATCTGTTATCGATGCAATGCATGACGCATTGGATCGCTGCGGCGCGGGGGCCGGGGGCACGCGAAACATATCAGGCACCACTCACGACCACGTGCTGCTTGAGGCCGAACTGGCCGATCTGCATGGAAAGGAAGCCGCGCTTCTGTTTACTTCCGGGTATGTTTCGAATTGGGCAGCCCTTGGCACTCTCGCCGCGAAAATCCCCGGCCTGATCGTATTCTCTGATGCACTGAACCATGCCTCGATGATCGAAGGCATCCGCCACTCGCGGGCGCAGAAGGTGATCTGGAAACACAACGATCTGGATGACCTTGAAGCGAAACTGGCCGCAGCTGATCCCGATGCGCCGAAGTTGATCGCGTTCGAGTCGGTCTATTCGATGGATGGTGACATCGCCCCCATCAAAGAGATTTGCGATCTCGCCGACAAATACGGCGCGATGACCTATCTGGATGAGGTTCATGCCGTTGGCCTCTATGGGCCACGCGGCGGTGGTATCGCTGAACGAGAAGGCCTCATGGATCGCCTGACGGTGATCGAAGGGACGCTTGGTAAAGCGTTCGGTGTGGTAGGCGGGTATATCGCTGCATCGGCTGCGCTGTGCGATTTCGTGCGCAGCTTCGCCAGCGGGTTTATTTTTACCACCGCCCTGCCACCATCGATCGCGGCCGGGGCCGCGGCCTCGATCCGGCATCTGAAACAATCGAATGCTGAACGCGACCTGCAGAAAGCCCGTGTAGCGCAGGTTCGGGCCCGTTTGGATGCGGAAGGTATTCCTCATATTCCTAACCCCAGCCACATCATCCCGGTGATGGTTGGCGATCCGGTGAAGTGCAAGTTTATCTCGGACACGCTGCTGGAAGAGTTCGGCATCTACATTCAGCCGATCAATTATCCCACCGTACCTAAAGGGACCGAGCGTCTGCGGATCACGCCGTCTCCGGTACATACGGATGAGGATATCGAGCATCTGGTTGGCGCGCTGTCCACCCTCTGGCAACGCTGTCAGATTGCGCGCATGCCGATGGCAGCCCAGTAACCAAGAAGCGCCCCCTAGCGTAATACTTCGCCGTCTCCCCGGAGGCGGCGTTTTTTTTGAGTCAGATCAGGTAGAGGGCGAAGACAATGATGGCAAAGCCCGTCAGCACCATGGTGAAACCTCGCAGCCAGGCCGGGCTGTTTACGAGATCAAGATAACAAGCCAGGATAACGTGACATTTCGCCAGTGCGAGGACCAGAATACACCCCGCCAGAACGGATGGCGGGATGGGCAGCACAGTCAGCAGTGCTGATGCGACGCTGAGCACCAAAAGGGTCAGCCATGCACGTGTGAGCGAATTATGGAGCGCCCTTCGCCAGTATTTGGGAAAAGATGGTGCTGCAGGCATCGGAATTATCCCAGCAGGTAGATCACGGGGAAAAGCATGATCCAGACCAGATCGACCATGTGCCAGAACTGCGCACCTGCCTCAATGTTGCGTGGATCGTCACGCCAGGCGACCAGCAGCAGGATACCGACCCCTGCCAACACATGTGCGGCGTGAAACCCGGTCAGCAGATAATAGAACAGGAAAAATGGGTGGGTCTCATAGGTGATCCCCTGTGCAGCTTTGCCCGCGTATTCCGCACCTTTGATGATCAGGAACACGACACCCAGCGCGGCGGCAGTGATCAAGGCCATTCGAGCCACGCCCCGGCGCGCGATTTTTCGCCACTGCAGCGCCTGCGCCGCCAGATAGCCCGAGGTGACCAGCACCACCGTATTGAGCGCTGCCCCTGTCCGGTAAAGGTGCGATTGAGCCTCGGCAAATCCTGTCGGGTCGGTCAGGCGCACGCCCATAAAGGCAATCAGGCCCGCGCCGAAAACCAGCAATTCCGAGATGATCAGAACCCACATCAGCAGCTCGCCCGGAAGCTCATCGATCAAAGAGGCGTCGCTCATGCTCCAACCAGTTGGCGGTAGATCTGAGGCAGTGCCATGATCAGCCGGTGCGGGTCGGGGATGACGGCGAAGCCGCCTTGACCGAACATGCGCGGGAACCAGCTTTTGCCGGTTTTGTCGATGGTAACGCCAAAGACCGATTGCCCTGCCCGACGCGCCTCGCGCACGGCCATACAAGTGTCTTCGATGCCGTGGCGGCCCTCGTAATGATCCAGATCGTTGGGTTTGCCGTCAGTGATGATCAACAGCAACTGGCGTTTGCGCGATTGGCTGGCCAGATCGGCGGAACAATGGCGGATTGCGGCGCCGAGGCGGGTATAGTGGCCGGGGCGCAGCGAGGCGATGCGCTGTTCCACCAAACTACCCATCGGCTCATCGAAGCGTTTACAGCGCTGCACGTAAACCCGCTGGCGTTTCAGCGAGCTGAAGGCGTGGATGGCGAAATCGTCGCCGCAGGCGTTCAGACCCCAGGCGAGTGCCGCAAGAGCCTCGCGTTCAATGTCGATTACGGCGCGGCCTGTGACGGCGCTTTCGGTCGAGCGGCTGACATCCAGCAGGATAGACACCGCCAAATCGCGCGCCTCGGGGCGCGATTGCATCCAAATACGTTCGGTGCCTTCGCCATTGGCGCAACGGTCTACCTGCGCCCGAACGGCTGCCTCGATATCCAATTGATCACCATCCAGATGACCGCGCGTCATCACGCGGCCCGGGCGCAGCGCCTCGAACTGGCGTTTCACGGCGCGGATGCGGCGGGCAGTGGCGGGGTCTTTGCCGAACTCGGCGGCATCTTCGCGAATCTCGGCATCCGAGGTCAGAACGTTGACATGATCGGGCAAGTATTGGCCGATGCGCACGTCCCATTCGGGATACAAAACCCGTCCCGACAGGCGTTCGCGGTTCACGTCCTCCGGAGCGAGGTCCAGATGAAGTTTCAGTTTGGTCGGCGGCGCCTTCGAGATCTGACCCAAGCCAATCTCTTCCTGATCATCGGCGGCTTTCTTGGCGTTATCAGGATCGTCATCGTCGATGCGCCGGTTGATGTTCAGGAACTCAGCCCAACTGAGGATCGCTTCGAACTTGTGCAGGATGAAACTGTCGCTGCGGTTGGCCTGATCCGATTTGCGGCGGCGGGCACGGTGGGTTTTTTCGCCGGATTCCTCGGGCGGTCCTTCGGTTTCGGGGTTCTCCACTTCGTTATGTTCGGAGAACCCGACCGGGCGCAACTCGGGCCACAGCGGGACAGGCCGGAAATGCTGATAGCCGCGCGGGGCGGTGAGGTCGTCATCCAACGCTAGAAGATGTTCAGCCTTTGGCGACAAAGGCGCGGGGTCGCCCAGCATGTGGCGGACCAGTTCTTCAACCGCTGCCTCGACGGGTGGCAGCCCGGAAATGTCGCGTTGATACAGCACGCCCTTGCACAGCTCGGTATAAAGCGGGCGCAGGCCGGGGGCGTTGTGCAACGCCGCCTCGACCATCTGTCGGGCGGCGACAAGCGCATGCAGGTCGGCGCGCAACGGGTCGTCTTCGTCGATACGAGTTCCGGCATGTGCAGCGGCGGCGGCCAGCCAGACATAAAGCGCACCGTTGGCTTCACGCGCGGGAAACACCGCCAGCCGATCCGGCAAACGCAGAACTTCGCCATCGAACGACGCACGCGGCATCATCTCGGCCTCGGTTGCCAGACGACGACGCCACCCCAGACGGTGGCGCGAAATCTCGGGCGAGACCGGGCGCAATTCTACGCCCGGACTACCCCCAAGTCCTCGAAAGAGGACTGCCAGCCGCCCTGCGACCTCTGAGAGGTCAACCGCGGCTCCATCATGCACTTCAGGTGCATCAAGGCGACTGGCAAGGGTGTGCCACAGTTTCCCGATCGTTTCTTCGGGTTCCCATGGCTCAAAATCGATCCTGACCATCGGCCGGCCTCACCCAAAGACAGCCGTGACAAGATCGAGGAGCCCGCGTTTGATATCCTCATCATCAGTCAGAGGTTCGATCATTGCGGCGAGGATGGCGCGGTCGGTGGACATGCCCTGTGCGATCAGCGTCGCGGCATAAACGACTAGCCGGGTGGACACGCCTTCCTCAAGGTCCTGACCCTTAAGCCCGCGCAACTTTCCTGCAAGGCGTACCAGCGGTTTACAGCGTTCAAGCGGCAGACCGCTTTCTTGCGCGACGACTTCGGCCTCCATCTCGGGCGAAGGAAAGTCGAATTCCAGCGAGATGAACCGCTGCCTGGTCGAGGGTTTCAGGGTTTTCAGGATATTCTGGTATCCGGGGTTGTACGAGGCCACCAGCATGAAGCCGGGCGCGGCCTCAAGCTCTTCGCCGGTGCGGTCGATCGGCAGGATGCGCCGGTCATCGGTCAACGGGTGCAGCACAACGGTGACGTCCTTGCGGGCTTCGACCACCTCATCAAGGTAGCAGATCGCGCCTTCGCGCACCGCACGAGTCAGAGGGCCATCAACCCAGACGGTTTCGCCGCCCTTCAACAGGTAGCGACCGATCAGGTCGGCGGCGGCGAGGTCATCGTGGCAGGCCACGGTGTAAAGCGGGCGGCCAAGCTTGGCAGCCATATGGGCCACAAAGCGGGTCTTGCCGCAACCTGTTGGGCCTTTCAGCAAGACCGGCAGGTCGTTGTTGTAGGCGGCGGTGAACACATCGCATTCATCGCTTTGGGCGAGGTAGAAGGGGGCGTTCGCCGCCCCCTCATTCAGTTTCATGGAGCCATCCATATCCATTACTCCGCAGGGGTTTCAGAGGCACCGGGTTCAATCACCTCTTTCCGGGGCACCCAGATCGAGTAGATGAACAGCAGCGCACCAAGGACCACGACCACACCAGAGCCAAGACGCATCCAGTAGAAGATCGCGATCTGGTCCTGCACGTCCATGAAGTAGTCACCGACCACACGTTGCATGTGAGTCTGCACTGTACCACCGAAGGTCAGGACGAAGGTCATGAAGACCATGCCGCTGGTCATAAGCCAGAACGAGCCCATGTTCAGAACCTGATTGTAGGGATCACGGTTCTTCAGGATCGGCATCGCATAGCTGAAGATCGCCAGGTTGAGGCAGACATAAGCACCGTAGAAAGCCAGGTGACCGTGGGCTGCGGTGATCTGCGTGCCATGGGTATAGTAGTTCACCCCGTGCAGCGTGTGCAGGAAGCCCCAGACACCGGCACCGAAGAAGGCAAGCGTTGCACAGCCCAGTGACCACAGCAGAGCAGCCTTGTTCGGGTGGTCACGACGGCCCTTCCAGACCATGACGAAGGCAAAGGCCATCATCGCGAAGAACGGGATCACCTCGAGGCTTGAGAAGATCGAACCGATCCACTGCCAATAGCCGGGTGTACCGATCCAATAGTAGTGGTGACCTGTCCCAAGGATGCCCGAGAACAGCGCGGCGGCGACGATGACATAGAGCCATTTCTCGACCACCTCACGGTCAACGCCCGTAAGCTTCAGCATCAGGTAGGCCAGGATCGAGGCCATGATCAGCTCCCATACGCCTTCGACCCATAGGTGGACGACATACCACCAGTATTGCTTGTCCAAGGACAGGTTGCCCGGGTTGTAGAAAGCAAACAGGAACAGCAGCGCCAGACCCCAGAGGCCCAGAACAAGGATGCTCGAAATCGCCGTCTTCTTGCCCTTCAGAACGGTCAGTGACACGTTGTAAAGGAACATCAGCGCGGCCACGACGATGCCCGCCTTGACCCATTTGGGTTGTTCAAGGAACTCGCGCCCCTCTTTGCCCAGCAGCCAGTTGCCTTCGAACAGGTTGAAGACATAGGTCACGACCACGCCCAGCGTGCCAACCACAAGAATGATCAACTGCAGATAGGCCAGCTTGGTCGAATGAATCTCGCGCTCGGTCTCTTCGGGGATCAGGAAGTAGGCCGCACCGAAGAAGCCCAGCAGTAGCCAGACGATCAGAGAGTTGGTGTGCAGCATCCGTACGATATTGAACGGCAGAAGCTCACTCAGGAAGTTCGGGAATACATAGATGAAACCGGCTAGCAGGCCGCCGATTACCTGTACCGCGAACAGGGCCATCGCTACTGCGAAGTAGGCGTAGGCGATTTTTTGGGATTCGTATTTCATTGCTCCGTTCCCTTTCTCAGCCTGCCTCGTTGGGCGGCCAGCCCTGCGCATCGATGTTGTCCGTCCAGATCAAGAAGTTGGTCAGATCGCGGATCTCTTCGTCGCTGAGGTTGAAATTGGGCATCTGCCGACGACCGGGAATGCCGGTCGGCTGCGCCTCCATCCAGCCCTTGAGCGCTTCAAAGGCCGATTCCGGGTCGTCCAGCACACCCCAGCGGGTCATCACATTCCCGACTTCCGGCGCGTAGTAGGCGCCCTCGCCCAGGATCGTGTGACAGTTGATGCAGGCATGTTTTTCCCAGACATGTTTGCCCCGAACCACACTGTCATCAAGCTTCGCCGAATTCTCGGAGTTGACGATGTACCAGTGCGAGTGGGCCGACAGGGCCAGGAAGATGAGGATGAAGAACAGTGACCCGCCATAGAATATGTTGCGAGCCATGCTCTTTGTCATGACTTCTCGCATTGCGCTCTCCTTTGCGCAGATTAGCTAGTCTGATGACAATGGCGGGTGGGTCGCAGGGCTGCCTTAACGAAAGTCAAGCATGCCAAAGTAAGCGCGGAATTGGACACCAGTGATCATAATTGCGCCAGTATCACTAAAATGCCCTCAGATTGCCTTGAAAAATAGTACTTAGAACAGCATGTTTCCGGACGTTCGAACAGTTGAAGCGAGCGTTCTCGATTTATTGGTGAATAGAGGTGCGTAGATGGCACCTGAAGCGTGGTGGTTAAAGAATGGCGAACTACTCATACATCGGGTACGCACCCGGCGTTATTACGGTGAATACAATTGGGCCTGATACGATCACCCTGGACGCAAGCTATGACCCCGCGACGGACCGAAGGGTATTCAATGTTGAGGACGAGGCCGGTGGTTTCATTCGAAATGGGTTTGGCCCGCCAGTTCCCGATACCGGGGATGTTTTCAACGGCGACAGATTCAACAACGAAAATGGCGACGACGATACACAGACCGGAACGGTAACAAACCTTGATGGTTCGACAACGTTTCTGAGCGGCGACATCTATCTGGAAGAATCCTACATTCTGACGAATCCCGGCGGTGGGACAATCACTGTGTACCTTGTCGAGGTTGAAGGAACCAACGCTGGCTACATAACCTCTGAGCCCCTAGATCCCGGGGTGACGTATTCGATGAGCGTCGTCAACGTTACACCGAGCAACGCACCGGACACGACTGACCCCGGTTCCATCGTTGATGTTCCTTGTTTCTCAGCCGGAACGCTTATCGCGACACCTGATGGTGATTTCGCGATAGAAACGCTTTCCGCTGGTGACATGGTTGTCACCTTGGATCATGGGCCACAACCAATTCGCTGGATCGGCGCGCGCGCTCTGGATAGGTCTGAATTTGCGCTCAATCCCAAGCTGCGCCCGATCCGAATCACAGCGGGCAGCCTGGGAAGCAACCTGCCGCGACGTGATCTGTTGGTCTCACCGCAGCATCGCATGTTGATCCGTTCGAGTATCGCCGTTCGCATGTTCGACAGCGAAGAGGTTCTGGTCCCAGCCCATAAGCTGGTCGGCATACCCGGCATAACCGTCGACGAGACAGCTCAGGGCGTGGTGTATTTCCATATTCTGTTCGACCGGCATGAGATCGTGTTGGCGGAAGGCGCGCCGTCAGAAAGCCTATTCACAGGCAAGCAAGCCTTGAAAGGAATACAGCCCGAGGCGCTGGCCGAAATTGTTGCGCTCTTCCCAGAGTTAGCTTTGCCAGACCATCAACCAATCGCAGCCCGCCAGATTCCAAAACGCGGAAGACAAATCCATACTTTGCTGCAACGACATATTAAGAATGACAGGGCGTTGCTCCGACCTTCTTGATCTAAGAACCGTTGCTCAGGCCGCTAGACGTGGCCCGGTCAACGCGGGCCACATCGCCACCAGATACAAGACGATGGCGCAGATCCACAGCCCATCTGAGGCCAGCATCGCAACCAGATATCCCTGGTCAAACGCCGACCCGACCCAGCGCAAAACTGCGGCTGCCGCCATCAAACCGTAAGCGATCGCCATGGGTGGCGAGGCCACGAGGGCACGGCCACTATGGCCGAGGGCGGCCCGACTCATCACGGCAAGGGTCATGCCGCCGACGCAGCCAATGCCCAGAACATGCAGCGCCCCGATCTCGCTGCCGAACCCCTGCACTGCCAGCCCCCACAGGATCAGGCCCAGCGCCAGCATGCCCAGCCCCAGATGCAACGCGATCAGGATCGGCTGCCGCAGTGCCCAGCGTGCGCGCCAACGTGCCATGCGCAGGATCTGAGCAACGCCAAGCATCAGCGCGATAGCGCCTGATACAGGTCCGATTCCAAAGACGAGCACGCTCAGCGGCAGTGAAAGTGCAAGCCCCATAGCGGCTTTATCAAACGTTCCTACCGAAATAGGCCAGTTGGATTCGGGCTCTCCCGCGCGTTTCATCGCATTTCGGGTGAAAGCTGGCGTAATGCGCCCGCCAAGTATCGCGATTAGGCTACAGAGCGTCAGCAACCCCGCCCGCAATCCGATGTCCAGCGTATCGCTGGTCACACCGATCCACTCTAAATGGGTTAACAAGTTGGCAATCCAGATCGCACTGAGCAGCAAAAGGAATACCATGTTCTGCGGTTTGGGGCGTCGGATCAGCTGAGTAGCAATCTTTGCCGCCAGAATTGGAACAAAGACCAGATCGAACACAGCGACCAGAACCGGCGGCAGCGCACCGGAGAACCACATCGCTACCCGCCCGGCCAACCAGAGACCTGCGGCCAGCATGATGAACCTGGCGCGCGCCTCTGGGGTCCCGGTCCAGTTGGGAACAGCCGTCAGAAAGAACCCGCCCAGAGCTGCTGTGGCATAGCCAAAGATCATCTCATGCGCGTGCCACATTGGGGGACTCATGGAATAGGTTGGGTCTTCGTATCCGACCAACCCGGTCTGCGTCATCAACCAAAAACCCCACGCGCCTCCCGCGAACAGACCAAAAAGTCCGGCGGACAGGAAAAAGATGCGAAACCCCTCGCCCAATACGCGCGCGATCACTGCCGACATGCCTGTTCTCCTCGGCCTCAATGGCTGTTGGAACAGGTTTAGCAAGGCCGACCAGTGATGGACTTAACCGAAATCAAGCATCCGAAAAACATGTCCCTGAAACTCAGGTTTTCCCTTTGTTTTATGGCTCATTATAGCCCGTCAATTTCCAATTTGCGCGCGCTCCGTTGACTTTCGTCAAGGATGACAAACGCGTGATGTTTCACCCTAGGACCTGCCTCACCAGCAAATGGAGAGTGATCATGTCACTTGGAATCAGCTACAACAGAACTGGCCGCGCCTTAGGGGTCGGTTTGGCAATGTTGCTGGGCAGCGTCGCTGCGCCAGTCTTTGCCGAAGAGCCAACCCTGAGCAAGGAAGCCTTTGAATCATCAAAACAACTTTACTTTGAACGCTGCGCCGGTTGTCACGGTGTGTTGCGCAAAGGGGCAACCGGCAAAAGCCTTGAGCCGCTGGTTGAAACGAAGAATGACGATGGTACCGTAACCGAGTCGGGCACCCTGAAACTGGGGCAGGAGCGGCTGGAAAAAATCATCGCATGGGGCACCGAAGGCGGGATGAACAACTTCTCGGACGTGATGTCCGAAGAAGAAATCCGCGATATGGCGACCTACATCCAGATGGAGCCGCCCCAACCGCCAGAAATGTCGCTTGAGCAGATGATGGCGACCCGCAAGGTCTATGTCGAACCCGAAGACTACCCGACCGAACCTCTGCATGGCCGCAACTGGGAAAACTTCTTTGTCGTCATCGAACGTGACGTGGGCAAGGTGGCCGTGATTGATGGTGACACCAAGGAAGTGCTGGCGCATATCCCAACCGGTTATGCGGTGCACGTTCTGAAAGCCTCGGAACACCACAAATTGGAAGAACCGGAAAACCCGGGCCGCTTCTGGTACACCATGGGCCGCGACGGGAAGATGACCAAGATCGACCTGTGGCAGAACCCCGAGAACATGCTGGTTGCCGAGGTTACCATTGGTTATGACGCTCGCGACGTGGCGGTATCGGGTGACGGAAAATACGTCATCGGTGGCGCCTATTGGCCCCCTCATTTCGCCATCGTCGACGCCGAAACCATGGAGCCGAAAAAGGTTGTCTCGACCCGTGGCTACAACGTGGACGGGGATTATGTGGAAGAGGCCCGCGTGGCCGCCATCTACACCACCCCGAACGAGCCCACGTGGATCGTGGCCGTCAAGGAACTCGGTCAGCTGTGGCAGGTGGACTACTCCGATCTGGACAACCTGCGTATCGACAAGATCGACAGCGCAAAGTTCCTGCATGACGGGTTCTTTGATCCGACCGGCCGTTATTTCCAGATCGCCGCAAACGCGTCGAACAAGATGGTCGTGGTCGATACCGAGACTCACAAGCTGGAAGCTATGATCGATACCGCGCCGCTGCCGCACCCCGGCCCGGGCGCCAACTGGGATGACCCGAATTGCGGTCCTGTTGCCGGTACGACCCACTTGGGCGAAGGCACGGTTACCGTTTGGGGCAACGACCCCGAAGGCCGCCCGGACGATGCCTGGAAGGTCTGCTATGAGGTGGAAACCGACGGACCCGGTCTGTTCATCCGGACCCATCCGAACTCGGACTACATCTGGGCCGACCAGACCAAGCACCCCGAGCCTGAGATCCAGCAATCGGTGCAGGTCATCGACAAGGCAACCGGTGAGATCGTGAAAACGATCCAGATCACAGAAGAGGAAGGCAACGTCGCCGTCCACTTCGAGTTCAACCAAGACGGATCCGAGGTCTGGGTGTCCAAGTGGAACCGCTCGACCTCGAAAGAGCCAAATGGCGAGATCGTGATCTTCGACGCCAAGACGCTGGAAGAGATCGGCCGCGTGAAGGGACTGTTTGCACCCACCGGCAAGTTCAACGTCTACAACCGTTCGAACCACGTCACCTGACGGGTTTTGTACTCAGCACCGGAAAGGGCGGGCCCCTCGCCCGCCCTTTCCTCGTTTGACTCATCAGCCAAATCCACAGGCCTGACATCCAGGGCCAGAAAAAGAAGCCAAAACGGAGACCGGATATGACCTCCGAACCGGAAAAGAAAAAACCAATCTGGCGCCGGTATTTCCTGTGGGGAATGCCCGTGGCCGGGATCGCTGCGGCCTTTGCCGCCGGCATCATCTTCTGGGGCGGGTTCAACACCGCTATGGAAGCTACCAACACCAAGGAATTCTGCGTCTCGTGCCACGAGATGCGAGATTTCGTTTACGAAGAATACACCGGCACAATCCACGACGTGAACCGTTCGGGCGTAGGCGCGGTCTGTTCCGACTGTCACGTGCCCAAGGATTGGACTCACAAGATCATCCGTAAGATCAAGGCGTCCAAAGAACTGTATGGCAAGGTGGTCGGCACGATAAACACGCGCGAGAAATTCGAAGCCAAGCGCGTGCATCTGGCTATGAATGAATGGGAGCGGATGAAATCCACGGACTCGCGCGAGTGCCGCAACTGCCATGACTTCGAGTCGATGATGCCCGAGTTCCAGAAACCCCGCGCCCGTCAGCAGCACCTGAACGCGATGACCGTTGGTCAGACCTGTATTGACTGCCACAAGGGGATTGCGCACTCGGACGCCCGCGACCGGGCCGACGAAGAGTATCTGGAAAAGCTTGAAGCGCCGAACCCAGATTTCATTCGCGAAATCCCCGCCGAATATCTGGCCAGTCTCGAGCGGATTGAAGCCAAAGAAGCCGCCGATGCCGAGGCTGAGAAAGCCGCGCGTGTAGCCCAGCAAGAGGCTGTTCAGGCCCAGATCGCAGCAGCGGTTGACGCAGCCGTCGCGGAAGAGCGTGCCAAAGCTTCTGGCGAAGATGCCGCAGCCCCGGCAGGTGGCGGCAGCGATGTTGGCACAAATATCGATTGGGCCGCTGTCCCCGGTGCAGATATGAAACTGTTCTATCCCGGTCAGGCCTCGTTTGAATGGGTTCAGAACGGCAGATCCCACGGCGGAGCACGTCCTTTGACCAAGGGCGGAGACAAGTGCACCACCTGTCACGCTGCCGAACTGGACGCGATCGGCAACAAGATCGTGGCCGGTGGGGATCTGGAACCAACCCCGATCCCGGGCAAACGCGGCGTTATAGACGCCACCGTTCAAGCCGCGCATGATGATGAGACCCTGTATATCCGTCTGCAATGGCCGGATGCGGGCCACAACCCCGCCCCCTTTGTCGATGGCGGCAAGATGGACCCGGACAACCAGATCAAGGTGGCCATGATGATCACCGGCACTGGGATTGAGCTGGGCGATCAGGTCGGCTGCTGGGCCTCGTGCCATGCAGACAACAGCTACATGCCCTTTGACCCGGGTGCCGAGGCGATTACCGCAAATGGCGATGTCTCGGGTCGGCTGAGCACGCAGGACACTGTGACCAAATACATCAGCGAAAGCCGCACCGAGGTCGAGATCAAAGGCCGCCGCGGTAAGGCGCTGGGTGGCTGGGACAAGCTGCAGGCCGCCGATCAGATCGAGCAGTATCTGGCCGATGGCACCTATCTGGACCTGATGCGCGTCTACGCAGACGGCAGCGCCACCAACGGCTATCTGCTGGAACAGCGCGTAGTCAATGACGGTGAGATCGCCGCCTCTGCCAGCCTTGATGCAGGTATGTGGACCGTGGTCTTCACCCGCCCATTGAACTCGGGCGCAGCTGGTGACGTGCCGCTGGAGGCCGGTCAGACCTATACGGTGGGCTTTGCCATCCACGATGACTTTGCCGCAGCACGGTTCCACCACGTGACGCTGGATACCAGCCTGGCATTGGACGACGACAACGCCTTCATCAACGTCGTCAAACAATAAGGAAGAGGGGCCGGGCGATCCGGCCCCTTCCGCTTAAAAGAGGAGACTTGGACAATGAAACCCAAACACCTTCTCCCTGCGCTGCTGCTTCTGGCCGCGCCCGCATGGGCAGAGGACACCGCCGCGCTGTGTGCCGAAGCCGAAGAGCGCTATGTCGAGCTGTTCGGTCAGCCCTCCTCCGCCGTTGAGGATGCCGATGTGGTGCTGATGTACAAATACACGTTCTGCCCAGCCGAGCTAACCGTGAAACCGGGCACAACCGTGCGCTGGGTGAATGTCGATAAGCGCACCAGTCACTCGGTCCTGCTGAAAGACGGCAGCGAGCCCGAAAGCGATCGTCTGTTTCCTGAGGAGACGGTTGACCTGACCTTCCTCTCCCCGGGTCCGCAGGACTATCTGTGTGGCCCGCATTGGGAGACACAGAACATGATCGGCATGATCACCGTCGAACCCTGAGCCGAGGCAATCATACAGGCAAGCCGAAAGGAGCGCGGGGCAATTCCCGCGCTCCTTAACTTTAGTCAAGGAAGTTCCTTTCCGATTACGCCAGTCTGGCCGCATGACACGCCCGGCTCACCCAGCAACGTCCCCTGATCGCGCAGGAATTCCGGGCTCCGAAGACATTCAGACCAAGCGAGTTTGCACATGAGCGGTAAGGTTTTTCTGATTGGCGCAGGCCCCGGTGACCCCGAACTGATGACCCTGCGCGCGCTGCGGATGCTGCAAGAGGCGGACGTGGTGGTCTATGACCGTCTGGTCTCGGCCGATATCCTCAATCTGCACGCTGATGGCGCACGGCTGATCCCGGTTGGGAAGGCCCCCAAGTGTCATACCGTGCCGCAGGATCGCATCAACGAAATCCTCGTCGAAGAAGCCAGCGCCGGTCACACCGTTGCGCGCCTCAAGGGGGGTGACCCGATGATCTTCGGACGCGGCTCGGAAGAGGCCGCGCACCTGATGGCAAACGGCATCCCACTCGAATACGCGCCGGGCATTACCGCAGCGCAGGGGGCATCCTGTTCGACAGGTGTGCCGCTGACCCATCGCGGGTTGGCGACATCGGTGCAATATGTCACCGGGCACCGACAGGCCGACAAGGTGCTGGATCTGGATTGGAAACGTCTGGCCGACCCGGACTCGACCTTGGTTGTCTATATGGGCGTCGCCAATATCGGCCAGATCGCCATGGGACTGATGACCGAGAACCTACCCGGCTCAACTCCGGTTTTGGCGGTTGGCAAAGCGACCACACCTGATGAGCGCCGGATGGTATCCCGGCTGGATCGGCTGGCCGCTGATGTGCGCAAGGCCGGGCTAAAGGCGCCCACGCTGTTCATCATCGGCAAGGTAGTTTCACTTTATGCAGAACGGCCTGTGGCCGACCTTTTGGAGCAGGCGCATGGCTAAGTTCGGTTCCAGAAGGCCGGCACAGCAACCGGCTGTGAGAGGACGCAAAGGATGGGCGGCACGTGCTGTTCTCACTTCCGCAGTGCTTGTTGCCACCACGGCCTTCGCCGCCGACACTCTTGACCCCAACGCACTGAAGCGTCTTGTCCATCAGGACTGCGGCTCTTGCCACGGGCTGTCGCTGAAAGGCGGTCTCGGCTCTGATCTGAGATCCGAGACTCTGGAGCACTACGACGCGGACGTTCTGACCGGCGTGATCCTCGACGGCATCCCCGACACCGCGATGCCCCCATGGCGGCCTCTGATCAGCGAAGAAGAGGCCGAATGGATCGCCCGTTACCTGCTGGCACAGGAGGCACAATGAAACAGCTCATCCTTACCCTCGCCGCCACCCTTATGATGACCACCGCCCAGGCTGAACCCACGGCGACCGGCGACCTAGGACTTGTGATCGAACGCGCCAAGGGCTCGGTTCTTCTGGTGGACCAATCCGACCGCGCAGCGCTGGCGCGGATCGAAGGTCTGGGCGATCTGTCCCATGCCTCGCTGGTCTATTCACCCGATGAACGCTTTGCCTATGTATTTGGACGAGACGGCGGCCTGACTAAGGTGGATATCGTCACCCGCCAGATCGTGAACCGGGTCGTGCAGGCGGGCAACGCCATTGGCGGTGCCATTTCGGATGACGGCGAGCTGGTCGCTGTATCGAATTATGAACCTGGCGGTGTGCGCGTCTTCGATGCGGACACGCTAGAGATGGTCGCGGACATTCCTACCGACAGCAAAACCATCGGATTGGTCGATGCACCCGGCCGCCGGTTTGTTTTTACCATGTGGGACACGGGCGAGACCTGGATTGCTGATTTCTCCAACGGCGCACCCGCGATCACCAAGATCCCCGACATGGGCAAGAATCCTTACGACGCGCTGATCACCGCAAATGGCCGCACCTATATCACCGGCTTGTTTGGCGAGGATGGCCTGACCGCGCTGGACCTTTGGGCCGAGACGCCCGAACCCATCCGCGTGCTGCCCAACTATGGGCGCGGGCAAGAGGAGATGCCGGTCTACAAGATGCCTCACCTCGAAGGCTGGGCGCTGACGGGGCGCGAATTTGTGCTGCCTGCCGTCGGCCATCACGAGGTTCTGTGGATCGACGCCGACACTCTGACCGAGACCGGACGTACGCAGACCCATGGTCAGCCGGTCTTTGCCATGGCCCGTCCTGACGGGCGGCAGGTTTGGGTAAACTTTGCCCACCCTTTGAACGACACCATTCAGGTTATTGATTCTGTGACCAAGGAGATCATTCACGAATTCAAACCCGGCCCTGCCGTACTGCATATGGAGTTCACTCCGCGAGGGCATGAGGTCTGGATCAGCGTGCGCGACGCCAACAAGGTTATGGTCTACGACACGCAAACGTTTGAAAAACTGCGCGAGATTGAGGCCGACAGCCCCTCGGGCATTTTCTTCACCGCACGTGCACACAGAACGGGGCTTTGACATGCAGCATATCACCGACCCGATCGACCGCCGTCTTTTGGACGATTTCCAGCGTGATTTTCCCATCGTAGAGCGCCCGTTTCAGGTTCTGGCCGACGCCCTTGGGCTGGAAGAGGCAGAGATGCTCGACCGTCTGGCCCGGATGCGCAAAACCGGGCGCATAACGCGGGTTGGTGCGACTATCGCACCCGGCGCGGTTTCCGCCAGTACGCTGGCGGCTGTGGCGGCTCCGGAAGAACGGCTGGAAGAGGTCGCGGCGCTGATCGATGCGGAACCAGGTGTGAACCACAATTACCAGCGCGAGGATGACTGGAACCTTTGGTTTGTGGCCACTGGCCCGGACCGGGCGCATGTGAACGACACCCTCGCAAGGATCTCGCAGCGCTCGGGGCTGCGGGTTCTGGATTTGCGGCTGGTTCGGCCGTTCAACATTGATCTGGGCTTTCGTATGTCGGGCGAGACCCGCAATGCCCCTGGCCCGCAAAAAGTGGATCGTTCAGCAATGCGAGAAGGCGACCGCCCCCTGTTGCAGGCCCTCAGTTCCGGCCTGTCGCTGGTCTCAGATCCTTATGCGGCGCTGGCCCGAACCCTGGACCGCGACACAGACGACGTGATGGATCGCGTAGCCGCCTTGCACCGGGCCGGGATCATCTCTCGCCTGGGGGTCATCGTACGCCACCGCGCTTTGGGCTGGTCCGCCAATGCAATGGTAGTCTGGGATATGCCAGCCGAGCAGGTCAGCAGCGCTGGCCCGGCACTGGCAGCGCATCCAGGTGTGACACTGTGCTATGAGCGCAACCCGGTCGAGAATGTCTGGCCCTATCGTCTCTATTCCATGATCCATGCGCGTTCGCGCCCTGAGGCAATGGAGGTTTTGGCCGGGGCCGCCGCCCTGCCCGAACTATTTGGCGCGCAGCGCAAAGTCCTGTTCTCGACCCGTTGTTTCAAACAGACCGGCGCGTTGATCCAACCGAAAGAGGCAGCAGCATGACTATGGACGCGACCGACCGCGTAATCCTGAACCGGATGCAGGATGACCTGCCGCTGACCGCGCATCCCTTTGCCAGTGTAGCCCAGGAACTTGGGATTCCCGAAGACGAACTCCTAACCCGTCTCGCACGAATGAAAGAGCAGCGGATCATCACACGTTTCGGCCCGTTTTTCGACGCCGCTGCAATGGGTGGAGCGTTCTGCCTGTGCGCCATGGCCGTGCCAGAGGATGAATTCGAAACCGTCCTGACCAAAGTCAATGCGCACGCCGAGGTTGCCCATAATTATGAGCGTACGCACCGGCTGAACATGTGGTTCGTGCTGGCCACCGAAACGCCTGAGGGGATCGAGGCCGCCGCTGATGCGATCGAACGGGAAACGGGGATCGAAGTTCTCCGTTTCCCCAAACTACAGGAATTTTTCATCGGCTTCCGGGTGGCAGCATGATCGACGTTCAGGACAGAGAGATTATCGAAGCGCTGCAAAGCGGTCTGCCGCTTGTGCCTGCGCCTTACGCAGCCGTTGCCGAAAAGCTTGGGTTGGACGAGGATGCCCTTTTGTATCGTCTGGCAGAGCTGAAATCCCATGGTGTTATCCGCCGCATCGCCGCCGCTCCGAACCACTACAAGCTGGGGATGACGGCAAACGGAATGACTGTTTGGGATGTAGACGACAGCCAGCTCGCGGAATTGGGCGCACGGATCGGGGCGCTGCCCTTTGTCACCCACTGCTACGAACGTCCCCGCGCCCTGCCCGATTGGCCCTATAACCTGTTCGCCATGGTCCACGGCTCTGACCGGGACGAAGTCGAGAAAAAACGCGCCGAGATCTTCGCAATTCTGGGCGATGCCTGCCGGGCCAAGGACATCCTCTATTCCACGCGCATCCTGAAGAAGACAGGGCTGCGGTTGAAAAAGAAAGGCTGAGACATGTTCCGCCTTACCGAATACATGCAGCAGCTCGTCAAACCGACACCGGTGCGCAGACGCCGTCCCGGCCCGGTGAAGCCGGTAGTGATCTGGAACCTGACGCGGCGCTGCAATCTGAAATGCCGCCACTGTTACACCGTTTCAGCAGATGTCGCGTTCCCCGGTGAGCTCAGTCACGAGCAAGCCATGGTAACCCTTGAGGATCTGGGCCAATTCCGCGTCCCGGCCCTGATCCTCTCGGGTGGGGAACCGCTGGACCGGTTCGATTTCTTCGACATCGCCAAACGCGCCCGCGATCTGGTGCCGATGCTGGCACTGTCGACCAACGGTACGCGGATTTTCGACGAAACCGCCGACATGATCGCCGACGTGGGCTTCAACTATGTCGGCATTTCGCTAGACGGGATCGGGGCCACGAATGACTGGTTCCGGGGCGTCGAAGGGGCTTTTGCCGATGCTCTGCGCGGCGTACGCGAATGTAAGAAACGCGGTATCAAGGTGGGCCTGCGTTTCTGCCTGACCGAGGGCACACAGCACCACCTGCCTGACCTGCTGCAACTGTGCGACGACGAGGGTGTCGACAAGTTCTACCTGTCTCACCTCGTCTATGCCGGGCGCGGTGACAAGAACCGAGGCGAGGATGCCGAGCATTTGCGCACCCGTAAGGGTTTGGATTTGTTGTTGGAACGCGCGTGGGAAGCCGTCTCGGGCGGTCGTCCGCTGGATATCGTGACTGGCAATAACGATGCCGATGCCGGGTATTTCCTGAACTGGGTTCGGTCGCATTTCGACCATGACAAAGCTGCCAATGTGCGGGAACATCTTGCGGCGTGGGGTGGCAACTCTAGCGGTTTGGGCGTCGCCAATATCGACAACCTCGGCCGCGTGCATCCCGATACCTATTGGTCCGATTACACTGTTGGCAATGTGAAGACCAAATCGTTTTCGGAACTCTGGACCAGCGATGACCCGATGCTCGCCATGCTGCGTACCCGTCCGCGTCCTTTGAAGGGGCGTTGCGGGGCCTGTCAGTTAAAGGATGTCTGCGGTGGCAACACCCGCATCCGTGCCTTGCAACTGACCGGCGACCCGTGGGCCGAGGACCCGGCCTGCTATCTATCAAACGAAGAAATCGGCGTGCAGGGCGCAGGCGAGCGTCTGCAGGTCACGCCGTTCCGAGGGAAAAGCCATGATCCGGCGCATCAATTCTTTTGACACCTTGAAAATCGGCACATTCTGCTCGCTGCTGCTGACCGGCGCAGCTTGGGCTGATGCACCTTCGGATTATGCTGAATTCTGTGCCTCATGTCATGGCGAAAACCGTCTGGGTGGGGTCGGTCCGGCGCTGATCCCCGAGACGTTGAAACGGATGCGTGGGCCACGCGTGGCGGCGGTGATTGCCGAAGGGCGTACGGCCACCCAGATGCCTGCGTTTTCGCACGAGTTGGACGCGTTGCAGATCGAGGAACTGGCGGGATGGTTGAAATCTCCGCTGGAGACCGATCCCGAATGGGGTGAGGCCGATATCATGGCCAGCCGGACTCTGGATGATGAGTACGTATCGGTTGACGCGCCTGTCTGGGACAGCGACCCGATGAACATCACGCTGGTGGTGGAAACAGGCGATCATCATGTCAGTGTGCTGGACGGCGATACGTTCGAGGTTCTGGATCGGTTCGAAACCCCGTTCGCCGTGCATGGTGGGCCGAAGTTCAGCCCCGATGGGCGCTATGTCTTCATCATGTCGCGCGATGGCTGGGTGCAGAAATATGATATCTGGGCGCTGAAACAGGTGGGCCGCGTGCGCGCGGGGTTAAACAGCCGCAACATCGCCATGTCGGGTGACGGCAAATGGGTGGCAGTAGCGAACTATTTACCGAACTCACTGACCCTGCTGTCGACAGAGGACTTGTCGGTCGCGAAAGTCATTGAAGTCAAAAGCAAAAAGGGCGTTCCCAGCCGTGTTTCCGCCGTTTATCAAGCACCGCCGCGCGAAAGCTTTGTTCTGGCGCTGAAGGATGTCCCCGAGATTTGGGAGGTGTTCTACGGGGCCAACCCGCCGCAATCCGGTATAGGCCACGATTTCCGCATCGAGGGGCAGTTCAAGAACCCCGACCCGTTCCCCGTGCGCAAGATCACCACGCCTGATTATCTGGACGATTTCTTTTTCGATCAAAGTTATGAATACGTTATGGGCGCCTCGCGTGATGGCAAGGGCGGGCAGGTGATTGATCTGGTGATCGGTCATAAGATCGCAGATCTGGACCTGCCGGGGATGCCTCACTTAGGTTCGGGGATCACCTGGCAGCAGGGCGACACCACCGTGATGGCGACGCCGCATCTGACCGATGGCACGGTCTCGGTGATCGACATGGGAACATGGGAAACCGTCAAGCGGATCAAAACCGAAGGGCCAGGATTTTTCATGCGCAGCCATGAGAACTCGCCTTACGTCTGGGCCGATGTGTTCTTTGGCCCGAACAAGGATGCCATGCACGTGATCGACAAGCAAAGCCTTGAAATCGTGAAAACTTTGCGCCCCGCGCCGGGCAAGACCGTGGCGCATGTAGAATTCACCAAGGATGGCAGTCACGCGCTGGTTTCGATCTGGGAAGATGACGGCGCGGTGATCGTCTATGACGCGCAAACGCTGGAAGAGGTCCGCCGCCTGCCGATGCGCAAACCGTCTGGGAAGTACAATGTCTGGAACAAAATCACCTTCTCGGAAGGCACCAGCCACTGAAGGCAAATGGCCGGTCTGGAAGCTGGCCATCCTGCTTTATCCGGCCACGGCTCTGACCGTGGCCATCAACCTGTTTCTGGCTGGGCTGATCCTGCACAGCGCGGGGTTTGGTGCGATTGAACCAGTACCTGCGATCTTATGGTCCATCCCCTTGGGCGTGCCCGCCTCATGGCTGGCAGGGCGCTGGGTGCGTGGCCTGATGGATGAGGCAGACGATTGATTTGAAAAGAAAATCAGAAATTTGCTTCACCTAACCTAAGTCAAGTCGCGACTCGGTAGAATCCAATACCCCAAAGGCATAGCTTTCCGAGTCGGAGACTCCATGCCTGCCCTGATCCCTCTGCACAATCTCCCTGTACGCGCAACTCGCGCGGCATGTGGGTTGGCAGGCATATTCCTTCTGTTGTTGCAGGCCTTTGGACCGGTGCTGGCGAGTCCCGGTGAAAGTGTCTGGATGGAGATCTGCTCGGAAGGCGGCGCGGTCTGGGTTGAAGTTGATCTTGAGGAGGACACCGAAGACCCGACCGCGTACTGCACAAAATGCGCCGATTGCGCGCTGTGCGCTGTCACCAGTGCAGCGCCCGCACCCGAGCTGGTGCAGATACCGCAAATCGGAAACTTCCGTGTTGTACAGCTTCAGAACAGCAAATCTTCCATGTTGTACAAGTCGCATAAGCTGTGGCCCGAAACCCGGGGACCTCCGCGCCCGACCCAAGAAACTGCTGAACGCGCCCTGCGCGCGTCCATGGCGTCCACCCTAAGTATCGGAGGTGCGCCGTGGTCGTAAGTCGCGCAATCCACATAATGCTGGCCCTTGCCCTGTCCTGCCTGATGGCGATCAGTGCCCATGCCGACAGCCTCGCCAGCTTCCTGCCCGAGATTGAACCCGCCGATCTGGCCCCCGGTGCTGATGCCATTGGGCCGGTCCGCGATGACGTTCCGGTTGCACCCGTTCTGAAGGCCGGCGAGACCGTTGCCTGGGCCTTCCTAACCTCTGACTTCGTTGGCACCACCGGCTATTCCGGCAAACCGATCCATGTGGTCGCCGCCATCGATGATCAAGCGGTGCTGACCGGTGTGCAACTGGTCAAACACTCGGAGCCCATCGTTCTGATTGGCATCCCCAACGCGCGCATGGTTGAGCTGACCGAAGGCTATGCCGGTCTGGACTTGAAGGTTGAGGCTGAAACCGGCGGTGAGGGGCATGACCTCGATATCATCTCGGGGGCCACCGTCACGATCATGGTGATTGATGACAGTCTTGTGCGCGGCGGCATCAAGGTGGCGCGGGCGCTGGGGTTGGGCGGTTTGTCTCCGCTGCAGGCCGATGGGCCGAAACGCGAAGTCGATCTGGCGCAGGATGCGGTATACGACTGGACCACCCTATCCGGCGACGGCTCGGTCCGGCGACTGACGCTGGATATCGGGCAGGTCAACGCTGCGTTCGAAGCCACCGGAGATCAGCGCGCCATCAAACGCCCTGAACCCGGCGAACCAGATGACACCTATATTGATATGCATATGGCGTTGGTATCCGTGCCGTCGATCGGCAAGTCGCTGCTGGGTGAGGCCGAATATCAAAACATGGTCGACTGGCTGGACGAAGGCGAGCAGGCCATTCTGGTGGTGGGGCGTGGGGCCTACAGCTTCAAGGGCTCGGGCTATGTCCGGGGCGGTATCTTTGACCGGATACAGCTGATCCAGGGCGACAATTCGGTCCGGTTCTTTGACAAGCAACAGCGCCGGTTGGGCAAGGTTGCGGCAGCGGATGCGCCCACCTTTACCGAGTTGGACATCTTCAAAATCCCCGCCGAGGCCGAGTTCGACCCGGCCGAGCCCTTCCGCATGCAACTGTTGGCGCAGCGGGCTGTGGGCGCGGTTGAGAAGACCTTTCTGACCTTCGATCTGGGCTACAAACTGCCCGAGCAGTATCTGCTGCCCGTTGCGGCGCCAGTAGTTGTCGATGACGCCACCGGCGAGGCAGCAGCCAAGGCCGCGCTTTGGAAACGCATCTGGAAGGACCGCACGGTTGAGATTGGGGTGCTGGGCGTTATGCTTTTGGTGCTGACGGCGACATTCTTCTTCCAGTTCCACGCCACCATGAACGCCCGCGTCTTTTACTGGTTCCGCATCGGATACCTGACCATGACGCTGTTCTTCATCGGCTGGTACGCCAATGCGCAGCTGAGCGTGGTGAACCTGATGGCGCTGGCAGGCAGCTTGCGCACCGGCTTCTCTTGGGATGCCTTCTTGCTGGACCCGTTGGTCTTCATCCAATGGTTCGCTGTCGCTGCCGCGCTGCTGTTCTGGGGTCGGGGTGCTTATTGCGGCTGGCTGTGCCCGTTTGGCGCGCTGCAGGAACTGACCAACAAGATCGCGCGGGCCTTCAAGGTGCCGCAATGGACACTGCCCTGGGGCCTGAATGAGCGGCTCTGGCCCGCGAAATACATGATCTTCCTCGTGTTGTTCGGGATCAGTTTTGTCTCGATCCCGCTGGCTGAAACCTATGCCGAGGTCGAGCCGTTCAAAACTGCGATCATTCTGAAATTCATGCGCGACTGGCCCTTCGTGGTCTTTGCGCTGACCCTGCTGGGGATCGGGCTGTTCATCGAACGGTTCTATTGCCGCTATCTCTGCCCCTTGGGTGGTGCGCTGGCGATCCCTGCCCGTATCCGCATGTTCGACTGGCTGCGCCGCTACAAGGATTGCGGCACCCCCTGTCAGACCTGCGCCAACGAATGCCCCGTTCAGGCGATTCACCCCACCGGTGAGATCAATCCGAACGAGTGCGTCACCTGCCTGCATTGTCAGGTGCTCTACCAGTCCGAGGACAAATGTCCCGTCGTTATCCGCCAGTTGAAACGGCGGGCCAAGACAGGGTCGGTTCAACCGAAAACCCCCCTCGGACAACCACCGGCGAACCATCCGAACGCCAAACCGCAAACCGTTTCCTAAAAAGGAGGAACGATCATGTCGGAACACGATAAGAAACTGAACGTCACACGCCGCGGACTGCTGGGTGCATCTGCAACCGGCGCCGTGTTGGCCGGAACCGGTCTGGGCAGCACCCTGATGACCGCGAAAGAGGCCAGCGCCGCCGCCAATGCCGCGCTGGAGCCCGGCGAGTTGGACGAATATTACGGCTTCTGGTCCTCGGGTCAGACCGGCGAGGTGCGTATCCTCGGCGTGCCGTCGATGCGCGAGTTGATGCGCATTCCGGTATTCAACCGCTGCTCGGCCACCGGCTGGGGCCAGACCAACGAGTCGCTGAAGATCCTGACCGAAGGGCTGCTGCCAGAGACCAAGCAGTACCTGGCCGCCAATGGCAAAGTCACCTACGACAATGGCGACCTGCACCACCCGCACATGTCCTTCACCGATGGCACCTATGATGGCCGCTATTTGTTCATGAATGACAAGGCCAACACACGCGTCGCGCGCATCCGCTGCGACGTGATGAAATGCGACAAGATCATCGAAATCCCGAACGCGCATGACATCCACGGTCTGCGTCCGCAGAAATACCCGCGTACCGGCTATATCTTCGCCAATGGCGAACACGAGGCACCGCTGGTCAATGATGGCGAGATCCTCGATGATCCGTCGCAATATGTGAACATCTTCACTGCCATCGACGGTGACACGATGGAGATCGCATGGCAGGTGATGGTGTCGGGCAACCTCGACAACACTGACTGCGACTATCAGGGCAAATACGCATTCTCGACCTCGTATAACTCGGAAATGGGTATGAACCTGGCCGAGATGACCGAGAATGAGCTGGACCACGTGGTCGTGTTCAACCTGAAAGGCATCGAAGACGCGATTGCTGCTGGCAACTATCAGGAGCTGAACGGCGTCAAGGTCGTGGACGGGCGCAAAGAGGCGGGCGGTAACCTGACCCGTTACATCCCGATCCCGAACTCGCCGCACGGAGTGAACGCAGCACCCGACAAGAAACACATCATGATCAACGGCAAGCTGTCCCCGACCGTATCCGTGATCGATGTGGAAAAGGTCGATGCGCTGTTTGCCGACAATGCCGATCCACGCTCGGCCATCGTGGCGGAACCGCAGCTGGGTCTTGGCCCGCTTCACACCGCGTTTGATGGCAAAGGCAACGCCTACACCACCCTGTTCCTGGACAGCCAGGTGGTGAAGTGGGACATCGCCAAGGCCATCGAAGCCTACGGTGGTGCGGATGTTGATCCAATCCTCGACAAAGTGGATGTGCATTATCAGCCGGGCCACAATTCGACCTCGATGGGCGAAACGGCTGAGGCTGATGGCAAGTGGCTGATTTCGATGAACAAGTTCTCGAAAGACCGCTTCCTGAACGTCGGACCACTGAAGCCGGAAAACGAGCAGTTGATCGATATCTCGGGCGATAAGATGAAGGTGGTCCATGACGGCCCGACCTTCGCGGAACCGCATGACTCGATCCTCGTGCACCGGTCCAAGGTGAACCCGGTCAATGTCTGGGACCGCAACGACCCGATGTGGGAAGAAGCGCGCCAGCAGGCTGCCGCCGATGGTGTGGACCTTGAAGAGGGCGCCGAGGAGCCGATCCGCGATGGCAACAAGGTGCGGGTCTACATGACCTCGACCGCGCCGGTGTTCAGCCTTGAGAAGTTCACCGTCAAACAGGGTGACGAGGTAACGTTGTATGTCACCAACCTGGATGACGTGGATGACGTGACCCACGGGTTGTGTCTGTCGAACTTCGGCATCGCGATGGAGGTTGCGCCGCAGGCCACCGCCTCGGTCACCTTCATTGCCGACCGTCCGGGCGTGCACTGGTTCTATTGCCAGTGGTTCTGCCACGCGCTGCACATGGAGATGCGCGGCCGGATGTTCGTTGAGCCGCGGAGCGCGTAACCATGCGTTGGTCCCTGCTCATACCGCTCCTGCTCGGCTCGCCCCTTTGGGCGGCGGATTGGGATGTGCCCAACCGGGCAGGGGCCATCAACGAGATACTGGCGCAGGCGGCGGATGGGGACACCCTCCGCCTGAGCCCCGGCGTTTACACAGAAACGCTGGTTCTGGACCGGCCCGTCACGATTGACGGGCTGGGACAGGCCACCATCGACGGACAAGGCGAAGGCAGCGTCATCACCGTGACCGGGCCGGGTGTGACCGTGCGCGGGCTGACGGTGATCGGATCGGGCTCGGACCATGACGGGATCGACAGCGGCATCCAGTTGACCAAGACGGCCCATGCGCCGGTGGTCGAAGACAATGTGCTGCTGGGCAATCTCTATGGCATCGACATCCATGGGGCCAAGGACAGTATCGTCCGGCGAAACCGGATTGAAGGGCGGCAAGACCAGCGCATGAACGAGCGTGGCAATGGCGTCTATGTCTGGAACGCGCCGGGTGCGGTGGTTGAGGATAATGACATCCGCTATGGCCGCGACGGGATCTTCGTGAACTCGTCGAAGAAGAACACCTTCACCGGCAACCTGTTCCGCGATCTGCGTTTTGCCGTGCACTACATGTATGCCGACAATTCGGTGGTCAGCGACAACGTCTCGATCGGCAATGATCTGGGCTACGCGGTGATGTTCACGACCAATGTGACCGTGGCCGATAACGTCTCGATCGGCGACCGCGAACATGGTGTCATGCTGAACTATGCCAACAAAAGCACCATCACCGGAAACGTTGTGAAAGGTGCGAAAGAGAAATGCACCTTCCTCTATAACTCGAACAAGAACGAGTTCACTGATAACTGGTTTGAGGGGTGCGGCATCGGCATCCACTTTACCGCTGGCAGCGAGCGCAACCGCATCGTTGGCAATTCATTCATCGGGAACCGGACGCAGGTGAAATATGTCTCGACCAAATGGGTCGAGTGGTCCGAGGACGGGCGCGGCAATTACTGGTCCGATTTTGCCGCTTATGATGTGGATGGCAACGGCATCGCCGATGCCCCCTATCGCCCCAATGACTCGATGGACCATGTGCTGTGGACCCAACCCGCAGCCAAATTGTTGCTCGGCTCCCCTGCCGTGCAACTGGTGCGCTGGTCGCAATCGGCCTTCCCGGCGCTGTTGCCGGGGGGCGTGATGGACAGCAACCCCTTGATGCAAGCCCCTGAACCCCCAGCTATGAAAAAGGTGCCTCATGACGGATAAGGCCCTGTCAATTGACCATGTTCTCAAGGACCGAGGGAAAACCCGCGTTCTTGACGATATCACCCTGTCTCTTGCCCCCGGCCAGCGCGTTGCGCTGCTGGGCCATAACGGCGCGGGCAAGTCGACCCTAATCAAATCCATCCTCGGCCTAACACCGATCCATGGCGGAGCCATTCGGATCGGAGACGCCACCCCCGGTAGTGCTCAGGCACGGCGCGAGACGGCTTATCTGCCCGAAGCGGTGTCGTTTCATCCCGCGCTAACCGGGCGTGAGCAGTTGACCCTGTTTGCGCAGCTTTCAGGCGCAAAAGCCGATGTGTCCGGCCTGTTGGAGCGTGTCGGCCTAAGCGACGCTCTGGACCGTCGGATCGGCACCTATTCCAAAGGCATGCGGCAACGTTTGGGTCTGGCGCAGGTGCTGTTGGGCCAACCGAAAGTGGCCTTGCTGGATGAGCCGACAAGCGGACTGGACCCAATCTCGCGGCAGGACCTGTACACCATTATCGACGAGCTGGCCGCCCAAGGCACCGCTGTTTTGATTGCCAGCCATGCGCTGACCGAGGTCGAGGCCCGTACTGATCGCATCGCGATCATGCGCAAGGGTCGGATGGTCGCCGACGACACGCTGACCAACCTGTCGGCTCTGGCAGGTCTGCCCATCCGTCTGAAGGTACGCGCCAGCGCCAATCCGGATGTGCTGGCCGCTGAACTTGGCGGCAACCGGATCAATGGAGCATCCGTTGAATTGCTCTGCACACCCGAAGACAAGATGGAGGCGCTGCGCCGGATCGCCGGGTTGGGCGATGCGGTGGCGGATGTGGAAATGACCCCTCCCAAGCTGGAAGACCTCTATCGCCACTACGCACAGGAGGATTTGCAATGACCCGCTTCCTCGCCATCACCCGCACCGAAATGCTGATCCTGCGCCGCAATCGCTGGCTGCTGGTCGCCACATTGATCATGGTGCTGTTCGCTTTGGCGCTGACCTTTGCGGGCAGCGCACCAACCGGCACGTTGGGAGTCGACATGCTGACCGTCTCGGTCGCGTCGATGACCACGCTGTCGGTCTATCTTGCGCCGCTGCTGGCGCTGATGATCGCCTTTGACGCCATCGCGGGCGACGTGGATCGCGGCAGCCTGTCGCTGCTGCTGTCCTACCCGGCGGGGCGCGGAGAAATCCTGCTGGGCAAGTTCACCGCCCATCTGGCCGCATTGGCCTTCGCCATGACCATCGGTTTCGGCACCGCAGGCGCAGTGGCCGCCTTCTTTGGCGGCGCGGGTCCGGAAAGCCTGATGGCTCTGGTCCGCCTGATCCTCACATCTATCCTGCTGGGCGCTGTCTTTCTGGCGCTTGGATACTTGCTGTCCGCCCTGGCAAAGGGGGCCACGGCGGCGGCAGGTTTGTCGGCCGGGCTCTGGCTGGTTTTTGTCGTCCTCTATGATTTGGGCCTGTTGGGGGCCGTCGTCATGGACAAGGGCGGCACCTTCACCCAATCCGTCTTTCCATGGGTGATGGTGGCCAACCCGGCCGACGCATTCCGTTTGTGGAACATCGCCGCAACCGAGGGCGTTGCCATGGCCTCCGGCATGACCGGGGCGGCGCAAGCTCTGCCCGTTTGGGCCGCGCCTGCCTCGCTGCTGATCTGGCCGGTGCTGGGCTTTGCCCTTGCGCGTCTCGCATTTCGGAGAGTTGAGCCATGAGATACCTTGCCCTGATCGCTCTGGTCGCGTTGACGGCCTGCAAAGAAGAGGTGGCCGAGGCCCCCGACCCGGTTGATCTCACCCCGGATGCGCTGAGTTATTTCTGCCAGATGAACATCGCGGAACATGGCGGGCCCAAAGGGCAGATCCATCTGGAAGGTTATCCCGCGCCTTTGTTCTTTGCGCAGGTGCGCGACATGCTGGCCTATCTGAAAAGCCCCGAACGTGACGCCAAGATCACGGCCGCCTATGTCAGTGACATGAGCGTCGCGCCCAGCTGGCGGCAACCGGGGATTTCCAACTGGATCGCAGCCGATGGCGCGACCTTTGTCGTTGGCGCCGATGTGGCCGGCGGCATGGGTGCGCGCGAAGTCGTGCCCTTTGGCGACCCCGCCGCGGCAGAGGCGTTCATTGCCGAATATGGCGGCGCCGCCCTGCCACTGTCTGATATTCCCGATGCCGAAGTGCTGGGCCCCGTCGATCTGGACCTCGCGCTGGAGACCCCCGCATGACCCTTCTGACCCGCCGCCGTTTCCTGGCAATCTCAGCCGCCTGCGCCGCCGTACCCGCCGCTGCTGGCAACGTCGCCCAATGGCGCGGTATTGCGCTGGGCGCACCCGCCAGCCTGAGGCTGGAAGGCTCGACGGACGCACAGGCCGCGCCGATCTTTGCTGCGGTCGAGGCAGAGCTGAATCGGCTGGAGGATATATTCAGCCTCTACCGGACGCACTCGCAGATCAGTCAGCTTAACCGGATCGGCCACCTGGTCACCCCGGCGCCTGAGCTGCTGGAGGTGCTGAGCCTGTGTTCCACGCTTCACGACGCTTCGGGCGGGGTATTTGATCCGACGATCCAGCCCCTGTGGCTAGCGCTCGCGAGTGGCGCGGCGGGGTCGCAAGTGGAACGTGCACGCCAGACGATTGGTTGGGACAAGGTTCACGTAAGCGCCGGTGAGATCCGCCTGCCGCATCCCGGACGCTCGGCGATTACCCTGAACGGGATTGCTCAAGGTGCGATCACTGACCGGATTGCCGCTTTGATGCGATCCTTCGATCTGCGCGATGTGCTGGTGGATATGGGCGAGGTCGCCGCCCTTGGCCAGCGGAGCAAAGGCGAGCCGTGGCGCGTCGGGCTGGCCAAGCCCGACGGTGCTGTCGCCAAACGGATCACACTGCAGGACCGCGCCGTCGCAACCTCGGCCCCCGAAGGCACCATGCTGCAGGGCGATCAGGGGCATATCCTGAACCCGAAAGGGTTGGGTGCGCCCTATCAGGCTGTATCAATCTCAGCCTCGCAGGCAGCATTGGCAGACGGGCTCTCAACCGCCCTATGCCTGACCCCACGTGCCAAAGCAAACGCGCTGATATCGCGTTTTCCGGGCGCGCGTATCGAGATGAGTATCTGAGCGCGGGTAAGACTTGTCGTAAGAGGATGGTGCCTCAAGAGGGCATCTAATCCTTGTTTCAGGGTGTTTCACCATGCCCCAGATTTTTACTGAGTGATTGTTTTTCAGTTATTTAACTGTACCACTGTGTTCCACTATACCCCACCGTATACTATATATAGAGGGTGGATAGAGAGGTGGATGAGTGTCACGCCCTTTGAACAAGCTCAGCGCATCGACGCTGAAGTCTGTACCGCCAGGCAAATACTCCGACGGCGGCGGACTTTGGTTCCATCGGCGTGAGGATGGCGGGGCTCAATGGTTCTTGCGTGTCACTGTTCATGGTCGCAGGCGTGAAATGGGTCTTGGCTCTTTCCCAGACGTCTCGCTTAAGGAAGTTCGCCAGGAAGCCGAGAACTGGCGGGCTGTGGCTCGAAAGGGAACTGACCCCATAAAGGAACGGGAACGTCTCAAGCGCGAAGAAGCCAGCAAACTCCACCTACTGAAAGACGTCGCCGAAGATGCCTTTGAGAGCCGTAAGGCAGAGCTGAAGGGTGATGGTAAAGCGGGTCGCTGGTATTCGCCGCTGGAACTGCATGTATTGCCGAAGCTTGGCAAAGTCCCTGTTGTCGAATTGGATCAGAAAGATATCCGAGACACGCTTGCCCCCATCTGGCACGACAAAGCTGACACCGCGCGAAAGGCAATGAACCGGTTGTCTATTGTGATGCGGCACGCAGCAGCACTTGGATTGGATGTGGACCTGCAGGCGACGGACAAAGCCAAGGCCCTATTGGGCAAGCAGCGTCACAAGCCGCAGAATATCCCTGCGATGGCTTGGAAGGAGGTTCCAGCTTTCTATCAAAGTTTGGATGGCGGTACGACGACCGAACTTGCGCTGCGCTTGCTAATACTTACTGCGGTTCGGTCCTATCCCCTGCGCAACCTACATCTGGACCAGATTGACCGCGATATATGGACAATACCCGCGGAGGCAATGAAAGGGCGCAGGGACGCGACTGAAGATTTCCGCGTGCCGTTGTCAACCGAAGCCATGGCGGTCATCGAAAAGGCCAAACCAATGGCACGGGACGGGTTGTTGTTCCCAGGCGTTCGGCGTGGTGTGATATCGGACATGACTATGGGAACTTTCATGAAGCGGCGCAAGCTTAGTGAGCGTCCGCATGGGTTCAGGTCGTCGTTTCGGGATTGGGTAGCAGAGACGCAAAACGTGCCATTTGAGGTTGCTGAGACTTGTTTGGGGCACACAGTCGGTGGGGCGGTGGAGCGGTCCTACAAACGGACTGATTTCTTGGAACAGCGGCGAGTGCTGATGGAAAAATGGTCGGATCTGGTTTGCGAGAGTGAACACGGAACAGAAGTGATCGTCGAATGCCCAGGAGTGAAAGATTGAATCAATTAGATGACGCATACGACAGGGCCTTCGAACTTGTAGATCAAATGTTTTCTGCGGTCCCGGAAACTTTCGGTTGCACAATCATTGGATTGAAAGAACTGAGCTACATCGACGCGATTATCAGCTTCTATGAGGAAATTGAAACGGTCTTCCCGCGTCCCGATAGAGTATACCACGTGGTCAGCGATGACGCTGCGAGAGCACTTTATTTTTCAGCTCAGGAAAATGCCGATGTCTATGACGCGATGAAAGAAGTCTGCGCTCGCAATCTATTAAATGACGCCCCGCTTCCGGATCTGCTTCGATACTTCATCGTAAAAGAACTAACCAACGACTTTTTAAGAACAAAGCGACGTGGTCCTCCACCATCGCCAGGATTTGTGTTTAGAGCTTTTGTTTACACGTCGGCGGTTTATGTCGCTGACGCGACGGGGCTACCTCTGACCCGGAACGTGGCTTCCAACCAAGAACATAGTGCTTGTGACGCAATCGTTGATGTCGCACCCCGGCACAGTCTTGAGCTAGAATTTACGACCGTTCGAGATTGGTGCTTGCACAAAGACTATAAAAAAATGCGGGCCCAGGCGAAAACATTGGACAACTACGTAAAAGACCTTTTTTTGAAGCGTATTGGACTCTTGAGGACCACGACCTCGTAAGGGGTAATTCGAAAGACATCCCGTACGACAAAGCTCTTCCACGCATCCATGTTCAGCGAACATCAACCTGAACCATGGAGCACGCAAATGAACCTCCTTTCCTTCACTGACCTGCAGTCCAAGCTGGGTGGTCGCAGCCGCAGCTCTGTCTATCGCGACATTGAAATCGGTCGCCTACCGAAGCCAATCAAATTCGGTTCTCGCCTCTATTGGAATGAGTCCGATATCGACGCTGCAATCGAGAAACAGGTTGCTGCCTAAAAGAAACCCCCACCCGAGGCACGGGCGGAGGCCAATTCTTTTAGGTGGTACTGAGAGAATAGCCGAAGGTCCGATGCCTTTCAATAAAAGAAAGGTAATATCGAATGATTATCGGTAATAACCAAACAACGAGTATCGAACGGCCTCCGGCAAACGCGCTTCGTGTGTATCGCTGGGCAGACCTACCAAATCTGACGGCCCCGGCTCTTTACCGGGTCACTGATCCGGGTCAGGAACCGCGCGAAATCTATGCATCCAAGCACAAGCGCCAAGTCCTAGAAGGGCTAATGCGGTCGCCACTCTACGCGGCTTCCTACTGCCGCCACTCGGATCAAGTGCTACCTCTGCGCCGCGACGACGGTGTGAACATCGAATGCAAGATGTATCGAGGCGATGCAGACACCGGGCGTCAGAAATATGGCATCTACGTTCTGGTGTCGAAAGTGGAGCGGATCGAAGAGCGCGGGGTGGCGGCATGAGAACCGTTGATCTCCAAGTCCGCACAATCCGTCGCAAGCATGGTCTTTCCGAAGCCGCGGCACGTGTCGTTGCCGCCCTGTACTATGGGGGGCGTCGTTAATGAGTGTTGTAGTGCAGAAAAACGCTCAGGAGGAAATCCACATATCCCGTGGCGAATACATGGGCCGTGACGTTGTTAACCTCCGTGTCTGGTATCTAGCGAAAGACGGAGAAAAACACCCGACGAAAAAGGGGGTGGCGTTCGGCGCCGCGCTTCTTCCCGATATTCAGCGCGCACTGACCGATATGCGCGGGACGGGGGTGAGTAATGACCGCTTTGGTTCATAGCCCCTCGCCCCAAATCCCTGCGGAAGAGATTGCGCGCCTGCATGGGGCTGGTTTCAGTCTTCTGCCGCTTGGTGGCGGGTCTGATGCAAAGGCTCCACTGTGCAGCCTGCAAGGTGCCTCCAGATACCCTCTAAAGCGGGTACTGGGGCCGATGTACGGCAAAGGCAGCGCTTGCTATGGGATTCGGTTGCCCAGATTGGCCGTCATCGATTGCGACGCGAACAACCCCTCTTTGGTCAAGGACATGGAGGCGCGCTTCGGTGCGTCCCCGGTTCAGGTATCCACTCCGCGAGGCATTCACCTTTACTACAGCGACAACGGCGGTCAGGCACCTAATCTGCGTGCTCAGGGCTTTCCTGTGGACCTGAAACGTGGCTCCAGCAGCTATGTTGTCGGGCCGTACTCAACCCGACCTGACGGCGGCGTTTATCATCCAGTTCGGGGTGTACTTGGTGCAGATGAACTGCCCGCCATTTCGCTGCAAGCAAACACGGTGACATCCAGCAAAGATGCGATTCCCAAAGGCAACCGCAATCGGGAACTGAGCCTCGCTGCCATCGGAATGGTGGAAACCGTAGAAAACGCCGATGAGTTGTTCGGCAATCTTGCTTTCATCCGTGATGACGAATGTGAAGATCCAGCGACTCTGCCGGATTTAGAGCTGCGCAAAATCGCCGATTGGGCCTGGACTAAGAGACTGGAGGGTAAGGTGTACCGCGACCGCGATAGCGAGTTTCGCATCAACCGAGCCGCTTTGGATAAGCTGTCAGACTACAGCAACGCATCCGATGCAATCGCACTGCTGGTAACCCTGCAGGCTAACCACGGTCATATCATCGGAAAAACGTTCGCACTGGACCACGCGGGAATGGCTAAGGCGGGTCACACCAGTTTGGGTCGCCGCCGATTTTCGGACGCCATCAAATCGCTATGTGATGCGGGACTCCTTGGTGTCGCGAAAGATTACTCGGTTGGACGGAGCTGCCGGACTTACCGGCTTCTGCGGATCACGCCTGAATTGCCCAACGTGCATTCACTGCACTCGGCAAAGGAGGTGTCCTAATGCAGGGGGGGAGGGGTTTGATAATTACATATGTTGACCGCTTCCGGTCAAAAGGGGCTTTGCGCCCGAAAACCATCAACAATCCAACACAATGAGGCACGAGCAATGACGGATGAATCCGAACGAAAAAACGTGGCCAATACGTACACGGACGAGAACGGCAAATTCGCGCAGGGCAATCCCGGCAAACCACGAGGAACCCGGCACCGGGTCACACGGGCAGTTGAGGAACTACTTGAGGGCCAATCTGAGCAAATCACCCAGAAGGCGGTTGAGATGGCGCTGGAAGGTGACAGCACGGCCTTGCGTCTATGCCTGGAACGGATAGCGCCCACCAGAAAGGACGCACCAGTCAATTTTGAGCTTCCACCTATCAGCACTGCTAGCGAGGCCTCGAAAGCCTCGCAGGCGGTGCTGAAGGCGGTTTCCGATGGTGAGATTACTCCGCTGGAGGGAGCAACGGTCATGGGGCTCGTTGAGCAGTACAGCCGGGTTCTGGAAATGACAGACCTTGAGCAAAGGATTGCGGCACTGGAGGCAAAGAAATGAGTATCAAAAACCGCGTGAACAAACTGGAAAAAAAATCAGACAACAAGTTCAAGGTCGCCATCGTGAAAGGCGAATTCTTTGACAAGTGTGGCGAACCAATTTCAACAGATGGCGAGTATCCTCGAAATCTTGCGGAGCGGGTCCACAGTGCAATCGTTGGCGTTTCGGATTCAGAAGAAACCGTCACATTAGAGCGTGAGGAAAGTGAGACTGGTGCCGAGTTCATGCGCCGTTTCGATCAGGCTGGCAACCTTTTAGGCAAAGGCGCTGGGGCCACCGTAACTCTGCGCTGGGATGTCAAATGGATTTGATGGGAAGCACAAAATGAGCGTTCGCAAAAGACTAGAAAAGCTTGAGCAAGTATCTGCAAAAGGCCCAATCTTGGTTTTGCCTGATATAGAGTTTTACTCCCGAGATGGGCGACTGGTGCATAGCGTCTCGGGTTTTTGTCGTGCACCTGATGATTTCTCGGAAAGGCTGGAACCTGACATTTTCTTTGCCACAGCCAAAATCGATGGGTTGGAAGACAACAAGGTCGAGCGACTTGATGACGAAGAGTTTAGAGACTTCACCCATCGGATTGATGATGCGTGCCAGACGGTGCTCAGCACTGAAAACAAAAGTCGGTTTTTGCCCGCTGTTGGTTGGCACTTTGCTTGGCACTGAACACTGTGGGGTCTAGGAAATGTGGAAAGCCACCAATGAGCACGTTCGAATGATGCGTTCAATGGAACGGTTTGTCGAAAACGAAAGTTAGTGAATCGCTTATTACGTTGTTCGCCAATCCTCATCTCAACGCTACCGGCAGGGTGCGGCTAGAACCATCACCCAGGTACGATCCGCAGCTTCGTACAGCGCAAACTCCTGGGCCCTGCGTGACAGCATATTGGCACGATGCCCCCGTGACTGCGCCCAAGCCGACATCACAGCGTCCAGACCAATTTGACCTTTGGCAATGTTTTCCGCCACAAAACACCATTCGTAGCCTTCCTTGCGCACCCGCTTACCCACGTCAGAGCCGTTAGAGCCGGTATGCGAAAAGAAGCCCTTCTTCACCATGTCTTCAGCATGAGACTTGGCGGCTTTCTCCAACTTCCGACTGTAGACTAACCCTTGAAGACCTTGGCTTTTTCGATACGTGTTCAGTTTGTCAGTCGCTGTGGGGTTTGCAGCGAGTGGCGCGGGCAAAAGAAACGCCAGAATTAACAACAAACGCGTCAGCATTTTTCCACCAGGTTTTGCCTAGAATGGTTCACACGGATCCATAGATAGCATGTTGAATTCCCACCGGTCTTGATGAAACAACAATATCGCACCAAGGATTCTATTAGCATAGATAGTAGCTTTGCTGGTTGGAGGTACGACGCGCCAAACTCGTACCCCCTCATAGAAATCGCTAATCCCATCACGACGCGCCGCACCTGCTTGGTATCGGTGCAGCGTGTTTGAATTGTGTCTGAGATAAGAAAATAAGGGGTCTACGGGAATCCCCCAATTTCGGACAAGGCGTTAACGGGGTAGATTGGGTTCAACGGAATAACACTACCACTCCGGATACCCCCTCAAGAGAGAGGGGCTGGCTAAGACCCCCTCATCCAGCCCCTCACCACCTTCACTCTCAATCATTTGTGAGACGGTGGGTTCTTCCCCTACTCCCAGATTGGGAGGCCAGCATAGTATACCACAAAAAGCCCGTCATTTTCAGCCCGCTATAAATGGGGGGTGTTCGGCAGGCCAACTGTCAGCAAGCTACGAGTTCTGCGCCATCACACCGGTTTAGTCGGATGTCGGCTTCGAGCCCAAAGGAGACTTAGGCTATGGGCGCAGCATTTGTCGTTTGGGCGGGAAGCAGTCATTCGCTGCAGGTGCAGGGTTTGGTATTCGGTTACAAAAATGCTGACATACAAAGCGGAACACTACTTAGTGTCCCTATCACATGTTGAATGGATGCCCTTAAGCCAGCTGGCCGACGGTTTTGGAGAGTTTGTGCCGATTGACGATGGTTTGACGCGGATCGGGTAGTCAAAGCAAGTTGGAACTCACACTAAATTATGAAACGGGAAGTTTTAGCGCAGTTAATGGGGTGAAATCGGCGACGCACTCAGCAAATTATTTTAGCCTTATCGCGGTTTGATGTGGATTATGTTAAAGTAACTACGGCTTTTGTGGACGAAGTTGTAATGCTGGTACACCTTGTTTATCTGGTTTTTTCGCGACTTAGGTCTGGCTTCATTGCTATTGTCATGTTCGGACCTGCAATTGTACTGGCGGACATATCTGATGCCAGGCGTATGGCGCTTGTCATAGGAAATTCGAAGTATGAGTACGTTACAAATATTCCAAACTCGGCAAATGATGCGCGGGATATAGCGGCCGCGCTTGGTCGGATAAGTTTTAATGTGACCGAACTATACGATCTCGACTACCGTCAAATGCGGCTGGCCCTTCGGGATTTTTCCGATAAGGCTGCGAAAGCTGACGTGGTGTTGGTCTATTTCGCGGGTCATGGCATCGAAATAGACAACACCAATTACCTGATTCCCACCAACGCGGAACTCAAAAGCGATAAGGATGTGGAATTCGAGGCTATACGGCTGGACTCGGTGCTAAATGCGGTATCTACGGCGAAAGGTCTCAAGCTTGTTCTTATTGACGCCTGCCGAAACAATCCGTTCCTTTCAGATATGGAGCGCACAACCGCAACGCGGTCCATCGGGCAGGGATTGGGCAGTATTGATCCCGGAGGTGTTCTGGTCGGTTATTCCGCGCGCGGCGGAACTCTGGCGTTGGACGGTGATGGCCGAAACAGCCCCTATGCCGAAGCCCTGCTTGAACATATCGAGGTGCCGGGGCTGGAACTTGGCAAACTGTTTCGAAAAGTACGCGACACCGTCTTTGAACTTACCGATGGTTATCAGGAGCCTTTTACCTACGGTTCATTGCCCGGGCGTGATATCTATCTGGTACCGGCGGCGGTGAGTGCCCCGTCGGTCGTGCAGGAAGCCTCGAAGGTCGCGACCGATCCCGTGGACGAGCGTCAAAGTTCGGCCGAGCGGGTTTTGCGCGAAGCCCTGACACTGGCAGACGAAACCACGAAACAGAATGCGCTGAAATTGATTGCGCAGCTCTACCCGGACACGCGCGCCGGTCAATATGCGCAAGGTGTTTTGGATGCCGCCAGCAGCACGAACCGAAATCCGGCAACGCATGTTGCCCCAAAAACAACGGAAGAACCGCTGCGGCAGGACGTGCCCGAGGACAAGACTGCTGCACGGTCAAGTGCAACATCGAATACCGAAGCCAATTTGAATCTAAGCCGCGGCGACTACCGAAACATTCAGCGCGGCCTGAATGTTCTTGGCTTCGCTGCCGGACCTGAAGACGGTATTTTCGGCCCCAGATCGCGCGCCGCGCTTGAGAGATTTCAAAGTAAGAACGGCGTGGCCAGGACTGGCTATTTGACTGCAGAAAGCGTTGCAGTTCTCAGCAGCATTCCTCAGCCGGAACGCCAGGAACCGGTTCAAAAGACAAGTCGGGGTCAGACGCTGGTTGCTCCGGAAGCGGCGTCGGCGACCTCTGCTGCGATTGGATTCAACGGCGAGTATGTCGTTAATATTCGTCGGCGACCGGACCCGCTGGGCACGGATGCCGGTTCCGGGATCGACACGGTGCTTTGGCTGAAATATCGCAAGACCGATGCTGGATTCGCGTTAGTAAATGCGGTCGATCGCTCCAAAGGGGGTGATAGCCGGTCCAAGAAATATCGGGCATCTTTGTCCGACAAAGGGCGTTTGAAAGTTTCCGGACGCACGAATTTTCTGTTCAACAGCGTTTATGTAGTACCCTTCTCGGTCACGCTGGACTTGCCGTCAACTTTGGCACCCAACGCGTCAATACGCAGCAATCAGGGGCGATTTGACAAGAATTGGTACGTCGATGTTGTTGTGACGCGAAAATAGGATTCACCACCAATTCCACGATAGAACTAATTTCGCAGATCTCACGTTGTTGGCGGTGCTTTCACCACCTGAATCTCTGTTCTGCCATCGTCATGAAAAAGCCCCGGTATGACTGGCCAGTTGCGGTCCGGATCGGTCAGCCGCGCAGTTTCCAGCGTCATGCAGATCGGACGGCATCCGTCCTTATCAGGTGGTAGAGTCTTTATCCAGCTTTCCAGACGTGCGGCGATGTTAATCGTGTCGCCAATGACGTTGTAATGCATGGACCCTCTGACGCCTAGGGTGCCCCCAATTGCGTCTCCGCTGTTCAGTGCAATGCGCAGCTTGTACGCAGGTTGGTTTTCAAGTGTTCCATTTAGTGTCGCAACGGCTTTGCGCATGGCATGGGCGCAGCGCAATGCGGCCTGCGCGTCAAATTGTCTTTGTTTGTGCGTTTCGCTGGGAATTGGCGCGCCAAACACAACCAATATGCCGTCGCCAGTGTATTTCTCGACAAACCCATTATGCGCGCGGGAAATTTCACTTAGCCGATCCAGTATGCGTGAGATCCACGCCATGAACGCTTCGGCATCCATCGAATTACCAGCAAGGGTCGATCCTTCAATATCCGCGAGCAGCGCCGTGACAAACAGTTGCCGAGATCGGGGCTTTCCACCCGACATTAGATATTTGCGTTGTTTCCAAATCTCAGCTGCCAGCTCTTCGGACAGATGAGAAGAAAACACCTGCGCGATGGCACGTCTTTGGTTGCGCGAAAAGCCTGAGATGATACCAAAGCCGCAAAGAAATCCAAAAGTCCAACCCAACAGAGATGGCGCGACGGGCATTAACAAAGCGAACTGTTGAAACACGGACAACGCAACCGTTAGCAAGAGGCCACCCATCCCAGCCAACAACACCGCATTGCCGGTAACCCTGACGAAAACAGACACGCAGGCACCTAAGAAGACCGAAGCGAGGATGATGAACGCAGGAATCTGGCCGTCCAAGGCGCGCAGCGGAGTGGCTTGGCCGTTGAAGTAGTCTATCAACTGTTGAACGATCGTGGCGTGGATTTCGGCCCCAAAGGTAAAATTTGACCCGGTTGACCGGTTGAGTGGTGTTAAAAAGTAATCTTTTACGGAATGACTGGTAACGCCGATTATCACAGCGTTTCCTTTAAAGCGATCCAGCCCAGTTTGAGTCAGAATCTCTGCGGCGGGAACACTGCGAGTGATCGGCAATGCATTTTTGTAATCAATGACGATTTGATAGCCTGACGTATCCACGTTGCGGAACAGGTTTGCACCCGTGGCCAAAGGTTTTACAACTGTATCGCCAAACATCAAATAGCGCGGATTGTCGGGAGCGCTTTTCAATGCAGGTTGCCCGGTATGGGTCGCGGCCAAATGCATAGGCAGTGACAGGGAAATACCATCGTGCGTATTTACTAACAACAAGGCGCGTCGGGCAACGCCATCAGGGTCAATTGGAATATCAGCGAACCCCGTGTGCGAGTCCTGCGGCGCGGAAATGCCAGCAGTCTCGCCGTCCTGTAGTTTCGAGATCACGAAAACTCTGGGATCGCTCAGCACCTCAAGCAAGGCGTCCCGACCTTCACCTACCGGAACGTCCCTGTAAATGTCTACACCCACCGTAGTTGCACCAGAGGCGAGCAAATTGCTTACAATCTGCGCCAATTGCAGATCGGGGACAGGCCAGCCCCATTCGCCCAAATCTTTGTCATTGATGGTAGCCAAATAAACGTCTGCTATAGGTTTATCTTCGGCAAAGGCTGATGTCGTCCAATCGTATTGGAGAAGCTCAAGTGGTTCGAGTATGCCTTTTTTTCGGAGTTCGATCAGAGGTATGCCCACAATCAGTGAAATGACACAGACCAAAACCCAGCGTTGCCAAATCGGCATGAGCGATGACGTTCTCTGCCATGCATGCCTTGGACGCTTCAATTTCACGGACCTACGCCAGCTGAATTCAGAAATTTTTCGAGTACGGCTGGGTTCGTCGCCTGCACTCGGCCGCTGAGGCCTATATCCACAAGTTCGGAGAGCGCATCGAACCACAGACCAGCTGCGGCCGGAGTGTCTGATCTAAATTCTTCCGGCAAACGCTCAATCAACCCTGACGACCGTTCGACCACCGCGTCGGTGTTTGGATCGAGCAGCTCAAGTTGCCAAAGGTAAACCTGGTCGGTATCCAGCATAAAACTTGACCTACTGAGGTCCAGACCATAATCGCCGGGCGGGAAAGGACCCATAATGTGTAGTTCTGTTGCAGTCGTCCCGATTGGGTTCAGCTTGACGATTACATTTCCTCGATGGCCGCGGGTCAGCCGCCAGATCAACGGCGGAAAGGCCAGAGTTGTTAACCCACCGTCTGCTGGAACCAGTAGCAGTAGGTCAGAAGCGGCATCCGAAGGTATAGTCCGGGTGCCAGCGCCCATTCGATCTTTTGGCGTGCCGATTTCGGGAGGAATGAATACAATTTCTGAGGACTTTTCCGCGTTTTTCTCATCGCCTGAAGCCAGTGCAAAACCGCTGGGAAACAGGCCTGCAGCCAGTACGAAGACAAAAACAGCTATTGATACCCAATTCCACGACACAAGACGCCTCGCGAAGAAAATTGCAAATAAATCCGCTTTTTGAAGGTTTAGCGTAGGCTTGAAATTACGTTGAGTCCAGTTCCTGCTCTATCTCGCTTCAGCTGATCCTAAGCTCGGTTATCAAGCAATTTTATGCTAATATTAGGAACTGTTCGGTTCAGAGTTGAGTCTGTACTTATGATTCCTGAAATCAAATGGCGAAGCGGTGCCTGGTGTTTGTTGGTGGTTTGTTTGCTCTTGACCTTGCCGCTTGCGACAGAGGCTAAGGGCGAGCGCGTAGCTCTTGTTATAGGTAACTCTGCCTATCAATACGTCCCGGACCTGCGCAATCCGGCCAATGATGCCGAGGACATATCCAAGGCGTTACAGCGCGTTGGGTTTGAGGTTACTCAACATCAAAACCTGAGTTACACCGATATGCGCATTGCATTGCGCGACTTTGCCGAAGCCGCAGCCAATGCGAAAGTGGCGCTTATGTATTTCGCGGGTCATGGAATCGAAATCGAGAACACAAACTATCTGATACCGGTAAATGCAGCGCTGAAAAGTGACCGGGACGTCGAATTCGAAGCCATTCGTCTGGACGCTATCGTGAATGCCATTGCTGGCTCATCCGCGCTAAATATCGTGATTGTCGACGCATGCCGAAACAACCCGTTTTTAACCCAGATGAAAAAGGCATCGAACACTCGTTCGATCGGGCGCGGTTTGGCCGCGGTTGAACCAGGAGGCGTCGTGGTCGGATACGCGGCCCGCGGTGGGACTCTGGCGCAAGATGGCGACGGTCGGAACAGCCCTTACGCGCAGGCGTTTCTGGAACATGTTGAACAACCGGGTCTGGAACTTGGCAAATTGTTCCGCAAGGTGCGCGATCGCGTGTTCGCGCTGACCGACGGGTATCAGGAGCCTTTTGTTTACGGCTCACTTCCGGGCGAGGACATTTTTTTGGTACCCAAGGTAGAACAAGCTGCATTGCCATTGTTGGGCCCTAAAGAACCTGACGCATCAGGCGTGCAACCGCAGGCAACTGAGAAGAACGCGCTGGCCGCAGCTATGAAGGTGAACACTGTCAGGGGGTGGGATTTGGTTGCCAGATCCTATCGCACAGCAACGTTATCCGAGCCCGAAGTACTGAAGCGGATGGCCCAGATCACACCTGCCTGGACCAGAAAGAGTGGGCAGTTCGATGAAATAGAAGCCGCGCTCTTGCCGAGCCCTACTCAGAAAAAGGAAATACAACAAAATCTTAACAGCGCAGGCTTCGACGTTGGTGTGCCCGACGGAGTTTTCGGGCCGCGGACACGATCAGGCATCAAGGCGCTTCAGGCCAAATTGGGGTTGGAACAATCCGGATACGCCGATCTTGCCGTCCTTTCCGGCCTTGGGATCAGGCCGCAGGCGCAGGATGGCGCGAGTTTTATTAGCAATCCCTTCGCTGTCCGACAGAATATTTCCGAGTTGAAGGTGTTAGGTGAATCTGAAGAAGTCACGCAAATTCTTGGTTGTTTGGGTCTACGTAAAAGTGTCTATGGCACGTTTCGTGGCAACCTTTACGTTGCGCTGGTCTATTCAGGCAGCGTGCAGAGTGCGCGCAGCGAGGCGCAAAAATGTGGATTGGATTTGGCCGCAATCACATCGGCTGCAGAGAATGCGTTCATCGTCAGGATGATTTCAAGCGACCCGGCTTTCTTTGAAATGGGATACGACAGCAAAACGAAAATCAGCTATAAGGCCGGACCTTATTTCGGGTTCAGAAAGGACCCCAAAGAAGACGGTGCCGTCATCGGATGGCGATGGTTCAGCGGAGAACCCGTGACCTATACCAACTGGTTGCCATCCAAGCCAAACAAAACCCACGGCAAGGGCAGTAAATCATTCGCGCAGTTTCAGTACGAAGCGCGAGGGAGACGCGATCTTGACGATGTGACCCCGACAAAATGGTTCGATGGCTCTGGATGGAATGTGCGTTCCGTGGTCTTGGAAGGCTCTCTGAAATAACGCGCTCTGCCCAAGGGGTTTCAGCGAAACCGTATGTTTTTTATGAGGATACGCTGGCAATCGGATCGGAATATTCGATTCAATAAGGTTTTGTGGTAGTGTTAAGGCGTCTCAACTTGTTCCGATCGGGGGCACTTTGTTTTACAGTTCATTTCAATATCTTTTCAGGACATTCTTATGGCTGATAGGCTTTGCGATTTGGTTCTCTGTTTCGCATATTGCGCACGCGGACACCAAACGGGTCGCATTGGTGATTGGAAATGCTGAGTATCAACATGTCGCCAATCTTCCAAATGCAGACAATGATGCCTCGGATCTTGCCGAAGCCTTGCAACGCATCGGTTTCACGGTTTGGCATAATCAGAATCTAGACTACCGTGGTCTTCGCATTGCGTTGCGCGACTTCGGTCGAGCGGCGAAAGATGCGGATATGGCCATCATCTATTTTGCGGGTCACGGGATTGAGATCGAAAACACAAACTACCTCATTCCTGTAAACTCTGAGCTGCGCAGCGATCAGGATGTCGAATTTGAAGCGATACGTCTGGACTCTGTTATCAGTTCCTTGTCGGGTGCCGATGGATTAAAGGTCGTTTTGATCGATGCGTGCCGGAACAACCCATTCCTGAGCACGATGGAAAGAAATGGCGGCACACGCTCCATCGGTCGCGGCTTGGGTCGTATTGACCCTAGCGGAGTTCTAGTAAGCTACGCAGCCAAGGGCGGAACATTGGCTCTTGATGGAGAGGGGCGTAACAGCCCGTATGCCACAGCGCTGCTAAAGCACATCGAAGAGCCTGGGCTGGAACTAGGTAAGATGTTCCGAAAGGTCCGCGACACCGTGTTTAAATTGACAGATGGGTTTCAGGAACCTTTTACCTACGGTTCTTTACCAAGCCAAGATATCTACCTAGTTCCGGTCACAGCGCCCGTTCCGACGGAAGCCAAGCGAGTCGGGCCTGAAAACCGTGAAATCTACGCTGACTTTGAGTTGGCTCGTTCACTCGGAACGCTGGATGCAATCGAGTCCTTTCTAAACCGCTATCAGGAACAGAATGATCACTTTGCGGTAACGCTTGCCCTTTCACTTCGGGATGATCTGCGTGAGAAGGCAAGGCTACAAGCTGCTCATGACAACAAGCTTAAAACGAACGACACGGAAGTCGCATTTGTTGCTCCGCAGGACAAGCCGACTGAGAAAGCACTAACACGCAGCCTTGTCCGTGACATTCAGAGCGAATTGAACCGCGTCGGATGCAGTGCGGGCGCGGCGGACGGCGTCGTAGGTCCTCGCACAAGAGCGGCATATACTAGATACCGGAACGCCCGAAAAAACCTAGGGCTTCCGGCGGAAGGTCTGAACCAACAACAGACCCTCATTGCGCTTAAGAAAGAACAGGGTCGCGTCTGCAAGCAAGTTGCGGTTGCTGTAGGTTTTGACGGCGATTACGTCATCTCCATTCGGCGTAGATGGGATGATGACTATTGGCAAACTGCAACGCGCGGCGACGAATCCTATTACCCCGGAAAAATCGAACCACTCGCGTCATTGCGGATCAACCGGAAAGGCAGCAAAGTGACTCTGGTGTCCGCCCAAGCGTTTACCGGAGGTGGTCCGTGGTTCAAGGATTTCCGGGGGTCATTGGACGACAACGGTCAACTGAAACTCCGCTTCACCCTAAGTTCGCATTTTGGTCCACCGGTGACGCCCTACAAGGTTCGAATTGATGTAAAGTTGCCTCAAGGACTGAAACCCGACCGACGCCTCGTGTATGAGCCACGACGTATTGACGGCCAGTTTTTCCTGAATTTCCTAGTCAGGCGTGCAAACTAGCTTCCAACGGAATTCGCAAGATGACTAGGGTTGACAAGAGCGGCATGAATACCAAGCAGCGTGCCGATTGTGCCAAAGTTGTAGAGACCGATTTCTCCTACTTCGAAGTCGGCCGTCGGCTTGAGAGCCGTTTAAAATAGAATTTCCACTGAATCGCCTGAAGTAGTTAAATGTTGTTGTAGAATTCCGTACCCTGCGATGAGGGCGGTGATATCGGAAGGTTGTGGTCGGGATAGTACAAGACAAATAAAATTAGTGGAACTTGATGGAGATTCGCATTTGCACACAAGCAAAATACTTAAGTTTGATAGCCATTCGTTTGAAGCCAAGATGATCACCGATGAAGACGGTTGGAATCTAATTTTCGTTGTCGATGAAATTCAAAAATAGTGGACGGCAGTATGCGCCACGAAATCCTGCGAGACGCGACGCATTACAATGTTGGCGACCCGCGCGAGATAAATGCAGGCGTGTTGGAAGAGCACATCAAGGATAGCGCAAGTTAGCGTAACTGTTTGGTCAAAACTGGTGGTTTGTGACTGAGCTCGCTACGCGACCTAAAACCAAGAAGTTATTTGACATTAACCTTGGCAATTCCTAGGCGGTTTTGACAGGCCTTTGTCATGAGGCTGATTACAGACTGTTGCACGGTACTAATGTCTGCTTTCTAGAGTGCATTTGCTGCATACGGATTGCATTTTTAGAGTCCGCTTAGGGCCGTTGTCACACATCCCGGCAAACTGACTAATCGGCAGCTTTGTCCGCGGAGCTGCCGTTAGCCTCGTCGCCAACCAACAAAAAGTTCACCAAACGTTCCCCTGATTTCGCTATGCTCGCCGAATGTGCGGACGACTCGGCAGACCCGAAATGACATGGGCGGAGCTTTATGCTCTGCAGAACTGGATCGTGAACGGCGTTCCTGTCCCAACTGAGCGCGATCCAAACGCCAAAGACCTGTCAATGAGCTGGAACGTCAAGCCAACTCAGATGTTGGATTTGGCGTTCATCCATGAAGATCGACTGATTAGCTCTACGGCGCGCTGGTGGCTTGTACCGCACTGGTTCAAGGAAGACGCGAAGCAATGGAAACCCACCACTTTCAATGCAAAGATAGAAACGGCGCATAAACTGGGTTCATTCCGGGTCGCCTGGAAGAGCAGCAGGTGCATTATCCCGGCCAGTTTCTACTATGAATGGACAGGCCCTAAGGGGGCCAAACAGCCTTGGGTTATCAAGACAGATGCCAATGACCCCTGCATGTATTTCGCAGGCCTCTACTCGCGCCTCTCGTCTGGTCTGAACACCTGCACAATTCTCACTCGCCCTGCGTTGCATCAAATCGAACACATACATGCACGGTCACCGGTAATTCTAACGAACGATAATCTGGTGCCATGGATGACGGGCGAGATTGACCACGACGAAGCCCAGAACTTGGGCACGGAATGGGATGGACGTATGCGTTATCACAAGGTCGCGCCGATTGGCCGCGATGATGACGGGCCCGAGTTAATCGACGTTATCGAGGCGTAATGGCCACGCGCAGCAGATCCACAAAGAAAGCAGCGGATGAAAAGTACTTCCCTATCAGGGTGCGTGTGCAGGTTCCTGAAGAAGGGTTCGGATATCGGCTTCATGAGATCCACAATTGGCTAGATGCCCATGCCGGGCGCGGTCGTTGGGGCTGGAATGCGGATAGTGTGCTATCACGCGGATCCCGGGATGCGACGGCGTTTTATCTGCTGGACGAGCAATTGATTGCACCGTTCATTGAGGCATTCGACCTGGAGCTTGCGCAAGGTGAGGCGGACCTTTGCGGTAGTGGGTCTTTCAATCTCATGGCAGCTATGAGTCGAAAGCGATAGTCACTCGTAGTCGTTTTCCAAATTCCATTTGACTATCTTCAAGCACGCTCGGGTCTGCGCATCGAGCCAAGGTTTTTCTGGATCATGACCCGAAGCATCTAAATCAATCGGTTTGAAGCCCTCTATCGGTCCATCAGAAATAGCGCCTTCAGGAGGTGCAAACTTCTCGCATGCTTGAAAAGCCGTTATGAAATTGGCTGTTCTATCTAGGTCGCGTGCTTTGGTTTCTGAGATGTATATTACGACAGGAACCACAGCAAGAAGTGCAGCAATGATGACCACAATGCGTTCAATAGCTTCAAGCTTCTTTAACAATGGCTCTCTCCAGAAATTCACCTACAATACTTGGCCCGTCTGAGCCGTGATTTAGCCGCTGGTGTCTCTAAATGCCTGTAGCGACCCCCACTGTACCTACGGCAATCTAGGGCATGTCCTGCGGCGATTACAGCGGCCCCTATGTCTTCACCGTCAGCGTAACAGACACCAACATACCTATCATGGGTGCGCTCACCGTTCAGTTTGCATTCGATGGATTTGCCGCGAAGGTAGTTGACCATCCAGCGCTTGGCTTTCTGACCCGACTGTGTGCCGAGTTCGGGTGCATCAACGCCGTTCAATCGAACAGGTGTGCCATCTACAACAATGGTATCAGCATCACGGACATGCAGCCCACCTGCGATTGCTGAGGTAGCGAGCGAGATGGCCATGAATGCGAAAAATGTTCTTATCAAAATATCCGTATACCCTTGCTGCTGCAAATCACTGACTTTTCTGATAAGATGATCCAATAGACGAGCGAATTTAGAACCTATGAACTTCCTAATATCTTTGTAGTCAAACATTTTAGTCAAGCTGGAGACATACAATGGACCGGCGATGCACAATAAAACGATTAGCAGCTTTTTCTGCATTCGGACTTTCAAATTCAATTGGAGCAAACGAGGCCCTCGCAGAGTACATTTGTGGTGACGCCTTCCCGTATAATAGAGGGATGGTGCGACAATGTAGTGTCGGGTTCCGTATCAATCGCGTTACTGCTCTACAAGAATGTGACCAGTGGTGCTGGGCTGCCTGCATCGAATCCGCGTTCGAACTTTATGGATTTAGAGTTTCCCAAGAAGATATTGTGCAGAAGGTCTACGGACCAAATGTTCCCTGTCTTCCGAGTGTTGGCCCAACCATAGCTAGAGCTGTAGAGGGATACTGGACTGACGAGCGCGGTGATGAGTTTTACGCTGAACTTGAAACACACACCGATGTTCAGTTTGGGATCCATGACCCCTTTGCCCTTCAGCACGCCTCACGCTATCTAGCAGACGATATTCCAGTAATAATCGGTTCTCTCGGGCACGCTACGCTTTTAACAAGTATGACCTGGCTTGAGGACAACTTCGGGCAACAAAGACTCACGGAGATTGTCGTTCGAGATCCTTGGCCCTACCGACAAAACAAACGGCTGCTTACTGCTCAAGAGCTTTACGGCGCTACCTACCTTGCTGCAGTTTTCGTTGACTACTAGTCAGAGCAAATCGCTTTCCCAATAGCGGCGTTGTCTATCATCCCCAATCCTGCTCAAGACCTAAGCAAGTAACCATTAGCACTAAAAGAATACTCTTCTTTTTTTCCGATAATAACATGGTCATGAATAACAATGCCTAAGGTATCGCAGGCGTCCTTTATCCGCTCAGTCATGACAATATCAGAGTTACTGGGCGTCGGGTCTCCTGATGGATGATTGTGAACGAGAACGAGCGAACTGGCGTTCAGTTCCAATGCCCGCTTCACGACCTCACGTGGGTAGACCGGCACGTGGTCAACAGTACCCTTGGCCTGTTCCTCATCAGCAATCAGAACATTCTTCCGATCCATGTAGAGAACCCGGAATTGCTCAACCTCGCGATGCGCCATTGCGGTTCGGCAGTAGGTCACCAAGTCTTTCCACGACGACACAACATCCCGTTTCATTATCTGCGCCTGCGCCATTCTGTGCCCGAAGGCTTCGACAACGCGCAGATGATAGAAAACCCAGTCGTTAGCCCCATCCACCTTAAGAATTCGATGCTTTGAGGCAGCAATGACCCCATTCAAGTCGCCAAACTCAGCCAACAGACGCTTCGCCAATGGCTTAACGTCGATCCTCGGAATTGCATTGAACAACAGCAGTTCCAGTAGCTCATATTCCGGCATTGGATCGTGACCGCCTTTGAGAAAGCGTTGCCGCAGTCGCTCTCGGTGCCCCCAATAGTGAGGCCGGTTAGCGCCGTCGTCGTCCTTAATCAGGCCACCACCAGCAGCGTTCTTTCGTGAAAGTCGGTCTCGGTAAACGTATGACGGCGGGTGTGCAGGTTCAGTTATGGCGTCAGGTGGAGGAGAACGTGCGTACAGCTCCTCCAATCCCTTCAATTCTTCCTCAGAAAAGCCACCTTGCCCATCATGCTTAACTAGCTTTCCGAACCTCTTCCTATCTCGGCCTATGACCTCTTTCAGATTGTCCAGTATCGCCGTTTTCTTCATGGCTACCACTCCATGCACCAACCCCTGGACCATGCTCAAAGGTTGGTTAACGAGTGGTAAAAAAGTCAGATGTGGTCTGACATGAAACCAAGGTCTCAAGCGCGCTGATTGAATATAAACTCATCTACCAGCATGAACGGCTTCAGTTCGAACGTCCCAGTATCCTTTACTTGATTTGCCCGCGCTTTTTTGCGCTCAATCTCATTCAGCAAATAGAAGATACCGGCAGGCTTGCCAGCGAGGTCCCTAGGAACCTCGATTGTTTTGAGCGTTGACCGTGTCTGAACGCGCTCCGTCAAAACTGCCTCCAGTACTTCGATCCTGCATTGGTTTTTGCGCAGCATCGCGTGTGAATGCTACGCAATTCCCAAAGAAAAATGCAATGCCAAGCAGTTAGTCACCAAAACCATGCGTTAATTTTGTCGCTGTTGGGGAGTTCACCCTAAGAATACCCTAAGGTGTTGACGCGGGTAGAAACGTATCAGCGCCTGTAGCCAAATTGTCATGAAACCTCGGTAATCCTGCTCTCAGATTCGAAATTTGGAGCCCGCTATGCTTGAGGTCATCGCATACCACATCGTTTCCTTTGTCGTAGGGTTCTTAATCGGATTGCCTGTTGGAAACGCTGCTTTGCGGTATTTTGAACGTAATGAAGAACGTGAGGTTGGTGGCTAAGCCGCCCTCGTGTTTTCTGTGGTGCGTGTTTTCATCTCTTTGCCGTGGAAAGAGGATCTCGTGTCTTGAGCTTGTCGGCCCAGATGTCGGCATGTTCCTGCAAAAGCACCGAGCGCGTATCGTAAAGCGCCATGAGTTGACTACCCGCCCACATTGCCATGCTCTTTTCCCTTTCGTTGGTAGCCAGCTCGTACGCGTGGACAACGACTGATTGGGCGGTTGCGGGGATAAACTTCATCTGGAACTTGCCTTGCTACTCATTCACTGCACTCAACCAACTTAGTCGTTCAATCACAGTGAATTTTGTCACTCAGGAGACGTTGTTGGGGCAGAAACCTAAATTCCGCTTACGCCGTTTAGCAGGTTAATCGGTTATAGTAGAAGTCAGGTCCAAATCTGAGTTTTTAGTTGGCCTTTCCCCACGGCACGTTCCAAAGCAACCTCGCTACGGTAGCAGAGCTTTATCTTTTCTCCATAAGGTTGCATTCTTCTAATTGAGCTATTGATTGGGTTGTATATCGAGGGATAGCGCTTTGGCTTTCATTACGATTCTTGAAATTGACAATGATCCGTTAAGCTTCACAGACGTCACCGTGCTTAACTCTTATCAGGTGGAGATTATTGATGATGATGATGCGCTTGAAGATCCTGATGCAGATGGAAGCCAGCAGCTCGACGTCTCGGGGGTACCTAATTTCCTAGGTGACTCTACCAACTTTCAAACGTTTGAAACCTATAGCGGTGACATAGGTGGGCAGCCTGTAACATTCACACTAGTTCAGTTTTCCAACCCCCAGTACATCATTGTTACATCTGGCGATGTGGATGTCGGAGACACGATAGAAAACACAAACAACAGCATCGTTACTGCACCTCCTTCAGATTACGACACTTTGCCATCCTTTGTATGCTTCACACTGGGGTCGATGGTTTTGACACCTCTGGGCTCACAACCAATTGAGACCTTGCAACCCGGCGACCTAGTGACAGTTTTCGATGGAACGGCAAAGCCTGTTCGCTGGATCGGCAAGCGACGCCTCACCGTTGGCGACTTACAGCAAAGTCCGCATCTCTGTCCGATTCGCTTTCGTGCAGGTAGTTTCTCACACAAATGCCCGACACGGGATCTGACGGTTTCGCCACAACACCGGATTGCTGTTACCTCGCCAGACATGCAGCTGTGTTTCGGCGAAAGCTTGATGCTAGCGCCTGCCAAGGGCTTACTGGATGGTGAAATGGTTTTCCAACTCCCCCCCAACCAAGAAGTTCACTACATCCACGTTCTCTTTGACCAACATGAGTTGATTTGTGTTGAAGGCGTGTGGTCCGAGTCTTTTTTCCCCGGCGATACTTCTCTAGACGCGATGGATCGCGCAACGCTGCGCGAGGTTTTCGAACTATTTCCCGAGCTGCGTCAGAGAAGAGAACGATTTGCCGAAACCGTCCTGCCCACACTGAAACCCTATGAGGCAGTTTTGCTACGCAATGGTCTCATTTCACCCGCTGAAGTGCCTTGCACTGTAAGACCTGAGAACAGGGGTCACCAGTTTAATCTATGATTAACGGCAATCAAGTTTACTAACTAGCGTATGCTAGTTTGAGCCCTGATTGTTTAATTCCTCCGATGAAATTGGTTTATCCAACCAAGCCGGGAAGTCGTCTAAGAACTCCAAGTGTTCTTTTAATCATTCGCCTTTATTCACCAAAACCACTCCAACCCCGTTGGCCGTATCACCTGCATCCAGGAACTGAATGCCTTGGGCTTCAGAGGTCTGAGTATTATGCTTGATAGTTGCTTCTCTGGAGCATTCTTGTTCGAGGCCATGGTAGCTCTGCAAAACCACGAAAAACTGAGTATGCTCGACGCCCTATGCTCATCTTTGCACGATGAAAAGTCTTGGGAGTTATCGTTCCAAGGTCACGGTGCCTTCACGTTCACTCATTTTCACAAAGGCAACAACTACGTTGATTCTCAAGCATTAGCGGACGCAATCGATAGGCGGGATAACCGAACAATCGCCACGTGCGTGCAAGGCCTAGTTAGCACGATGGCAGATCCAGCAGCGTTTCTGACACAAGGCAGGCAGCACTCAATCGACTGTATGAAAGGCAGCTTCATCGACGCAGGGACAAGGGGCGTGTGCGACATCACCGATTTGGATGGCACGCTTAGTGTTCAGGCCATAGTTGATGGGCTTAGCAATAGTCGGGCTAATGAAGCTGATTAGTGGCGTCTAACCCGCTGTCTTGTCCCCTATGTGTCCCCCAGCAACATTGACCATTACAAGGTGAGCAAGGTGGATTAAAAGGTGGACAAAATAACAACTTAAGTATGCTAATAGTTGATAATAATACATTTATTAGATTGGGATGGTGCCTCAAGAGGGATTCGAACCCCCGACCTTGTCCTTACGAAGGACCTGCTCTACCAGCTGAGCTATTGAGGCGATGCGGAAGCTCGTTTAACGGCAGCGCGCGGGTCATGCAAGCGTGGACTGCCGGGCCGGCGCGCGGTTGACCACTACGCATTCATCCCGCATCCTGACGCCGACATGATCCGCCCGGCGGGTTACAGTGGTTTATCAGATATTTGGCAAGGTCATTTGGATGTCCGGGAATTCGCAGAAGTCTTATGTGCTAGACACCCACCGGCTGCGCGACCCGGAAGAGACCCTGGCCATCGTCAAACCATTCCTCAAGCAGATGGGCATAACCCGGATCGCCAACCTGACGGGACTGGACCGGGTTGGATTGCCGACAGTGATGGTGACGCGGCCAAACTCGCGCTCGGTCGCGGTGTCGCTGGGCAAGGGGCTGTCGCTGAGCGCAGCCCGGGCTTCGGGCGTGATGGAAGCGATTGAATCCTGGCACGCAGAGCGGATCGAACTGCCGCTACGGCTGTCCAGCTTTGCTGATCTGGCGGTGGAGTATGTGGTCGATGCCGACCGTCTGCCCAGCGTCACCGGCGGGCAGTTCGACCCTCATCAGGCGATACTGTGGGTGCTGGGGCGCGATCTGCCCTCGGGCCAGCCCTGCTGGGTGCCGTATGAGATGGTGGACACCGATTATACCACCTCGCCCGTGGCTGGGCAGCGGGCGTTTCCGCGAACGACAAACGGGCTGGCGTCCGGCAACAACCTGACCGAAGCCAGTTGCCACGCGATCTGCGAGTTGATCGAGCGTGACGCCACAACGCTGTGGCACCATCAGGGCGCAACCCCGCGTGTTGATCCCCTTACAGTGGACGACCCGCGTTGCCTTCAGGCGATGGAACAGATTTCTGCGGCGGGGCTGGATTTGGGAATCTGGGACACGACCTCGGACATAGGCATCGCCAGCTTTCGCTGCGCGATATGTGAGGGCGGAGGCACGACGGGCCATATCGGCATCGGCGACGGCTGCCACCCGGATCGCGCCATTGCCCTACTGCGGGCGCTGACCGAAGCGGCGCAAACACGGCTGACCTATATCTCAGGGGCGCGCGATGATCTGGACCCGGAAGAGTTCTCGGACACTGCCCGGAACTGGCGCAGCGGATACATCCGCGAACTGATCGATGGCTCGGCGCCTATCGGTGATTTCACCGAATGCCCAACCTACGTGACCGGATCTTTCACGGATGACCTGTCTTTGTTGCTGGCGCGCCTGTCCGAGGCAGGCATAGATCAGGTGGTCACTGTTGATCTGTCGCGACCCGAAATTGACATCGCAGTGGCGCGCGCGGTGATACCGGGCTTGGAAGCGCCCCATGACGATCCCGACTTTGTCGCAGGCCCCCGTGCGCGAGCGGTGATGTCATGAGTGTGGTTGTCTTTGTCGGGCCAACGCTACGGGCCGAAGCCGTGCGCGAACATCTGAACGCCACTATCCTGCCCCCGGTTCAGCAGGGCGATGTGTATCGGGCAGTGCGGGAAAAGCCGCGTGCGATCGGGATTATAGACGGGTATTTCGACGGGGTGCCCTCGGTCTGGCACAAGGAAATCCTGTGGGCCTTGGAGCAAGGTATACCGGTCTTTGGCAGTGCCAGCATGGGTGCGCTGCGCGCGGCAGAGCTGGCGGATTTCGGGATGATCGGGATCGGCCAGATTTTTGAGGGTTACCTGAATGGTGCCATCGAAGATGATGACGAGGTGGCGGTGCTGCACGGCCCTGCCGAGCTTGGCTTTCCACCGCTGAGCGAGCCTATGGTCTCGATCCGCGCCACCATTGCGCAAGCCAAGACAGCGGGTGTGTTGTCGTCAGAGACGGGCGACGCGTTGCAGCAAAAGGCGAAAAACCTGCACTACCGTGACCGGGTTTGGGATCGCATCCTTGAGGGCACTTCTGACCCGCAACCCTTTCTACGATGGTTACCCGACGGGCAGGTGGATGCGAAAGGGGACGACGCCCGCGCGATGCTGGCTGAGATGGCCCACTTTCTGAATGCTGGAACGAATGTGTCAGACGCACATCGCACCGAACGGACGCTGGTCTGGCGTGACCTCTGCGCCCGTGTGGATGGGGAAGCCGCACAACAGGATAGCGAGGCGCGGGCGCTAGTGGATGAGCTGCGGCTTGATCCGGTTCTCTACGCGCATCTGCGTGATCGCGCAGCGTTAGGCTTGCTGTCTAAGGACGAGACCCGCCGACAGGGTTTGGAGCCGGATAAAAACGCCGTGGTCAAGCAAATGACAGAGCATCGGCTGGAGGCCAGACTGCCCCGCCACGCGGATTTACTCGAATGGCTGGAAGAAAATGACCTGACCCTTGTGCAGTACGAGGCGATGCTGGCTGACAAATCCCGTATCGAAATCGCAATCCAGACGCTGGCCGAGACAATGGATGCCGCTTTGCTGACCGAGCTTCGACGCTCGGGCGACTACAGCGCGTTGCGCGACCGGGCGCAGCGCAAAGCGGCGCTGTTGCCGGATCAAAGCAACGCTGCAACCCGGACGCGCGCCTTGATCTGGTATTTTGAAACACGTCTTGACCAGAGGGTGCCGGATGATCTTGACTCCTACGCGATCGGGCTTGGCCTTGAGGGGCGCGATACCTTGGTTGATTTGATTGCCGCCGAGTTCATGTTTTGCCAAGCTGGTGGCGATCCGGTTGACCAAGAGGCCGGATTGGCAGCCGGTCTGCACGCCGGCGGATAACGGGAGGGAAAATTGGCAATCTGGCCCGACTATTCAGAGAATGACCCCCCCGGCACGCGGTTCTTACTATATCCGCAATCGCCCTTTTTAGAGCCGAATTCCAAGCCCGAACTGGTCGAAATATCGGCCCCGCAAGGGACCATAGGCCCAGGCCCATCGGGCCCCCGCATGTATGCGATGTACCCGGTCGACAAAACGACCCCCTATGGCGCGATAATCGAGGGTGAAGACGGCCCCGAGATGTATCTGCCCGCATGGGACGGCTATATCCTGCCGCCGCCCGAGCCCGATGAGTTTGGCAATTTCATCCATATCGATCCCGAGGACCCGGCCTTTGAAGCCGCCCATCTGTTCGGAGCGGCCCATTTCACCATGGATGTGTGGGAGGGCTATTTTAATCGCCCGATCCCCTGGCATTTCGCGCGTGATTTCGAGCGGCTTGAGCTATCGTTGCTGCCAAGTCTAGATAACGCGCATATCGGTTGGGGATTTCTGGAAACCGGTGGCACTCGCGATATCGGTGACGAATACCGCCCCTACAGCCTGAACTTCGATGTGGTCGCGCATGAGATCGGCCATGCCATCATCTACAGCGTGGTCGGCATGCCATCCGAAGAGGATGCGACCGGCGAATATTATGGGTTCCATGAATCGGCGGCCGATATGGTGGCGCTGTTGGCGTCGCTGCATTTCGGCTCGGTCGTGGATGAATTGCTGAAAAACACACGCGGCAACCTTTATACTTATAACCGGCTGAGCCGCTTTGCCGAGCTGTCGCAGAACTCGCAAATTCGGATCGCCGCCAATGACCGGACGCTTTCTGAATTCTCGCATGGATGGTCCAGCGAACACGCCCTGTCGGAACCACTGACCGGGGCGATGTTCGATATTCTGGTCGATATCTACCACGAACGACTGGTAGCACATGACGTGATCGACCCGGAGATGGAGGAGCTCTCGGACGAGTTGGAAGGGACCGACGAATACAATGCGATCATGCAAGACCTGTTCGACGAACATTACGCAGCCGACCCCGAAGGCTTTCGGGTCGCCCTGATCGAAGCGCGGGACCTGCTGGGTTCCTATCTTGCAGATGCGTGGGAGAAATTGGACCCCGATATGCTGAGCTACTTCGGCGTTGAACGCGCCTTGGTCATGGTCGATCACGAGGTCACCGGCGGCGCATTCCGGCAGATTATCGAAGGCAATTTCCGCATGCGCCACATCGGATTGACAGCGCCCGGCCCCCGTTTGACCAAGCCCGACGGCACGAGCCATGCCGCATCGGTTCGTACGCTGTCACCCGAGGTGAATGAACCTTAAAGTCTTTGTTTTTCCCCCGCTATTGTGGCAGGTTACGCGCACGGGGTGATAATAGTGACATTCAACGCGCACTGAATGCGCAAACCGGGACAGGCGAGGCAATCGGCAGCGTCGACCCCCGATAGGGAGAAAGTGATATGTCTGAGTCCTTACTCAGTTTTTCCGAGGTATTACTGTTTGGGCGAGAGTTAAGTGATTTAAAACTGAAACAACGCTCGGTCCGGTTGGCCGAAGAGGTTGAGGAAGACTACGACTTCAGTAAGAAATTCACCAAAATCGACGGCGTACATGTCCGGGAAGACGATCGTGTTCTGGTCCAGGTCGGGGATGCGGCAAACGAAAAGTCCGGCATCTACAAGGTCATCAAGGACGGCGACAAGTTCAAGTTCGACAAGCGGAAGAAGGTTCCGCACGACTCGTTTGTCTACATCCGTCGCGGACGTCAGTTCAAACATACCCACTGGCAGCAGATCGCGAACCGGCACTCGGAACAGCTGTTCATCGAACAGGATGGCCGCCGGAGGGGTCGTGGCGTCAATAATTTCATCGGGGACCAGTTCGGAGGCGATGCACGACTGGCCCGGATTTACGGCTTCGCCTATGACGGCACCTATTACGAGATGCCAGAACCCACGATCTTTCTGGTGCATGGCGAAGGCGAGAGCGCGACGGGTGGCAACCTGCCCCATGGCTTCAAGCTGCAGACCAGCAATGACGCTAACGCGCCGGACACCACGCAACAGGCCGCACGCGCGCCGATGAACCCCTCGGTTTCGGGCGTCGCGGCAGCGGATTACCAGATGGCCAATGACATCCGCGTCTGGAACTACGATCAGGCCGATTACACCATCCGCATGGATATCGCAGCCGGTCAGATCGAAGACGTGCTGCTGGACGTCTATTTTGAATATGACGCACCGATGATGTCCGGAGCCAAGGTCTCGGGCGCCAAGGTGAGCGGGGCCAAGGTCTCGGGCGCGAAGGTCAGCGGGGCCAAGGTGTCCGGTGCTAAGGTGTCAGGTGCCAAAGTCAGCGGCGCAAAGGCACGTGGTGAATAGGAAGGTTGAAATGATCCTGACCGATTGACGTTTGGTTTTATTCCAACGTCTGCTTTGGGTTGGCGGGCCATTTATGCCTGACCCGCCATCCCTTTCGAAGATCAGAACTTGCCGTTTTCGTGCGCCATTTCGGCTGGCGTAGGCGAAACGACGTCCCAATGTTCAACGATCTTTCCATCTTCGACGCGCCATAGGTCGAAGAAGGCCCAAGGGTTCCCGCTGACGGTGGCATCTGAGGCGACAAAGACAAAGTTGCCTTCGGCCACCACAATCTGCGGCTCGAATTTGGTGATCACATTCCCCTGCTCTGCCCAGGCTTTGGTGCCCTCGATCAGGCCATCGATCCCATCAGCAAGCATTGGATTGTGCTGCATATAGACCTCGGAATACATCGGAGCTTTCTCGGGCGCGGCACCGCCCAGAACGTCACGCACAAACCCCAGAACCAGCGCCTTGTTTTCTTCTGTTTTCTCAAGATCGGTGATCTCGGTCGGCCCATCTGTCATGCCACGGCCCGACACTGTTGTTTCAGGAACGGGCTGCAAATTGTCCCAATGTTCAGCAACTTTGCCATTCTCGACGCGGAATATGTCAAAGGCGGCGAGGGTCGGTGCACCAAAAGCGTCCGCGTTGTCGAACGTGCTGTGCAATACAACCATATCGCCCTCGGTGATGACCCGGTGGGTAGTTGCAGTCATCCCGGATTGTTCGACCAAAGGGATCAGGCCGGCCAGGCCTTCGGCTCCGGTCGGGACTTGCGGGTTGTGCTGAATATAGTCCGGGGTAACGAGCTGTAGCGCAGCTTGCGGGTCATGTTCAGCAAAGGCAGCCGTAAAAAGTGCGATTACAAGTTCTTTGGGGGACATGTTGATTTCCTATGATTCGTATCTACTGGATACGTGGTAGCAAATCCATACTTCATTTCAATTACGTACTTTAAAATGACCTGGTACGCTTGAGGCTACTGCCCGAATTTTCAGGGAGTTGTACCGAGGCCAACGTGACGCTATTGTGCGATTAAGTTTCGAAACAATACCAGAGATTGATATGCTACCAATTGGTGTTGCCAACAAGGCAGAAGCTTCCAACTGCTCAATCCGTTCCGTACTGTCCAATGTGACGGGCAAATGGCGGATGATCATCATCCTTGCGCTGGAGGATGAGCCGAAACGCTTTGGCGATCTCAAGCGCTGTATCGGAGACATCACACAAAGTGTGTTGACCGAAAACCTGCGCGGGTTGCAACGTGATGGTTATTTGACCCGCACCGTCGATCCCGGACCGCCAGTGGCAGTGTCCTATGAATTGACGCCTTTGGGCAGAAGCTTGCTTGAAATGCTGAAACCGCTTGTCTTCTGGTCGCATGAACAAATGGATGAAGTCAGGCGGTTACGCATGCAGTTCGACCGCGAACAGGCGAGTTGATTTTTATAGGCAAGATCGGGCAGCAGCTCAGAACCCGGCCTTTTTGAGCCCCTCGACAAAATGCTGCGTGTCGTCAGACAGGCGGTCCGGCTGAACCTTGGCCCAGCGCGATAGTGAGAAATTGGGATGCGCTGCGCGGTGTTTGTCGGCGATCTGGCGGGCCATTTCCAACTCGCCCTTATGGGCATAGCTGGCGGCCAGCACGCGCTGCCCTTCGGTCGGGTTGTTCATCTTGTTCACGCATGAGATCACATCGTCATAGCGTTTGAGATTGTAATAGGCCCCGCCCAGATGCCACAGGTACTGATCGGGGAAATAGGGGTTCAGGCGCATCGCCTGCTGCAGATGTTTGATGGCGGTTTCGTTGTCGCCCCAATGGGCCAGCGCATCGGCGTAGTCCGAATGCATGTCCGCATCGTTGGGGTTCAGCTGCAGGGCGCGTTTGTAGGATTCGATCGCCGAGTCATGCTCTTTGCGATAAAGCTGCACATAGCCTAGCTCTCCAAACCCGCGCGCGTCTGTGGGATCAAGCTCCACCGCGCGCTGAGCCAGCGACAGCGCCTTGTCCAGCGCGCTGTTTGGGTCTTCGGTCCAGGAATAGCGCCAATCGATGTTGAGCGTGCGTGACAGGGCTGCTGCAGCCCGAGCATAGCCGCCGTCGCGCTCAAGCGCGGATTCGTAGCAATGCTGCGCCTTGCGGTTGTCATTGCGGGTGTATTTGAAAATATGGTGCTGCCCCTGCAGAACCGAACCATAAGCTCGCAGATCTGACGGGATTGCCTGCACCATGCGCAGCTTTTCATGCGACTCGATCATGACTGCAGTGGCGGCAACGATGCACTCGGTCACCTCATCCAGGATGTCGAAGATATCGTCGAGCTTACGGTCGAACCGTTCACCCCAGATGGTGCGTTCGGTGTTGGCGTCGATTAGCTCGGCCGTGATCCGGATACGACTGGACGAGCGGCGCACACTGCCGCGCGCGATATAGCGCACGTTCAGACGCCGAGCGGCCTCTTGCGGCGACATCGACTGGGTCTTGAAGAAGAACGAGGAATTCCGGGCAATGATGAACAGGTTCCGGAATTTGGACAGGTTCATGATGATGTCGTCGGTCAGCCCTTCGGCGACCCAGCTGTCATCTTCATCCCCGCCTTGGCTAGTAAAGGGCAGCACCGCAACCGACGGGTTATCGGGCCTTTCAAGCACTTCCAGCTGCATCTCAGGACGTAGGGTTGCGGCCATTGTTGCACCCTCGACCTCGGTTCGGACACAGTAGGTCGCGACCGGAGACATGATGTTCTTGAGCTGCTTGGGACCGAGGAATTCATAGCCATAGCGCAGGCGGTTACGGATCTGTTCATAGACGGCTGCGCTGACATAAACCCGTTCTGGCTCGGCAATCTCCTGCAGGCGGGCAGCGATATTGACGTTGTCACCGTGGATGCCGCGTTCGTCCATCAGAACTTCGCCCATGTGAACGCCAGCGCGAAATTTGATGTTGTGCTCGTCATCCCGCGCCTGATTATGTTCCGCAGCGATCCGATGCAGTTCGATGCTGAACTCTACTGCACTGGTCGCCGTGTCGAATAAAGCAAGGATGCCGTCACCGCGCACTTCGATGATTTTGCCCTGATACTTTGAGCAAGCCGATTCAAGCTGCGAAAGCAAAGACTTCAACGCGTTATACGTATCCATCTCGTTCTCGCTCATCAGGCGGGAATAGCCGACAACGTCGGCAAAAAGCACCGCGCCTAGTTTCTGTTTTATTGATGCGTCCGAACCGGTCGTGTTCACTGGCAATACTCAATTGTGTTGTCATGTCGAATCCGACAGGACTGTTTTAGCAAAAAATGACTCAGAATACGTAACATTTTAGGTATCTGCACCGGAATCGGGGGGCCAAGACCACCCAGAGGCATCAAAACTGACCACTGTTTGGGTGCCTAACTCCTGCGCGAGCACCTCTCGACGCGCGATCCAGTCCTGCTGCAACATGCCGACGACAACCATGTCATGGAACTGCCCATCCGCGAACCAGGCTTGACGCATCGTGCCCTCGATCTCGCAGCCGATTCGCTGGATCAGATCTCGGCTGCTGTGATTGTCGGCCCGGTAATACGAGGTGATACGGTTCAGGCCCAGTTGCCGGAATGCGAAATCCAGCATCAGCGCAACCGAACGCACCGCCACGCCATGTCGACGGATGGATTTGTCGACAAATACCGGAACCACCGCATCCCTGTTGACGCTAGAAATTGCTTCAAGCCCGGTCATCCCCACCAGATCACCACTGTCAGATTCGATAGCGAACCAGCATTTGCAGCAGTCCTTTGAGGCGTTTATCGCGTCTTCCCAATATTGTTCGGTCTGTACCAGGTTCTGAGGAATGCGCGACGTTCGGTCGAACAGTGCCAGGTCATGGATATCCTGAAACCAGCGCGCAACTGTTCCCAGATCCGCCTTTTCCAAAGGGCGCAATCTGAACAACCGGGGTGAGCTATCGGGCAAGAGAAAATATCCTCCGAGTACAATTCTGAAAATCTATTCGCGGGATACTAGCACGAAAATTTCAGAAACAATAAGAGGTTGTTCACACAACGCAGCTGTAGGCCGCTACCCGCTGAACGGGTGCAGCCGACAAACTTGTAATGGGTGGCAGGTCGTAAAGAAGCGTTACGATCAATCAGCGGTTTTCAGCGCGAATAAGGAAGATGTTGCGCAGGTAGATGGACAGGCCCATCGACTGACCCAGAATAAAGACCGGGTCACGGCGATAGATCGCATAGCTCAGCAGGATAAGCCCGCCGCCGATCGAAAGGTACCAGAACGCCATCGGGATAACGGATTTCTTGGCGCGCTCGGACGTGATCCATTGCACGATAAACCGGGCGCTGAACATCAGCTGACCGGCCAGACCGATAAAGACCCAGAGCGCCTCGGTCGGGCTATCGACGTGCAGGATTTCCAGAATGGTTTCTTTCATGACCGGGACGCCTCGGTTGCGGAAACGGATTTGGCGCGGCGGGTCAGCCAGACGACGCCGAACAGATCCCAGATGCCGACCATGGCCCGCCCGAAATTGGTGTATTTGGATTCGCCCGACAAACGCTGCTGATGCGCCACATCCACCAGCGCGATATTCCAGCCATAGGCCTTAAACAGGGCGGGCAGATAACGGTGCATATGATTGAAAAAGGGCAGATCGAGGAAAGCCTGCCGTCGGAACGCCTTGAAACCGCAGCCGGTGTCACGTGTGCCGTCTTTCAGCATCCAGCCCCGCAGTGCATTGGCAAAGCGCGAGGCAAGCTTCTTTGACGCAGTGTCTTGCCGGCCAACCCGTTGCCCCGCCACCAGGCCAATCGAGGCATCACCACCCGACACCAGCGGCGCCCAAATCTTTGGCAGCTCTTCCGGCGGGTTCTGTCCGTCGCCATCCAGCGTGCAGCAGATATCCGCGCGTGCCTCCTTGACGCCGGAATGCACGGCAGCACTTTGGCCACCGGCCGTTTTGTGCTGCAGGATGCGCAGTTGCGGACAGTCTTTCTGCATCTGTTGCAGCGCCGCAAAAGTGCCATCGGTCGATCCATCATCAACCGCGACAATCTCGAACGCGGGCAATTCGGTCGCAGCAGTGCAGATGCCCTGGATAAGACCAGGAACAGCCCCCTGTTCGTTATGCATGGGAATCACGATCGACACGGTGGGTCGATTGTCAGCGTTGGCATCATGATCAGCATGCATGGTGGATAGCTTTACTTGTTTCAGTCTCAGGGCTTTTGCGGGATCAACGGCGAAAATTCAAGTGGCCACCGCATCGCAGGCCAACATCTGCGCAACTTGTTGGGGCATTGTTCAGCGATGGGACGGATTGCACCGTGTCTCCTATTCAGGGGCGGGCGTGACACCGGTTGCCGACCAATAGACCAAACCCTCAACCGCAGTTGGCTGCGTCTCGAGCCCGATTAGGTCAGGTGCCAGCTCAGACAACTCACCCTCCGAACAGAGCCCTCGCAGCGGGCCGGTGGTATAGCCGAACCTGTCGAGGTATTTGTGCAGCTCCAGCCGTCTGAGATAGACAAAGCGCCTACCGTTGGAAGCAAAGACCGATGCGGCCCCGGGCGGTACGCGCAACTTGCGGTCATAGGCGCAGAGCAGCAGGGTTTCATCCGGTTGCAGCATTGCACCCAAAGGGGTCAGAATCTCGGCCTCGGGCACGCCCAAACGCACGCGACCCTTGCCCAGATCGGTGGCATCGCGGTCATAGAACAGGCCGCCTGCAACAAAGACCAGACCCAGCGCGGCCACCATCCCGGCCCAGCGCAGGCGCTCGACCGAAAACAACAAACCGGTTGCCGCGACCATCAGCATCGGCAGGATCAGCAGGGTGTAGCGTGCATAAACCTTGCCGGCTGCGGCCCACATCATGATGACGAAGAACGCGGCTATCCCTGTTGCAGCAAGAAGTCTGGGCCGCTTTTGCAGAAATGGCAGAGCGCAGATGCCGACAAAACCCAGCAGCCGCAACCACGGCTCGCCCGAGATGATCAGATCATAGAGCTTCCCGAAGCCGCGATCGCTGAGCGATGGGCGAAAACGATCCAGCATCTCGCCTTTGATGTTGCCATCAAGCGAGTCGCCAAAGAGGAACCGAAGCTCTTGCAGGATCGGCCAGGCGAAGGCCAGCGGGATCGCAATCTTGAGTGTCCGGCGAAACGTTCTGTTCTGCCAGATCTCGCTGAACGGTTCCGTCTGCCATCTGTTGGTCAACTTCAGCGTCAGTAGTGCCAGCGCTAGAAAGGCCAGCGGGGTTGGGCTTTTCTGCAAGGCGGCCAACACCAGAGTTGCGCCGAAATAAGGCCAGTATTTCGGCTTTTCCAACGCTGCCAACAGGGCTGCAATTCCAAGGGTCGAAAAGAAAACCGCACCGGTATCAAGCATCGCGGATGTGGCGTGTTGCCAGAACTGAAGCGACGTGGCCACCAGCAGGACCGAAGGCAGCATGGCCCAGGGGCAGTCCGGGATCATCACCCGCGCCAGTACGGCCGTTGCCATCAGCGCGCCCAGCGCAAAGATCATCGACGGCAGGCGCAAGGCCAGAATATCAGATACGCCAAACTCCATCAGCAGTGCAGACATCCAATACTGCATGGGCGGTTTTTTCAGGCTAGGTTCGTTGTTGGAATAAACCGCCAGCCAGTCCCCATTGCGCGCAAAGCCTGTACTGCGGTCATAAGTGTAGAATTCATCGTAGTGATAGATGTTCCCAACACCCAGATCAGTCAGATACCAGGACCAGACCATGACCATCACCAATGCGGTGACGAAGTAAGGAAGCAATCTTAGCCAATTTGGGGAGGTACCGATCATGCTTTCCGTGGTCCTATCGCGTCATAGAAATATGTGGTGTTGATCCCGCCGGGCCTTGTTTGAAACTGCCGCGCGTCGCGCTCCCATTATTGCGTCGCCCGTCCAAGAGCAAGAAGTTTAGAAGGGCGACCGCGCTTGTCAGACTGCAGGCTCGGCCTCGTCGGGCAACATCAGGCTCAGCTCACCCTCTTTGAAGCCATCGAAGGACAAGTCCCAGCTGGCACCGGGCCAAAGCAGTTGCAACTGCTTCTTCGCAGGCCGATAGACCGCAGTATAGAGCGTGCCGAAACCTGATCTGAAAGCCGTTGAATAAAGCGGCGGACGCAGGAACGCATCGATAAACCGCTTCTCGCTTTCCGGGTGCTGATTGAGACGGTTGAGCAAGAACCTTTCGCGTTCCACGGTGGCCGTAAAGCGCGCATGCGTGGACCATTCGACATGGCCCTGATGGTTGGTCGCGACCGGCTGGTCCGAGATTTGCGGGTGCCGGTCTGGGGCTAGATAAACCGTGCTGTGGTTATACTTGGCATCCAGAACGGTGACGTTATAGCTCATGTGGCAGGGGATGCGGCACAGGCAGTCGACCGCCTCGGCCGTTGTCTCGCAGGTTTGAAGGACATAGCGCAGGATCAGCGGCACGCCAAAGCCGTCGCCGACCTCGCGCCGCCCGCCAAAGGTGAGCGAGACCGTCAGACCGGCATCGTTGATGCCATCAAGCAGACCCAGAACGCCGTCGCTCATCCCGATGATCCCGCGCCCGCCCCATTGGGTTTTCAGCAGAGCAGCGTCAAAGGTTTTTGGATGGTAGTCGTAATTGCGCACCAGAAACGGTGTTTTGCCACGCCAAATCGCCTGGCTGCAGCCCGAAAGATATTTCGGCGGGCAGTAAAAGCTGAGAAACCGCGCCTGGCTGTCGCTGCCGCCGACCAATTCGACGATCTCTTCATAAAGCGGCAGAATCTCGGGCATGTGCTTTTGCAAGGCGCGGAGGCATTCGCGATAGGTGGGGCGGGCCGAATATCCCTCTTGCGCCCACCATTTGCGGTAGGCGGGCCAGTATTCGGCAAACAGCCCGGCCAGCTTAGGACCGGGCTGTTCCTCGTCGATTGAGCGAAAAACAAGCGCCATGGGGCTTTCTACATAATTTTGAAGGCGGGGTCTTCCATCGGCTGTGCCGCAGGCAGCGGTTCAGCCGTATAAGCCGAAGTGATCCCATGAATCCACTTCTTCGATTTGTCCGTCAGTTTGAAGCCCTTGGTCATCGACCGCCCGCGAGTCACGAGGATACCCAAATCAGCGCCCTCATAGCGGTAATCACCGACATTCGAGATACGCAGGAAGAACGCTTCGTTCTCGCCCACCGCGCGGCGGTGATAGTCGAACCGGTCGAACACGACGCGGCCATCTTCCAGCATCTTGTAGATGCCCGACTGTGGGGCCTGCGTGATCCGGTCGACACTGTCATCGGTGTGTTTGATTACCATTTGCGACCAGCTGTCGATCATGTCCGGATCCGCCCAGCGGGCATTCAGTTCCTCGACATCCAGCTCGAAGGGCTTCTTTGAAAACTCAAGTAGATGGAACAGAAACAGTGGCGCATCAGCGTGCGCAAAGGCCGCGTGGTTGGTCATCGAGCTGGCGCCAGTGATACGGGGGTTCAATTCGCCCAACCACAGTTCGTCGGTTTTCTTATCGATCAGGAAGTCGAGTTCGAAATAGCCGCGATAGCCTGATTTGCGCAGCTCTTCCCCGAATTGGAAGGTCAATTGCCGCGCCTGTTCACGTGCTTTCGGTGGAAAGGCGGTTGAGAAAATCTCATTCCCGCACCAGCCGCCGCGATAGGGGGTAAGTTCCTTAAAGCCCACAAGCTCAGTCATCAGCGGGCCAACGATGGTACCCTCCGAGGTCGCACAGGCCTCGATCGCCGCCCCGCGACAGTCGATCCGCTTCATGATCTTGATCTCGCCTTCGCCGATGATCTCGTCTTTGTGCTTGTTGAAATCGGCCTCGGACTTGATGAAAAACGTCGTATGGCCACTGTCGCCGAAGGCGGATTGTAGCACCAGATCATTCCCCAATCCGGCCTTTTCGCAGATCTTTTTCAGGTGATCATAGCTTTTGACAACGCTCAGCGTGTTGGGCACCGAAGGCACACCCGCCTTATTGCCGATACGGACAGTTTCGATCTTGTTGTCACATTTGGTGCGCAGCTTGGCTTTGGGGAACCACAGCTGACCGCCCAGCTCCTTGACCAGCTTCTCAGTCGTCTCGTCGAACATCAGGAAGACAAACTTGGGCTTGCCACCGCGCCGCTTGACCAGGTCGATGACCTCTTTGTGCTGCAGCAGATAATTGTTGATGTCTTCGATGGACTGAAACTCATCATGCGGCATTTCCGAAGGCACAAACACGTTCGGATGTCGCCCGTCAAAGCAATCCATGTAGCAGATATAGGTGAAGTTCATCACCCATTCATCCAGCCCCAACAGGTTGAAATTGGTTGCCGATACGAAATAGATCGGGTCCTTGTTGGTATGGAAATACCGGCGGATTTCCGAGATGTTTTTCAGCACCTTCTTTGGCATGATTGTTGTCCTCCCTGACCCCTTAGGGGTTCTTTACTGACTTCAAAGCGTCTTCGGTAAAAATGCGCAGGCCCAGATCGGCACGGAATCCATGGATTTCCGAGACGTCCAGTTCCTGCATGAATTTGAGGATTTCGGGGCTGATCACCTGCCCCGGTACCAAAATGGGAAAGCCCGGCGGATAGGGAATCACGAAGGTGGCCGAGACCATCTCTTCCCCGGCTTCGAGCCGTTCCAACATCTCCTTGTCGGGTTCGACATAGTCGCAATTGTCTTCGTCATAGGACAGGAAAAACGCCGTACGGATGTCACCGGCTTCGGTACCTGCCTCACAGCGGAACGCATCGTGGAACCGACTAAAATCGGGCAGAGGTGGGACGTGTTCGCTCAGGTTGCTGACGCGCTTTTCGAAGGCCAGCTTCTCCATCTTCGAGGCATCGTCCATCAGATCGTCCAACTCCTTGGCGATCTCGACCAGCACCTCGATAAGATAGGCGACCGAGCTGCGCGTGGTGCCGATATTGGTCATGAACAACACGGTATTGCGCGAAGTCTTGTTGATCTGGATGCCGTATTTATCCATCAGGATCTTGGTCTTGAACGTATCCCCATCCCAGCCGGTCGCGCCCACATGCAGGGTGATACGCGTGGCATCCAGAACAAACTCGTCTTTGGCCCAGCAATCCCAAACATCGGCCCAGCCCTGATCGGGATCGAAATAGCTGGTCATGCCGCTTTCGCGATATTGCTCGGGGATCATGTCGCCCGCCGTGACCAGCTTGAAATACTTTCTAAGCAGCGGATGGGTCGTCACGGCCCGGCGGATTGCCATCGCGCTTTCGACCTGCCGCTGGACGAACTCGTACCCTTCGATCTCGACCTGTCTGCGGCCTACATCCAATGAGGCGATGATCTGGTAATTGGGAGAGGTCGAGGTGTGGGTCATATAGGCCTCGTGAAACGCCTCTTCGACCGCACCTTTGAACTGCTGGTCATTGACGTGGATCATCGAACCCTGCCGCAGCGCAGTGAGCGTTTTATGCGTTGATTGTGTGGCATAGACCCTAACGCGTGCATCGGGCGGAGCGATCAGGCGGGTGTTCAGAAGGGTTTCATCATCCGCGCCCTTCAGTTCCTCCTGCTGGTTGGCATAAGCCTCGGCATGTTCTGGGGTGCGGAATTGTTCGCGCAGGATATTGGCTGATCGCATCGCAGTACGTACGCGCGAATTTGGGGCAAAGCGCGCGTAACCGAACCACGCCTCATCCCACAGGAACACAAGGTCCTTTTTGATCGCCAGGCATTCCTGCATCACCCGCTGCACGTTGTAGACGATGCCATCGAATGTGCAGTTGGTCAGCAGCACCATACGAACCTGATCCAGCTTGCCTTCGGCCTTCAGGGTCAAAAGCTTGTGCTTGATCTCTCGGATCGGTACCGCGCCATACATCGAGTAATCATGCAGCGGATAGCTGTCCATATAGACCACGCTCGCTCCCGCCAGCACCATGCCGTAGTGGTGCGATTTGTGGCAGTCGCGGTCGATCAGCACGATATCTCCGGGCCGTACCAGTGCTTGCACAACGATTTTGTTGCAGGTCGAGGTGCCGTTAGTCGCAAAAAACGTCTGTTTAGAGCCGAATGCGCGTGCGGCAGCCTCTTGCGCCTCTTTTATCGGGCCCTTCGGCTCCAGCAGCGAATCCAGCCCGCCAGACGTGGCCGAAGTTTCCGCCATGAAGATATTTGATCCGTAGAACGCCCCCATGTCCTGAATCCAGTGGCTTCGACTGATCGATTTACCCCGGCTGATCGGCATTGCGTGGAACACGCCCGTGGGCTGTTTTGAGTATTCCTTGAGCGCCGTGAAGAACGGTGTCTTATAGCGCCGCTGCACCCCGCGCAGGATGTTCAGGTGTAATTCCAGAAAGTCTTCCTGATTGTAGAAGACCCGCCGGCACAGGCCCAGATCGAGACCGGCAATATCTTCCGCCGAACGGTCGGTGATTAGATAAGCGTCCAGCTCGGGGCGCAGCATGCCGATCCGGCGGCAGGTTTCAGGGCCGTATTCCGAAGGGGACAGCGCATCAAGATCGGCGCCCTCGCCATAGAGGCTGATATAGCGGCCCAAAACATTGGTTTCGTTCTTGGACTTCAGGCTAAGGCCCGGGCGAACAATGACCGCCTGTACATTCTGGTTGAACAGAACCCCGATCAGCGCATCCTCGACACTGGGAACGACAACGGTTTCATAGATAAACGGATCTTCGCTGCGGCGCATCCGTTGCAGGCTGGTTTGCAGGAACCGTTCCTGATGTTCGTTGACCTTGTCAACGATCATCACCTCGAAATATGGGCGGCCCAGCGCGCGGGCTTCATGGCTTTGGGTGGACTCGTCCTCAAACTCATCAACCTCGGTCTCATCCGCGATCAACGGGATCGAGCGGCGACGATAGGCCCCTGAGGTCAGCGCCCGCGACACCCGGCGCACGGCGGTTGAGAAATCGCCAAAGTTTCCATGGTCCAGCAAACGACGCAGATAGTCGAACGCCGATCCGCCCGGAAAAGCGAAATACACCTCGATCGGGGCCAGCGCCTGCAGCAACTGCCGTGCCCGGTCCCGATCTTTTTCGTTACCGCCCTGATCCAGAGACTCGGCCGTTTCCCGCAGCGCGCTCCATCGGTCTGCCCTCAGTTGCGAGGCGCTGTAGTAGTCCGAGATGGTGTGGAGCTTTTCGCTATCGGAAATGCCGTGCATGAAATTTTTCCTTTCTGCCGATACCGAAAAGCTGGGCCGGTATCAGTCTGTGCCAGAACGTCCTTTGTAGAGATACAGATTGTCGGGCTTGGTCGCGGCGTCTTCAGTATATCCCAGCGCCGTTCTGGGGTCGGATGCAGCGACGCCCGCAACGTCGCCTTTCTGCGGAATGCGCAGCGGGCCGAGCGTGTGCAGATAGGCATCCGCCCCGCTGGAACGGTCATAGACCGGGAACTCCGCCTCGCGGTCGCGGAAGCTTTTGAGAACCTGCCCCAGACCTTTCAGTCCGACCTCGCGTTGGCGGCGGACCTGATCAAGATCGATCTCGATAGGGAAGATATCCTCCTGTCCCGCAGACTGGTGCAGCACGGTGGCCGAGGGATCAACGACCAGTGAGCGGCCCACGCCCCCGGCGGCCAGCCCGTTCACGTCAAACACGTAGCATTGGAACTGCGCAGCGGTCGCCTTGGCGATCGACAGCTCGGCCTCGCGGTCGGTTGTGCCGGTCAGAACCGGGTGCAGAAGAACCTCGACCCCTTGGCTGGTCAGGTGGCGGGTGGTTTCGGGGAACCAGATATCGTAGCAGATCGACAGGCCAAACCGGCCCACATCCGGCACATCAAAGATGCAGAATTCGGTACCCGATGCTATGTTCTGTTCATAAGGCTTGAACGGGAACATCTTGGAGTATTTTGAGACGATCTCACCTTCGGGGTTGATCACCACCGAGGTGTTGAAAATCCGTCCATCTTCGTGCTTTTCGAACATCGATCCGGGGATCAGCCAGATCCCATAACGCCGAGCGGCATCCTGAAAGCGCGACAGGTCGTCATTGGGAAAGGGCTGGGCAAACCGGTCGAGCGGACCATGAGGCGCCAGTTCGCTGAACAGGGCCATCTGGGTCCAGGGGAACCGTGCCATCATAATGTCGATCCGGTGCAGCATCGCGTCGACATTCGACTGCAACGCACCGACATGCATCTGGATTCCGGTTATCGCAAAAGGGGTCATTTTTCGTTTCTTCTCATTTTCTTGCCGATTGCGACCGCCGATTTGATCCGGCGTTCTTCATCGGAACATAAAACCGTGTGGTCACGCAAGCCTGCTGTCCTCAGGCTATGGTTTTCCGAGGCGACTGCCTTCATACTGCGGCTTCCTCGGCGGTATCTTCTGCCTGCGGTTCCACAAAATCGATGTCGTTGCGAACCCAGAAGAACCGGAATCCGCAACTGCGCAGCCATTTCTCAAGCCGATCAAGGCTGGACCACTCCCGCCGCAGCCCGCGCGTGGATTCGACCAGCGCCCATTGGCCATCGACCAGAAAGTATACAGTCCAGGTATTGGGATGCGCCGAGTGGTTGGCAAAGCCGCCGCTGATCACCTCACGCGCCGTGCGAACGGCGACCGGATAGTCGCCGATGCGACCCTCAGCCGCGAGAATGGCCAGATCGTTTTGACGGATCGTGAATGTGGGAAGGGGGGCGTCGTTCATGCAGCCTCGATCTGCGCCGCGTCCAGCAGCGCTTTGCGCCGTTCACTGATATCCGCTGGCTTCAGGTTTTCGACGCGGGTCGCCAACGTCCAGACATGACCGAACGGATCGGCAATCGTGGCGCAGCGTTCGCCCCAATAGGTGTCCGCCGCCTCAGCGATCAGGCTGGCACCGCTTTCCAACGCGGCTGCAAGGGCAGTGTCCACATCTTCGACATACATATGATGCCCAATCGGAGTGACTGTGCCCGGAATGGCGGGGCCGTGCGCACCCCATCCGGCGGTGACAAACAGCATCGAGTTGCCGATCTTGATCGAGGCAAAGCCGGGGGCCTCATCCGCGTCATAGGCCTGTATCTTCGCATCAAAGGCACTTTCGTAGAAAGTTAGCGCGGCATCGACGTCGGCGACGGCAAGCGATGCGGTGCAGGTGCGATAGCCACGTGGCAGAGTGGCAGGTTTCTTTTTCATTCCGGTACTCTCTGAATTGGGCGGCGGACACCCTGGATTATCTGCAGGAATTTCCCGCACTATGCATCATACTGTGGATCAAACCAGGAGATACTGCAACACTATGATGCATAGTGCTGAAATTTCTGCCGTGATGCTTAGAATGTAGGCGGAGTACAGGCGCTGATGACCCGGCAAACTTCGGGGCCGACCTGCCTGAACCGGTGCGGGGTGCGACTGTCGAAATAATAAGCATCGCCTGGTCCCAGTACCTTGCGCTTATCGCCCACGGTCACCTCCACCCGACCCGAGATGACAATACCGCCCTCTTCCGCCTCATGCCCGTACATCACGCGACCGGTGTCAGCCCCTAACTCGTAAGTTTCCTGCAAGATCATCATCGCGCGACCATGCAGGTTTGATCCTACCTGCCGCAGAGACAGCCCACCCTTTCCGATCTCAGTAAGTTCTTCTGAGGCATAAAACACGGTCTGCTCAGGTTCGATTTCGAAGGAAAAGAAATCGGACATGCCAATCGGTATGCCTTGCAGAATACGCCGTAACGCACCAACCGATGGATTCATCTTGCCCGACTCGATCAGCGAGATGGTTGAGTTCGGCACATCCGACTTCTTGGCCAGCGCCCGCTGAGATAAGCCTGCACGCTCTCGCAAGGTTCGCAGGCGCAATCCGAGGGTCAAATCCTCTTGGCTGGTGTTCTTCATGTTCAGTATCCGCAACACTTGATCCTGCCGGGACGGTAAATCAATGGCTTATGAATCACAAGAAACAGGCTTTCGCTTGCAGGCGCAGATACTACAGTCGCGCAGTCAAACATACGGGCACCGCGCCCGGAAACGGGAAAGGACGCAAGATGCTGAACGCTCAGATTGCTGAACGCCGGAATACCTCGATCGCGCAGGGCGTGGGAATGCAAACGCAAGTCTATGTGGACCGTGCCGTGAATTCCGAGGTCTGGGATGTCGAAGGCAAACGCTATATCGATTTCGCCGCAGGCATCGCCGTTGTGAACACCGGGCATTGCCACCCCAAGGTGATGGAGGCTGTTCAGAAACAGGCCGCAAACTTCACCCATACCTGCCATCAGGTTCTGCCTTATGAGAGCTACATCCGCCTGGCCGAGCGCCTGAACGAGAAAGTGCCCGGCGACTTCACCAAGAAAACCGTCTTTGTCACTACAGGTGCCGAGGCGGTCGAGAATGCCGTCAAGATCGCGCGTGCTGCCACTGGCCGCCCGGCTGTAGTGGCCTTTGGCGGCGCTTTTCACGGCCGCACCTTCATGGGCATGTCGCTGACCGGCAAGGTTCAGCCCTATAAAGCAGGCTTCGGCGCGATGATGCCCGATACCTATCACGTCCCGTTCCCGATCGATCTGCATGGCACCTCGACCGAAGATTCGCTGGGTGCTTTGACTAAACTGTTCAAGGCCGATCTTGATCCGGGCCGGGTGGCCGCGATCATCATCGAACCGGTTCAGGGCGAAGGTGGCTTCTACCCCGCTCCGGCTGAGTTGATGCGTGGTCTGCGCGCGCTTTGCGACGAACATGGCATCGTTCTGATTGCCGATGAGGTACAGACCGGCTTTGCGCGCACTGGCAACCTGTTCGCGATGGACGCTTATGACGTCTCTGCTGATATCACCACCATGGCCAAAGGTCTGGCCGGTGGTCTGCCGCTGGCCGCCGTCACCGGTCGTGCCGAGCTGATGGACGCCGCGCACCCGGGTGGTTTGGGCGGAACCTATGGCGGCAACCCGCTGGGGATCGCCGCCGCCCATGCTGTGATGGATGTGATCGAGGAAGAAGACCTGTGCACGCGCGCCAATGAGCTGGGCTCGCGCTTGAAACAGCGTCTGGAATCGATCCGTTCCCGCACGCCCGAGATCGTAGATATTCGTGGTCCGGGCCTTATGGTTGCGGCCGAGTTCAACACGACCGACGGCAGCGCCCCGAATCCCGATATGGCAAACGCCATACGGGTCGAGGCATTGAAGCGTGGATTGATCCTGCTGACATGTGGCGTATATGGGAACGTAATTCGTTTCCTCGCGCCGTTGACGGTGCAGGACGAAATCTTCGCCGAGGCCATGGATATCCTCGAAGCCTCGATCGACGCTGCCAAAGGAGCCTGAACATGCTGGATACCAAAGTGACCAAGCTGGAGCTGAAAGATCCCAGCCTTCTGGAACCCCGCGCCTATATCAACGGTGAATGGGTCGAAGGTGAGGCAACGTTCCCTGTCTACAACCCCGCGACTGGTGATCTGATCGCCAATGTGACAGATGTCAGCATTGAAGGCACAACACAGACCATCGATGCAGCTTACGCTGCGAAGAAGGAATGGGCTGCTCAGACTGGCAAGGAACGCGCCGCCATTCTGCGCAAATGGTTCGACCTGATGGTCGAAAACGCAGACGATCTGGCAACCATCCTGACCGCCGAGATGGGTAAACCCTGGCCCGAGGCGCGCGGTGAAATCCTATATGGCGCGTCCTTTATCGAGTGGTTCTCGGAAGAGGCCAAGCGTGTTTACGGCGACGTCATCCCCGGCCACCAGCGCGACAAGCGCATCGTGGTGCTGAAGCAGCCCGTGGGCGTAGTGGGATCAATCACGCCTTGGAATTTCCCCAACGCGATGATCGCGCGCAAAGTTGGCCCGGCGCTGGCCGTGGGCTGTACTTTTGTGGCGCGCCCAGCGACGTTGACGCCGCTGTCGGCGACGGCGATGGCGGTTTTGGGTGAACGTGCGGGTATACCAGCGGGCGTGTTCAACGTGATCCCGGGCACAGACAGCTCGGGCGTTGGTAATGAGCTTTGCACCAATGACAAGGTCGCCAAGATCACCTTCACCGGCTCGACCCGTGTAGGACAGATCCTGATGCGTCAGGCGGCGGGCACCATCAAGAAGATGTCGCTGGAACTGGGCGGTAACGCACCATTCATCGTCTTTGACGATGCCGACGTGGATGCCGCCGTGGATGGCGCGATGATCGCGAAGTTCCGCAACAATGGCCAGACCTGCGTCTGTGCCAACCGCATCTATGTGCAGGCGGGCGTCTATGACGAGTTTGCTGCCAAGCTGGCCGAGAAGACAAAATCTTTGAATGTCGGCGACGGCTTTGGCGACGGCATCACCACAGGTCCCCTGATCAATCAGGCGGCGGTCGACAAAGTTGAAGAACATATCTCGGACGCGGTAACCAAAGGGGCGACTGTAACGCTGGGTGGCAAACGCTCGGATCTGGGTGGAACATTCTTTGAACCCACCGTTCTGACTGGCGTAACCCGCGACATGGTTGTGGCAAAGGACGAAACCTTCGGCCCCGTCGCTCCGCTGTTCAAATTCGAGGAAGAAGACGACGTCGTCAGCATGGCCAATGACAGCGAGTTCGGCCTGGCCTCGTATTTCTACAGCCGCGATCTGGCGCGCGTCTGGCGTGTGGCCGAGGCGCTGGAATCGGGCATGGTGGGCATCAACACTGGCCTGATCTCGACCGAAGTCGCCCCGTTCGGCGGTGTCAAACAATCCGGTCTTGGCCGTGAGGGTTCGAAATACGGGATCGAGGATTTCCTTGAGATGAAATATCTCTGCATGGGTGAAATTCAGTAAGCGCCTCGTGCCTTGAAAATTCAACGCACTCGCAGTCCGCTGCGGGTGCGTTTTTCGTTTCAGACCGATGCGTGCCCGCGCAGACGGAACACCAACGGCATCATCACCAAGACCAGAGCCGCCGAGAAAAAGAACGGTGCGCCGGGCAGATAAGTGCCTTCGCCATCGACCGACGCCTGAAAGATGCCGGTCATCACCAAAGGCGACAGAACCGCAGCGACAGAAGACAGTGACGCGATGACTCCCTGCACCACGCCCTGCCGGTCTTCGTCCGCCTGGTTCGAGGCCATAGCCGTGATCAAGGCAGGCACGAGGTCGGACAGCGCGGCAAGCAGAATAAAGATGACAAGGGCCGTAACCGTTACGGTAAACCCAAAGCCGATCATTCCGACCAATGCCGATACCATCCCCAGCAGCAGGGTTCGGTAATCGCCGATCCAGCGAATGAAGACCGGCATCAGTCCGGCTTGGACGAAGGCCAACAGCACGCCGTATGCGGCCAGCGACAGGCCGATATACAGCGTGGACCAGCCAAACACCTCTCGTATCCAGAAGGCCCAGAGGGTGGGGTAGACCATGTTGGCAAATTCAAAGATGAAAATGCACAGCAGCGGCACTGCCAGCCCCGGAAAGCGGAAGGCGTCAAAGATCGATTTGAACGGGTTCAGGTCGCGCTTGCCAAAGGGGCGGCGCTTTTCTGGTTTCAGGCTCTCGGGCAGGACGAAGACTCCGAACAGGGCGTTGGCGGCGGACAAGACCGCAGCGATCCAGAACGGCGCAGTAATGCTGATCCCGGCAGCGATGCCGCCGATGGCCGGGCCAAGCACAAACCCAATCCCGAAGGCCGCCCCGATCAGACCGAAATTCGCCGCCTTCTCGGTCGGTGATGATATGTCAGCAATGTAAGCCGTTGCGGTGATATAGGTCGCCCCCGCAAGCCCCGCGAGCGTCCGTCCCAGAAGAAGCAGCCAAAACGTTTCGGCCAGCGCCATGATCACATAATCCAGCGCCAACATGGTCAGTGCCGCGATCAGGATCGGCCTGCGCCCGACCGCATCTGAAATGCTGCCGACAATGGGTCCGCACAGGAACAGCGCCCCGGCATAGGCGGCCATCAGCAGCCCACCCCAAAAAGCCCCCTGTCCGGTATTGCCCGCACCGACGCGATCCATCAGGTCGGGCATGATCGGGAACACGATGCCAATACCGATGGCATCAATCATCAGCGTGATCAGGATAAAGGTTATCGCGCGGCTTTTGAACATACCGCCCTATCGGACGAGTACGCTGTTAAAGCAAGAGAAAAGGGCTGCGTGGTACAATTGTCCAACAGCCCTTTTGCAGTTCGCCTTTATTGGCCTAGTGCCACGCCTTCGCGGCGCGGATCAGCCGCTCCGATCAGCTGGCCATCCTTGATCAGGATGGCGTGAAGCCCACTGTTGAGATCGACCTGTTTGACCTCATGCCCCTTGGCTGTCAGAGCATCAGCGAATTCGGCAGCGGATGTTCCCTGCTCCAGATCCATCGCAGACCCGTTGCGATGCACAAAATGCCCGGTTTCGATGGCATCCTGCGGGTCCATTTCCCAATCCAGGATCGCAATGATCGTTTTGGCCACATAGTTGATAATGCGGCTACCGCCGGGTGAACCGATCAGCAGATAGGGCTCACCATCCTTCATCACGATAGTTGGTGACATCGAACTGCGCGGGCGTTTGCCACCCTCAACGCGGTTGGCCACCAGACGGTCGCCATCCTTTGGTGCGCGGTCGAAATCGGTGAGTTCGTTGTTCAGCAAGAAACCCCGCACAAAAACTCGGCTGCCAAAGGCGGTCTCAATAGTGGTCGTCATCGACAGCGCGTTGCCGTACTGATCTCGGATCACGATATGGCTGGTGCCGGGACGATCCGGGTTTTGCGAGGGCGCAAACAGGGCGGTGTGATCACGTGGCGGCTCACCTGCCTGACGCTTCTCGCTGGCTGCAGCAGGGTCGATCATCTCCGAGCGCAGCTTTAGATAGTCCGTGTCCAGAAGACCCTTGACCGGTACATCGATAAAATCGCTGTCGGCCATGTAAAGCGCGCGGTCGGCATAGGCCAGCTTGGCGGCCTCGGCATAGAGATGCGCCATCTCGGCGTTCCACCCAGTGCCTTCGAGGTCGAAGTTGCTGAGTATCCCCAGAATCTGCCCGACGGTCAGGCCGCCGGAGGTTGGCGGACCCATTCCGCAGACATCGTAGCCGCGATAATCGGCGCAGACGGCGGGGCGGATTTTGACGCGGTAGTCGGCCAGATCTTCAAGCGTGATGTTGTTTTCCACCTTGGATGTGGCATCCACTGCCGCCACGATATCTTCGGCGATGGGGCCGCTATAGAAGGCGCCTGCGCCCTGATCGGCCAGAATGCGCAGGGTTTCGGCAAACTCGGGGTTCCGTCGTAAGGTTCCAGCCTGCAGCGGCGTGTCATCTTCGTTGAAGAAATACGCTTTGCCCGCCGGGAACACACCGACTGAGCGCTCACGTTCAATCGTGCTTTGGATCGAGTTTGCCATGCGGGGCGAAACCTCAAACCCCTGCTCGGCCTGATCGATGGTAGACTGGAACAGCGAGGCCCAGTCATTCTTGCCATAGAGGTTATGGGTCACTTCCATCAGGCGCAGAATGCCCGGAACGCCAACAGATTGTCCGCCTACAACAGCTTCGGGCCACGGCATCTTTTCACCGTCCGGTAACAGAAACCGTTCAGGCGTGGCTTTCGCAGGGGCTTTTTCACGCGCATCAAAGGTGGTCAGAGTTTTAGCCGACGCATCCCAATACAGCATGAACGCACCACCGCCGATGCCCGATGATTGCGGTTCAACCAGATTGAGCATCAGCTGCACGGCAATCATCGCATCTGCGGCTGTGCCACCTGCGGCCAGCACATCATATCCGGCTTTGGCAGCAATGGGATTGGCGGCCGAGACCATGAACTCGGTGCCAGTCACCGAGTTTTTGTCCTCCCAACCATAGCCATATTCCGGCGCAGGGTCCTGCGCATTGGCCGCGCAAGCGACAACACCCAACGCCAGAACGGCGCCGGTTTTCATGAATGTCTTCATCATAGAAATCTCCCGGTAAGGATCTGCGAGATTGGCTACTGAGTAACAAGCTTCAAATGGCAGATTCTCAGCTTAAATCCGATCGATTTACCGCACAACATATACTGACGTGTGCGAATGCCTCACGACGCGCGCCGCATTCGGACCAAGCAAATAGTCTTTCAAGTCAGGCTTATGCGCGCCGATCACGATCAAGTCCGAGCCCGCGCCTTCCGCGGTTTTGAGGATCTCCTGATAGGCGCTGCCAGTTGCCACCACATGACGGACCTTGGCGTTGCGCTCTTCCCCCAGCGTGGCGGCGCAGAGGGCGACCAGCTTTTCATGAGCCTCTTCAATCACCTTTTCGTGGTGGTGGGGCTCAAAAAAACTGCTGACGAACCCCTCTCCATAATCGGGCGTCACCGTCACCACATCCAGCCGCGCGCCATCCATTTCGGCCAGCGCTGCGGCGCGTTCAAGGACAGCAACATCAAGATCGCCATTGCTGATATCCACGGCGCACAGAATAGCTTGGGTCATGCGGGTTCTCCCTGTTTTGCGGCGCGGCCGCGCTGGAGGAAGGCGACAAGACCCAACAGGATCAGCGCCGGGATAAAGATCAGCTCTTTCGCGGGCTGGCTTTGCGGAGCCTGAATGCTGGTAATGCGAACGGCATCATCAGCATAATAGTCGAACATGTCCAGCTCATCCGCGACCGGCGTACCGAACATCGGCTCGTCGAGCTTGACCAGACCATCCTCTTCCAGCGTCATCAGGCCCAGAGCGTCAACGCGTGCTGTGCCATCGGCCCCTTCCGGAATGTCCAGAACTACGGTGGTTTCGGTCATATTGCCGGTGTCAAAGTCCGGGCCCGCGACCTCAATCCGCATAGTGCTGCCGGGTGCGGCCTCACCCACGGCCTGTGTAAGCTGTGCCGGTTCGATCTGCGCAAAGGGCGGTGCGATGCGGTTCATGAAGAAATCCGGACGGAACAGCGCAAAGGCGATCAGAATCAGCGCCACGCTTTCATAGATGCGGTTCTTGGTCAGGAACCAGCCCATGGTACCTGCGGTGAAGATCAGGATCGCGATGGTCGCAGAGACGGCCACCAAGATGCCCTGTACCCAGCCCACATCGATCAGCAACAGATCGGTGTTGAAGATGAACACGAAAGGCAGTGCCACGGTGCGCAAGCTGTAGAAGAAGGCGGTGAAACCGGTCTTAATCGCATCCCCACCAGAAACGGCGGCGGCCGCAAAGCTCGCCAGACCAACCGGCGGTGTCACATCGGCCATGATGCCGAAATAGAACACGAACAGATGCACCGCGATCAGCGGCACGATCAGACCGTCCTGCGCACCCAGTTCGACAACCACACCCGCCATCAGCGAGCTGACGACGATGTAGTTCGCCGTGGTCGGCAGGCCCATTCCGAGGATCAGGCTGAGAAGACCGACCAGCGCCAGCATGGCGATCAGGTTGCCACCCGACAGGAACTCGACCAGGTCAGCCATCACCTGACCCACACCGGTCAGCGTTACGGTGCCCACGATCACACCCGCGGTGGCGGTCGCCAGCGCGATACCAATCATGTTGCGCGCGCCGTCGATCAGCCCGTTCCACAGGTCGACGACACCGGCCTTGAAGGCATTCGCTGTGTCACTTTCACCCCGGAAGATCGACTTGAGCGGTTTCTGCGTCAGCAGGATCACGAACAACAGCGAAGTCGCCCAGAAGGCTGATAGGCCCGGTGATTTCTGTTCGATCATCAGGAAATAGACCAGCACGATGATCGGTAGCAGGTAATGCAGACCGGCCTTGTAGATTTCGGCAATTACCGGCAGTTCAACCTCTTTGGCATTAGGATCGTCAGGCACCAAGTCCTCTACTCCGGAAGCCAGCCAAAGCAGGATCAGATAGGCCAAAACGATTAGCGCCGACAGGACCAGACCCGACGCATCGGGCATGAGCGCGACAATCGCTTTGATCGGGTACTGGATGCCATAGCACAGCCCGGCAAAGCCCACGAAGAACAGCGCCATTCCACCGATTGTGCGCCCCATCGAAACGACGCGGTCGCCCAGCGTCGGCATGTTCCGCTTCACCGCTTCAAGGTGCACAATATAGACCAACGCGATGTAGGAAATCGCGGCAGGCAAGAAGGCGTGGGTGATTACCTCAACATATGAGATGCCCACATATTCCACCATCAGGAATGCAGCAGCGCCCATCACGGGCGGCATAATCTGGCCGTTCACGGATGAGGCGACCTCGACCGAGCCTGCCTGTTCGCTGGAAAAGCCTACACGCTTCATCAGTGGGATAGTGAAGGTGCCGGTCGTGACAACGTTCGCAATGGACGAGCCCGAGATCAGGCCCGTCGCCGCAGAACCAACAACAGCCGCTTTAGCCGGGCCACCGCGCAGGTGCCCCAGCGCGCCAAAGGCCATCTTGATAAAGTAGTTGCCCGCGCCCGCCTTATCCAAAAGCGCGCCGAACAGCACGAAGAGGAAGACGAACTTGGTTGAAACGCCCAGCGCGATGCCAAAGACGCCTTCGGACGTGATCCACATATGGCTCATCGCCTTTTGCAGGCTGGCACCTTTCCAGCGGATCACCTCGGGCACCCACTCGGAGGAACCGAAGAAGACGTAGGCCAGAAAGATCGTAGCGATGATCGCCATTGCCGGGCCAAGCGCGCGACGCGCGGCCTCGAACAACAACAGCAGGCCAACAAGAGCAAACCACTTGTCCGTATCGTCTGCGAGACCGCCCGCATCGACGATCTTTTGATAGAAGAAATAGCCATAGAGGGCCAGAAATGCGCCCACGATCCCCATGATCCAATCCTGAATCGGGATGTAGTTCCGCGGGCTGGATTTCAGTGCCGGATAGGCCGAAAAGGCCAGGAACATCGCAAAGGCCAGATGAATCTGGCGTGAGTTGTTCACTACACTGCCCGGCAGCAGATAATTCGATAGGGGAGAGGCCAGAACGACCTGAAACACCGACCACAAAACCGCAACGATCGCCAGAAACAGCCCGACATTTCCCGCCGGATCACGCGCGCCTGCATCTGATGAGGCAACCAGTTCCTGAAGCTCTTCTTCGGAAAGAGGGCGATTGCCCTGTGTGTCGGAACTCATGTTGGTATCTCCCTGTCCTTCGGCCTTGGTTTTTGCGGCCGTCTTGTCTCCGGTTTAGCCCGGATATGAATCGGGGCGCCCCGAAAGGCGCCCCGTGTCAGGTCTGGTTACTGAATCCAGCCTTTTTCTTTGTAGTACTTCTCAGCGCCCGGATGCAGCGGTGCCGACAGGCCATCCGCAATCATTTCTTCCGGTTTCAGGTTGGCAAATGCCGGGTGCAGCTTTTTGAAGTCATCGAAGTTCTCGAAGACCGAGCTGACAACCGCATAAACCGCGTCTTCCGACACGTCAGCCGAAGTCACGAAGGTTGCACCAACACCAAATGTCGAGGTGTCACCATCCGAACCACGATACATGCCACCTGGGATGGTTGCGGTACGGTAGAAGGAGTTGTCACCAACCAGCTTGTCAACCGCGTCGCCGCTGACGTTCACCAGAACCGAGTCACAGGCGGTGGTTGCTTCCTGGATCGAACCCGATGGGTGACCAACGGTGTAAACCATCGCATCGATCTGGTTGTCGCACAGGGCAGCGGACTGTTCAGCCGCCTTCAGCTCGGTCGCCAGTTCGAAATCGTCGGTGGTCCAACCCATTTCGCCCAGCAGCACTTCCATGGTGCCACGCTGACCGGAACCGGGATTGCCGATATTGACGCGTTTGCCCTTCAGGTCTTCGAAATTCGAGATACCCGCGTCGGCACGCGCCACAACCGTGAACGGCTCTGGGTGTACCGAGAACACGGCACGCAGGTTCTCAAACGGGCCGGCTTCTTCGAATTTCGAGCTGCCGTTGAACGCGTGGTACTGCCAGTCCGACTGTGCCACCCCAAACTCAAGCTCGCCTTCGCGAATGGTGTTGATGTTGTAAACCGACCCCCCAGTCGACTCCACCGAACACCGGACCCCGTGCTCTTTCCGGCCCTTGTTGACCAGACGGCAGATCGCGCCACCCGTCGGGTAATAGACACCCGTAACGCCGCCAGTTCCGATCGTGATAAATTCTTCAGCATATGCCGCTGGTGCCATCAGGGCCGCCGCGGCAAATGCGGTGATTGAGGTTTTCTTGAACACTTTGACACTCCTGTTGTCAGTCTTTTTTGATCTGTGGGGTGCCTGAAACCTTTCAGAACACAACAGAAAAAATCGCACTGGAATCAGGCCCCCCGATGATAAAGAGGAAAGCGAAACCAAACAGCAGGTGTCTATACGGTAGATTACGTATAGGCTTGGATTCAGATATAGGGGAAAGAGGGTAACTGATCACATTCTGTGACTGTGATACCGACCCGTGCAGAAGGTCGTTTGGACAAGAATTGAACTACGCAGGGCAACAAGAAATACGCCAGGACCACACTGAGCCAGCCCGCAGGCGAAGATCGCTGCGCGCCACGCTTGCGCTGTGTTTGGGTGGGCTGCAGTTCATCGCCATCCTTTCGGTGATCCTGTCGACCTTTGTCAGCTCGGAGAACGCGCTGTTGCGGCAATCCCGAACATCGCTGAACGAAGTCAGTGTCAATGTCATCGGCCAAGTCAAAAGTTTTCTGAACCCCGCCCGGCAGGCCTTGGATGCAACTCGGCGACTTGCTGAAAATGACGTACTGGATATCAGCGATCCTGGCGTATTGGAAAGCCATTTTTTTCAGCAGCTACAGGTCGCGCCTCAACTCGCAGGGATGTATCTGGCCGATGCGACGGGCAGGTTTGTCTATGTCATGCGCGCGGAAGAGCCCGGACGTTATCGCACCAAGTTCGTTCCGCCATTCCTGCCCGGCACCGCGGAACATCCCGCCGATTTCCAATGGCGCAACGATCAGTTCACATTGCTGGAAACGGCCACTACCCAGACTGACACCTATGAAGCGCGCACCCGGCCCTGGTTCAGAATGGTGACCGAAGCCAAAGCACCGATCTGGACAGAGCCTTATATCTTCTTCACCACGCGCCAGCCGGGGATCACTTATAGTGTCCCCATATTGGACGATACCGGAGCTATCCGTGCCATTTTGGGTGTCGATATCCAGATCGACGCCCTGTCGGGGTTCCTGCTGGACATCTGGTCGGAACGACGCGGTGCCGCGCTGGTTCTGAACGAAAATGGCGCGGTGCTGGCGCATCCAACGCTGGTGCTGATCCGGCAGGAAGCACATATGGAAGCGCCCGAGCTGACGCGTGTGGACCAAATCGCAGACCCCATCGCGCAAAAGGCGTTCGGAGATGTCGTGCAAACCGGTCTGAGCGACACGGAAGGACCGGTTCATACCGATTTCCAGCTGAACGGTCAGGACTATGTGGCGATGCTTATCGAGGTGTCCGAGCCGGGGCTGCGTTGGTTGATCGGGCTTTATGCGGCCGAGGACAACTTTATTGGCGAGATCAAGAAGAACCGGACGCAAGGCGTCTGGATCGCGCTTGCCATTGCCATTCTGACGGGCGCAATTGGTTTGGCCATGGCCGACCGGATCTATGCCCCTGTGCGCACCTTTGCCAGCCAGAGCCAGCAATTGCGCAGCGGAGAGATCACCACCGAAGAAGGCCTGCACAGCCCCTATCGCGAGCTGGAAGATACCGGTGCGGCTCTGACACAGGAAGTTCGACAACGGCAACGGTTCGAAACCGCCTATGGCCGCACCTTCGATCTGGCCTCGCGCGGGATGGCGCAGATCTCGCCCGAAACGGGGCGGTTTCTGCGGACCAACGAACAGCTGTGCGATATCATGGGATATCAGCCGGATGAATTGGAGAGGATGACGCTGGCCGACATCCTGCCGGAAGACGAACAGCAGATCGCGGTCAAGTTCCGCGAAACCCTGCTGCAGGATTCCGAGTTCATCGCCGAGAACCAGTTTATCCGAAAAGACGGATCCCCCATCTGGTTGCGGGTCAATGCCATCCTCATCCGCGATGAAAGCGGGACCCCTGATCATGCGGTTGCCATTATCGACAACGTCAGCGATCGAAAGCAGGCCGAGGATGAAGTAAGCCGCCTCAGCCGCGATTTGTCCCATGTGGCACGGGTCAACCTGATGGGCGAGATGGCCTCGGGGCTGGCGCATGAGCTGAACCAACCGCTAAGCGCGATTTCCTATAATGTCGACGCCGCGAAGATCACGCTGGATGAAATCGGCGATCCCGATCCTGAGGTTATAGAAATCCTTTCGGATATCGACCGCCAGTCGCGCCGTGCGGGCGACATCATCCGCGCCCTGCGTGATGTGGTGCGTAAGGATCGCGGACGTCAGACTCCGTTTGAACTGAACGGGTTGATCCGGCAAACCGTCAGCCTGATGGACGCCGAGGCGAAGTTACACGAGATCAAGCTGCTTTATGAAGAAACCGACCTTCCTCTTGTCATCGGAAACCGGACGCAGATCGCTCAGGTTCTGGTTAACCTGTTGCGCAACGCGATCGACGCCTTGGCCCTGGATCCGGATGGCAAGGGTAAAATCACCATCACTACAAAGACTAGCGATGAACTGGTCGAGGTGCGGGTTGAGGATAACGGGCCCGGGATTAGCGATGGTGTCACCTTGTTCAACTCGTTTGACACCCAGAAGACCGACGGGATGGGGCTGGGCCTGTCCATTTGTCGGACCATCGTCAAAGCCAATGACGGAGCCATTTGGTACGAGCCTACTGAGACGTCCGGGGCGCGCTTCTGTTTCACCCTGCAGCGCCGCGATCAGCCCAAGGAGGATCACGCATGACCTTTGAGCCGCTGGTCGTTTATATCGTCGATGACGATGAAGATGTGCGCGTCGCCTTATCTCGGTCGCTCAGCAAACGCGGACTAAGGGTCGAGCATTTTGCCGATGCGCAGACATTTCTGAATCAGGTGCATGAGGATGCAAAAGGTTGCCTGATCCTGGACTATGGCATGCCCGGGATGGACGGGCTGGAATTGCAGGAACATCTGAACCGGCGCGAGTCGACCATACCGGTCATTTTCATCTCGGGTCATGGCGGCATTCCGGAATCCGTGCGGGCCACCAAGGCGGGTGCAATTGATTTTCTGGAAAAACCCTTTGACCTGCAGGTGCTGATCGAACGGATACAGGCCGCGTTTGAAATAGGCGACCGTCTGCGCGCCGAGAAATCGCGACGTCAGATGCTTGCGGACAAGCGCAGACTTTTGACCGACCGCGAGGAGCAGGTCTTGCAACATATTCTGACCCACCCCGCGCGCACGTCGAGCAAAGAGATCGCAACTGCCTTGGGTATCAGCCCCCGCACAGTAGAAATTCATCGCGGGCGCATACAGCAAAAGGTCGGCGTGAAAACCACGATAGAGCTGTATGAACTGTTCGGGCAGATGCAATGATCGCAAGCCTGATGATGTATGCCCGCCCTCAGCTTGATGAGGCACATCTGCGATACTGGAACCTCATCCGTGACAATCTGAACCGCGCCGGGATCGAGAGCCCTGAGCATCTGTCGCAGGACGCCGAGGAATTCTCGGTCTGGCAGCACCCGGAACTGGTGCTGAGCCAGACTTGCGGCATGCCGTACCGGACATGGCTACACGATAAGGTCGCGTTGGTTGGCACGCCAGACTATGGTCTCGACGGGTGCCCGCCCGGCTATTACCGCAGTGCTCTGGTCGTGCGCGCCGATGATCCACGCACAAATCTGATGGCGTTTCGGGAAGCGGTGTTCGCTTACAACCAGACATTTTCGCAATCTGGCTACGCCGCGCCTTATTGGCATCTTGAGCCGCATGGCTTTTGGTTCAAACACCGTGTGCAAACCGAAGGTCACCTGAAGTCGGCGCAGTCCGTTGCGGAAGGTCACGCAGATATCGCCGCCCTTGATGCGGTTTCTTGGCGATTGATGGCTGAGTATGAAGAGTTTGCCGCATCTCTGCGGGTGTTAGAGTGGACGGACCCGACGCCTAGCCTGCCATTGATCACTGCGGAGGGTAACGATCAGCAAGCGATTTTTACAGCGGTTGAACGGGCGATTGCGCAGTTGGATGATGCGGATCGTACTGCCTTGGGGATCAAAGGTCTCGTGAGGATTCCGGCCGAACGTTATCTGGACGTGCAGAACCCGCCGGGATCGGTTTAGTCGTCTTGTGTGCCGGTGTCGCCGACGACAGCCGATAGCACATAATGGCTTTGGTCGCCCTTAATCAGAATCGGTGGGCCGGGTTGTTTAAGCTGCGGAACGACGCTTTCAACGCCGAGACCGCGCGTTAGGTCTGTCGCGCGACTTCCTCCGTGACCGGCTCAGCCTTTCCCTCGATCATGTCCTCTTCGACCGGCTCTTCAAGTGACTCTTCAGCACTTTCTTCAGGTTCCTCTGCCTCTTCAGCCTCTGATTGATCCTCAAGCGCGCCAACGATCAGAGGCAGCATGTGCACACCCGTCGCACTAGCAATCTCGGGCGTCTGAGGCGTCTGCCAACTGAGCGTATCGAAGCTGCCGCAGTTCTGGCACACCGGTCCCCATTCAGGCTGAATGTCGTGGCAATTGGTGCAGACCCATTGCGGCCCGCGCGGTGCGTTCAGCGCCTTGGCCAGCCAACCCTGAACCACCGCGTCCGAGGCGCCCTCGCCCCGTTCAATCGCAGCCATCAGCGTGTAGGCCCGTGCATCCCCCTGCTTTTCGACAACATCACCCAGCGCGCGTCGCGCTTCGGGGAAGTCTTCGGCTACGATGTTCAGCTCGGCCAAAATCAGGCGTGTTTCCATATTCTCTGAATGAATGCGGGTCAAAGCGGTGAACCGCTTGATCCGCTGTTCAGGTGTTTCGTCTGGCACAATCTCGGCAAAGGCATGGGCCAGATCGGGGTGAGGCTGTACTTCCCACGCCTTTTTCAGAATCTTGGTGGCTGCACGCGGTTTGCCCTTTTCGATATAGGCGCGCGCGGCCATGGCGGCTGCTGGGACAAGATCGGGTGAAAGGCGGTTTGCCTCAATCGCATGTTCCTGCTGTTCGACCGTCGCCGTGTCGTCCAGCAGCACTTTGGCCTCGGACAAAGCCAGGACTGCGTCGCGCCGTTTGAACACGTCGCGCGGCAAATACCCGGCCTTCAGCTTCGAGGTCAACGTGGACCGCGCACCGGCCCAATCCTGCGCTTTGGTCTGCAGGTTCAACAGCACATCCTGCGTTTCTTCATGCCGGGGTTTGAGGGCCAGAGCCTTCTCGGCCAGCTTGCGCGCGGTTTCATCATCGCCTTCGGCCAGCTTTTGCTTCATGATCCCGCGCACACCGACAAATCGCGTGGCGTTGTTGGTGACCAGCTTCTTGTAAGTCTCGGACGCTTTCTTGGTATCACCGGTCATCTCGGCTGCCTGCGCCACCAGCAAATTGGTCAGTTCCGGATTGTTCAGCAGCTTCTCGGCCTTATTGGCCTTGGTCATCGCCACGCGCCCCTCACCCGAGGCCAGCGCCATCAACCCGTCCGCCAGCGCCTGATATCCTCGCTTTTCCCGACTGCGATCGAAATAACGTGAAAGGGCGGTTTCATCACCGTTTAGGAATTTCAGCGTGGCGATCAGCAGCGTAAGCAGCTTGAAGAACAACCAGACCGCAAACACCAGCACGCCCAGCGCGATCACTGATTGCAGCGGGCCCAGTGTGTATTCGGTGCCTGCGACGGTGATCTGCACGCCGCCGGATGATTCCATCAAGAACCCAGCACCCATGGCCAGCAGGCCGATAATCGCAACAAAAACAAGGATCTTTAACAATGACCACAGCATGGCAGGTCCTTCAGTTCGAGTTCAGGCTTGAAGCAAGCGTATTTGCGGCCTCGACGGCAGAGGCCCGTGTCTGCGCCGCCTGCTCCCAATCCGCCAATGCGGTCTGCGCCGCTTCGGGCAAGGATTTCAGTTCGGTCAACGCCTTAGTGACATCACCATCCGCCAACGCCGCTTGAGCGCGTGACAAGACCGCGTCCGGATCGTCGCCCTCTTGCGGGGTCACCGACCGCGCGCCTGTCTGGCGCTGCAAGAAAGCAACCAAGCCGGTGCCTTTATCGGCATCACGGGCATCCGCCAGTGCGGCGCGGGCTGCGGGGGCAAATGAGCTGCGCAGCGCCGAAAGGGTCTCAACTCCGTCCTTCGAAGATGCAGCCAAGGCATCGGGTACATCGACACCACCGGCTTTCAGTTCAGAGACCAAATCTTCATAGGGTTGACCGGCATCCAACTGACCATGCAAACGCGACAGGATGGCGGCGTTGGTCGCCGCGCGCGCTTCGGCCGAAGCTTTAGCCTCTAAAGCCTGCGCGTCTGAGACCATCTTTTCCACTTCGCTACGCTGAGCGGCCAGAGATTCCTGTAGTTTCTTCAATTCTGCCTCGAACGCGGCTGTGGCCTCGGGCGAGACATTTGCTTCAAGCGGCTGCTTCTCAAGCGCGGTCAGGCGTTCCTCAAGCGGGTCGACCTTACCGGTCAGGCCATCAACACTGCTCTTCACGGCAGTCAGATCGCTTTCGACCGGAGCAAGCTTATCCGACAACGCCTTGATCTGATCTGACAAGCCCGAGACATCGGGGCCTTCAGCAAGAGTTTTTGTCAGTTGGGCAATCTGATCGGATTGTTCCGCCAGCTTCGACTCGAGCGCGGAAATTGCGTCCGAGCTATCTGCTCCTTGAAACAACAACCCGCTGTTGCCTGCAGCAAATCCGAGGCCCGCAGCAATAACCCCCCCCAACAAAGCCGGAACAAACCCACCGCGTTTTTCGACTGTGCGTTCGATCACCTTTTCTTCGGTCGGCTCGGCCCTGTTCAGGGCTTCGGCTTCGGCTTCGGCTTCGGCTTCGGCTTCGGCTTCGGCTTCGGCTTCGGCTTCGGCTTCGGCTTCGGCTTCGGCTTCGGCTTCGGCTTCGGCTTCGGCTTCGGCTTCGGC
>NZ_JBQFRR010000004.1:0-409397 GCF_056537485.1 Ruegeria sp. CE6 | reverse complement strand
CAGATCTTCGACATTCCGAAGCGAGAGCGAGAAACGGTTGTACAGCATGACCGAAAGGCAGTGATCTCTGGACTGGTTTTAAAGTATTTGAAAGAGGCAGGTCTGGTCATGCGCAAAAGCTACGCAACACCCCCACCCCGCTCAAGCAAAGTTCTTCTTAAAAGACCATCAGAGCAATTCAATCTGACAAGACGTAAAAAAGGCTTGTAATACTATCTACCTATTGATAGGTAGATTGGATGAAGCACAAACCCCGACGGAAGTACTCAGATGAAGATTTATGATGTCGAAGGGTTCCCGAACCCTGCCCGTGTTCGTATTGCGCTGGCTGAGAAAGGCGCGTCAGACAAAGTTGAATTCATCCCTGTGGATGTGATGGGCGGCGAACATCGTACGCCTGAGTTCAAAGCCAAAAACCCCGATGCCGCGGTGCCTTGTTTGGAACTGGAAGATGGATCGCACATCGCTCAATGCAACGCGATCACTGAATATATCGACGCAACCTTCGATGGCCCATCATTGACCGGCGTGACTGCGCAAGAGCGCGCCCGAATCTCGATGATGAACCTGCGCGCGGAAAACGGTCTGTTGAATGCGGTCGGCACCTACTTCCACCATGCCACACCTGGCCTCGGCCCTGACCTGGAAACCTATCAATGCGCCGAATGGGGCAACAAACAGAAAGAGGTTGCCGGAAACACCATGGCCTATCTGGATGCGGTATTGGCCGAAAACGAATACTTGGCCGGGGACACATTCTCGGTGGCTGATATCACCGCCTTTGCAGGATTGGCGTTCGCCGATTTTGCCAAAGTTGAAATTCCTGAAACCCTGACCAACCTGCAAGCTTGGCGTGCTAAGATGGCGGCCCGTCCATCTATCGCCGGCTAAGCGAGAACTGCCATTTAAGTTGAAAGGACCCCTCCCATGGAACTCAACTCGGACTTCTCTTCGCGTGTCGTTGTTCACTCTGATCAGCTTGAGTGGCAGGCCTCGCCCATGAAGGGTGTGGACCGGCGCATGCTGGACCGAATTGGTGGCGAAGTCGCCCGCGCCACCACCATTGTGCGCTATGCACCAGGCAGCAAGTTTTCGGCCCACACCCATACAGGCGGTGAAGAGTTCATCGTTCTGGACGGCGTCTTTCAGGATGAGCATGGCGATTTCCCGGAAGGCACCTATGTGCGCAATCCCCCAACGACCGAGCACACGCCCGGCTCAGAACCCGGCTGCACGATCTTCGTCAAACTCTGGCAATTCGACATGGATGATCGCAATCAGTTCCGCAAAACCATGGCCGACGAACTGGCCGCACCCGTGAACGGGGTCGCCACTGCGACGCTGCACAAGGATGACCGCGAGGTTGTCACTTACAGCCATGTTGATGCAGGCACCGAGATTACTTCGAATGCGCCGGGTGGTATCGAGCTGTTAATGATTGGCGGATCGCTGACCTCAGGCGGTGACGTGCTGAAAAAGAACGACTGGCTACGCCTGCCTGAGGGTGAAGCGCTGTCGGCTATGGCTGGCCCAGACGGGGCGAAGGTCTGGATGAAGACTGGCCACCTGCCCTTTGCACAGCCACCGGTGGTTTAATTCATGAGTAGCAAGAAACCTTTGGCGATTGTCGCCGGTGCGGGGACTGGCCTTGGCCAGTCCCTTCTCGCGCGGTTTCAGGCAGGTGGCATGACGGCCATTGGTCTTGGACGGACGCAGCCGCAGGAAACGATCGCGCCGTTTCATCAGGTCGATCTGTCCGATCAGAGTGCGGTTGCGCCAGTGATTTCTGAATTGATCGCTACGCATGGCCCGCCGAAGTTCGTGGTACACAATACGGCTGAGCTGGTGATCGCGCCATTCCCCGAAACCGCATTGGAAGACTATCAGAGAACGTGGACATCAATGGTGCAATCTTTGGTCCTGCTGGGGCAATGTGTTCTGCAACCGATGGTGCGCGGCGGTGGTGGCGCGCTGATCGTTTCGGGGGCCACAGCGTCGCTGCGCGGCGGCCCACGGTTTTCCGCTTTTGCGTCGGCTAAGTTCGCCCTGCGCGGGCTGACACAATCGCTGGCACGTGAATATCAACCGGCTGGCGTACATATCTCGCACGTCGTTTTGGACGGGATCATCGATACACCCCGCTCGCGGGATTTGCACTCGCTGGATCCGTCGAAGATGATGAAACCGGACGAGATTGCCGAGGCCTACTGGCAGTTAGCCCATCAACCGCAATCCACCTGGACCCATGAGCTGGACCTGCGCCCGGCATCTGAGGGGTTCTGAGCGATGCAGACGCAAACTCTGATCATTGGCGCAGGCCTTTCTGGCCTCTGCCTTGCGCGACAGCTACAGGCACGAAACCATGACTACCTGCTGGTCGAAGCGCGGGGTCGTCCGGGCGGACGTATTTTGACGGAAAGGCTGGAGGGTGGGTACTTCGACATGGGTCCCGCCTGGTTCTGGCCCGGGCAGCCGCGTATTGCAGCGTTAATAAAGCGGCTCGGACTGGAGTGGTTCGAGCAATATTCAACAGGCGCTCTCAGCTTTGAAAACGAGATCGGCCAGGTCGAGCGCGATCGCGGGTTTGCCTCGATGCAAGGATCTTATCGCTTGAAAGGTGGTCTGGGCGCCCTCACTGATGCGCTTGCCGCTGAGATACCGTCGAAGCGGCTCATCTTATCCGCGCCAATCGTCGGGTTAGAGAAGTCTGCGTCTGGGATCACCACGAACGCTCAAACTGGGCAAGTCATCCATGCTCAGGAAGTCGTACTGGCCCTCCCTCCTCGCGTGGCGAGCAAGATCGCGTTCTCACCTGCTTTACCAGATGAAGCTTTAGCGGCAATGACCGGGATCGCGACTTGGATGGCCGGACAGGCCAAAGCCATCGCTGTCTATGATACCCCGTTCTGGCGCACGGCCGGGCTGTCCGGTGACGCGATGAGCCGCAGGGGGCCGATGGTGGAAATACACGACGCATCCCCTGCCGAGGGCGGACCTTACGCGTTGTTCGGCTTTATTGGCTTACCCCCGGGCGCCCGCAGCAACGAAGAACGGCTGCGGCAGGTGCTTAAAGAGCAATTGGCCCGGCTTTTCGGCACCGAAGCTGCGGAGCCAAAGACACTCTATGTTAAAGACTGGGCCTTTGACCCGTTCACCTCTATCGAAGCGGATCAACAGCCGTTATACGCTCATCCGCAATACGGGCTGCCCCATGCGATGACCCGTCTGTGGGATGGCCGACTAATCTTTGGCGGGACCGAAGTTGCACCACAGTTCGGGGGCTATATCGAAGGCGCCCTGGAGTCTGCGGAAAACGCGCTGGCCCTGATCATGACGGAAAAGGTTTGAGCACGTATGACGAGTGATACCAAGACTGCCCTTCTGGATGTTGCCGAACACGCTGCGCGCGCGAGGGGGTTTGACGGGTTCAGCTATGCCGATCTGGCAGAGGCGGTGGGTATTCGCAAGGCGTCAATCCACTATCATTTCCCGACCAAAGCAGCGCTGTCGGCGGCACTCATGGATCGCTATCATGAGACCCTGCAGGCAGAGTGCAACCGCATCCGGGCAGAACACAAAACCGGGGCCGAGCAAATGCTGGCCCTGATCGACCTCTATCGGGATGCACTCAATGACGGGAAAACCTTGTGTCTCTGCGTGTCGCTCATCAGCAGCCGTGAAAGCCTTTCGGATGACGTGATCCAAAAGATCAGAAAATTCCGCGCCATGATGGTTACCCAAATCGAAGAGATCCTGAAGCTTGGCCAAGAGGACAAATCAATCACCGGTATCACCGATCCGATCTCGGAGTCCCGCGCAATACTGGCCCTTTTGGAAGGCGCGCACCTGTCCGCGCGCGCAGAAGAGAATGTGAATACCTTCGATGAGGCTTTGGGCGTTTTAAAGTCCCGCTGTTGACCTTCGCCCCGACACATCGGATCGTTGCCGCAAGCAATTCATTTGATATTCGGAGCTTCCATTATGCCCAAAGTCATTCTGATCACCGGCACGTCAACCGGCCTTGGTGTTCAAATCGCCGTACAAGCAGCCCAAGCGGGCCATACTGTCTACGCTACTATGCGAAACCTCGCCAAGCGTGGCATCTTGGATGCGGCCGCCTCTGACGCTGGCGTCAATTTCAACGTGCTTGAGCTGGACGTGCAGAACAGCGCCAGCGTAAACGCCGCAGTCGATCAGATCATCGCGAACGAGGGGCGGATCGATAAACTGATCAACAATGCGGGTGCTGGATTTGTTCGTACAACCGAACAAGCCAGCGAAGAAGAGGTCGCCTGGGTCATGGATGTGAATTTCATGGGTGTCGTGCGCTGCACAAAAGCGGTGATGCCACACATGCGCGCAGCACGCTCGGGCCACGTCATCACAATCTCATCCGTAGGCGGCCTAGTGGGTCAGCCGTTCAACGAGATCTACTGCGCCGCAAAGTTCGCGGTTGAGGGGTACACTGAGGCTTTGGCCAGCTACGTCACGCCCAATTTCGGTATCCATTTCTCGACAGTTGAACCGGGCGGTATTCAATCCGAGTTTGCGACCAATGTGCTGAAACATGTCGAGGCCACGGGCGGGATGCTTGAGGATGAGTATCTACCTATTCTCCAGAAGTATATTGGCGGCGCTCAGGCGCGAATGGATGGCAGCGATATCTATCAAACTTCGGAACAAGTGGCATCAGTTGTCTTGGGCGTGATTGAAGCCTCTGACCCGCCGATCCGCGTTCGCACTTCAAACTGGGGTGAGGCGTTTACTCGCCTGAAAACCGAAGCAGACCCGGATGGAAAAAAGCAACAAGCAGCCGTGATTGAGCAGTTCCTAAGCTAAAACCTTACTGGTGTAAGTCTGCTAGGAATGCGGCAGCCTTGCTGCAATTGCCACAGGTTTCCATGCTGCATCAACGGCGACGTCCGCTTTTTGCGATGTCGAGGAACACCAGCACGCGTCGATCATGCGTACAATCCCTGATCCTTTTCGGATCGGTTTCTGTCGGCAATGTCGTAAAGCTTTTCGCGACCAGCGCCATGAAAACCATTGTACGCGTAACGTCATTTCACTCTGTGATAGACCATTCAGCATCATCCAAATGTCGCCGTTTCTCGAATTGGTCTGGGGTATAAGCCAGACCGCTTAGAGAAAAGGTGCCTGCAGGCAATCGCGGCGTCCGACAATCCAATGATAACACCCCGCGGTGGGAGCTTTGCCTGATCCAACGCAGGGCCTTCGATCCGGTCGCCCGACAGACTCACCGTCGAACCCAACAATTTCGCACAGAATCATGAAAAAGCACTCACTCGTTTAGCCTTGCTGGGCGACACAATGAACACCGTCGCCCGGATAGAAAGTGCTGCCAGAGACTTCGGAGTAGAAGTGGTGATCTCGGATGCTGTCAGGGAACAACTGTCCGATGAAGTTAACAAAATGCTATCCCAACTTCCCGCCTACAATGCCCGCGGAAAAACCGATCAAATGGCGCTTTGGACCATCACTAAGTGATTTGCCATTGCAGAAGCTATCGAAATCTAAACACTTGGGCCGTTCGTGTGGACGGCTCAGACCTTCTATTGGCAAACAGTTCTCAACGCTGAATTGCGGCCCGACAGACCTTACTTTCGCCGCGGCCGCAACATCTGGTTCTTATAAACTCATGGTTTTCGGGCAACGCCGCCAATCGCAATAGCTTTCTAAAGGTGGAAACAAACCTGAATGCAGTCCATTCATTCACGAATGTACTGTTACTGGTGATGTGACACAGATAGCGTTTCCACTTGCAAAGCTGAATGAACTAGAGCTTCAAGGTTTTTGCGCGACAACATAACGACTCTGGAGCATCGAGGCTTGATCGGAAGTATACAGGATTTCAAAGCCTGCACGCTCAATTTTCCTATCAAGCATCGACATAGAAACGAAATTCACAAACGGGGCTTTCCCAAAAAACTGCATGATAGGAATCGCGAGACGACTGATCATCGCATACTTGAACCCACCATTCTCAGGCGCACACACCGTTTTGGATATGAAAACCCCACCGGATTTTGTCAATTTGGCAATATGCTCTAGCGCTTGATCCAAATCAGGCAGGAGATGAAGCAGGTTATGCGCCAGAACCGCATCGTAACCACCTTCAACAGGATCGTGCTCGAGAACTTCGGCCACCTTGAAAGTGACATTCTCCAATCCTTCTTTAGCACGCTTCTCGTTGGCAATCTCGATCATGCCCGGAGCGAGATCCGAGGCGGTGATATGGTTGACATGCGGTGCAAGCAACAGCGCGGTTGAACCCGTCCCGCAACCGATTTCCAGTACACTGTCTTCTGCTTTTAGGTGCGACTTCGTACGTTCGAGTGTGTTCAGATACCCTTCCATGTTCCGGATTGGGTCCGCCGCATACTTTCGCGAGATTCTGCTCCAGAACGCGGCATCTTTGGACAAAGCAGCCATTTTATTACTCTCTTTCAAGTTTGTTGTCGCATCCCATACATCCATACACACATTTACTAAATTGCCATAATTCGCAGAAGTGTTATGCATAAATGCATGAACTGGAATGCCATCAATTTCGACTGGAATCAGGTACGGACCTTTCTTGCGACGGCTGAAGAAGGCTCGTTTTCCGCAGCGGCGCGCGTTCTCGAGCAAACTCAACCTACTGTCGGTCGTCAGGTTGCGGCGCTGGAATTGGCGCTTGGGATCACCCTGTTTGAAAGAGTTGGTAAATCGCTTAGTCTAACGACCGCTGGCGCCGAGCTTTTGTTGCATGTCAGAGAAATGGCGGATGTCGCGCACAGGATCTCCCTTACTGCTACAAGCCAGTCGCAAACTGTCGAAGGGCAAGTCAGGATCACCGCGTCAGATGTGATGTCTGCCTATCAGCTGCCGCCTATACTGAAAAAGATCCGACTTGCAGCACCGCGTCTTGAGATCGACGTCGTTGCTGCCAATGACTTACGAGACATACAGAGACGTGAGGCTGATATCGCCATCCGACATGTACGCCCGACGCAACCAGATCTGACCGCAAAGCTTGTCGCCGAGGCGACGGCACATTTTTACGCAGCACCTGCGTACCTTGATCAGTTGGGAAGGCCGAAAAATGAAAACGAGCTCGCGAAGTTGGATTTCGTGGGGTTTGGCGACATTGACACGATGATCGGCTTTCTAGATCCGGCGGGCATTAAGGTCACTCGAAAGAGTTTCCGGATTGGCTCGCAAAGCGGAATTGTATCCTGGGAGCTGGTGCGCCAAGGGTTTGGCATCAGTGTAATGTCGGATGACGTGGCTGCCTTGACACCGGGTGTGGAGCGCGTGCTACCCGACCGAGAGCCGTTTAAGTTCCCGATTTGGCTGGCGACGCACTCGGAATTACATACTGCGCGAAGGATCAGGTTGGTGTTTGATCAACTTGCAGATCAACTGAGCACAGGGGCCATTAGGTAGTCCGGGAGTTCACCCTATGTCACAGGTCCAACCAACGCTTCACTTGCTTTGTGGTAAAGTCGCCTCAGGAAAATCAAGTCTGGCGGCGAAACTTGCGAATTGCGGCGGGGCGGTGCTCATTTCAGAAGATGAATGGCTTAGCGTCCTATTCGGCGACCAGATGAACTCCCTGCAGGATTATGTAAATTGCGCTTTGAAATTGCGGCCGGTCATGGGGCGGCACATCGCATCGTTGCTGAAGGCCGGGGTTTCTGTCATTCTCGACTTTCCGGCGAACACAATTGAGAACAGAGCCTGGATGCGCAAGCTGCTGGAAGAAACTGCTGCGACGCACCAGCTTCACTTTTTGGACTTACCGGATGAGGTTTGTCTGCGCCGGCTGCACAAGCGCAACAGTGAAGGTGCGCATGCCTTTGCAGCAACGGAAGATCAATATTGGCGTTTGGCGAGGTATTTCGAGGCACCATCACCCGAAGAAGGTTTTAATGTCATAACTCACAATCGGTAGCGCCAGCCATTCAGTATTTCGCGGAGTCACTCAGATATTTTGGCCACCCACTCTGTATCGGTGAATGGCCAAATGCACTCAGGCAGCTTTCACTGTGTCTCAAATCCGAAGTTTACGCGACGACATGAGGTGCATGCCAGCTTTCGTTAGCCGCCCTTTGCTCGCGGCCCACAAACACAGCAGTCCAAGTACCATCTCTATCCCAAGAGCAGAAAGGATGCTGTCCGATGGTCGTCCATCAAGCATAATGCTGACCACGCGCCCCGCGGCAAAGGCGAAGAACACAGTGGCTCCAAGCCAAGCTGATGTCTGGGCCATCTTTTGGTATAGCGCTCCCGACAGAATGATCAGGCCAAGTGCAGCCAGATTGGCAGCAGGTGCGCGCAATTCGCTCATCAAGTTCGGTTGCGGCGAAATATCAATGCCGTAGCTGGAGTAAAAGGCCAGTGGGGCCAGCGTGATGATCAGCCCCAGGGTGGCTGCAACAAGACCCGCCAACCCCAGGACAAGCCTGCGTTTTACGTCAAACGTCATGATTGTGTTCCTTTGTCGTCAGACCGACTCATGCAGCTTGTGCCCAAGCGCCAGACTTTGCGGCTTCATCAGCAAAATCGGAGAAATCGCGCGGAGCTCTCCCCAAGGCACGTTGAACACCGTCCGCAGTGTTCGCATTGCGACCATCAAGCGTTTCCCTCGCTATGTCAGTAATCACGTCAGCAATCATCTCTCCGCTCGCGTTGATGATTTCCGCATGGAAGTCTTCAAACGAAATCGGCACATATTGCACGGTTCTGCCCATTGCGCGCGAAAGTTCGGCAGCCATTTCGGCAAATGTCATGAGACGCGGCCCTGTAACTTCATACAGCTCACCAGTGTGTCCTTCCTCGGTCAAGGCGGCGACGGCAACGTCGGCAATGTCGTCCACGTCGATAATCGGTTCACGCACGTCACCTGCGGGCATGGGCAACACACCGGCCATTACCGGCTCCAGCAATGCACCTTCAGAGTAGTTTTGCGCAAACCACGCCGCACGGACGATCGTAAAGGGCACACCGGAGTTCCGAACAACCCCTTCAGCACGTTCGGCATGAAATTCTCCGCGACCTGTTAACAGCACAAGTCGCTGCAGTCCTTTTTCTCGAGCCAATGCCGTGAAGGCCGCAACTTGCTCGACCGCGCCCGGAAAGGCGATGTCAGGAAAATAGGAAATATAGGCGGCAGAAACACCGTCCAGGATTGCGGGCCATGTCTGCGGTTTTTCCCAATCAAATGGGGTTTTGCTATTCCGCGATCCACGCCGAACTGCATGACCCCTGTCTTCAAGGCGCGTCACGATACGTGATCCGGTTTTACCTGTTGCGCCAAGTACGAGAATGGTTTGCTGTGTCATCGGTCATCTCCTTAAAATCAGTCAATGACCCCAAAATAGGTAAGCACGAAGGACGAAAAAGTCTGCATTGTCCTAACTTTTTATCCATTCATCCAAATACTGTAGACAATTGGGAAGATATCGAACAGTCTGGTGCAGTGAGCCAGATCAACCCCCATATTCCCGACCCCCATGCACTGGCGCAGCCAATCGGTGATCCGCTCGGGGAAATTCTTCATCTTCTGAAACTGACGGGTACATTCTATTGCCAGTCGCGCATGTCTGCGCCTTGGGGCGTTTCTATACCGGGTTTCCCCGAAATACTGAGCTTTGCGGTCATTACGCACGGGCGTTGCTTTATGAGGGTCGGAGAAGATGTGCCGTTTGAAGTCGAGAAAGGCGACTTGGTTCTGATGACAAATGGCGCGCCAGTTGGGTTCTCCAGCTCAAAAGACACCCCACTTTTGAAACTGGAAGAACTGCCCATACGCAAGGTGACCGAGCTCTACGAAACGCTAGAGCACGGCGGTGGTGGAGCCGAGACCGGAATCATGTACGGGCTCGTCAGGATAGATCACGCGGCCAGCGGCATGTTGATGGCCTTGCTTCCCGACGTGCTCAAAATCGATCCGTGGGAAGAGGATGCAGGGAGCTGGCTACAAGCAACTTTGCAATTCATTGCAAGAGAGGCGCGTGAATTACGACCGGGCGGTGAAACAGTGATTACACGCTTGGCCGATGTGGTTGTCATCGAGGCTATTCGCCGATGGTTGAACAGTGCGCCCGACGCCAATCGAGGTTGGCTGAAAGCCGCCAGAGACCAACAGATTGGCCGCACCATTGTTTCCATTCATCGCGCACCTGCAGCAAACTGGACAGTCGAGTCTCTTGCACAGGTTGCAGGTATGTCCAGATCGGCATTTTCCGCACGGTTTACTGAACTCGTCGGTGTGCCGGCAATACAATACCTCGCAACTTGGCGAATGCATCTGGCGCGGGAACGATTAATTGCTACCGATCAACCAATCTCGCAAATCGTGGCTGAGATCGGGTACCTATCTGAACCTTCTTTTAACAAAGCATTCAAACGGGTTTTTAACATGCCTCCAGGGAAAGTCCGCAAGCTGCAACATCAGTCACAAGGCGCTGTTTAGTCGAAAATAGACACGTCTTGCGAAAAGCGTATTTGCTTTGAGTCTAAACAGGTCGGCTTCAGGCTCGTTGCAGGCTTCAGCGCAGACGCAGCGCAAGCGCCTTCCCCGTTCTCCACGATACATCCAACGGCCTAAACCGGGCCTTGCGCGGAGCGATCAGTTTCCGCGAGTGCAGCCCACATAGCGGTCATCGATCCGGGATAGCACTGAGGAAACCGGTATCGTTTCGACTTGGTGAAAACCTTTCCAACACCCAATCATAGAGTTGATTATGCTGCCCGGAGACGTCATGGGCAGGCTTTTTGTCTCCCTATCAAAACACAAATGTCTCGCGGTGGCGTCTTGCTTCCTCAACGCCCAGCCCGTTGAGCGCCGCCTCCGTACTGGTCATCATAGCTTCAGGACCGCACATGTACACATCTCGCATTCCGAGATGCGCGACCGATTGAACGTCTTCGCTTTGCATGCGTCGCTCCTCAATCTTCAGCAGCTGGTCGGTGAAAGTCGCGTTCAGATCATCGCGTGCGGATTTCGCAGCCAATGCGTTTTCGCCTGCGCTTTGAAACGCGACAATACGTAGTGTCACCTGGTCCGAAACAGAGCTGTTTTTTTTCGCAAAGTGCTGCAGAACTGCAATGTCATCGTCCCGACCGGAAAACAGAAACACGATATCGATGGGCTGGTCCTGCGGGTAAGTCTCTACCACTTGTTTGACTCCGTCCCACATCACCATGAACGGGGTGATGCCAACGCCACCCGCGATCCAAAGCATCTTTGCTGGGAACTTTGGGGGGCTGCCCTCAGCCACTTCGGAAAAACAGGAAAAGCCCGCTCCGGTGCCTTTGAATTTAACTGGAAGATTGTACGTGATCAGCTTCTCCGCGTTGTTGTGCAAGAGGTTGGACATCAGACCGCCTGGTTTGCGTTTGACCGTAACACTGATCCGATTGGTCGTGCGAAACGCGTTGTTCTCTTCGTCAAACTTTGGCGCTCCGGAAAGCGTCCATGTGCGGACGTAGTCCTCGTTCACAAGCTGAGGGTTTGTCTCGTTCATGTGGCTGTATCCGGCGTCCACCAGGTCGGAGAAGTCAAAGACGCCAAAGCCACCGGGCAATGGGGCATTGATTGCCTCAGACAACTCGAATTCGAAGGTACTGATTGTGCTGGACAGGGGTTTTGTAGCGATAAGCTTGGCGGTCAGCGGGATAGCGGCGTCGTGCGCCTTGATTGCATGCCCCATCTTCTCCAACTCTGCGCGCAAATATTTGACCGGCGGATTGTAGGGGGAGAGTTGCTCTTTTGATGCCAGCTTGAGGTTTAGGCCTCCACGCACAAAAACCGCGCCCGTTACCTTGATACGTGTCAGCAGGCTCACGCGCGGCATCAGCGCATCTGCGTCATCCCCAAGCAGATTTTCAGCATCCCCCGTAATGTAGAGGATCTCACCGGTTTCAAAGTCTGGAAAGACCAGCCCAACCTTCGGGTCCGTTTCGATATTGCCCAGCGACTGGTAGAAGCGATTGCCAGAATGATCGGGCAGAACCAAATAGGTCGTAACCCGCGCCCCGTCGTTCTCCTCGTAGAGCCGGGTAAAGCCGGGCGCGCCGCCGCGATGATTGACGCCCATATCGGTCTGAGCGCCTGCAGTGGTGGCATCGCTTGTATGTTTTGTCGCCAAGAACAAGGTGCTGGCGCGCGCTACGACGGATTTGGCCTCATTCGACAGCACAGATGAGTGCACATCGAAGCCGTCATGGATAATTTCAGGGTTGCGTCGCGTGTGCCCTAAGGAACGGACTGTAATGTACTTTGGACAGTTCCCCAAGTGCTGATCGGACAACAGTTGTAACCTGATCTTCTCCTCGCCCTCGACATCTGCGGTACGTATGGAGCCCGCAATTTTGTTTCGTCGGCGGTTACCGAAATCGATCCCAACCCCGGCAAAGAGCCGCGCTTCAAGGCCCGATGCGGGATCCTGGCTCACAGCACGCACAAAGGGATCATGCGGATTGGTTTCCGCGACCACATGCGTGGTGTTCTGGCCCGCAACCTGAATGCCAACAGAAGGGTCGCTGTCTGATTGTGTAACCAGAAGGCTGACCCACGGACGCCCATTACGATCAAGCGTTGCGAGCGGCAAATAGGACAGACCCGCAAAGAAATCCGCATGCTGTTTCGGCATGTCGCTTTCGATGTAGTGCGGAATCGCATCGCTCACCTCTTTGGGAGTGTGACGCCGCTCTTGCAGCATCAACTCACCTCTGTGCGATTTATGTATCTGTGCCATCGCTTGATCCTTTCACCTGAGCCACGCTAGAGCCCGAGATCGCTCAGACCGGGGTGGTCATCCGGACGGCGCCCCGGCGGCCAGCGGAACTTTCGATCCGCCTCTTGGATGGGGTGTTCATTGATGCTGGCAAACCGGCGTTCCATGTAGCCATCCTTGTCGAACTCCCAATTTTCATTGCCATAGGCCCGGAACCAGTTTCCGCCGTCATCGTGGTACTCATAGGCGTAGCGGACCGCGATGCGATTGCCGTCATGTGCCCAAAGCTCTTTGATCAGACGGTAGTCCAGTTCCTTGGCCCATTTCCGGGTCAAGAACTCCTCAATCTGATCGCGCCCTTGGGGAAACTCGATCCGGTTGCGCCACTTGCTGTCCGGCGTGTAGGCCAGCGCGACCTTGGCCGGATCCCGGCCGTTCCAGCCGTCCTCAGCCAGGCGCACCTTTTGAATGGCGGTTTCTTTTGAGAACGGTGGCAAAGGATGCCGTTGGGCTTCGGTCGCCATGGGTTTGCCCTTTCACTCTGCAACAAGACCAACAGCCGTCGCCGGCATCGCTTCAAAACCGGGCAAGGCCTCAAACCGAGCGAGCCAGGCACGGACATTCGGGTATGGCTCGAGAGAGACATTCCCCTCCGGCGCGTGTGCCGTATAGGAGTAGCTAGCCACGTCAGCGATGGTGGGCTGCTCGCCAACGAGCCAGTCGCGACCCGTGAGACCACGCTCCAGTTTCTGCATCGCTTTTTCCGCAGTCGCGGCTGCAAAGTTCGGGTCCAGCGGCGCGCCAAAGACGGTGATCAACCGCGCAGCGCAGGAACCAAACGCAATCTCTCCAGCCGCTAAAGTAAGCCAACGCTGCACATTTGCTTCTCCGACCGCATCACTTGGTATCCAATCAGGCGCATATGTCCGCGCAAGATAGACAAGAATCGCGTTCGAGTCGGACACAACAACCTCGCCATCCTCAAGGACGGGCACTTGCCCATTTGGGTTCATGGCAAGAAATTCAGGCGACTTATGCGCGCCAGCTGCCAGATCGACAGGAACAACCTCATGTGCAATCCCGGCAAGTTTCGCAAAGACCAAAGCGCGGTGTGCATGGCCAGATTTGGCGAAATGGTGAATACGAACAGCGTTGGACATGGGTTTCTCCGGTTGGTTGCGGGTGTTGAACAAGCAATACATATTGCGCTTCTTGATGATAATCCCCTATATTTGACGAACTTTAAGCCCTCAGAAGGCGCAATGGGATGGACAAGATAGACCGCATGCGGGCCTTTGCGCTGGTTGCAAAGAACATGTCGTTCACCGTCGCTGCGCAGCGCATGGGGCGGTCTGCGCGTTTGGTCAGTAAGTACGTCGCTGATCTGGAAAACGCGCTTGGTGTACAGCTGCTCAATCGCACGACCCGCAGCGTGTCGTTGACAGATGCGGGTGCAACATACCTGATGTTGTGCGAGCCGCTTCTCGACGGATTCGACGAACTCGAAGACAGGGTCAGAAATGAGCAGGCGTCCCTTCGCGGTGTGATCCATATCTCGGCGCCAACGGGGTTTGGCGCATTGCGGTTGGTACCTTCGCTCGCCAAATTCGCTGAGAAACACCCCCATGTAGAGCTCGATCTGAAGTTTTCTGATCGCAGAGCGTCGATTGTTGAAGAAGGCCTCGACCTTGCTGTCAGGATTGGCCCAATGCGGGACAGCTCGCTCAAGGTTCGGCAATTGGGCCGCATGCCCTTGGTTGTCTGTGCCTCACCCACCTATTTGGAACGCGCAGGGCGCCCGGACCATCCCCGGGCACTGGCCAAACATGAGTGTATCCTCGATGGCAATATGACAGAGCCTACAGTGTGGAGGTTCGACTTCGGCGGCCAAGAAGAGGCTATCCAAGTGACCGGACGCTTCCGAATGAATGCTCCCGCTGCGTCAGCTCGCCTTGCTGAACAAGGCGCCGCCATCGCACGGTGCCCGGCATATACAGTCGCAGATGCCTTACGGTCCGGCGATCTGGTCGAGCTGTTTCCGGAGAACCGGGTGTCGCCATATGTCGTCGCTGCATTATTTCCACAGAACAGGCGCATTACAACTCGGGTGCGCGCGCTTCTGGATCACCTAGCAGGCGACACGACTTTATGTCCTGATGGAAAGCGCTGACGGCCCGTTGCAGACATTCGACGTGTATCCGAAGTTCTGCGCTAAGAGCGCTCAGCAGAAATTTGAGTGGGCACGAGTTCTAAACCCGTTTGGCATTCATGCAGACAGTTGGAGGTTATTTGAATAATTCTATCATTCCACCGGATCCAAGTAGGGAGCTGCCGCTGGCCGGTTTTTTCAGAGCATGCATGTGATCAAATTGCATCATACAAAAGACCAGTCAGAAATTCGTTAATATATCGTTAATCGGAACATCAAAAAGCCATCTTTTTTTTGCTGCTAACAAATACGCGGAGGTTTTCGCGCAAAAAAGTTGCGGTGGTTTCCAGACCACTCTTAAGGGGTGAACAAGATGTTACGAGTAAGCGGTTTGAACCGCAAAGCGCGCCGTCGTACAGCGGCACTTTCCAAAGCGCAGACGAGCAAATACCATCAAGGAAAATCCGCTGCATATCGCGCTTTCGCTGCTCCAGTTGCTGCCGGTGCGATAGGTTTGGGTGCATCGATTGGAGTGGCAACTCCTTCGATCGCGCAAACGGTTGTTCCCCCATCAAACGGTCCGTGCAGTGTTGCGGGTGACCTCGCCACCTGTACGGGAGATGTTTCAACGGGTGTTCAGGCAAACGGGCCAGCAATCGAAACGCTCAATATCAATAACGTGACTGCTCCGGGAATTGCACCGGGCGGTGGAACAGACGGAGTGGCTTTCAGCACACCAACAGGTAACGTAACCCTTAACATCCAGACGAATGGAACTGACGGCATTGTCACGACGGGGAACGGCGCGGATGGGATTGTTGTGGATGCGGACGGCGACGGGGATGTTTCGATCACATCGACGGGAGAAATTGCAACCGACGGACGTCGATCCTTTGGCATTCGATCCGATCTTGAGGGTGACGGTGCCATTTCGGTTAACTCGACCGGCAATATCACGACATCTGGACGCAGCAGAAGCGCCGGTATCGGCGCTACGCAACAAGGTGGTGATGGCGATGTGTCAGTGGTTTCAGCGGGTCGTATAAGCACATCGGGCAGCCGTTCAGACGGAATCTACGCCAATCAGGACGGTGGAGACGGCACGGTATCGGTCAACTCAGCGGGCGATATCAGCACAATTCGAAATCGATCAACAGGCATCACCGCTCTTCAGAGTGGCGGCGAAGGGGATGTCTCGGTGGTGTCGAATGGCAATATCTCAACGGCTGGAAACAACTCTGGCGGTATACTTGGACAGCAAAGCGATGACGATGGCGATGTCGCGATCCTATCAACCGGAAACATCACAACAGAAGGAAACAACGCGAACGCCGTCTTGGCGCGTCAAAATGGCGGCGATGGGGATATCTCCATTGAATCCGAGGGCAACCTCTCGACTTCTGGAAATAACGCCCGCGGGATCTTTGCACGGCAAGACGACGGTGACGGCGATATCACGATCCGCTCGACCGGAAATATCACGACAGAAGGAAACAACGCTGACGGCATCTTTGCCCGCCAAAGGGGCGGAGACGGAGATATCAGCGTCACTTCGTCGGGCAATATTTCGTCCGCAAGGGACGGCATCCGCGCGCTTCTGACCAATGATGGCGACATTACAATTTCGAACCGGGGCGATGTCAGCGGCGCAGAAGCGGGCGACGGTATCAACGCCACGGTGAATGGCGCTGGTGATGTCGTCGTCGACAGCATCGGGGATATTACTGGCAGAGAATACGGGATTTACGGCGTAGCAAATGGAACAGGCAACGTAACGGTCAATTCTAACGGCAACATTTCTGCTGAAGAAGAACATGCGATCTTTGCTGACGCGGAGGACGGGAATGTGACCGTCAATGTGACGGGCGACGTCCAATCCCTCGATAGCGATGCAATTGATGTGGAAACCGGCAGCCCCGGAGGCGTGATTGACGTCACTGTGGTGGGCAACATCACTGGCGATGCGATCGGCATTGACGCTGATGCCGAGGATTCCGGTGATATCAACATTCAGGTCACAGGTGATATCCGCGCCGGTTCGGATGACGGCATCGAAGCCGAAGTTGATGGTGACGGCGACATCTCGATCACGATGAACGGTGATATCGAAGCAAGCGAACACGGGATCCGCAGCTTTGTTGCTGGCGACGGAAACATCTCGGTTGAAGCGTCGGGTGAAATTGCGGCGGAAAATATTGATGGCATTAACGCTGAAATAGACGGAAACGGCGATGTTACTATTTCGGCATCCGGTACCATCGATGCCGAAGTTGACGGAATCTTCGCCCATGTGACCGAGAACGGCAACATAAGCATTACAAACGCTGCAACCATAACCGCCAGAAACGACGAGGGAATTGACGCCGAAATCTTCGGAGATGGCGATGTCTTCATTAGAAACTCTGGGCGGATAACCTCTCGCGAAGACGATGCGATCGAAGTGGATGTCGAGGGAAGCGGCGATGTCAGCATTGTGAACTCTGCCCGGCTTACCGCCGATTCCGACGCGATCGATATCGAACTAAACGGTGACGGCGATGCCCGTGTGACCAACAGCGGGGCGTTGCGTTCGCTGGACAATAACGGGATCGAAGTGGACGTGGACGGAGCCGGTTCAATCACCATTGTGAACACCGGAAATATTGATGCGTTCGAATACGGTATCGAGATCGAAGATCGCGACAACAACGCCGCTGCAATAATCACAAACTCCGCCCGCATCACCGGTCGAGAAGGCTTTTCCATCGTATATGGCGGCGACGGGAACGACACGTTGAATCTCGAGCCCGGCTCGATTCTGAACGGATCGGTCGATTTCGGCAATGGCAACGATGGCATGGGGGGCACGAACCCGAATGACATTGACACGTTGAACTTTGCGCGCGGGATGAATTCGGTTGTAAATTTTGCTGATGCATCGGGTGACGATAATGACCTCGCGTCCGCCCCCGAAGTCGTCAATTTTGAAGGGGCCGGCGTTGTGGCCAACAATGGCCTCACTGCGGTTTCGGTGGATACGACGGGATTCGCGGCCCAAGGTACCTTTATCAGCGATCTCACCAACGCGGTGTTCAATACGATTGACACCGCCAGCCCCTATGCGTCCGGCTCGTCCGGTGGCCAGGTTAGCAGAAACCTGGGTCCTTTCGGGTATGTTGAACAGGATAATGGCCCATATGTCTGGGGTTCAGCCTTCGGAGGAGATCGCGATGTTGAAGAAGACGGTTCAAATCTTGGATTCAGCCATCGTATGTACGGTTTCGTAGTTGGTGCCGAGACGAGTGAATTTATCGATAACAGCGATTTTGGTGCTCTTGTCGGATATGACGACAGCCATGTCTCGCTGGATCAAGACGCAGGAGATACCGATATCACGTCATATTTTGGGGGCGTTTACCTCGAAAGGGACTACGGACGATACAGCCTCAACGCAGCGCTTCTTGCTGGCGTAACCGACAATGAAGCGACCCGAAACGTTGATGGCGGCGAAGCGAAAGGCGATTTTGACGGCACGTTCGTTTCGCCATCGCTCTCGATCTCGGCACCCATCAACGCCTTGCCAATTCCTGCCTTCTTCAGTGCACGCGCAAGCTATGTCTTTCTGAAACTTGATGAATATACCGAAACAGGAACCGCGTATCCGCTGACTGTCGAAGATCGGAACGTTTCGCTGTTCAACACGCGGGCTCAATTGAACTTGCCCCGCCTCTACGAGGCCGCAAATGGATCGAGTACCTACCTGAACTGGGCCGTTGGAGTAGATGCAACTTTTGATGCAGGATCCGACGATGTGGACTCAATCGTAGCAGCGACACCCTTTTCTTTCGTAGCTTCAACAGAAGATGCAGCTGCAGGGTTTCTTGGCTTTACGCTTGAACATACCTCTGCAGATGGAAACCGATCGATAGGCTTCAGCGGCGAGTTTCAATCAACCTTTGGTGGTGGATCCAGTGTTGTCGGAGAACTCACGGCTTCCATAAGGTTCTAAACCAACGAATTGCCGTATTGTTTGGTCAAATGTTGGTTCTTAACAGCCTCTTCAAACTGACTGCCTTAACATGGGAGCGTCTGTTTAGTTTCGTCACGCACGTCCAAGCCATCTACGCCTACGAAATCACAGGGGGCTTTTTTGTATCTTCGATTCTAGCCGTAGGCGTCGACCGCGAAGGTCGGATTTCGCCTCCGCTACCGGATAGGTTTGCAACTGCAGAGAATGTCAGCCTCCCGCCCTTCGGGACCAAAGTGCTGTCAGACGAATTCGAACCAGTCTCAGTTTGCCACGGAAACCGCGAACCTACCCGGAACAAAGTTGACGCCACTCGCTAAGAGCAGCGGCGCGGGTCAGCTTGACGGTGTCTCGGCTGGCTAGCGATCTTTCCTGTTTGAAGTGGTTGTATACGGAGGAATGGACGGCGGCGAATTTCTGCAGACTTCGCATGCGCACGAAACGTTGCATGGCGCGTTCACGCCGTCGGAAAGGAAGGTGTGAATTCTCGACTCGGTTGTTAAGCCACCTGCCCGTCTGTTGTTTTTCGGTAGCGCCAAGCTCTCCAAGAGCGGCCCGGTACGATGCGAAGCGATCCGTGACGACGGTTTCCGCTTTACCGTATCGCTACATCAATTTCTTGGGGAATTTCAGTGCTGCTGCTTTGTTTCGACGTTTGGTAACGATTGCTTCGAGCACTTCGCCCTCATGATCGACGGCCCGCTAGAGGTAGTGTCTCTTGCCATTCACCTTCACGAAAACCTCGTCCACGTGCCCTTCCATTTGGAGTATGCTCTGAATAGCTGAACACGCTTTCTTCGGATCTCAGCAGCAAACATTGGGCCAAACCTGTTCCACCAATACCGGACAGTTTCGTGGCTCACGTCGATGCCTCGCGCGTGCAACAAATCTTCGACATTCCGAAGCGCAACGCCGGGTGGACAAAGAGGCACCGCGGGACTGATCGGTAGATTGAGGTTGTTCAACGACTTCAACACCGGAACCCATGTTCTCCCATGGACGTCAGCAATCCCGATCTTCATGCTTTCAACGTGGAAGCTGCCATAGGTTACGTTCTGAAGGAAGCAGGACCCGAGGTCGCAGCCCAATATCAATATAGTGTGCAAAGATTGCAGCCCGGTGAACGCCGGATTTTTTACAATGCAGTTTTGGGACAGAGGAGGTCCTACTCAGCGCGGTACACGACAGGCCCTCCTAAGTTCAAAAAGTCGTAGCAGAATTTCTCATTGCGAAGCGAAATGATGTAACGCCTCAAATGGCAGAAATCGCCGCTTTGCTGAGAGTAGACACAAATCATTTGAGAGAACGCGGGACAAACCGCCCGGGGTTGCTACTTTGGCGGTGTGAGTAACATTCAATTTAAGATTTCCCCAGTTTGGCCGACTCTCAACGTTCCGCCTTTAGCAACCTCAACATAGACACCCATGTCCGAATGACCCATCAACACCCGAATTTGATAGGGTATCTTCATGTCCCGCTCGGCCGTTTCCGGGTTCACTTCAGTGGCTGCACACCTTTTCGTACGTGAAAGTATCTTTAACTCAACATCGCCAAATCTGAAAACTGATCCAGCTTCATCCAACTCAGAAAACGGAGGTAAACCGTCCATCTCGATATTCGCCCGGAAGCGCGCTGGGTGGATTTCTGCGTTCAGTTTTTCACCCAACTTTTCCACAGACGCCAAATTTAAAACGGATATCGCGTTCATCATTTTGGGTGATACGACAGACACATCTGTAAACCGATGAGGAGCCGACGAAACGAATATTGGCGGTTCGGGATCTTTTAAGCCAATCTCTGAAGAAAGGAAATTTGACGCATTTTTCCGATCTTCTGCAGCTTGCATGTTAAAGCTGTGTGTTTTGCCGCTCGCTTTGATCACAAGATCTTGGGTCTCAATATCAAAATTCGTCTTAACACCTGCCAGAGCAGCCTCATTTAATAGAACAACAAAGCGATCTTTCGGCAGAGGCTGAGGGTTCTGTGCGTTAAATCCGGAGTTGTAGCGCGCGAACCCGAAAAGGCGATCACCTGGAATCCCCTCCCCTGCTCGCAGCGTCACGGTTTGCATAGGCTCGGCACTCAATCCTTTAATTGGATAGCGGTTCAATCTGACGATAGTGAGTGTGTTCATACGTCTGCACCTGACCAAACGAGTTATACACGTTCCCGAGTGGTCCGCGCTATTCGACGCTACCTCCAATTCTCAAAGGTATCGACCAAATAATCTGTGAGTGCTTCAGCAGAGGGTTCGCTAAACGCGTTGGCCGCATGATGGCCGCGATTGTAGGCTGTGCCAATTTTAGTCGATAGAGCCATTTAATACCTCGCTGACGAGAATAGATGCGTATCAAGAAAAATAAACAAATTCTCATATAATCAACGACTAAGAAGCAAATTGAACGTTCCTCTCCGCCTTTTTGAGGTACGAACCTCAAATATTTCTGGACTTGAGGTGCGTACCTCAAATAGCCTTATAGACATGCCGCGATTCGCACATCCTCGAATGACGGTGCAAAAAAGGGAGGAATGGATGACTTACACAAAACTGGCTTCGGCCAGCGCAATAGTCCTTGCCGCTACTACTCTTTCTACCAAGGCAAATGCTGAAGACCTGACGCTCTGTTGGGCTGCATGGGACCCGGCCAACGCGCTTGTAGAGCTATCAAAAGAATTCGAAGCAGAATCCGGCCACACGATGAACTTCGAATTTGTTCCCTGGCCAAACTTTGCCGACCGGATGCTGAACGAGCTGAACTCCGGCGGGAAGCTCTGCGACCTGTTGATCGGAGATAGTCAGTGGATCGGCGGGGGCGCTGAAAACGGTCATTATGTAAAACTGAATGATTTCTTCGATGCCGAGAGTATCAGCATGGACGATTTCGCGCCGGCAACGGTTTACGCCTATTCGACATGGCCTAAAGGTACTCCGAACTTCTACGCATTGCCCGCAATGGGGGATGCAAACGGCTGGTTCTATCGCAAGGACTGGTTCGAGAATCCGGACATCCAAGCTGCGTACAAGGAAGCAACAGGGCAAGATTTGCGTGAACCTCAGTCTCAGAAAGAATTGCTGCAAATCGCGCAGTTTTTCCAGGGTCGTGAGATCGATGGAAAGACGGTCTACGGTGCGGCGATCTTTACTGAGCGTGGGTCCGAAGGGATCACCATGGGTGTGACCGGAGCGCTCTATCCGTGGGGCTTCAAATATGAAAACACACCAGGATCCTACGATATGGAGGGTGCCGTAAACTCGCCCGAAGCAGTCGAAGCGCTAGAGTTTTACAAAGAATTCTACAAAACAGCGACACCCCCAGGATACACAAACTCCTACATGGGCGAGAGCTTGGACGCCTTTAAGTCCGGTCAGGTCGCCATGGCTATGAACTGGTTTGCGTTCTTCCCGGGTCTCTATGCCGATCCCAATACCGGTGGTGACAAGATCGACTTCTTCGTCAACCCACCACAAAATCAGGCAGGCTCGACACTGGGCGGACAAGGTATCTCTGTTGTCAGCTACTCTGACAAACAGGACGCCGCGCTTGAGTACATTAAGTGGTTCGCGCAGCCAGAAGTTCAGGCCAAATGGTGGGAACTAGGCGGCTACTCAGCACATAATTCGGTGCTGGAAGATCCTGGTTTCGTAGACAGCCAACCGTTCGCCGGTGACTTCCTGGAAGCAATGGCCGGGGTGCAGGATTTCTGGCAAGAGCCTGCCTACGCGGAACTGCTGCTGGCAATGCAGAAGCGCATCCACGACTACGTGGTTGCCGACCAAGGCACAGCTCAAGAAGCGCTTGATCTTCTGATCGAAGATTGGACGGAAGTCTTCGAAGACGAAGGCAAGCTTTAGTCCGGACACAGGCAGGAGCGGGTGCAAACCCGCTCTACCTTCACCCGTGAGTCCTAAACCAACAAGAACTGGCAAAGAGATGTCTGACAGGACCGTAGATCGCGTTGCGCAGGCAACGCCCGAGCGAGTTGCGCGAAAAATTCGGGGGTTATCCGACCGCGCGATCGCCTGGATATTCATCTCCCCAACGATATTTCTACTGCTGGCGATCAATATCTTCCCTTTGATCTGGACCATCCAACTGAGCTTTACCAACTACAAGGCCAACCGGATCGGGCGCGAGGTCAAAGATGTCGGGTTCAGGAATTACGAGCGCATCCTGACAGACTCGGACACATGGCTGAACATGCAGGCGACGGCGCATTTCCTGTTCTGGACGATTTTTTTTCAAGTCCTGATCGGATTTACTCTGGCGTGGTTGATCAACAAGAAATTCAAGGGCAATGATCTTTGGACCACGATCATCGTGCTGCCGATGATGTTGTCGCCTGCCGTCGTCGGGAACTTCTGGAAGTTTCTCTATCAGCCCCAGATCGGTCTGTTTAACTACATCGTATCGTGGTTTACCGGCAAAGACCCGTCGAGCTTTGAGATGCTCGGGTCCGTAACGCTGGCGCCCTGGTCCATCGTGATTGTCGACACCTGGATGTGGACCCCCTTCGTGATGCTCATCTGTCTGGCCGGGCTGCGCAGTATTCCCGATTACATCTACGAGGCAGCTGAGATCGACAGGGCCAGCAAGCTGCGCCAGTTCTTTACGATTACCATCCCGATGGTCCTGCCATTCCTCATGTTGGCGGTGCTGTTTAGAGGGATCGAGAACTTCAAGATGTTCGATCTGGTGGTGCAACTGACGGGCGGCGGGCCAGGGTCTGTTACGGAGCTGACCTCCATCAATTTGAAGCGCGAAGCCTTTGAGAAATGGCGCACGGGTTATGCCTCGGCCTATGCGATCATCCTTTTCGTCACCGTGTTCGGCCTCGCGTCGATCTACGTCAAAGCCCTGAACAAGGTGAAACAGAGATGAGCAGTTTTTCCGTCACCGAACCTTCGAACCGTTCAAAGTGGATCGCCGGGTTTCTGGTTATCACCTATGCGCTGATCACGATGATCCCGCTGGTTTGGATTTTGCTAACTGGCTTCAAGTCTCCAGCCGACGCGATCAGCTATCCGCCCAAGGTTGTCTTTGACCCAACGCTTGAAGGCTATGTCAATCTCTTCACCACTCGCACACGGCAGACGCAGGAGTTCCTGGAAGCAAACCCGCCACAGAACTGGGCCGATGAGATCGTCCGGCAATATGACATGGTTATTGTCGGGCCATCCAAGTTTGGCGAGCGTTTTATGAATTCGGTGATCATCGGGTTTGGATCGACGTTCCTAAGCATCTTCCTTGGCACCTTGGCTGCTTATGCATTCAGCCGTTTCAAGGTGCCGCTCAAGGATGACCTTCTATTCTTCATCCTCAGTACGAGAATGATGCCCCCGGTTGCCGTTGCGATCCCAATCTTCCTGATGTTCAGAAACCTCGGTCTAAGCGACACGCATTTGGGGATGATCCTTCTCTATACGGGTGTGAACATCTCGTTGGCTGTTTGGCTGCTGAAAGGGTTCATCGACGAAATCCCGCGAGAGTACGAGGAAGCGGCACTAATAGACGGCTACACCCGGTTTCAGGCGTTTTACAAAGTTGTACTGCCGCAGGCTGCGACGGGTATCGCTTCGACAGCGATCTTCTGCCTTATCTTTGCATGGAACGAGTATGCGTTTGCCGTGTTGCTGACATCCGCGAATGCGCAGACCGCGCCGCCCTTTATTCCCACCATCATCGGGATCGGTGGGCTGGATTGGCCTGCAGTTGCGGCTGGTGCCACGATCTTCCTGATTCCGGTCATGATTTTCACCATCCTGATGCGCAAACACCTGCTGCGCGGGATCACATTCGGAGCGGTGCGCAAATGAGCGAGTTTCTATCAGGATTAATGCGTTTTCGCCGAGGCCCATGGGAGATGGTCGCGACCATCCTCATCGCGGTCGGCGTATTTATGCTGATGCAACCGTTCGTCCTTTGGGCGTTCACTTATTCCTTCATCGTTACGCTGATCGGAACTGTCATGTTCATCATCGTCAGCCATTTTCCGGAGTAGAAATGGCCCAGATCGTTGTCAAAAACGTAAAGAAGATGTTCGGCGATTTCACCGCTGTGCGGGAAAGCTCGTTCACGATTGAAGATGGTGAATTCTTCATGCTGCTTGGTCCATCGGGCTGCGGCAAAACAACGACGCTGAGGATGATCGCAGGTTTGGAGCTTCCAACATCGGGTGAGATCTATCTCGACGGCGAAGAAATCAGCCAGCGACCCCCATCAGAGCGAGACATTGCATTCGTGTTCCAGATGTTTGCGCTGTATCCCCACATGAACGTGCGCAAAAATATCAGCTACCCCCTGATATCGCAGGGCATGCCGCGTGCTGCTGTAAAAGCCAAAGTAGAAGAAGTCGCGGGAATTCTGGGGATCAACGACATCCTCGATAGCCCGGTAGGTGGACTGTCAGGTGGCGACCGGCAGCGCGTGGCACTGGGCCGCGCGATCGTTCGCGAACCCAAGGCATTCATGATGGACGAACCGTTGGGTGCCTTAGATGCCGAGTTTCGAGAACACATGGCCGAAGAGTTACGCGCGCTTCATGACCGTATGGGCGCAACCACTGTTTACGTGACACACGACCAGTTGGAAGCCATGCAAATGGGCGACAAGATCGTAGTGATGAACAACGCTGTGATTGAGCAATTCGGCACACCTCAGGAAATCTACGACAAACCAGCCACAATGTTCGTTGCAGATTTTATCGGGTCCCCTTCCATGAACTTCCTGCCGTTTCAAGGAAAGGTCGCGCCTGACTCGGAAATGGTTCGACTAAATGGCCATGACGAAGCCGTGCCCAAACTGATGGAGGGGGCGGAAGGTGACTTAGTTTTTGGGGTTCGCCCTGAGCATGTTTTTCTATCGGATGCGAGCGCCTACAGAGCCAAGGTTCTGGCGACAGAATATTTGGGAACCACCCAGATCGTGACGCTGCAAAGCCCGAACGGAGAGCTGAAAGCCCGGATTGATGCGCGCGAAGTCGTAAATCCCGGCGAGACGGTGGGGTTAGAGTTCCGCTCACCCTCAGTAACACTGTTTGAAAAGGCCACCGGACGCGCGTTGAGGTCCGCTCTGAACGACGAGGTACTAAGTAATGGCTGAAGTCGTTTTAGAGAATATCTCGAAGTCATTCGGCAATCTAAAGGCGGTGGATGATATCTCAATGACGATCCCCAACGGCGCCTTTGTGGTGCTATTGGGTCCAACGGGCGCGGGAAAGACAACGACGCTGAGATTGATATCCGGACTTGAGAAACTGGATTCTGGAACCGTTCGTATTGCTGGACGGGATGTTGGAATAGAAACGCCAGCCCAGCGCGATGTGGCCATGGTTTTCCAGCAATACTCACTGTACCCGCATATGACAGTGCGGGAGAACCTGACTTTTCCTCTGAGGTCGCCGATCCTGAAGACGCCAGAGGATGAGATCAAGAGGAAGGTTAACGAAGTTGCGGACATCCTCCAGATTCCGCACAAGTTGAACAACAAAGCAACTGAACTGTCTGGCGGTGAAATGCAGCGCGTTTCAATTGGACGAGCGCTGGTGCGAGACCCCCAGATATTTCTGATGGATGAACCCCTCAGCTCTTTGGACGCCAAGCTTCGGGCGGATTTGCGGGTCGAATTAAAAAGAATTCAGGCGGATCTGGGATCGACCTTGCTATACGTGACCCATGATCAAGTCGAAGCCATGACAATGGCGACGCATATCGGCGTTTTGGAAAACGGCAGGCTGGTTCAGTACGGAACACCCCGGGACATCTATGAAAACCCCGGTAGCGTTTATGTCGCCAGCCGGTTGGGACTGCCGCGGATCAACATTCTGCCTTCCGAGCTGTTCGGAGGCAATCACAAAGGTCCGCAAATAGGTCTTCGCCCGGAAAACATCATCGAAGGAGAAGGCAGCGAAGCGCGGGTAATACGCGCAGAGCATCTGGGGGATCAAACGCGGCTACACCTGGACCTGAACGGTCACCCTGTTGTGACCTTGATTGATGTACATCAGGATTATCCATCTGGAAAACTTATAAAAATCCGCCCACACAACCCGTTGTATTTTGACGCGTCCGGCGCGCGCGTGAATTAAGGAGCAAAAGCATGGCCCAGTTCCTCAACACAAAAGAAACTTTGGTTACAGAGGCCATAGACGGTCTTCTGGCGTCTTCCGGAGGGCAACTGACCCGGTTGGACGGTTACCCGCACATCAAGGTTGTTTACAGGTCGGATTGGGACAAGTCGAAGGTCGCCCTGGTTTCTGGCGGGGGGTCTGGTCACGAACCCGCCCATGCAGGTTTTGTTGGCGCCGGTATGCTGACAGCCGCGGTGTGCGGGGAAGTGTTTGCATCCCCGTCAGTCGAGGCGGTTCTGGCGGGCATTCTTGCGGTCACGGGTGAGGCTGGGTGCCTGCTTATCGTCAAAAATTACACCGGTGATCGGTTGAACTTTGGACTGGCAGCTGAACGCGCCCGTGCATTGGGCCGCAAGGTAGAGATGGTCGTTGTCGACGATGACATCGCCCTGCCCGATCTTCCGCAACCACGTGGCGTGGCGGGTACGTTGTTCGTTCACAAAATCGCCGGAGCGCTTGCTGAAGACGGTGCTGACCTAGACACCGTTACAAATGCTGCAAGAAGCACCATTGCGAAGGTTGTCAGCATCGGTATGAGCTTGGACACCTGTACCGTTCCGGGATCTCCAAAAGAAGACCGGATCGCCCCCGGGAAAGCAGAGCTTGGCTTGGGTATTCATGGCGAGCCCGGTGTACAGCAAGTCGAGTTCTCAAATGCTGTATCGGCTATGTCCACAGTGGTGGAGAAGCTGAAGCAAAGGGTGGGGTCCGGGGATTGCGTGGCGTTGGTCAACAACCTGGGTTCTACAACTCCGCTAGAAATGGCTGTCCTTACGCATGCGTTGTCCGAAACTGGTTTTGCCCACCATATCATTGGCCCGGCACCCATGATGACGTCGCTGGATATGCACGGGTTTTCGGTTTCCATTCTGCCTGTGGATCAGGACGATTTGTCAGCCCTTGAAACACCCGTTGATCTGGCCGCATGGCCCGGGGTCGATTCCATCGGCCCGATCAAAGTGGCCCCATTGCCTGATGGCCTGACCCCTATCGATCCAATTCCTTCGAACAATCCCACCACAAGGGAAACGATCACCCGGTTGTCTGAACTGCTCATCAACGCAGAGAAGAACCTCAACGAACTGGACGCGAAATCTGGAGATGGCGATACAGGAAGCACATTGGCGACTGCCGCAAGAGCATTGCAAGGTAGCCTTGACCGCATGCCGCTTGCTGATCTGACACAACTGTTTCCGGCGTTGGGCAATGAGTTAAGTCAGACAATGGGTGGTTCTTCCGGCGTGATACTCGCAATCTTCTTCAACGCAGCTGGAGATGCCTGTGCGAGCGGAGCATCGGTACCGAAATCTCTCGTCGAAGGACTGAATCGCGTCAGCCAGGTTGGGGGTGCCAAGGTCGGTGACAGGACAATGATTGACGCCCTAGCACCGGCACTTGCCGCGCTGCCATCTGGTCTGACGCACGCGGCCGAGGCTGCCCGCAAAGGCGCGAACAACACCGCAAATATTAGACGTGCTAAGGCAGGCCGCGCAGCCTATGTTCCCGAAGAAAACCTTGTTGGACATAACGATCCCGGCGCTGAGGCTGTTGCTTTGTTGTTTGAAGGCTTAGCGCGGGAGATTGAGGGCTGAAGAACACGTGGAAGACCAAAAACAAAAACTAGAATTGGTGAAAAAGCCAACCGTTAATGACCTCGCGCGCGTTGCGGGTGTCAGCCTAGCGACTGTTGACCGGGTCTTGAACAGACGCCCCGGCGTGCGGGCGGTGACCGTACAGAAAGTACAAAAGGCGATTGATGAGCTGGGGTATGTGCGCGACACGGCCGCGGCCAACCTTGCGCGTAACCGAGTTTACAACTTCCTCTTTGTTCTGCCGGACACGGACAACGAGTTTGTGGAGGCAATCAGCAGTCAGATCGCAGAACAATCACGCGACCAATTTATCGAGCGGACTCGCATTGCAATAAAGAAGGTTGCTCCGTTTGAGCCCCAAGATATCGTCAACATTCTGGATGCTGTAGACAGTTTGGATGTAGACGGAGTCGCCGTTTTCGGGCCCGAAACGCCTTCTGTCCGGGATGCTGTTAAAAGGCTCAGGGACAAAGGCGTTCCGGTGGTTGCGTTGGTGTCTGACTTGCCGAGTTCTGAACGAGACCACTTTGTGGGAATCGATAACGTTTCGGCAGGACGAACCGCCGCTCAGCTAATGGGGCGATTTGTGCATCGTGACGGCAAGGTCTTGGTACTTACAGGATCCCGTTTGGCACGTGACCACCTCGAACGACGTCAAGGCTTTGACCTTGTTGTGGCTGAGGAATTTCCGCACCTCGAAGTCGTAGCATCGGTCGAGGGCCGAGATGACCCGGATCTGATTTACAGGATGATGCCCGAAATATTTGAAACCTATCCAGATCTGGTCGGAATATACTCGTCAGCAGCGGGTAACGCAGGCCTGATTCAATTCCTTTCAGAAAACAAGCTCAGCGAAGATCTGGTGATCATAGCTCATGAGCTTACACCGCTCAGTCGTGAGGCGCTCACGCTCGGTACATTTGACGCTCTGATCTCGCAAGACACTGGGCACATTGTACGTTCAGCCGTCCGCCTGCTGCGCGCGACTTCGGATAAGGTTCCGTTCAACAAAGCGCAGGAACGTATCCGCATCGACATCTATCTGAAGGAAAATTTACCGCCATAGAGGCTCAGGTTTTGGGGAGGAGATTTTATGAAGACGATCAAAGGTCCAGCTTTGTTTCTTGCGCAATTTGCGGGGGACGAAGCGCCGTTCAATTCGTGGGACGCGATCACTAAATGGGCAGCTGACTGTGGATACAAAGGCGTTCAGGTGCCCAGTTGGGACGGCCGGCTGTTCGACCTGGAACAGGCCGCGTCCAGCACCGGTTACTGCGATGACTTCAAAGGAAAAGCCAGGGACAATGGTGTCGAAGTTACTGAACTTTCAACGCACCTTCAGGGCCAGCTTGTGGCCGTTCACCCGGCCTATGACAGTGCATTTGACGGCTTTGCGGCCGAAAGCGTCAGAGGGAACCCGAAAGCCCGGCAAGAATGGGCAGTAGACCAGGTCAAGAAAGCGCTATCAGCTTCGAAAAACTTGGGTATTTCTGCACATGCGACATTCTCGGGCGCGTTGGCATGGCCTTATGTCTATCCTTGGCCGCAGCGCCCCGCCGGCTTGATTGAAACGGCGTTTGATGAGCTTGCGCGTCGTTGGGTGCCAATCCTTGATCACGCCGAAGACTGCGGCGTTGATGTATGCTACGAAATCCACCCCGGAGAGGACCTCCACGATGGTGTGACGTACGAGATGTTTCTGGAACGGACGGGAAATCACCCACGGGCCTGCATGCTATACGACCCGTCGCACTACGTGCTGCAATGCCTCGACTATCTGGACAATATCGACATCTACAAAGATCGGATCCGGATGTTCCATGTCAAAGATGCCGAGTTCAACCCAACCGGGCGGCAAGGTGTTTATTCCGGGTATCAAAGCTGGGTTGATCGGGCTGGGCGGTTCCGGTCGCTTGGTGATGGCCAAGTGGATTTCGGTGCGGTCTTCTCAAAAATGGCGGCGAATGACTTTGATGGTTGGGCTGTGGTCGAATGGGAATGCTGTCTCAAACACCCCGAGGATGGCGCGCGTGAAGGCGCTCAGTTTGTGTCAGATCACATCATCCGTGTGACCGAGAAAGCCTTTGATGATTTCGCTGATAGTGGCGCCGACGAAGCCGCCAATCGGAAAATGCTGGGGATTGAGTGATGGTCACAGGACGCAGTGAAGAAACATCAGGACGCATTCGGCTTGGCATGGTTGGCGGCGGAAACGACGCCTTCATAGGGGGTGTTCATCGCATAGCGGCGCGACTGGACGACAAGTTCGAGCTGGTCGCCGGTGCTTTGTCTTCGACGCCAGAGAAATCTCTTGAAAGTGGTCAAGCATTGGGGCTCGAACGGGTTTATGAAGACTTCAAGAAAATGGCGATCCGGGAAGCCCGATTGAAATCTGGGATCGAGGCGGTCTCAATTGTAACGCCAAATCACGTTCACTATGCAGCCGCACGTGAATTCCTGAAACGCGGTATTCACGTCATTTGTGACAAGCCACTCACCTCGACCCTTGCGGATGCAAAAAGACTGGTGAAGGCGGCCGAAAGCGCGAAGGCACTGTTCATTTTGACCCACAATTACACGGGCTATCCGATGGTTCGGCAGGCGCGTGAAATGGTTGCCAACGGCGAAATTGGCAAGATTCGTGTGGTTCAAGTTGAGTACCCGCAGGACTGGCTGACCGAGCAGCAGGATTTCAAACAGGCTGAGTGGCGAACCGATCCCGAACGCTCGGGCGCGGGTGGATCAACCGGTGACATCGGAACCCATGCCTACAACCTCGCTTGCTTTGTAACCGGGCTGACAGCGGAAAGCTTGGCGGCGGACTTGCAGGCCTTTGTGCCGGGGCGAAAAGTCGATGACAACGCGCACGTGTTGCTTCGCTTCGAAGGCGGAGCGCGGGGTATGCTGTGGTCTTCTCAGGTGGCTCCCGGCAATGAAAACGCACTTCGTTTGCGCGTCTATGGTGAGAAAGGTGGGTTGGAGTGGTCTCAGGAAGATCCCAACTACCTTTGGTTCACGCCATACAATGAACCCAAGCGGCTGATCACCCGAAATGGAGCTGGAGCGGGCGATGCTGCCAATCGGTTGAGTAGGGTCCCTCCGGGCCATCCAGAGGGATATCTTGAAGGTTTCGCCAATATCTATGGAGAGGCTGCTGAGGCAATCCAAGCTTTCCGAGGCGGGATTTCACCTGATACTTCGGTTGTCTATCCAACGGTCCATGATGGACTCAATGGTGTAAAGTTTGTAGCCGCATGCGTGCAAAGCTCTTCAAGGAATGCGGCTTGGGTCAAGTTAGAGTAAAGTCTGGCTGTGGGAAAAGAGCGGACATCTTAGAGGGTGCTGTCAAGCGAATTCGAACCAGTCTCAGTTTGCGGCGGAAACCGCGAAACTATCCGGAACAAAGTTGACGCCACTCGCTAAGAGCGGCCGCGCGGGTCAGCTTGAAGGTGTCTCGACTGGCTAGCGATCTTTCCTGGTTGAAGTGGTTGTAAACAGAGGAATGGACGGAGGCGAATTTCTGCAAACTTCGCATCCGCCTGAAACGCTGCATCGCGCGTTCGCGTCGTCGAAACGGCAGGTGCGAATTCTCGATACGGTTGTTGAGCCACCCGCCCGTCTGTTGCTTTTCAAGCGCGCCCATTTCTCTGAGCGCAGCCTTGTAGGAAGCGAAGCGATCTGTGACGATCTATTCGGCGCAACCGTGCCGCTTCATCATTTTCCTGAGGAATTTCAGTGCTGCAGCTTTGTTTCGGCGCTTCGTGACAACGGCTTCCAGCACCTCGTCTTCGTGATCAACAGCCCGCCAAAGATAATGCCGCTTACCATTCACCTTCACGAAAACCTCGTCCGCGTGCCACTTCCATCTGGAGTATGCTCTCAATTGCTGAACACGCTTTCTTCGGATCTCAGAGGCAAACATCGGACCGAACCTGTTCCAACAGTAGCAGTCGGTTTCGTGGCTCACGTCGATGCCTCGCTCGTGCAACAAGTCTTCGACATTCCGAAGCGAGAGCGGGAAGCGGATGTACAGCGTTACCGCAAGACGGATGATATCGGGACTGGTTTTGAAGTATTTGAAAGAGGCAGGTCTGGTCATGGGCAAAAGCTATGCAACACCCCTGCCCCGCTCAAGACACGTTCTTCTGACAAGACCCCAACCCGATCCCCGCCTCCGGTCCATGTTGATCCGCGCCCATGGCTGGACCCACGATCTGAAGTCCGGAGTTCAACTGATGGAAGTTGCGCGGCGTGAAAGCGTCCCCGGCGCTTTCATCCTTGCCCGTGCCCAGCTCGCGTTTCTCTCACCGAAGATTCAGGCCGCGATACTCGACGGCACCCAGCCGCCTGAACTTACACTCAAGCGTCTGGTCAGCGTGACCCACCCACTTGATTGGTCCGAACAGGAACGCCTGTTCGGCTTCTGACATCTCCAGATCCTGCGTCACTGATACAGACTTCGCCCTCCCTGATCCGGCGGAACAATTCCCTGTTCGCACGAGAAAATTCCCTGCTCCACCTTTTAGGGAATTTGCAACATTAACCCCCTGTAAAACATTCAGTTCTGACAGGTGAAATTACTGAACTCAGTCCCGTTTTGCGAAATTTCCCTGTAAACTTCCGGGTATCAGGGAAATCCCGCCCAAAGCGATCCCACCAAAATGCGGCACTGAGACTGGGGCCTGAATCGTGATCCGAGTGTACGATCTGCTCCGTCTCTGATTGAAAGTGCATGCGTCAACTCGCGGGAATTGCGGCACAATTCCGGGTCAAAAAACACAACTGAAGTGAGACAGGTATGAGTGGCGGGGAGACAGGGATTCGAACCCTGGGAACGCTCTCACGTTCAACGGTTTTCAAGACCGCCGCATTCGACCACTCTGCCACCTCCCCGCGTGAGGCTGGGTCTATGACGAGTTGAGCGCGGAGGCAAGCCATAAAGCGGGAAATCTTGCCGAAGCGAATGTAGCAGTCTTTCCATGGCCCGATGCCCGCGCTATGATCTGCGGGAAAGACCGCACAAGACTGGCAACAAGAACCAGCAATGACGCGGTGGGGCGCGGCCGGAATGGCCTTGTCAGGCAAGGGATTGAGAAAATGGAGCGAGCTACGGGCACACGCTTTGGGCCACAACGGCTGGCAATTTTGGTCGTGACCATGGCAGCATTGGCTGGATGCGAAGAAGGGCTACTTACAACAGAGGACCCGCCTGAGGATACGGCCGCCGAAGATGCGGACAACACAAACCGGTTCGAACTGTTCCCCGAGGCTGCCGCGACCAATCAGCGCGATGTTGAAGCCCCCGAGGTTTTTCAGGTCACCGAAGCAGGGTTGTGGGACGGGCGGCCATCGCTGGGTGGTATCTGGGTGGCGCACCCTGATGTGACTCAACCCGAGCGGGTGCTGATCAAGAATACAGCCAACAACAAATCGGTAACGGGTGCCCTGTTCCGCCGTGAGCGGAATTTGCCGGGACCCGCGCTGCAGGTCTCGTCATCCGCTGCCGAGCAATTGGGAATGCTGGCTGGTGCTCCAACCAGGGTGCAGGTTGTCGCGTTGCGACGTGAGGCTATTGAAGAACCCCCTGCACCTGTCGCCGCGGAACCTGCCGAAGAGACAGATAGTGCAGAGAGTTCGGAAACAAACGACACCGCAGAAGCGTCGGAAACGGGCGCTGCTGAAAAGCCTCAAAAGCGGAAATGGTGGCAGAAAAAGCCAAGCACCGAAGCAGCGACCGGAGCTGCGGTCGTTGCCGGGGCCGCCGTTGTTGCATCGTCGGATGAAGATGCGCCCAGTGCAGAAGCCCCGACCAATGCAGAAGCACCGACCAGTGAATTGGCCGCGAATGAGGCACCAGCCCCAGAGAAACCGGCCAAACGCAAATGGTGGCAGAAAAAGCCAAGCGACGAGACTGCAGTCGCAGCAGCTGGCGCAGCAACCGCAGCTGCTGCCGGGACCGAATCCCCTTCGTCAGAAACACAGACGGCAGCATTGTCGGATCCCGAACTGACGGCACCGGCTGAAAAACCGGCCAAGCGCAAGTGGTGGCAAAAGAAAGACCCTAACGCAATCACCGAAACGCCTCTGGACCCGATTGCCGGAGCGGCAGCGGCCATCGAGGCCTCTGAACCAACGGCGGCGGCACCAGCGACGGCGAGTGCTGCGGCGACAAGTGGGTTGGCAAAACCTTTTGTTCAGGCGGGCACATTCAGCGTAGAATCCAACGCCAAGAGCGCGGTGGACAAGATCCGGCGCAATGGCATGGCTGCCGAAGTCATGGAACTGAAAAGCGAGGACAAGTCGGTCTGGCGCGTTTTGGTTGGACCCGTTGCAACCCGCGCGGAACGCCGGGCGATGTTGAACGATGTGAAAGACCTTGGGTTTACCGATGCTTTCACGGCGAAGAACTGATCAAACAGGAGGCCCATGATGCTTTCCGCTTTGCGATCCACCACACTGGCCCTCGGGTTGGCGCTGTTGGCACTGCCCGCCCATGCCTTCGACACCACCGCGCGTGCGGCTTATGTGATGGACCAGAAAACCGGCACTGTGCTGTTGTCTAAAGACGCCGATCAGCCTCTGCCTCCAGCGTCCATGTCGAAACTCATGACGCTTTATGTGGCGTTTGAAGCCTTGCGCGATGGCCGTTTGACGCTGGACGAAACTTTGCCCGTCTCGGAGCATGCAATGAGCTATGGCGGCTCGACCATGTTCCTGAACACGCAGGATCGTGTCCGGGTCGAGGATCTTTTGCGCGGGATCATCGTGCTTTCGGGCAATGACGCCTGTGTCGTGATCGCCGAAGCGCTCAGCCCCGACGGAAGCGAAGCCGGATTCGCCCGTTTCATGACTCAGCGGGCGCAGCAGATGGGCATGAACAACTCGAACTTTGCCAATTCCAACGGCTGGCCTGCTGCTGGGCACATGATGTCAGTGCACGATCTGGCAGTTCTGGCCGACCGGCTGATCACCGATTTCCCCGAGTACTATCCCCTGTTTGCCGAAGAAGAGTTCGAATTCGATGGCCGAGCGCCCTCGAACGCGCGGAACCGCAATCCGCTGCTGAAGCTGGATATCGGGGCCGATGGCCTCAAGACGGGCCATACTCAAGAGGCAGGATATGGTTTGGTCGGTTCTGCCAAACAAGGCGACCGACGGGTTGTCTTTGTTCTTTCAGGGCTCGACAGCACCGCCAAGCGCGCAGAGGAGGCTGAGGCCGTGGTTAACTGGTCGTTTCGAAATTTTGTCGAGAGGACAGTTGCCAAATCAGAAGAACCGGTAGCCCAGGCCAAGCTTTGGATGGGGGCGGAAAAGACTGTGGGATTGGTGCCCGAGGGTGATCTGACCCTGCTGTTCCCCGTTTTGGGCGACAAGGACATCAAGGCCGAGGTTGTCTATGACGGCCCTATCAACGCACCGGTCAGCAAAGGCCAGCAATTGGCCGAGCTGGTGATCCAACCCGAAGGATTGCCCGAAATCCGCCGCCCGCTGGTGGCGGAAAAGGATGTTCCCTTGGGCGGGTTTGTCGTGCGTATGTTGACCGTGGGTGGCATCGTTCTGAAAGAAGTGATCAACACCCCGCTGGAGCAAATGTGACAGCGCGCGGAACGTTTCTGACCTTCGAAGGCATTGACGGATCAGGCAAGTCCACGCAGGCGCGCCTGCTGGCCGAGCACTTGCGGCATCAAGGCCGCGACGTCGTTCTGACGCGCGAGCCCGGCGGATCGGACGGGGCAGAAGAAATTCGCAGCCTTGTGCTGCAGGGTGATCCGGACCGCTGGTCGGCCGAGACCGAGATCCTGCTGTTCACCGCTGCCCGGCGCGATCATCTTGAGCGCACGATTGAACCCGCGTTGGCAGAGGGCAAGGTTGTGATCTGCGATCGCTTTGCCGACAGTACCCGGATGTATCAAGGTCTGTCGCGCGGCGATCTGCGGGGTTTGGTGGATCAGTTGCACAGCTTGATGATCCGGCGAGAGCCAGATATGACCTTGCTGATCGATATGGACCCGGAAACCGGTCTGTTGCGCGCCAAAGGTCGTCAGGGCACCGAAGAACGATTCGAAGATTTCGGTTTGGATCTTCAACAACAGATGCGGGCAGGTTTTCTGGGTCTGGCCCAAGAATTCTCTGACCGTTTCCACGTGGTCGACGGCAATCGGGACATGGACAGCGTTGCGCGGGATGTGACAGATATTGTCATGGCGTCCCTGCAATTGAGCTGACATGAGCGACGATATCCAAACACCGGATCAGGCCCCTGGTGCCCCGCATCCGCGCGAAACTCTCAAGCTGTTCGGACAGGATGCGGCCCAAGAGGCGTTTTTAACCGCGTATAACTCGGACCGGCTGCACCACGGCTGGTTGCTAACGGGGCCGCGCGGCGTGGGCAAGGCTACCCTTGCCTGGCGCATTGCACAGTTTTTGTTGGCCACACCTCCGGCAGATGAAGGCGGGTTGTTTGGTGCCCCTCCTGCGCCTGAGACGTTGGACATCGACCCGGGCCACCCTGTCGCACACCGTATCCAGGCGGGGGCCGAGCCCGGCCTTGCCGCAATCACCCGGTCCCTCAACGATCAGGGACGGTTGCGCAACGAAATTGTTGTCGATGACATCCGCAAACTGGGCAAGTTCTTCGGCCTGTCCTCTGCCGATGGTGGTCGCCGGGTTGTTATCGTCGATTCAGCGGATGAAATGAATGTCAGCGCCGCCAATGCGCTGCTGAAAATGCTCGAAGAACCCCCAGCGCGCACGACGCTGCTGCTGGTTTCACACCAACCTTCGCGCCTGCTGCCGACCATCCGTTCGCGTTGCCGCACGCTGCGGCTTTCACCCCTTGGCGCAGATGACATGCAGGCCGCGCTAGCGCAGACCGGCACAGAAATCCCTAGTCGGGCCGAGCATTTGGCAGCCCTCGCCGCCGGTTCAGTGGGTGATGCCGTCCGCTTGATCAATCTCGGCGGGCTAGAGCTTTATGCCGAGCTGATTGCAATTCTGGGCTCCCTTCCCCGGCTCGACCGCCAGCGCGCCCTGAAACTGGCAGAAGCGGCAGCTCAGCGGGGGGCTGCCGAACGGTTTGATCTGCTGCTTTCACTGATCGACGTTGCGCTCTCGCGTTTGGCGCTGACAGGTGCAAAAGGTGCCGCCTCCATACCCGAGGCCGCCCCGAATGAGGCTGAAACTCTGTCGCGCCTCTCTAACTCGCAGCACAAGGCCCGCCAATGGGCGGAGGTCGCCGCGCTCATCACGGCGCGCGCACGACACGGGCAGGCGGTGAACCTTGACCCTGCCTCGCTTGTCCTAGATACGGTGTTCAAGATACAGGAAACCGCCGGTCACAGCTGATGAGCCTCACCCCCGAAATTACCGACAGCCACTGCCATCTGGATTTCCCTGATTTCGACGGTCAGTTGGATGATATCGTCGCCCGCGCTGCCGAGGCTGGCGTGACCCGCATGGTGACCATCTGCACCCGGCTGCGCAACGAACCCGCTGTGCGCGCCATCGCCGAGGCTCACGCCCCAGTCTTCTACGCTGCAGGCACCCACCCGATGAGCGCCGCTGATGAGCCGATGGCCACGGTCGATGAGCTGGTCGCATTGGCTAAGCATCCCAAGTTCGTGGGCATTGGGGAAAGCGGGCTTGATTATCACTACACGGCCGAGTCGGCGGATGTGCAGAAACAATCACTGCGCATCCATATCGAGGCCGCCCAGCGCACTGGCCTGCCATTGATCATCCACGCGCGCGCTGCTGATGACGACATGGCCCGCATTCTGGCCGAAGAGCATCGCGATGCGCCCTATTCCTGCGTCATGCATTGTTTCTCTTCATCGGCTGAACTGGCCCGGGCCGCGCTTGATCTGGGCTTTTACCTGTCCATGTCCGGCATCGCGGCCTTCCCAAGAAGCCAGGAACTGCGCGATATCTTCGCTTCGGCACCTGTTGACCGAATTCTGGTCGAAACCGATGCGCCCTATCTTGCCCCCCCACCATATCGCGGTAAACGGAATGAGCCCGCCTATACCGCACACACCGCCCGTAAAGGGGCTGAGGTCTTCGGATTGGATTACGCAGATTTCGCCGCAAAAACGCAGGCCAATTTTGATCGGCTCTTCACTAAAGCCGCCACATACAAGGCGGCTGCATGAGCGAGCTGCGCCTGACAATTCTGGGCTGCGGGTCATCCGGTGGCGTCCCCCGTCTCGGGGGACATTGGGGCGATTGTGATCCGGAAAACCCGAAAAACCAGCGTCGGCGATGCTCGTTACTGGTCGAACGGGACGGGCCGGACGGGACAACTTCGGTTCTGATCGACACCTCACCTGATATGCGTAGCCAATTGCTGGACACCGGGACGGGGCGATTGGACGGTGTCGTCTACACGCATTCCCACGCCGACCACATGAATGGGATCGACGATCTGCGGATGATCGTTTTCAATATGAAAACCCGCGTCCCCGTCTGGGCCGATGGTGACACGCAGAACGATCTGCTCAGCCGGTTTGGCTATGCCTTCGTTCAGCCCGAGGGATCGCCCTATCCGCCCATACTCGACCTCAAAACAATCAATGGGCCGTTCGAAATTTCCGGCCCTGGTGGCACGATCCCACTTCGGCCATTTCGCGTGAACCACGGATCGATTGATGCGCTTGGCTTCAGAATGGGAAACATCGTCTATCTGCCTGATGTAGCAGAGCTTTATGATGAGAGCATGACTGAACTGGCGAATCTGGATTGCCTGATTATTGACGCCCTGCGCCGCTCTCCGCATCCGACACATGCCCATCTGGAAAAGACGCTGGAGTGGATCGACCAATTGAAACCAAAACGCGCCGTTTTGACCAACATGCATATCGATCTGGATTATGCGACGGTCGATGCGGAAACACCGGATCATATCACGCCTGCCTATGATGGCATGGTGATCCGGCACGCCCTGTAAGGCATGCTGCTGCACGCGCTTACGATACCCCGTATGGCGCCGCCATGTTACAAAGCCTGATTGATGTCATCCTGCCGGTGTTTCTGGTCATCGGTGCCGGATACACGGCGACGAGGTTCGGCTATTTTCGCGAAACCCATATCGATGGGTTAATGAGTTTCACGCAGAACTTTGCCATTCCCTGCCTACTGTTTCTCGCCATTGCCAATCTCGATCTCGGCACCAGCTTCGATCCTCGGCTTTTGGTCAGTTTCTATTCAGCAGCTGGCCTGTGTTTTGTCGCTGGTATGATCGGTGCGCGCCTGATCTTCGGACGAGCGTGGGAGGATTCGGTTGCTATTGGATTTTGCTGTCTGTTTTCAAACTCGGTCCTCTTGGGGTTGCCTATTACCGAGCGCGCCTATGGGGTCGAAAATCTAGTTGGCAACTTCACAATCATCGCGTTCCACTCACCCTTTTGCTATTGCCTCGGCATCACGGTGATGGAGGTGCTTCGAAACCGCGGCAACGGCGGAGTGCTGATGTTGAAATCCGTGCTGTCGGCCATGTTCAAGAATGCACTCATTCTTGGGATCTCGTTGGGGTTTGTCGTAAACCTCACTGGACTGGCCATACCCGGAGTTGTGGACGAAGCCTTGAACCTGATCACCCGCGCGGCCTTGCCCGGTGCCCTGTTCGCGCTGGGGGGTGTGCTGGTTAAGTACCGACCCGAGGGCGATCTGCGTACCATTATTTTCGTCTGCTGTATCTCATTGATGCTGCACCCGAGCCTGGTTTGGTTCTTCGGGTCATCTCTGGCGTTGCCGCAAGACCTGTTCCGCTCGGGCGTTCTTACCGCAGCGATGGCGCCGGGGATCAATAGCTACATCTTCGCAAACATGTACGGACATGCCAAACGTGTGGCCGCGTCGTCGGTTCTGATCGGAACGACCGCGTCAATATTGACGGTCTGGTTGTGGCTGACTCTACTGGGATGACGAAATTGCCAACACCGCATTGACTCTGCCCACCAGCAATACATCTATCGCAGAACCTATCCGGAGCCCTGCATGACACACGCCGTTATCGTCGCCCATGGCCAACCCTCGGACCCTGCACCTGCAGAAGCCGCGCTAGCAGCCTTTGCGCGAGAGGTAGATGAGTTATGTCAACGGGTTTCGGTATCGTCGGCCACATTGGCAGCCCCGCAGGCGTTGGAAAATTGCCTTGATGGATTGACCAGCGACACGGTTATCTACCCCTTATTCATGGCGCGCGGCTGGTTTGTCACCAGCGCTCTGCCAAAGCGGATTGGCCAGCGTTCTGTCACGATTCTGGACCCCATGGGTATCGATCCCGAACTGCCTGCCCTGATTACAGCGGCCATACATCAGGAACTGACGAACAGGGTTTGGAGCGCGGCGGACACAGATCTTGTGATCGCTGCACATGGCTCGGGCCGCAGCGCCAATCCGGCCATTGTCGCAAAGGGTTTCGCCGAGAATCTGGGTCGGCTTTCCGCGTTCAATAGCATTCGCACCGGGTTCGTTGAGCAAACCCCATCAATTGCGGACGCCGCCACCGGGTGCGGTGGCAAGGCGCTGTGCCTGCCGTTTTTTGCCTGCACCGGAGGCCATGTTTTGGAAGATGTACCCGAGGAGCTTGCCCGCGCCAGCTTTCATGGACACGTAATGCCTGTGATTTCAGAGCTTCCTCAGGTAAAACGACACATCGCGGCGATGTTGGATACACAGTAGCGAAGCAATGGGGGGCCACCTGCAGTCAACCGGATTGCTGCGCATCCGATAGCTCGCAATAGAAACGGTGGCAGGATCGCCCGCTTCGTTTCGCGGCGTATAAAGCCAGATCGGCGGCATGAAGAATATCCTCGGCCTTGGGCACTTCGAATTGTGTCGAGAGTGCTGTACCAATACTTGCCGATATACGGCAGGTTGCCCCATCGAACTGCATCGGCTTGCACAGGCGTGAAATCAGGCGCCCTGCAATACCATCAAGCTTTGTACGATCGTTCATGCCCTTAAAAATCAAGACAAACTCATCACCCCCGACTCGGGCAACCGTGTCGTCGCTGCGTGTGACGTCCAGCATGATCTTTGCGGCTTGCTGCAGAACATAGTCCCCTGCAGCATGCCCCAATCGATCATTGACCGATTTGAAGAAATCCAGATCCAGATGCATCATTGCAAAACTCGATTTCGACGAAATCAAATGCCCCAGAATATGATCCATCGCACGTCGATTTTTCAGCCCGGTCAACGTGTCCGTGTAGGCTTGTTCTTCTGCCGCCAGCATCGCACCTTGCAGACGCAAGTTCAGTGAGCGTGACGCTTCCATCGCGGCAGAATTTGCCTCGACCAGATACAACAATTCTATGGCCAGATCAGTGCCCGGGAAATCGGTGCTGGTCAGAGAATAGTCGCGTACCGCATCCAGTATCGAAATTCCAAACGACAGGTTGATGACCGCCCCGCTTCCGCCAGGAAACGGCGCAATCAGACCTTTGAACGCAGTCTGCGGCCGGTCTAGAAACCTGAGGTGTAGCTTTCGGTCCGGCACCATCATCAGCGCAGCTACTGTCGTGATTGAGCGAGGGCGCACCAGTTCAAAGACATCCAGAAAGCTTCGGCCGACCATAGGCCGATCCGGACGTAGCTTCTGCAGAGTTGATCCAACCTGCCCGATCCGCCCCATGTCATCTACAAGGACGAACATCGGACATAAGGTGTCCAGCAACTGTCCAAGATCTGCGGTCTTGATCATGATTTACGTGCCCCAAGATCAAAGTGACGCCCTTCGGCAAACGCGCTTTCGATCAATGTGATTGAAATCAACTCAGCCCCGTTTTGGCACCCTTCATTGGACAGGATCACCAACGCCCCATAGTCATCCGCCATGGCTCGTAGTACACCTGTCATGACGCTGGAATACCCCGGCAAATCAGGAGTGCAATGCAGGTGATATTCCCCGGGCGAGTGTTCCTGCAATTCCAAATCCGGCAATCTCAGATCGGACACAGCAAGGCGGACGCGATCCGACAGATCATCAAGCGAATGCAGAAACTCCAAATAGGTGACCCCGCCAAAACGCAATAACCTGCGTAGATCTTCCATGTTCGAGTGTGAGACCAGATAAGTGCCCAAATCCTCAAGAAATTCGGATTTTGGGCGGTTCAAGTCAGCGCACAAAGCGTCGAGCACTCGGGTCGATATCTCCGCGTCATAGATCAACATCGCCTCGAACTCGTCAAATCCCAGCCCGGCCGTATGAGTCGCGCGCAACCAGCATTGACGCCCGTAGGTGGCGCAGACAAAGGATTGGATCGCCCTGTTGATCAGCCCGTGCATGAGTCGCCTCAGATTGAAAGACACTCTCAAGTGATCGCAGAAAGCTTAACAAACACCCAAAATCCGATACGGGATTATGAGAATCCGATCTAATCCCAAACTGAAGGGCTGATTGGGCAGCGATCAGAAATCGGTCGGCGCACCGCCTTCGGCCTTGCGGCGCTCAACAAACTCGGCCAGCTCCTCGCGGATCGCCTCATCCATCTTCGGGGCATCGAAATTGTTCACGATCTCCTTAAACATCCGATGGGCACGTTCCGCAGTCCAGATACCACCAGCTGCTTCCCAGGCTTCGAAGTTTTTCCAGTCACTCAGGAACGGCTGATAAAATGCGGTAGTATAACGATCTTGCGTATGTTGGATGCCAAAGAAATGCCCGTCGTTTCCAACAGACCGGATCGCTTCAAGGGCGATGTCATCCGGGCCCGTTGCTGTCAGTTCCGGCTGCATATACCGCTGAATCTGCTGCAGGATTTCGCAATCCATGATGAATTTCTCGGGGCTTGCGATAAGGCCTCCTTCAAGCCAGCCTGCCGCATGATATACCATGTTGGTGCCTGACTGCACCGCCGCCCAAAGGGAATTCGAGGTTTCCCAAACCGACTGCCCATCGGGCACATTTGCCGCGCAAACGCCCGAGGACCGCATAGGCAAGCCATAATACCGTGCCATCTGCCCAGTCATCTGGGTCGAGCGCATGTATTCCGGTGTCCCGAATGCAGGCGCACCGGATTTCATATCGACATTCGAAGTAAAGGTCCCGATCACGCATGGAATACCCGGGCGAACGTACTGAAACAACGCAATCGCGCACAGCGCTTCGGCAAGCGATTGTGCCACTGCGCCAGCCATCGTCACAGGGGCCATCGCCCCGGCCAGAGTGAAAGGCGTCACGACAATTGCCTGCCCACGCCGCGCCAGCCGCAGGCAGCCATCGATCATTGGATGGTCGTGTTTCAACGGTGAGGTTGAGTTGATGTTAGTGTACATCCGGGGCGTGGCCTCGAATTCCTCGTGGCTCAGGCCACCCGCGATACGCACCATCTCCATCACGTCTTCGACGCGCTCTTTCCCCAGCGAATAGGCATGCATTGCCTTATCAGTCAGGGTCAGTTTGTCATAAAGCACATCAAGGTGCCGTATGCTGGCGTGGATATCGACCGGCTCAACCGGATATCCACCTGCAAAGTGGATACAGTTGAAGTATTGCGTCAGCTTCAGCAGGTCCTGACACATCCGCCGGGTGCCGGGCACTTTTTTTCCGATTTCCATGTCCCAATAATTTGGTGGGGATGAAACATTGCCGAACAGAATGGTCCTGCCACCAATCTCGATCTGATGCTCCGGGTTGCGCGGCGTGATGGTAAATTTGCTGGGCGCCTTGCCCACCATTTCCATCACGAAACCCCGGTCCATGCGGACGTTGTCGCCGGAAATTGTACAGCCCGCCTTGCGCAGGATCCCGATGGCTTCCTGATTGTAGAACTCGATGCCGATCTCTTCGAGAATCCGCATGGCACCTTCGTGAACCGCTTCGATCCCCTCGGGTCCCAACGGCTCGATTGGCTTGTCGATGTTTGTGGGCGGGTTCCAGGGCATCTGCTCGATCACCGCCGCGCCGCGCCTTGCGGCTGCACCCGCGCGTCCACCACCGCGACGTTTGCGTGTCTTGCTCTCAGCCATCACCATCCTCCGCGCTTTCACTCCTATGAAAGCCCCGAAGATTCAGTATCGCCGTTCTGTCTGCGACAAGAGTTGTCGGTTTTATTATCCAACCCGGCGATTTGGAACCGAGGTTATTCGGTTTTCGACAACCAGCCGGGAATGTGCCCGATGTTGGGCAAGACGACATCCGCCAGCGGTTCGAGTGTTTTGGCCGTCGCCATGCCGGTCAGAACCCCGATGGTGACCATCCCCGCGGCGCGTCCCGCCTCTAGATCGTGAAGACTGTCACCAACCATCACAACACGAGATGGCGCGACCTCGACATGCTGAGCAAAGGCCAATAGCTGCCCCGGACCTGGCTTGTAACCATGTCCGCTGTCATATCCGGCTACAAAATCAAAATGGTCTCGCACACCAACGGACTGCAGGTGCTGCAGGGCCGGCATTTCAGCATCGTTCGTCGCAACGCCCAGTTTCAGCCCGGCGCGACGCAGCTCGGCAAGGAATGGTGCCAAGGGAACGGCTTGGATCTGCTCTGCGTTCGCTGACGCCCGGTTGAGTGTTTCGATCAGGTGCCCCAGAGATACCTCAGGCAAATGCGGTGTCAGGGCTGCAGCAACTTCATCGACCGTTCCGGCGATGACTACGCTATTCGGGTCGTAGCTCTCTTGTTCAAAATCAAATCCGATGGCTTTCCCCAACTCGGTCGCGCGCTGCACATCTCCATCAGAGAGCTGCAGCATCGCGATACGCCCGAACGCACCCCAAGTGGCTGCAAAATCAAAAAGAGTACCGTCCTTGTCGAACACGAGGGCGTCGATTGCCATGAAACAAATTTCCTTTGGGTTAGGTCCAGTGCATATCCGAAATTCCGGACAACGCGGCACGGGCTTGACCCGGCTCTTCGTAGGGCACGGAATTGGCGTCACAAAAAGCGATCACCCATGAATCGTCAAGCAGCAGAAAGTCCAACACAGACCCAAGAAATTCAGCCTCACCCGCACGGTCGCGCAAATCTTGTTCCGAGGCACCTGTCGCCCCCAGGAAAACGGGCAGCAACTCATCATTTCCCACCAGCCAGCCCAGCACATTCAGGGCCAGAGTTTCAGCGGAATTGGCGGAGATCGGCATAAACTGGCCTCGGACACTGTGTTGGAAAGGGTTTGTTAACCAGACTCATAAACACTTTAGCAACGCATGCAATCAAACGGTGAATGGCTATGTCTGTACAAGGCACCATACTCGTCCTCGACGGTGTTTCGACCAATCGCATAATGCTCAAGGTTCAGTTGACGGCCGCCTGGTACCATGTCGTGCAGGGTGAGAAAGTGGCCGGGCTTGGTGCATTACTGCGGCGGACACGGCCTGATCTGGTTCTTACTGCGCAAACTCTGCCCGACGGAACCGCTGCGGATGTTAAGAAAGTGATGACGGCAGATCCTGCCCTGATCGATGTGCCGATTGTGGCGATTGCACCGCAGAACGACAAAGCAGCGCGTTTGAAGGCACTGTCGGACGGGCTGGATGATGTGCTTGGCTATCCGTTCAAGGATACTCTTCTATTGGCCCGCGTGCGCAGCTTGTTACGTACGCGCGCCGAACGGCAGGAATTAAACATCGAAGGTTCGGCCCAAACCATTGGCTTTGGCGAGGCGCCACAGGTGCTGATCGCCCCGCCATCGACGGCAGAGATCGCGATCCTGACGCAAACAGTTCGAACCAGCGCGTTGTGGAGTTATGCTCTGACCCATCAAACCCGGCATCGTGTGACCGGCCATACTCTGCCTGATCTCAAAGGCATCCTGTCCGGAACGATCCCGGACGCGATTGTTGTTGAGCTTGCACCGAATAGCTCGGGGCGGAACCTACTGGCAGATCTTCGGTCGCGCGGTGCGACACGAAATACGGTGCTGATCGGTGTGTTGCCGGATGATAATCCCGCACTTGCGGCCGAGGCGCTGGACCGAGGCGCTGATGCGGTCTGCATGGGCGGGTTTCAGACAGATGAGATATGCTTGCGGCTTGAAACTCTGATCGCCCGCAAGACCCGAGACGACAGATTGCGAGCGACATTGCGCAGGGATTTGGCCGAATCCCTGATCGATCCGCTGACCGGACTGTTCAATCGCCGCTATGCGATGCGCGCGCTGGACCAGATCGCGCATCAGGCCCCAGAAACGGAACACGGATTCGCTGTGATGCTGGCCGATCTGGACCACTTCAAGGCAATCAATGACCGTTACGGTCACGCCGCGGGGGATTTGGTTCTGACCGAAACCGCGAAAAGGCTGCGAGTCGTGATAGGAAAAACCGGTTTTGTCGCGCGTATCGGCGGCGAAGAGTTCATGATCGGGCTACCGAATACCTCAACCGACCAAGCGCTGAAGCAAGCGAAACAGATTTGTGAAACAATTTGCGAAAAACCTTTTCAGCTGCCGGATCGTCCGGCCCCAGTACCCGTAACGATCAGCGTGGGGGTGAAATTATGTACCCCGCCCGAACTCTCTCATCCAGGCGAAGCAGACCCGGTTGGTCGATTGATCAGCTCGGCGGACAAAGCACTTTATGCCGCCAAAAAAGCGGGCCGCAACCAGGTACAGATTCGGCAAAGCGCAGCGTGACTAGTCAGTCCCGTTTTTTGTGTTTGCGCGGGCCGCGTTTAACCACGTCCTCCAGCCGGTCCGCGTAAGCGGCACGTTGGTCATCATTCATGGCCGAGATCTGGGCCAGCCATTGCTGATGAAGCGCAGTCTGCAGATCAGCAGTTGCCTTCGACTGCTGTGCCAAAAGACTCGCAACCGCTGCGGGATCGAAAGGCACGGCCCTAAGCACTTGACTAAGAGCAGTAAAATCCTGCTTGCGCCGATGTGATCCTTTTCCGCGCAGGTCCGACAACTCACCCCTCAGAGCCTTTCGATCCGACTTTGGCAGCGCATAATACAGCGCCGGGCCAAATCCCGGAGGCGCATCGGCATGAGCGCTTCCTTTAAAGCGCAATGCCGCACCCAAAATGACTCCGACAATCAGCAGATTCAAAGCAAGAGAGACAACCAGCAATATCGGCATCCATTTGCGTTTGGGTGCGGGATGATCGCTCATTCTGCGTCCTCCAGATAGTTTTCGTCTAAATTCAGATCGGCCATCAGATAGGTCGTCTCTTGTGAGATGAAATAATCAACAGGGTCCGGCAAGAAGGTCGGCGCGGAGAACCCGATCCAGACGCCAGCTGCGCTTGCGGCCACAAGACCGCTCAACCCTTGCCACCCCCCGATAACGCCTATCTTTTGCCGCCATGTCCGCCGCTGCGGTCTTGCAGTCCGGGCCAGACGTATAGCTTCGGCATCCGTTTCGATGCGAACAGCCAGATCGTCGGGAAGCACATCCCGCGCCGCACGCGCCTGTGCAAACAGATGGTCGAGTTCGTTATCTTGATCAGCCATGTTCGTACCCCAGTTCATCCCGACGCCCCGCCAGTATCGCGGTAAGAGATCGTTTGCCACGCGCGGTCAGGCTTTCAACCGCCTCGACCGAAATATCCATGATCCCCGCGATTTCGGGATTGGACAATTCTTCGATGTGCCGCAGAACCACAGCCTGCCGCTGCCGGTCCGGCAAATGCTCCAATGCAGCCTGCAACGCGTCCTTGCGGGCACTCTCCTGCATCTGGTCGACCACACTGGCAGTCTCATCTTCGGGTTCGGCCACATTGTCCAACGCTTGAGGCCGCTTTTTCCGGCGCAAGTCCACACATAGATTCAGTGTTACGCGATAGAGCCAGGTCGATAACTGCGCCTGCCCCGGCACCCAGTCAGGTGCCATCTTCCAAAGGCGCATCATCGCTTCTTGCGTCACGTCCTCTGCTTCTGCTGGGTTTCCCAGCATTCGCAAAGCCACGGAATAACTTCGCGGCCCCAACCGCCCGGTCAGCAGGCGGGCCGCCGTAGCATCGCCATCAGAAAACCGGCCCAGCAACTCTTCGTCGCTGGGCTCGGGCATGGCAGGTGTTCCGCCATGCTCGATGTCGGGATAAGAGGTCAGATCCTCCATCCCGTATCAGTTGTTGTCGGTGTCCGACTTCTGATGCCGCTTGTGTTTCCGGCCCATTTTGTCTTTTGCATCCGCGTATTCCTGTTCTGAGATCGAACCGTTGCCGTCGGCATCGATGCGCTCGAACATCTTGGAGGCGCGGCGCGGTTTCGGCAATTCATCTTCGCTAAGGAAACCATCCGCATTTGCGTCGTGCTTTTCGAACATCTTGGTGACACGCTCGTTGGCCTTGGTCTGCGCCGCAGCCTGCATTTCTTCGACGCTCAGTTGGCCGTCGCCATCCGTATCGGCAGCGGTGAATTTCTGGTTGCGATGTGTCTCGATCTCGGCCTGAGTCACCTGCCCGTCCCCGTCGGCATCCAGTTCCTGAAATGTCGCACGCGGGCCCTTGGCCAAAGCGGAAGTGCCGGTCACAGTAACTGCAGCTACGACGATTGCCGAAATGAAGCTTTTGGTTTTCATTACATAGTTCCCTGAATTTGGCGGCCATTTGCCGCTGTTGATACCTGTTCAAACGCGGCTTGGGCGGGTTTCCGTCGCTTCCGGCACAACTTTTTTTGCTTTATTTGAAACGCCAATAGAAAATGATACGCTAAGCAGCAGCGCCACAAAGCGACGCACCCCCCTTTTCCGTTGGGTCTGATCCTGCCTATATGCCTCCAGGAAAGATGCGCGAGATACATATGATTGACCAAACTATTGACAGTTCGCTCGAAGAAGACCGCCCAACAAAACCCGCATTGATCCGAGGGTTCCGGTGCAAATGCCCGAATTGCGGTGAGGGTGCGCTGTTGCACAGCTATCTCAAGGTGAATGACACCTGTTCGGAATGCGGGGAGGAATTGTTCCATCATCGCGCTGATGACGGCCCGGCCTACCTGACGATCCTGCTGGTGGGGCACCTTCTGGCACCCGCCCTTCATGTCTCTTACGTGCAGTGGCGTCCCGATCCATGGACCATGGCGATTGCATTCTCGATCGGCTGCGTCGCGCTATCCCTGTTCCTTCTGCCCCGTCTCAAAGGGGCCGTTGTCGCCTATCAATGGGCGCGGCGGATGCACGGGTTTGGCAAGGCCGGATGACGGCGGATAAAACCGCAATCCGGGATGCTGCTACCGTAATCGTATTGCGTGATCGGTTCACAGACCCGTCGATCCTGATGGGCCAACGCGGTGCCAAGGCTGCGTTCATGCCGAACAAATTCGTATTCCCGGGCGGCGCGGTTGATGCTTCCGATGCAGGCATCCCGCTCAGTACGCCATTGCCCGATCTATGCACCGATCGCCTGTCACAACAATCAGCGCCAAACTTGCAGACCTCTCTGGCTGTCGCGGCGATCCGAGAGTTGTGGGAAGAAACCGGGCTTGTTCTGGGACAACAAGGGGGTTGGCAAGGCGCGATTCCAGCCGATTGGCAAAGCTTTGCGGCGATGGGCTACCTGCCGTCTGCGGAAGCACTGCAATTTGTCTTTCGCGCAGTCACACCACCGGGGCGACCCCGCCGGTTCGACGCCAGGTTCTTTCTGGTCGATGCGGACGCGATTCAGGGGGATCTTGACGACTTCACCCATGCCTCGGACGAGCTATCGCATTTGCAATGGGTCAAGATCAGCCAAGCGCGGGAGTTCGACCTGCCCTTCATCACCGAAGTTGTTCTGGCCGAAGTCGCTGCCCGTGCAGAGGACCCGAACCCGCCTGAAACCGTTCCCTTCTTTCTCAACAACGAAGAGGCCAGCCTTTTCCTGCAGCTTAGGGGCTATCCGATGCCCTATGCAGATTAACGCATTCGGCTAACAACCACTGTTACCTCGGGTTTCTTGCCGATCTCGGCCTGCGCGGTCTGACGTGCGATCCGGCGCAACCCTTCTTCCAGTTTGTCGTCATCACGCAGCGTCTTTGCGCCCGCACGCATCAGGAACTGGTTCAGGTCCTCTTCCAGCACCTCAATCAGCCCCGCGCGGGATGATCCCGTTTCGGGCAGGCCCATCGTATCGCACCACGGCTCACCCAGCGGTTCGTCTTCTTCGTCCAATATCACGGTGATGATGATATGGCCGTTCAGCGCCATCCGAATCCGGTCGCGCACCACGCCGTCCAAGGCGCCGATTTTGACTGTACCATCCAGATAGGTCCGGCCAGTCTCGATATAATCCGCCACTTTGGGCGCATTCCCAGTCAGATCCAGCATAGTGCCGTTAACAGCGAGAATCCCAGTGCGACCACCCGTTTCGGCCAGTTTGGCATGCTCACGCAAGTGGCGGTGTTCGCCATGCATCGGGATGACCATCTGCGGATCGATCAGGGCGTGAACCTTCTCAAGATCAGGCCGGTTGGCGTGACCCGAGACGTGATACAGACCAGAGCTGTCATCGACCACATCCACGCCCTTCTCACTGAGCTGGTTCATGATGCGGATTACGCCACGTTCATTGCCGGGAATAGTCTTGGACGAGAACAGAAACAGATCGCCCTCTTTCGCTTCTAGCCCGCGATATTTACCACGCGCCAGTTGAGCGCTGGCCGCGCGGCGCTCGCCTTGGCTGCCAGTCACAATCAACATCAGGTTCGCGCGCGGCACGTCGACGGCCTCTTCAGCGCTGATAACCTTTGGAAAATCGGTCAGGATGCCGGTCTCGGTCGCCGCCTCGATCATACGCCGCATCGCACGACCCAGCAGTACGACCGAACGGCCGGCTTTCTGTCCCGCCTCTGCCAGCGTTTTCACGCGTGCCACGTTCGAGGCAAACGTGGTTGCGATGACCATGCCGCTGGCCTCTTGAACCAGACGGGTGATCTCGGGGCCGACTTCGGATTCCGAACGCCCGGGATGGCTTGAGAACACATTGGTACTGTCACAGACCAACGCTTTGACGCCGGGCTTTGCCACCTCGGCCCACAGATCGGGATCGAATGGTTCGCCCACGACCGGGTTGGAATCGAGCTTGAAATCCCCCGTATGCACCACGCGTCCGGCAGGCGAGTCGATAACGAGCCCTGCACTTTCAGGGATGGAATGCGAAACCGGCAGGAAGCCAACGGTAAACGGGCCAGCCTTGATCTGTTCGGGCCATGGAGACGCAGTTTGCACCGCCTCGGTCGGGTGGCCGCGTTCTTCCATCTTGCGACGCGCGATATTGGCGGTAAAAGCGCGCGCGTAGACCGGCGCGCCCAAAGCCTCATAACAGTGGGCCACCGCCCCGACATGATCTTCGTGCGCGTGAGTGACAAAAACTGCTTCCAGCTGATCGGCGCGCTCTTTCAACCAGGTGATGTCTGCAAAGATCAGATCCACGCCGGGCGAGGTGTCCATGTCCGGGAAGGCAACGCCAAGATCCACAAGGATCAACCGCTCTTGCCCCGGCTTACCGTAACCATAGACATAGGCATTCATGCCGATTTCGCCTGCACCGCCCAGCGGCAGATAGATCAGTCGTTCACTGCTCATGTTGAGCCATTTTCCTTGTTATAGCGATGTATCACGGTCAACCCGTGCATCGTCAGATCATCCTCGATAGCGTTAAAACCCACGTCAGCCTGATCAAAAAGAGGCGCCAGGCCCCCGGTACCGACGACTTTCATCGCCATTCCGTATTCAGCTTTCACGCGCGAGATCAGCCCTTCGATCAGGCCGGAATATCCCCAATACACGCCGGACTGGATACAGCCAACCGTGTTTGTTCCAATCACTTTTTCGGGCCTCGTGATGTCGATATGCGGCAACGCCGCGGCACCCTGATGCAGTGCCTCAAGGCTCAGGTTCACGCCAGGGGCGATGATACCACCGACGTAGGCGCCGTCGGCTGCGACCACGTCGAAATTCGTGGCGGTCCCAAAGTCAACCACAACCACATTGCCGCCATGGCGGTCGAACGCCGCCGCCGCGTTGGCCAACCGGTCCGGACCGGGCACGGTGCCTTCGTCCACGCGCGGATTGACCGGCAGCAGGCAATCTGGCTTGCCAACAACAATCGGCCGGCATCCAAAAAAGCGATCAGCAAAGACCCGCAGGTTGAACACCACGCGTGGCACGGTTGAGGCGATGATCACATCCGAGATATCAGCTTCGATACCGTAGTGTTTCACCAAGGTTGAATACCAGGTGAAATAGGCGTCCGCTGTGCGGGCATGGTGGGTTGAGGTGCGCAGAGTGCACAGAAACTTTTCGCCATCCCAGATCGAGAAAACGGTGTTGGTATTGCCGCAATCAATCGCCAGAAGCATCCCGCGCCCCTTTCAGAAGTAAACATCCGCAGCCGGAATGCTGACCCGGCCCTTGGCGGTGTTTAGGACAAGGCTGCCACCCACGTCTACCGTTTCGAAGGTTCCAACCGTTTCGGACGTGGCTGTACGAGCGGTTATGACTTCGCCCAACCGCGCTGCTCGGGATAGCCAGGCGGTGCGGATCGGTTCGAACCCGTAGGTCATGAACTGGGTCTCATAATGCGCATAAGCTACCGCCAGTTCGGTCAGAAAATCCTCGGGGGTGGTGAGCGCGCCGGTTTCCCAGAGCAGAGAAACAGGTCGCACCGCTCCGGCTTCGACGCGATCAGTGCCCGGTGCCTCGGACAGGTTCACCCCAACCCCTATCGCCAGATGTGACACCCCCCGGCCCTGCCCCGTGCTTTCTAGCAGGATACCCGCTAGTTTTCCGCCGTTGAGCAGCACGTCATTGGGCCATTTCAGTGCCAAACCTACTGCGCGCCCTGTTACCGCCACACAGGCATCATACAGGGCGAGCGCTGCGACAAAACTTCGAAGGGCCGCCTGTTCCGGATCACCCGGCGGGCGCATCAGCAAAGTCGCTGCCAGATTACCTTTGGGGTTGGCCCAGGCTCGCCCGCGCCGACCACGCGCGGCGGTCTGATGATGTGCCATGATCCAGACCGGACCGGTCGCTGTTGGCGCAAGCCGCACCGCCTCATTCAGAGTACTGTCGACTTCTTTCAGTATATGCAGGCCATATCCCTGCGGCCATTCGCTCATGTCAAAAAGGCCCGGTCGCGCGAGACCGAGCCTCGGTTGTTCGAAACGCGGCAGTATCAGTTGACAAGCGTCGCCGCAGCAGCTGCAGCTGCCCCTTCCACACCGAACTGATAAAATACGCCAATCAACATCAGAGCCGCAGAGCCCATCAGCGCTGCCCACAAAACCGGGGTCGAGCGGATCTCGATCGGGTCTTCATTCTCCGCCCCGAAATACATGTAGAACACGATCCGCAGATAGTAGAACGCACCGATGACCGAGGCGATGGCCGAGACGATCACCAGTCCGAACAGGTCGGCATCGATACCCGCTTGCCAGACGCCGAACTTGGCGAAGAAGCCCAGCATCGGTGGCACGCCCGCCAGACTGAACATCAGGATCAGGACTGCCAGAGCTTTGCCCGGATCGCGCTTCGAGAACTGACGCAACGCATCGATATCGGTGACAGGTTTGCCATCACGCTCCATCATCAGGATGAATGCGAAGGTTCCGATATTCATCGTCACATAGATGGCCAGATACATCAGCATTGCCTTGATGCCCATCTCGGTCCCGGCGGCCAGTCCGATCAGAGCATATCCCATATGGGCAATCGACGAAAACGCCATCAGCCGCTTGATGTCCCGCTGCCCGATAGCCGCAACCGCGCCCAGCAGCATCGACAGGACCGAAAGCAGCACGACCACTTGCTGCCAATCCTTGATCACGCCTCCGAATGCGTCATGCATCAGGCGCGCGAACAAGGCCATCGCAGCCACTTTCGGAGCGGTGGCGAAGAACGCGGTAATCGGGGTCGGAGACCCTTCATACACATCCGGCGTCCACATGTGGAACGGCACGGCCGAGACCTTGAAGGCCAGACCCGAGATCATGAACACCAGGCCAAACAGGAGGCCAATCGAGACATCTCCATGATGCACCGTTTGGATGATGCCCGAGAACAGCGTGGTGCCGGTGAAGCCGTAAACCAGCGACGCACCATAGAGCAGCAAACCAGAACTTAACGCGCCCAGCACGAAGTATTTCAGACCGGCTTCGGTGGATTTGGCACTGTCGCGCCGCAAGGCGGCCACGACGTAAAGCGACAGCGACTGCAGCTCAAGCCCCATATAAAGCGACATCAGATCGCCTGCGCTAACCATCATCATCATGCCTACAGCCGCAAGTGCGACCAGCAGAGGATATTCAAAGCGCAGCAGATCGCGGCGCGCCATATATTCCTGGCTCATCAGCAATACTGCAGCGGCGGACAGCAGAATCGCAACCTTTGCAAATCGAGCAAAGCCGTCATCCACAAACATGCCGTTGAAGGCCACGTTGGTACCTTCGCCATTCATCGCAATCCAGATTGCCAACACCGCCATCAGACCTGAAGTGGCCCAGACCAGCATGGGAGCCAGAGCATCCTTGGTGGTGTAGACAGCCCCGATCAGCGCCGCCATCGCATAAATTGCCAGAACAATTTCCGGCAGGATGATTGTCAGATCAGCCTGGATCATGTCTCCAAAGCCCCCTTAATGCGAAGCGGCTGTCTGGGTTGCGGCTTCAGCCGCGGCCAGAGCCGTGTCATAGTTCGAGATTAGCGCTGCGGTGGATTGCCCGATCACATCGGTCACCAGCGAGGGATAAATCCCAAGCAGAATGGTCATCACGATCAGCGGCGCGAAGATCAGCCGCTCGCGCGAGCTCATGTCTGTGATGGCCTTGAGGCTTTCCTTGATCAGATCTCCAAAGACTACCCGGCGATAGAGCCATAGCGCATAGCCCGCCGAGAAGATCACACCGGTTGCAGCCACAGCCGTCACCCAGGTGTTGACCTGGAATGCGCCCATCAGGGTCAGGAATTCCCCGATGAAGCCCGATGTACCAGGCAAGCCGACATTGGCCATGGTGAACAGCATGAAGACCAGAGCGTAAGCCGGCATCCGGATGACCAAACCGCCATACGCCTCGATATCGCGGGTGTGCATCCGGTCATAGATCACGCCAACACACAGGAAGAGCGCTGCGGAAATGAACCCATGACTGAGCATCTGGAAGATCGCGCCATCAATGCCCTGCTGGTTCGCTGCAAAGATACCCATGGTCACAAAGCCCATATGCGCGACCGAGGAATAGGCGATCAGCTTCTTCATATCCTCCTGCACCAGCGCGACCAGAGAGGTGTAGACAACAGCAATCGCCGACATCCACAGCACCACATCGGTCATCACCGCAGACCCCACCGGGAACATCGGCAGGCTGAAGCGCAGGAAGCCATAGCCGCCCATCTTCAACAGGATCGCCGCCAGCACGACCGACCCTGCCGTCGGCGCCTGAACGTGCGCATCCGGCAGCCAGGTATGCACCGGCCACATCGGCATCTTCACCGCGAACGACGCGAAGAAGGCCAGGAACATCAGCGTCTGCATGCCGCCGACGATATAGATGCCCAGTACGCTGAACCCTTCGGACGAGAACTGATGGCTCATCAGCGCCTCGATATCCGTGGTGCCCGCATCCGCATACATCGCAACCATCGCCACCAGCATCAGCACCGAGCCGAGGAAGGTGTATAGGAAGAACTTGAAGCTGGCATAAATGCGGTCTTTGCCGCCCCAAATACCGATGATCAGGAACATCGGGATCAGGCCCGCCTCGAAGAACAGGTAGAACAGCACCAGATCCAGCGCCATGAACACGCCCAGCATCAGCGTTTCCAGCAGCAGGAATGCGATCATGTATTCCTTGACCCGGTCCGTGACCTGCCAGCTGGCCAGAATGGTCAGCGGCATGATGAAGGTGGTCAGCAGCACGAAAAGAACGCTGATCCCATCCACACCCATCTTGTACTTCAGGCCCAGCAGCCACTCGCCCTCTTCCACCATCTGGAAGCCGGTGTTGGACGGATCAAAGCCGGTATAGATGCCGATTGAGACCAGAAAGGTCACGGTTGTGGCAACCAGCGCAACCCATTTGGCGTTGCGCTGCGCGGCTACGTCCTCGCCATGCAGAAACAGGGCCAGAATGCCTGCTGCGATGGCGGGGATGAAGGTGACAATAGATAGGATATTGTCCATTAGTTTGCGCCTCCGCCGATCGACATCCAGGTGACAAGAGCGGCGATGCCCAAAACCATCCAGAAGGCGTAAGTAAAGATGTAACCCGTCTGAGCTTTGCCTGCGAGGCGGGTGAAGAAGGGCACCACGCCCATCGAAACCCCGTTCAGGAAGCCATCAATCGTGTTGCCGTCACCGCGTTTCCACAGGAACCGACCCAGCGCAACGGTAGGTTTGACAAAGATCGCGTCGTAGATCTCGTCAAAGTACCACTTGTTCTTGAGAAACAGGTACAGCGGCCGCTGGTTCGCCGCCAGACGTGCGGGCAACGACGTGTTCACGATGTAGAACCAATAGGCGACGACAAAACCCAGCAGCATGGCAACAAAAGGCGATACTTTGACCCATTTCGGAGCCTCATGCGCATCGTTCAGGACATTGTTGTCAGGTGCCATATACAGCGCGCCTTCGCCCGGCTCACCGCCAAAGCTGGCATGCTTTTTGTCCGCCTTGTAGTCACCCTCGCCTTTATCAGCCTTCGCGTCGAATTGGTCGTCATCTGCCTTGGCCTCACCATGAGATGCGTCTGCGGCAACTTCGCCATGACCGCCGGTCTCTTCCGCCAGCGGAATACCGTAGAACTTGGCCACTTTATCGGTGTAGCCGAAGAACTGGTTGTACCACAGCATCCCCGAGAATACCGCGCCCAGAGACAGTACCCCCAGCGGGACCAGCATGACCATCGGACTTTCATGCGCGTGCTCATGCGTATGCTTGTCGCCACGCGGCTCGCCATAGAAGGTTAGGAATATCAAACGCCAGCTGTAGAATGAGGTGAACACCGCTGCGATTACCAACATCCAGAAGGCATAACCTGTGCCACCTACAAAGGCGCTTTCGATGATGGCATCCTTCGACAGGAACCCGGCGAAGCCAAACGTGGTCAGCGGGATGCCCACACCGGTAATGGCCAGCGTGCCGATCATCATCGCCCAGAACGTATAGGGGATTTTCTTCCGCAGACCGCCGTACTCGGTCATCTCTTGCTCATGATGCATCGCATGGATCACTGAACCAGCACCAAGGAACAGCAGCGCCTTGAAGAACGCGTGCGTCAGCAGATGGAACATCGCAGCTGAGTACATGCCAACGCCGGCGGCGACAAACATGTAACCCAATTGCGAACAGGTCGAATACGCAATGACCCGCTTGATATCGGTCTGCACCAAGCCCACGGTTGCTGCGAAAAACGCAGTCGAAGCGCCAAGGAAGGCTATGAACCCGGTGGCCCCCGGTGCGAACTCCATCAGCGGCGACATACGGCAGACCAGGAACACACCTGCGGTAACCATGGTCGCAGCGTGGATCAGCGCGGACACAGGGGTCGGACCTTCCATCGCATCCGGCAGCCAGGTGTGTAGTATCAACTGCGCCGATTTACCCATCGCGCCGATGAACAGCAGAACACAGATCACCTCGATCGCAGTCCACTCACCCCAGAGGAAGCTCAGTTTTTCCTCCGCCAATGCCGGGGCCGATGCGAATATGTCTGAGAAATTGATGCTGTCGGTCAGGAAGAACAGCGCGAAGATCCCAAGCGCAAAGCCGAAATCGCCCACTCGGTTCACGATGAACGCTTTCATCGCCGCTGCATTGGCGCTGGGCTTGCGATAATAGAACCCGATCAGCAGGTACGAGGCGACACCCACGCCTTCCCAGCCAAAGAACATCTGAACCAGATTGTCCGCCGTCACCAGCATCAGCATGGCGAAGGTGAAGAACGACAGATAGGCAAAGAAACGCGGCTTATAGCTTTCGCCTTCACGCCATTGCGGGTCGTGATCCATGTAGCCGAACGAATACAAGTGAACCAGCGCCGAAACGGTCGTCACCACGATCAGCATGATCGCCGTCAGACGGTCCAGACGAATGGCCCAGCTTGTCGACAGCGAACCACTTTCGATCCAGCGCATGATCTCGATCTGCTGGGTGTGGCCATCAAATGAAAGGAAGACGATCCAGCTGAGCAGGCAGGCCAGAAACAGCAGGCCCGTTGCGGTCCACATGGCGGCTTTCTCACCAATGAAGCGCCAGCCAAAACCGCAGATCAACGCACCCACGAGCGGGGCAAAGAGGATGGTGGTTTCCATATTCTCTTACCCCTTCATCATATTGACGTCTTCAACCGCGATGGTGCCACGGTTGCGGAAGAAGCAGACCAGAATGGCAAGGCCAATCGCCGCCTCAGCCGCCGCAACTGTCAACACGAACAGCGTAAAGACCTGCCCGACCAGATCGCCGAGGAAACTAGAGAACGCCACGAGGTTGATATTCACCGCCAGCAGCATCAATTCGATGCTCATCAGCAGGATGATGACGTTCTTGCGGTTCAGGAAGAGACCGAAGATGCCGATGACGAATAGCGTCGCCGCGACCGTAAGATAGTGTTCAAGTCCGATCATCGTCTCAAAGTCCCTGCCCCGGTTTCACGTCCTTCAACTCCATCGCTTTGGCCGGGTCGCGCATCATCTGGCCGATGATGTCCTGACGCTTGATGTCCTGACGGTGGCGCAGTGTCAGCACAATGGCACCGATCATGGCCACCAGCAGGATCAGGCCCGCCAGTTGGAACAGAAGGAAGTATTGATCGTATAGAATGACGCCGAGCGCCTCAGTGTTGTGGCGGTCGCTCGGTACCGGCTGCGCCAGATTGGCGGCGGCACCCTGCGCGCTGTCCCATGCTCCGATGGCCATGACGAACTGCATCAGGATCACCAATCCGATCAACAGCGCCAGCGGCATGTAGCGCGCCATCTCGGCCTTCAGCTCGGCAAAGTCCACATCCAGCATCATCACCACGAAGAGGAACAGAACCGCAACCGCGCCGACATAAACGATAATCAGCAGCATCGCCACGAACTCGGCCCCCAGCAGCACGAACAGGCCCGCAGAGGACAGAAAGGACAGGATCAGCCACAGCACCGAATGCACCGGCTGGCGGCTGATCACCGTGAACAGCCCGCCGGTGATGGCGCTGATGGCAAACAGATAGAAGGCAAAGACGGTCATTGATCCTCATCCTCGTTATCACCCATGACCTCTTGCGCCAGATCCAGCGCACGGGTCATGGCCGGGATGCCGGCAAAGACCGACATCTGACCGATCGTTTCCACGATCTCTTGTTTCTTGGCGCCAGCTTCCAGCGCATGGCGCACGGTCTGACGCACCGCCGAGTCCGCCTGAGCGCCCTGACAGGTCAGCCCGGCCAGCGTCAGCAGAAGGCGAGTTTTGGCGTCCAGCCCGTCCTTGTTGACGGTATTGCCGAACATCATCTCCATGACCTCTTTGGGCATGGTTGGCCACAACGCCTCAAACCCTTTGGGCGAGAAATTCTCCATCGCCGGGTTCATCGCCTTGGCCATGTCCTGAGCTTGCTTCATCATCAGCTCGAACGGATTTGTCGGACTGTCACTCATCTGTACGGCGCGTCCATTTCCAGATTGCGAGCGATTTCGGCTTCCCAGCGTTCGCCATTATCCAGCAGTTTCTGCTTGTCGTAGAACAACTCTTCCCGGGTTTCGGTGGCGAATTCGAAATTCGGGCCCTCGACGATGGCATCAACCGGACATGCCTCCTGGCAGAAACCGCAATAGATGCATTTGGTCATGTCGATGTCATAGCGCGTGGTGCGGCGGCTTCCGTCTTCGCGCGGCTCGGCATCGATGGTGATGGCTTGTGCAGGACAGATCGCTTCGCACAGTTTGCAGGCGATGCAGCGTTCCTCACCGTTCGGATAACGGCGCAGGGCATGTTCACCCCGGAACCGCGGGGACAAGGGCCCCTTTTCATGCGGGTAGTTCACGGTGGCTTTTGGGGCGAAGAAGTATTTCAAGCCCAATTTCATTCCGACCCAGAAGTCCTGCAGCAGGAAATACTTGGCGGCGCGGGTGTAGTCGATTTGAGTCATATCAGCCTCCTACGCTCCAACGGGCAAACGCGCCCCAGAACCAGTCGAATTTCGCCGCGAAGGCCACGAAGACGACCCAGACGAGGCTGAACGGCAAGAACACTTTCCAACCCAGGCGCATCAACTGGTCATAGCGGTAGCGGGGTGTGATCGCCTTGACCATCGCGAAGATGAAGAAGAAGAACGCCATCTTGGCAACCATCCACAATACGCCGTCAGGCAGGCCTGGGATCGGGGACAGCCAGCCGCCAAAGAACAGCAGTGTGGTCAGAGCACACATCAGGAAGATGGCGATGTATTCACCAGCCATGAAAAGCAGGAAAGGCGTGGCCGAGTATTCGACCTGATAGCCTGCAACCAGTTCCGATTCCGCCTCGGGCAGATCGAAAGGTGGCCGGTTGGTTTCAGCCAATGCCGAGATGAAAAACAGGAACACCATCGGGAAATGCGGCAGCCAGTACCAGCTGAAGAACCCGAACGAGCCATCCTGTGCGCGGACGATATCACCAAAGTTCATCGAACCGGTCGAGATGATGATGCCGATGATGATCAGACCGATGGATACCTCGTATGAAATCATCTGCGCGGCAGAGCGCAGCGACCCAAGGAATGGATACTTTGAGTTCGACGCCCAACCACCCATAATCACGCCATAAACCTCAAGCGATGAGACTGCGAAGACATAGAGGATGGCGACGTTGATGTCCGACAGGACCCAGCCATCGTTGAACGGGATCACCGCCCAGGCGATCATCGCGAGGACAAAACTGGTCAATGGTGCGAGGATAAACACTGTACGGTCGGCACCTGCGGGAATGACGACCTCTTTCACCACATATTTCAGTGCGTCCGCCACCGATTGCAGCAGGCCGTATACGCCGACAACGTTGGGGCCGCGACGCATCTGGACGGCGGCCCAGATCTTGCGGTCGCCGTAAACGAGGAACAACAGCGAGATCATCACGAACGCAACAACAGCAAGCACTTGCGCCAGAATGATGATGGCTATTCCGCCTGGGGTGTTAAAGAAGTCAGCCATTGGTCCTCACACCGTGGGTATTTTGATTTCCGCGTGCGATGCAAAGGCCAGATGCCTGCGCAATCTGCGGCTGGGTCGGCGCGTTGGTGTAAACAGCATCTGCCGTCTGTACGCCACCCTTAATCTTCAATTTCACACGCAAATCCGGCGCGGCTATCTGCCACCCGGGCACCGCGTACGTCTGCGATATGAAACGTTTCTGGTTCATTCAGCCGCAATCTTCTCAGTCTTGCGGGTCTGCGCCTGTGCCGATAGTTCGGCCATCAATTGCGAGGCGCGGGCAATCGGGTTGGTCAGGTAGAAATCCTTGATTGCATTGCGGAAGCTGGCTTCTCCCAATTTTCCGGCTTGTAGCGCCGCTGCTTCATTCTCAATCACCTCATCAATGCGCGCCAGATGCGGAACAGATTCGAGCAAGGAGGTGCGCAACTGAGCCAATGTATCGTAGGGCAGAGTAGCCCCCAGCTCGGCAGACAACGCCCTTAGGATTGCCCAGTTTTCCTTGGCCTCTCCCGGTGCAAAGCCTGCGCGCATGGCGAGTTGAGGACGCCCTTCGGTGTTCACGAACAGACCGTTTTCTTCTGTGTAAGCCGCCCCCGGCAGGATCACATCTGCGCGGTGCGCGCCACGATCGCCGTGACTGCCCTGATAGATCACAAAAGCACCCTCGCCGATCTCGACTTCGTCAGCACCGAGGTTATAGATCACATCGGCCGCGTTGACCGCCTCCATGCCACTTTCGTTGGTCGCATCCACATCCATCGCACCTACGCGCGATGCCGCGGTGTGCAGAACGATCAGCCCACTTTCGGTATTGCTTGCAATGGCTTGCGCGGCGGCCAGAACGGCAGAGCCATCGGCCTCCTGTAGCGCGCCCTGCCCGACGATGACAAGAGAGCGCTTGCTCTTGATCTCATCATCACCACCCATATCAACGATGGTCTGCAGCGCGGCACGGTCGCTGCCTACATGGTGATACTCATAGGTCAGATCGACGGCAGGCCCGACCAAGGCCACCTCGGCGCCGTGTGCCCAGGCCTTGCGGATACGAGCATTCAAAACCGGAGCCTCGTCACGCGGGTTGGTCCCGATCAACAGGATACGTTCAGCTGCATCAATATCTTCGATTGCCGCGGTCCCGGCATAGGCTGCTCGGTTACCCGCAGGCAGTTTGGCGCCGTCGGTGCGGCACTCAACGATACCGCCTTGCCCTTCTATCATCTGTTTCAGCGCATAGATGGCCTCAACCGAAGCCAGATCACCTACGATCCCAGCCGGTTTCTCGGCCCCCTTAAGAACCTCAGCAGCTTTGTTCAGTGCTTCTGGCCATGTGGCAGGACGCAGCTTGCCGTTTTCGCGCACATAAGGCCTGTCCAGTCGCTGACGCCGTAAGCCGTCCCAGACAAAGCGGGTCTTGTCGCTGATCCATTCCTCGTTCACACCGTCATGGTTGCGCGGCAGAAAGCGCATCACTTCACGCCCTTTGGTATCTACACGGATGCTTGAGCCCAAAGCGTCCATCACGTCGATACTCTCGGTTTTGGTCAGTTCCCAAGGGCGAGCGGTGAATGCATATGGCTTCGAGGTCAACGCCCCTACCGGGCACAGATCGATGATGTTGCCCTGCAGGTTCGAATCCAGCGTCTGGTTCAGGTACGAGGTGATCTCGGCATCTTCGCCGCGTCCGGTCTGACCCATCTGGGTGATCCCGGCGACCTCTGTGGTGAAGCGCACGCAACGAGTACAACTGATGCAGCGAGTCATCGCGGTGCCAACCAGCGGACCAAGGTCCAGATCATCCACGGCACGCTTGGCTTCTTTGAAGCGCGTCCCTGACAGACCATAGGCCATGGCCTGATCCTGCAGGTCACACTCACCGCCCTGATCGCAGATCGGGCAATCCAGCGGGTGGTTGATCAGCAGAAACTCCATCACCCCTTCGCGGGCCTTCTTGACCATGGGCGAGTTCGTCTTGACCACCGGTGCCTGCCCTTCCGGACCCGGACGCAGATCGCGCACCTGCATCGCGCAGGAGGCCGCCGGTTTCGGCGGGCCGCCCACGACCTCGACCAGACACATCCGGCAGTTCCCGGCAATCGACAGACGCTCGTGATAGCAAAAGCGCGGCACCTCGACCCCGGCCTGCTCGCAGGCCTGGATCAGTGTCATCGCGCCATCGACTTCGATTTCCTGCCCGTCGATATTGACTTTGCGGAGGTCAGACATCGCTAGTTCGCCCTCAAATACACGCCTATGGCGCTGTTTCTTTCAATCTCTTTCCGCCCTAACGTGCAGAAAGAATTGGGATTTTCATAAGACACGCCGTTTTGGATCAGATACGCCTCACCTTTGGCGCGCATCCTGTCTTTTTCGGCATCCGAGTCCACATAGGCGCGGATTTCCTTGTCCGAATATCCCAGTTTGTTCGCCTTGGACCGCAGATCCCACATCACCCCAATCGCCTTAAGTCGACGCCCGCTGATCGACGGACAGTACTCCGAAATCTCATTTGCGATCGCGATGTAGTAGAGTTCGTTGTCGATCTCTTTGACATCCCTCAAGGGTGGTTTGGCTTCGGCCATTACAGGCATCGAAATCGCGCAAATCGCGGCCAGAAGTCGTACAACAGTCATGACATTTCCTTTCGTCTTGGGATTCCCAAGACGGCGGTCAGCCGGGCTGCTATGCAATAACAGCCCATGGGTTTTGCCGTGATATGCGATACGGTGGCTCATGGTCGCTGACAGCTTCCGGCATATGTCAGCTTATCGTTTTCGATCCGTAGATTTTGCGGCTCGGTCTCCGGCCCAACCTTCCATACAATTCTGGACGATCCAAAATTCTGGATGCAGAATTTTGTGCCCTCATAACGGCCTGCTTCGCGTGCGCCTTCCAATGACTGCGAAACGCCATTCACAGTCACAGTGAAATCGGTAGGTGTCGTCTTCTTATCCACGTGTTTAGCGTTGGCGTTGAAGAAAATGCCGTCAAACGCCACGCGGGTCGCCCTCGATTTCGCTGTACCGCAGGCAGATACAAGTAAGCTTCCCACCAATACCATTGTCATTACGAATACGCGTTTCGCCATCATGACCACTCCTGTTTCGTGGCTGGCGCTTGTGGCATCCGCTGATGCGCAGGAGAAAGCGTATGAATCAACATCCCGTTCACTCCGCCGCGACCTGTACGCAACGATTGTCGCGCCACTTGCTGGCCTGTTTCAATTCTGCCCACCCAAAGGCATGCTCGCTGGGTCCTTCCGAGCGCAGCTTTTCCAGACGATCCAGCGCTTCAGCCAAACTGGGGCAATGCCCTTCCCGCACCCACCACATGACAAAATGTTGTTCGCCAAGGATTTCGAACCACTCTTGCCGACGCTCGTAGAACTGTTTGTGGATAGTCCCCCAAACAAATTTCTCAAGGCTGGCGACGTCTTCCCAAACCGTCAGGTTCGCGACGAATTGCGGATCATCCCCGATGCTGTTTTCGGTGTTGCCTGTTCCCGGTTCTCCGGACCCTTCCATCATCCAGACAAAGCCGGACATCCGCTTGCCAAGCCCGTTGACGCGATCCAGGTTGGCCATGAATTCAGCCACGCGCGGATCGTCTGTTGGCGCCAACAAACGGCCGACATTCAACTCGGCCAGATGATATCCTTCGGGCTGGATCAAAACGCGGCCACCAGCGCAATAAGGCCAAGAATGAACATGCAGGCCCATCCAACCACATAAGCAACAGACCGGACCCCGCTATGCGGCTTGCCGATCCCGCGCAGGTGAATCACCAACATAACAACCCGCGCCAGCAGCGCTACTGAGGCCAGCAGGTTCACCCAGAACGGGCTGGCCCCCAACAGGATCGCCGCGACTGTAACAGTCAAAAAGGCAGGCAGAGTTTCAGTGCCGTTCAGATAAGCGCGGTTCAAACGATAGGCCCTGTCCGAATAATCCTGATCCGGAGTGGCCCCCGGTGCCAGCCCCTTGCCCGCTTTTGCAAGCGCCGAGAACGGCGACATGAACAGAACGATCAGGGTAAAGATCACCAAAGCGGCGATCGCGTGGGAATATTCGGCATAGACTTCCATCGATTTTACTCCGCTGCCATCGCACCCATGCGGCCCGATTTCTGGGCCTTGATGCGGTCCTCTATTTCTTCTCGGAAATTGCGGATCAGACCTTGGATCGGCCAGGCCGCCGCATCGCCAAGGGCGCAGATCGTGTGGCCTTCAACCTGTTTGGTGACGTCAAACAGCATGTCGATCTCTTCCAGTTCGGCTTCACCGCGTACAAGACGATCCATCACGCGCATCATCCAACCAGTGCCTTCACGACATGGCGTACACTGGCCGCAACTTTCGTGCTTGTAGAACTTCGACAACCGCCAGATTGCCTTGATGATGTCGGTGGACCTGTCCATCACGATGACCGCTGCCGTGCCCAGACCCGAACCCAGTTCTCCGCGCAGATAGTCAAAATCCATGATCGCGTCGCGCATGTTCTCACCGCGCACGCATGGCACCGAAGACCCGCCGGGTATTACCGCCAGCAGATTGTCCCAGCCGCCACGAATGCCGCCGCAATGGGTTTCAATCAGCTCTTCGAAGGAAATCGACATCGCCTCTTCGACGACACAGGGGTTGTTCACATGGCCCGAGATCGCAAACAGCTTGGTGCCCGCGTTGTTCTGACGGCCAAAGCCTGCGAACCAGTCGGCACCACGCCGCAGAATCGTGGGCACAACGGCAATCGATTCCACATTGTTCACCGTGGTCGGGCAGCCATAAAGACCCGCACCCGCCGGAAACGGAGGCTTCATGCGCGGCATACCCTTCTTGCCCTCAAGGCTTTCGATCAGAGCAGTTTCCTCGCCGCAGATATAAGCCCCAGCGCCGTGATGCAGGAACAGGTCGAAATCCCAGCCGGAACCAGCAGCATTCTTCCCGAGCAGACCCGCGTCATAGGCTTCGTCAATCGCCGCCTGCAGAGCCTCACGCTCGCGGATGTATTCGCCGCGCAGGTAGATGTAGCAAGTATTCGCGTTCATTGCGAAAGACGCGATCAGGCACCCCTCGATCAGCGTGTGCGGATCATGACGCATAATCTCGCGGTCTTTGCACGTCCCGGGTTCGGATTCATCCGCGTTCACCACCAGATAAGCCGGGCGACCATCGCTTTCCTTGGGCATGAAAGACCATTTCAGACCGGTCGGGAAACCCGCACCACCACGGCCGCGCAGACCTGAATCCTTCATCGTCTGGATGATCCAGTCACGGCCCTTTTCAATCAGGCCAGCGGTGCCGTCCCAATGCCCCCGGGCCTGCGCGCCTTTCAAAGTGCGCTCGTGCATCCCGTAGATGTTGGTAAAGATCCTGTCCTGATCCTTCAGCATCGCTCAGTTACCTTTGGCTGTCCTGACGCATGCGCCAGAGTTGAAAAATGTTGACGCCCGCATAGATGAAACCTGCCAGAGCGGCAAAATCAAACAGCAGCGCATAGCGCGCGGTCAAGCCCAGCGCCGGGCCGATGAACAAATTCATGGCCAGCCAAATCACCATCGTCACGGCGATGACGATGCCGATATGTCGGCCCTTGCGGGCTATGGCCAGTTCCTTGTCTTTATCCATCTCGTCCTGATGCCCCAAACGGGCACACATCTAGTCCTCGTAAGTGCCGTCTTCCTTGGCACGTTTGGCGAAATCGGTCTCTATACCCGTCGCCAATTTCGCGGCTTGTTCGATCCACCCGTCCCGCTCGATCCGGCCTTTGAATTTCAGCCGTGCATCCACCCACGCCACTTGCTCGGGTGTCCATGCAGCGATCTGGTCATAGTGGTAAAAGCCCAACTCGTTCAGAGTCTCTTCCAGCTTCGGACCTACGCCCTTCAGCATCTTCAGATCATCGGGCTTGCCATCGCGCGCACTGCTCAGCGTTTCCGGCTGATCCTCTTTCGCTGCTTTCGCCTCAGCGGCTTGTTTCACCGCTGGCTTCGCCGAGGCTGGCGCTTTGGGCGGCTTCGGCGCAGCTTTTGTAGCAGCAGCCTTGCCATCCTTGCCCAGCCACGGCGTCAGGATCGGAACTTCGGTTCCGTCGATGCGCTTGACCGTATCGCCCAAATCGCTCGCAAGCTGAACGCTTGCGTTATACTGCGTTCTGCCGCTGTCATACTCCGTCAGGCTGGTCAGCCCCTTCAGAGGTTCCGCCGCATAGCGCCCGTTCTGAGGACCCGGAGTCGGCACTTTGCCCGCCACCAGATCATCGAGAATCTTGCCAAAGCTCTCGGTCGTCAGATCTTCGTAGTAATCCTTACCGATCTGCGCCATCGGGGCATTGGTGCAAGATCCGAGGCATTCCACCTCTTCCCAGCTCAGCTTGCCATCAGCAGACAGTTCATGCGGCTTTGCAGCGATCTTTTCCTTGCAAACCACAATCAGGTCCTCGGCCCCGCAAATCATGCAGGACGTAGTGCCGCAGACCTGAATATGCGCAACCGAACCAACCGGCTGCAGTTGGAACATGAAGTAGAACGAGGCAACCTCAAGAACGCGGATATAGGCCATACCAAGCATGTCGGCGACGGATTCGATCGCCGGACGGCTCAGCCATCCCTCCTGCTCCTGCGCGCGCCACAGCAGCGGGATGACCGCACTGGCCTGACGCCCCTCGGGATATTTGGTTATTTGCGCTTCGGCCCATTGCTGGTTAGCAGCGGTGAAGGCGAAGCTTTCGGGTTGTTCGGCGTGAAGACGGCGGAGCATTAGCGGTCAATCTCTCCAAATACGACGTCCATGGTGCCGATAATCGCGGCGACGTCGGCCAGTTGGTGGCCTCCGGCGACGTGGTCCATGGCTTGCAAGTGCAGGAACCCCGGCGCGCGGAGTTTGGCGCGGTAGGGCTTATTGGTGCCGTCGGCGACCAGATAGACGCCGAACTCGCCCTTGGGGGCTTCGACAGCGGCATAGACCTCGCCTGCGGGGACGTGGAAGCCTTCGGTATACAGCTTGAAGTGATGGATCAGACTTTCCATCGAGGTCTTCATGTCCGAGCGTTTCGGCGGGGTGATCTTGCCGCGCGCCAGCACGTCGCCGGGACAGTTGCGGATTTTGGCGATGGCCTGACGGATGATCAGCAGCGACTGGCGCATCTCTTCCATGCGCACCAGATAGCGGTCATAGCAATCGCCGTTCTTTCCGACGGGAATCTGGAACTCGAACTCGTCATAGCATTCATAGGGCTGCGCGCGGCGCAGGTCCCATGCCAGCCCCGATCCGCGCACCATTACGCCCGAGAAGCCGTATTTCTGAATGTCATCCTCGGTCACGACACCAATATCGGCGTTGCGCTGTTTGAAGATGCGGTTTTCGGTCAACAGGCCGTCGATGTCATCGAGAACGGCGGGAAACTCGTGGCTCCAAGCCTCGATATCGTCCAGCAGTTCCGGCGGCAGGTCCTGATGCACGCCTCCGGGGCGGAAATAGGCGGCGTGCAGGCGGGCACCACAGGCACGCTCATAGAACACCATCAGCTTTTCACGCTCTTCAAAACCCCACAGAGGCGGGGTCAGCGCGCCAACGTCCATGGCCTGAGTGGTCACGTTCAGCAGGTGGTTAAGAACACGACCGATCTCGGAATAGAGGACCCGGATCAGAGAGCCGCGACGCGGCACTTCAACCCCGGTCAGTTTTTCGATGGCCAGACACCACGCATGCTCCTGGTTCATCGGTGCCACGTAATCAAGACGGTCGAAATACGGCAGGTTCTGCAGATACGTCCGGCTTTCCATCAGCTTTTCGGTGCCACGGTGCAGCAGGCCGATATGCGGGTCGCAGCGTTCGACGATCTCGCCGTCCAGCTCTAGCACAAGACGCAAAACCCCGTGCGCCGCAGGGTGTTGCGGGCCGAAGTTGATGTTGAAGTTGCGGATCTTCTGTTCTCCGCTCAGCGCGTCCGTGCTGCCGTCATCGTATCTTGAGCCGTCCATCAACGCCCTCGTTTCTTCTTCGCTTCGGCCCGTACCCGGACCTTTTCCGCCTCAGCTGCCTTGGCAGCGGCCCCAGCCAACAGAACCCCAAGCGCCCCCAACGCAATCAGTTCCCCCAGACCCATCAGCGGCGCTCCATCTCTTGCAGTTTCATGGCCATGATCCAAATCAGGATCAGCGTTCCAATCGGGATGACGCAGGCTACGACCCAGTATTTCTCGATCCCGAAATGCGGTAGCAGCTTCAGCATCGGGATAATCGTGGCAACCGTGACGGCAATCCAGATCAGGAACTCCATGACTTACGACTCCTGTTTTTCATCCCCCGGAAGAATGTAGTTCGCACCTTCCCACGGGGACATGAAATCAAATTGACGGTATTCCTGAACCAATGAGACCGGTTCGTAGACCACGCGCTTTTGCGCTTCGTCATAGCGGACTTCAGTATAGCCAGTGGTCGGGAAATCCTTGCGCAGCGGATAGCCGCGGAAACCATAATCCGTAAGGATGCGTCGCAAGTCTGGATGACCTGAGAACAGGATGCCGAACATGTCGAACACCTCGCGCTCGAACCAATTGGCAGAGGGGTGCACGTCCACGATTGAAGGCACCATGTCATCTTCTCGGATCGAGACTCGCAAGCGAATGCGCTGGTTCTGATACATTGACAGGAAGTGGTAGACCACATCGAACCGCTTGGCCCGTTCGGGGTAGTCGACGCCGGTGATGTCAACCAGGGTCGAGAACTGGCAGGTCCGGTCACTTTTGAGAAACTCAATGAATTCCACCAGATTCGAAGGAGCCACATCGACGTTCAGCTCGCCATGGGTCACATCCCAGGCCAGAACGCAATCTGCACGTTTCAGCTCCAACTGAGCGCCGAGTTCTTTGAGTGCTTCGCTCATCTATCCTCTCCCTCAGCGTACGATGGTGCCGGTTCGGCGGATTTTGCGTTGCAGCTGCATCAGCCCATACAACAACGCCTCAGCGGTTGGAGGGCAGCCGGGCACGTAGATATCCACCGGAACAACCCGGTCACAGCCACGAACGACCGAATAGGAATAGTGATAGTACCCACCGCCATTCGCGCAGGAGCCCATCGAGATCACATAGCGCGGCTCGGGCATCTGGTCATAAACCTTGCGCAGCGCCGGGGCCATCTTGTTGGTCAGCGTTCCAGCGACGATCATCACATCAGACTGGCGCGGAGACGCACGAGGCGCGATGCCGAACCGTTCCGCGTCATACCGTGGCATCGACGTGTGCATCATCTCAACCGCGCAGCAGGCCAGACCAAAGGTCATCCAGTGCAAGCTACCGGTACGGGCCCAGTTGATGATGTCTTCGGTCGAGGTCAACAGGAAACCTTTGTCCTGCAGCTCGGCGTTCAGGGCCTGGGTGGCGACTTCCTTGTCGACGCCGGCGGTGTTTGCGCCCGTCATCACTCCCATTCCAGGGCCCCTTTCTTCCATTCATAGGCAAAGCCGATGGTCAGCACCGCCAGGAACACCATCATCGACCAGAACCCAACATCGCTGATGTCTTTGAAGCCAACGGCCCAGGGGAACAGGAAGGCGATTTCCAGATCAAAGATGATGAAGAGAATCGCGACCAGATAGAATCGGACGTCGAATTTCATCCGCGCATCGTCGAATGCGTTGAAGCCACATTCATAGGCGCTGACCTTTTCGGGGTCGGGATTGCGGACAGCCAAGACCACAGCAGCCAGAATCAGCACGATTCCAAGGCCTACGGCAACGGCCAGAAACACCAGAATCGGGAGGTACTCCCGCAGCAGGTCTTCCACGTATAGCTCCTTTCCTGCGCAAGTCCCGAAAGGGTGCGCCGTCAATTGGCGATTTGACTGGACATTCTCTATCCCTGTGGGGTCAGAGGGTCAACCGAACAGAAACGCGCAGGTCGGCATTGTTACAATCATCCAGCGGGCGATTGCGGAGAATACTTCTGGAACAAAGTGATCGGCTAAACCTAACTAATCCATGCAGGTTTTCGTTTGTCGAAAAAGGCGCCGATTCCCTCTTGCGCCTCATCAGTTTCCCAACGCGCGACAAGCTGTCGAATGGTGTGGTCAATCACCGCGTCATCAATTCGCGGCCCAAGTGACTGGATCAGCTGCTTGGCCGAAGACACTGCACCGGGTGCACAGGACAGATAGGGAAGCACCTCGGCTTCAACCGCCTCGGCCAACGTTTCAGCGGGCACTGCGCGGGCCAGCAGGCCCAGTTCGACCGCTTCCGCCGCTTCGAACAGGCGGGCAGACATAAAGACGCGCCGCGACCGTGCTTCGCCCATTCGGGCAATGACATAGGGTCCAATCGTCGCCGGAATCAGGCCAAGCCGCGTCTCGGTCAGACCCATCTTCAGGCTTTCCACACCGATCGCCACATCGCAGACCGAGGCCATCCCGACACCTCCACCAAACGCGTTTCCCTGCAACGCGCCGATCAAGGGTTTGGGCAGCGTATTTAAGGCATTCAGCATCTCAGCCAGCTTGCGCGCTTCGGCAAAACGCGTCTCGGGATCGGCAGCCATCTGCGCCTGCATCCAACCCAGATCACCCCCGGCGCAAAAGCTCTTGCCCGCGGCGGCCAGAACCACCACCCGCACCGCATCATCATTTGCCAATTGCCCAGCGGCCTTGGTTAGTTCTGCAATCATCTGCGCCGACAGTGCGTTGTGCTTCTCGGGTCGATCCAGCGTCAGAGTAGCCACGCCACGCGCGTCTGTGTTCAGCGTAATGGTCTCGAACATATCTTATTCCGCCCGCATTGCCCGCGCCATGCGCGCCGCCTGTTCCAGAACCGGCACATCCAGACCGGTCTCATATCCCAACCGTTCCAGATGTGCGGTCACGGCTTCGGTTGCGACATTACCGGCCGCACCCGGCGCATAAGGGCAACCACCCAGCCCGCCCACGGCGGTATCAAATACCCGCACACCCAAGGCAAGCGAAGCGTCTATGTTGTCGATTGCCCGCCCGTTGGTATCATGAAAATGTCCTGCAAGCCGGGTAACCGGCACTCGTTCGCGCACGGCCAGCAGCATATGAGCAATCTTGTCCGGCGTTCCCTGCCCAATTGTATCCCCCAGCGAAATCTCATAGCAGCCATGGGCAAACAGCGCGTCCGCCACCTCGGCCACCTTCTCGGGCGGGGTCGGGCCGTCATAGGGACAGTCGGTCACGCACGAGACATAGCCCCGGACGGGCAGATCAATATGTCGTGCTGCTTCGAGAATGGGCACAAACCGTTCGATGGATTCGGCAATCGTTGCGTTTATGTTCGCTTTCGAGAACCCCTCGGACGCCGAAGCAAACACCGCGATCTCATCTGCCTTGGCTGCCAACGCGTCCTCATACCCGCGCATATTCGGCGTCAGCGCAGCGTACCGCACGCCTTCGGTCCGTGTGATTCCAGCCATAACTTCACCGCTGCCCGCCATTTGCGGGACCCATTTCGGTGAGACAAAACTGGCAACTTCGATTCGGTTGAAACCGGCCCGGCTGAGGCAATCGACCAAGGCGACCTTCTCGGCCACCGGGATCTCGCGCTGTTCGTTCTGCAGGCCGTCGCGTGGCCCGACCTCGAATATTTCGACCCGTGCTTTCATCAGCGCATCCCTTCCCGGTTTCTTATCGTTTCAATTGCGGATGGCCCGACTGTGCCACGCAATCCACGGGCCGAACAGATCAATCCTCGGCCAACCGAACCAACGCCGCACCGGCCTCGACCTGTGCCCCCGCTTCGGCCAGCACTTCTGCAACCACGCCATCGCGGGCGGCTAATAGAGAATGCTCCATCTTCATGGCTTCCAGAATGGCCAGCCGGTCGCCCTCTTTCACCTCCTGCCCCGCCGAGGCGAAGACGGCCTTGACCAGCCCGGGCATCGGCGCCTCGATCACGTTGGTGTCACCTGCAGCACTGGCATCGCGGTCCAGAGGGTCAATGACCTCAAATACCTGCCCATAGTCGTCGAATACAGTGACCTGTGACCCGGCCATGACAACATTGGGCATGGGTGTCCCATCGATGGTCCAGCCAGCGCCACGCCGCTGCGCAACAAGCTGCGCACCTTCGATCTCCCAAATCTGCCGATCCGGGCCTTCGACCTGGACATCCAGATCAACAACCTCTCCGTCCCGCAGAAACTGCATAGCGCGATGTAACGGTGCCCATAGCGTAAAGCCCGTTTCAGAGACCGTCTCGGCCAGACCCAACGCCGTCATCGCCGAAGCCACTGCCGACGCGTTGCTTACGCCAGCTTCCTGCACCAGATCATCAAGATCCCGCCCGATCAGCCCGGTATCCACGTCGCCCGACGCAAACCCGCTGTGCCGCGTCAGAGCACCAAGGAAGGCGAGATTTGTGACAGTCCCGGCGACCTCGGTCTGGCGCAAGGTCCGGTGGAGATTTTCCAAAGCGACCGCGCGTGTCGGGCCATGCACCACGACCTTGGCGATCATAGGGTCGTACCATGGGCTGATCGCATCCCCGCCGCGCACGCCACTGTCGGCACGGCAGCCTTCCGGGAAGCGCAGATGAGTCAGCGTACCGGTCGCGGGCAGGAAGCCCTTGGGTACATCTTCGGCATAAAGCCTCGCCTCAAAGGAATGTCCGCGGATCGACAAATCGCCCTGCCGCTTCGGCAGGCTTTCACCCGCTGCTACGCGCAACTGCCATTCGACCAGATCAACGCCGGTAATGGCCTCGGTCACCGGGTGCTCGACTTGCAGGCGCGTGTTCATCTCCATGAACCAGAACCGATCCGGGCGCAGCCCGTCCGAGGCATCGACGATGAACTCAACCGTCCCTGCACCTTTGTAGCCAATCGCCTCAGCCGCGCGCACGCCCGCCTGCCCCATCGCCTCACGCATCTCGGCAGTCATTCCAGGGGCTGGGGCCTCTTCGATCACTTTCTGATGTCGCCGCTGCAACGAGCAGTCGCGTTCAAACAGATGCACCGCATGGGTGCCATCGCCGAACACCTGCACCTCGATATGGCGGGGCTTGGCGACGAATTTCTCGACAAGTACAGCATCATTACCGAACGCCGTCTTTGCCTCACCGCGCGCGCTGTCCAATGCAGCCGAGAACTCCTCGGGCGCCTCGACCAGCCGCATCCCCTTGCCACCACCACCTGCAACGGCCTTGATCAAAACGGGATACCCGATGGTATCTGCCGCGCCAGCCAGATGTTCAGGGTCCTGATTGTCGCCATGATAGCCGGGGACGACGGGAACTCCTGCGTCCTCCATCAATACCTTGGCTGCATCCTTAAGGCCCATCTTGCGGATCGCGTCCGCCGATGGCCCGATGAAGGTCAGACCTGCAGCCTCGACTGCATCCACAAAATCCGGGTTTTCGGACAAGAACCCATAACCAGGATGGATCGCCTGCGCTCCTGTATCCAGCGCCGCCTGAATGATCACATCACCCTTCAGATAGCTTTCGGCTGGGGCCGCGCCACCAATATGCACCGCTTCATCCGCCATTTGCGCATGCTTGGCCGATGCATCAGCATCCGAATACACAGCCACACAATATACGCCCATCTTCTGAGCAGTTTCCATGACCCGGCAGGCGATCTCGCCGCGATTGGCAATCAGGATTTTGTTAAACATAGCTTACCCCTTAACCGCCAGATCTTCGACAAGGCGGAAGCGTTCGCACAGCAATTCCATCTCGGGATCGAACCCGCCATTGCGTTCGAAATACCGGCGATGATCCTCGCGCCATCCCTCAAGCGTTTCATTCTCACCCTCGGCCAACGCAAAGTCTTCGGTCACATCGCAATATCGGCAGGTCGAGACCTCGATAGTTTCGATCACCAAAGCCGGGCGATCATCCCATTCCAGTGCAATATCCTGCCGCCCAACGACCGGAATATCAGCACTACCTTCTGGGTAGTCTCGCAAAGCACCACATGTCGCCGTTTTTCGGCCTAATCTTACCAACGCCAGCAGCTCGGCGCTTAGCGATGCGCTGTCTCCAAACTTGAAGGTCTGCGCGCCCGGGTAGCGGGCCATTACTTCATTCAATGAAACGCTCATCTTACATCCTGAACACGCCGAAACGTGTCTCCTCGATCGGGGCGTTAAGTGCGGCGCTCAGCGATAGGGCCAGCACGTCACGGCTTTTGCGGGGGTCGATGATGCCGTCATCCCACAACCGCGCCGACGCGTAGAGCGGGTGGGATTGTTCTTCGAACATGTCCAGCGTCGGGCGCTTGAATTCAGCTTCTTCCTCAGCCGACCATGTGCCGCCCTGTCGTTCGAGCCCGTCGCGTTTGACAGTCGCTAGGACACCTGCAGCTTGCTCGCCCCCCATCACTGAGATACGCGAATTCGGCCAAGTCCACAGGAACCGAGGCTGATAGGCGCGTCCTGCCATGCCGTAGTTTCCAGCTCCGAAGGACCCTCCGACAAGCATTGTGATCTTTGGAACGCTCGTCGTCGCCACCGCCGTCACCATCTTGGCCCCGTGCCGCGCGATGCCTTCGTTTTCGTATTTGCGGCCGACCATGAAGCCGGTGATGTTCTGCAGGAAGACCAGCGGGGTTTTGCGCTGCGAGCACAGTTCGACAAAATGCGCACCCTTCTGCGCGGCCTCAGAAAACAACACACCGTTGTTGGCAATGATCCCGACCGGGCAGCCTTTGACATGGGCAAAACCGGTCACCAGCGTCTCACCAAATCGCGGTTTGAACTCGTCGAACCGAGAGCCATCGACCAGTCGTGCAATCACCTCGCGAATGTCATAGGGCGTGCGCAGATCGGCCGGAACTACGCCCAAAATTTCCTCGGGATCATAGGCAGGCTCTTCCGGTGTTTCGAACTGTAGGCCAGGCTTCAGCCCGGCACCCCCCAACGACCCGACGGCCCGCCGAGCCAAGGCCAACGCATGCGCATCGTCCTCGGCCAGATAATCCGCCACGCCGGACAGACGCGTATGCACATCGCCACCACCCAGATCTTCGGCTGTCACAACCTCCCCAGTCGCGGCCTTGACCAGAGGTGGTCCGGCCAGAAAGATCGTGCCCTGTTCTTTTACGATGATCGTGACATCGGACATCGCAGGCACATAGGCCCCGCCCGCCGTACACGAGCCCATCACGACGGCTATCTGAGCGATCCCCTTCGCGCTCATCCGCGCCTGATTGTAGAAGATGCGGCCAAAGTGATCGCGATCGGGAAACACCTCATCCTGATTGGGCAGGTTCGCGCCGCCGCTATCGACCAAATAGATGCAGGGCAGATGGTTTTCCTCGGCAATCTCCTGCGCGCGGAGGTGTTTCTTGACGGTCATCGGATAGTATGTGCCGCCTTTCACAGTGGCATCGTTGCACACCACCATGACCTCGCGCCCCTGCACTCGGCCAATCCCCGCGATCACCCCGGCACAGGGCGCGGCATCTCCATACATCCCATGTGCCGCCGTCGCGCCGATTTCCAAGAACGGAGAACCCGGATCGAGCAGGTTCGCCACCCGACGACGCGGCAGCATCTTGCCCCGCGATTCATGCCGCGCCCGCGATTTTTCACCGCCACCCATGCGGGCCGCTTCGGCGGCATCCGTAATATGTGCCAGCGCATCCAGATGTGCGGCTCGGTTCGCCTTAAACCCCTCAGAGGTTGGTATGGCTTTGGATTTTATTTTCATTCCATCTTCCCCAAGTCGCGCAATTCCACAGCGCGTTCAGCGGTTTCGGTCAGCAGGCAATTTGCGGCAACAATCGAGCGTATCGTTCCATCAGACCATATGCCGTAGGCCAGAGCACATTCAGCATCCCGAAACCCGATCCATGCGCGTTGAGCATCTCGCAACTGGTCCGAAAGTTCGGGACTTTGTTCAGCCAGTTCTGCTCGACGCAGTTTATACTGTTCGTTTAGAAATGAATCCCAAATTTGGGTTTCGGCTTGAATACACTCGGTGATGCCAAGGGTTGTTTCATTTCCCGGTATCGTTTGGCAGGCATTGGCAGCTGCGCCGAGACATGATGACATGCTATCGCCCTGCTGCGTCTGAGAAAAACACTGTTGAATATACGACTGGTCTACCCAAGCGCCCTGAGCGGAAACAAGCGATGGTGCTAGCATCGCAGCAAGTGCAATTCGCATCATGTAATTGCCTCCCCTGCAGCCCGCGCCTTCAATTCCTTCCGGATCACCTTTCCTGTCACCGTCATCGGCAACTCTTCCAGAAACGACACCTCACGCGGATAGGAATACCGCGCCAAACGGTCCTTAACCCAGTCCTGCAACTCAGCGCCCGACGCCTCAGCCCCCGGCTTCAACACCACATAGGCCTTCACGATCTCGGTCCGAAGCTCATCGGGCTTGCCGACCACGCCCACCGTTGCCACTGCCGGGTGGGTCAGCAGGCAATCCTCGATCTCAGCCGGGCCAATCCGGTAACCTGCCGAGGTAATCACGTCATCATCCCGACCGACAAAGCGCAGATAATCGCCCTCCCACACGCCACGGTCACCGGTGATCAGCCAATCACCTCGGAATTTCTCAGCCGTTGCTTGCGGATTATTCCAGTATTCCAGCAGCATTGAGGCCGAACCGCGCCGGATGGCAAAATCGCCTTCCTCCGTCGTCGGTAGGCCGTGATCGTCAATTACCGCCACCTCATGACCAGGCACCGGTTTACCGATACAGCCGGGTTGCACGGGAAAGTCGTGGGCACAAGACGAAACAACCATGTTGCATTCCGTCTGACCATAAAACTCGTTGATCGTCAGACCAAAGGCCTGCTGGCCCCAAGCCAACATCTCAGCGCCCAAAGGCTCGCCCCCAGACGCCACCGACCGCAATCCCGGTATCGACTGATCCGCAGCTTTGAGCATCCGTAAAGCCGTCGGCGGAAAGAAGACGTTCCGCACCCCTGCCCGCGCGATCACATCGGCGCAGGCCTGTGGGGTGAATTTGTCCAACCGCGTGGCGACCACCGGAACGCCCAGCGCAAGCCCGGGCATCAGAACGTCGAACAAGCCGCCGATCCACGCCCAGTCTGCTGGCGTCCACAGGCAATCCCCTTCACGCAAGTGATTGTGGCTGATCGAGACGCCCGGCAGGTGGCCCGTCAGCACGCGATGACCGTGCAGCGCACCCTTGGGGCTGCCAGTAGTGCCGGACGTGTAGATTAGGGCTGCCGGATCCTCGGGGCCGGTATCAGCAAAGGGCACCGGTTGCCCTTCCTGCCTAATCTCATCAACCAAAAGCGGTTGGGCCAATTCACCCAGTAACGCAGACCCTTCCGCATCGGTCAAAACAATCAGGGCGCCTGAATCTCTGACGCGCGATGCCAGCGCATCGTGTTTGAACAGCTTGAACAACGGCACCGAAATCGCACCGATCTTCCAGATCGCCAGATGCGCGGCGGCACACCACGGCGACTGGCTGAGCAAGACGCCAACCCGGTCTCCTGGCTGGACCCGAGCTATCAACGCGCGAGCGATGCCATCAACCATAAGCTCCAGTTCGCCAAATGTTACCACGCTCGGATCGCCCCGGGTCAGATCCAGCAAAGCAACCCGATCGGATTGTTGCGACAGGCATTGCTGCGCCATGTTCAGCCGATCAGGCATCGCCCAGCTTTGGTCGCCGCGCAAACCCGGTATGCGCTCAGCGGGATGCATGCTGATTTTCCCTTATTTCATTAGCGGTTGCAGCTAGCCTCCCCGCTTCAGCAATTTCCGGAGTTTGATGCAGATCAGAGCATTTCTGCGCCGCGGCATCCAAAACATCGGCATCAACGCAAGCAAAGGCACGAATATGACAAAGAAACTCGCCGCTTTGACCCTTTCTACCGCACTTGTCGCTCTGGCTGCCCCAGCCTTCGCCCAATCCCAAGGCGATTGGACAGTCGGTGTTGGTGTCGGCTATCTGGACCCCAAATCCGACAATGGGACTCTGGCCGGGTTCGACGCCGAAATCGACTCGGACACCCGTCCGATTTTCACCGTCGAATACTTCGTTCAGGACAATCTCGGGATCGAGCTCTTGGCCTCGACCCCCTACAAGCATGACGTCACTCTCGGTGGCAGCGTTGACGCGGGCAGCGTCAAGCATCTTCCGCCTACTCTGTCGCTGAACTATCACTTCCCGACCAATAGCGCGTGGAAGCCCTATGTCGGCGCTGGTCTGAACTACACCATCTTCTTCGAGGAAGACTCGCCTTTGGGCGATCTCGATCTGGACAACTCCTTCGGCGTTTCTCTGCAGGCCGGTCTGGATTACATGGTCACGGAAAAAGGCGCGGTGCGTCTGAACGTGCGCTGGTTCGACATCGACTCGGACGTCAAACTTGACGGCAACAACATCGGCACCGCCGAAATCGACCCGTTCCTGATTGGCCTGTCCTACGTTCATCGTTTCTGATCCAATCGCAAAAAGCCCCGTGGTTCAATGAACTGCGGGGTTTTCCGTCACAACATCTCGTTCATCATTTCGCGCCCAATCAGCATGCGGCGGATTTCGCTGGTGCCCGCGCCGATCTCCATCAGCTTTGCATCTCGGAAAATCCGGCTGACCGGCGAATCCGACAGGAATCCGGCACCACCCAACGCCTGAACGGCTTGATGCGCCTGCACCATCGCCTGTTCCGAGGCATATAGGCAGCACGCTGCAGCATCCTGACGGGTTACATCCCCGCGGTCGCATGCCTTGGCAACTTCGTAGACATAGGCCCGCGCCGAATTCATGGCTGTGTACATATCCGCGATCTTGCCTTGCATGAGCTGGAAGCTACCGATCGGTTTTCCGAACTGCTTACGCTCGGCCAGATAGGGCATCACTTCATCCAAGCAGGCGGCCATGATCCCGGTTCCAATACCCGCAAGAACCACACGCTCATAGTCCAGACCGGACATCAGAACGGCTACACCCCGCCCTTCTTCGCCCAGAACATTCTCGAACGGCACTTCAACATCTTCAAAGATCAACTCAGCGGTGTTCGAGCCGCGCATGCCAAGCTTGTCGAAATGAGGCGAAGTCGAAAACCCGGTCATCTCTTTCTCGATCAGAAAGGCCGTGATCCCCTTTGACCCGGCGTCCGGATCGGTCTTGGCATAGACGACCAGAGTGTCTGCATCCGGCCCGTTGGTGATCCAGTATTTGTTGCCATTCAGCCGATAGTGATCGTTTCGCTTTTCTGCACGTAGCTTCATGGAAACCACATCCGACCCAGCCGAGGACTCGGACATAGCCAACGCCCCGACGTGTTCACCCGAAATCAGACGGGGCAGATATTTTTTCTTCTGCTCTTCTGTTCCGTTCAACTTGATCTGGTTCACGCACAAGTTCGAATGCGCGCCATAGGACAAAGATACCGAGGCCGAGGCGCGCGCCACTTCCTCAACTGCCACCGTATGCGCCAGATAGGACATACCGGCCCCGCCATATTCTTCAGGGACTGTGACGCCCAACAAACCAAGCTCACCCATCTCTTTCCACAGCTCATTCGGAAAGGCATTGGACGCGTCGATCTCGGCCGCCATCGGCTTGACCCGTTCCTGAGCCCAGCGGTGCACCATCTCACGCAAGGCGTTCACGTCCTCGCCCAGATCGAATTGCATTGTGGCCATAAACATGCAGGGCTCCTCCGATTGCATTAATGAACAAGCGTTCAATAATCAGATAGCAGCGTTTCCTCCTCGGGTCAATGACGACACGCAGGCCAACGCAAAACGCCGCCCAGCAAGGGGCGGCGTTTTCAGATAAATCGAGCGTGCGCTGAAAGCGTACTCCGCTGGACTATGACTGATAGACAGCGCTGACTTCAGCCCGGATAATGCGTGCAATTTGGGCACAATCTTCCAGCGAAAAGGTCAGTGGAACGCGCATATCCATGATCCCTGCCAATATCCGATCACTGACCGGCATCGGGGCGCTGTCGGCATAACGCCAACTGTCATAGCGTGAGGTAAAGCCCGACGGTTCAGTCCCCCCGAACCACTTCAGTTCGACCCCGCGCGCGGCGCAACGCTGGATTACCTCGGCAATGCGCTCGGGTGTCCAGTCCAGCAACAGGAATTGTATCGATGAACCGACATAGGTCTCAGCATCAGGCCGCTCCACCATCGTCAAACCCGGCGTTTCACGCAGGCCACGCTCAATCTCAACATAGCGTTCGTTCCAGCGCTGCACCTGCCGGTCCAGATCGCGCAACTGCGGGCGCAGGATCGCCGCACGCAGATTATCCATCCGGCCCGAGACATTGGGGGTGGTGTATTTGATCTGCTCGAACACCTCCGGCCCAGGCGCGGCCAGATGGCGTTCATAAAGCATATAAGACCCGGACAACATCGTAGCCTTGGCGGCCAGTTCCGGATCATCCGTGATCAGCAACCCGCCCTCGCCCGAATTGACATGTTTATAGGTCTGGCACGAGTAACATCCAATGGCCCCCTGCCGCCCAGACAGTTGTCCGCGCCACGCCGCACCCATGGTATGCGCGCAATCCTCGATCACGATCACGCCGGCGGCGTCGCACATCTGCATCAGCCGATCCATATCGCACAGATGCCCTCGCATGTGGCTAAGCATTAGTACTTTCGCCTGATCCAGCTTGGCCTCAAGATCATCCAGATCGATGGTCAGGGCTTCGGTCACACCAACAAAGACCGGCTTTGCCCCAACCGACGCGATCGCCCCCGGCACCGGCGCCAGAGTGAACGCGTTGGTCAAAACCGGATCGCCCGGCTTGACCCCCACCGCACGCAACGCAGTGGCCAAAGCGTAGCCACCCGACGAGACCGCCAGACAGTATTTCGCCCCCATCTGGGCGGCGAATTCCTGCTCCAACAAAGCCGTCTCGCTCAACTCGCCAGGGGCAACATTGTAGCGGTGCAAACGACCATGGCGCAAAACGGCCATGGCGGCCTCGATCGCCTCTTCGGGAATGGGTTCTTGCTGGGTGAAATTACCTGTGAATGTCTCAGTCATGAATCCGTTTTTATGCTGAGTGTTAAGCGGGTCAAGGGATCAGGCCGCCGCTCCGATCAAATCGGAGACCAGTTTCGGTAAATCATTAAAATGATGCAACAACGCCTCGGGCTCCAGCGCAGCCATCTCATCGCCCGACGGGCCGAATGTCACCAGTACCGACGGCACTCCCGCAGCCCGCGCCGTATTTCGGTCGGTATCTGAGTCGCCGACCAATACACAGTGGTCAGGGTGCCCTCCCGCGCGACGCGCTGCTTCGCGTAACGGTTCAGGGTCGGGTTTCCGCACCGGTAATGTGTCTGCACCGATCAGTGAAGCAAAGTGATCACGGACACCCATCCGGGTCAGCAGCAAATCAGCCAGGCCTTCGGGCTTGTTGGTGCAAATCCCCACGCCATAACCTGCATCTTTCAGTGTTTCGACGGCTTCAAGCGCACCGGGATAGAAATAGGTATGCGTATCGATCGCCTGCCCATAGACGTCCAAAAAGACCGGATAATAGGCTTCGACAATATCCGCATCATAGGCGCCGACCCGCTTCAATCCATGGGACAACATCAAGCGTGCACCGCGTACCGATACCGCCGCATCAAGCTCGGGCGACAGAACATCCCCATGACCCATCTCGCGAAAACAATGGTTTGCAGCGGCCAGCAAATCACCAGATGTATCCGCCAAAGTTCCATCCAGATCAAAGATTACCGTTCGCATGCTCACCTCCTGAACCGGCGGGATTCCGCCATGTCGTGTTGCAAACGGCAATCTTCTTTGATGGCTGAACCGCTTGCGCCTTTGCCCACAGCGGATAAAACGGGCGGCGACAAAACAAAAGAGAAAACGATTTCATGAGCACTGCCCTTGTCATTCTTGCCGCCGGAAAAGGCACAAGGATGAACTCTGATATTCCCAAAGTCCTGCATCCGATCGCTCAGGCTCCAATGCTGGTTCACGCCATGCGGGCCGGTGCTGTCCTGTCGCCCGAGCGCACGGTGATTGTTACCGGCCACGGTGCGGAAGCAGTCGCGCGTGTGGCTGAAGCCGAAGATGAAAACGCCAGCATTGCGGTGCAGGAAGAACAACTTGGCACCGCCCACGCGGTTGCGCAGGCGCGTGCAGCGCTGGAGGGCTTTCAGGGGGATGTGGTCGTCCTCTATGGTGATACCCCGTTTCTACAGCCCGACACCCTGCAGCGGATGATCGAAGCGCGCGCAAAAAACGATCTGGTCATTCTAGGATTCGAAGCTGCAGACCCCGCCCGTTATGGCCGCCTTGTGATGAACGGAGATGCCTTGGAGCGGATCGTCGAGTTCAAGGATGCCACAGATGAAGAGCGCACTATAACCTTCTGTAACTCAGGACTTTTGGCATGCGATTCCGAGACCTTGTTCTCACTGATCGATGCAGTTGGCAATGATAACGCCTCGGGTGAATACTATCTGACCGACGTAGTCGAGATCGCCCGCAGCCAAGGGCTGTCCGTAACTGCGGTTGCCTGCGACGAAGCTCAGACGCTGGGCATCAATTCGCGCACTGACCTGGCGGCTGCTGATGCGGTGTTTCAGGTGCAAGCACGGTCTGCATTGCTGGATCTGGGGGTCACTCTGATGGCCCCTGAAACCGTGTATCTGGCCGCAGATACCGTCATTGGCCGCGACACGGTCATTGAACCCAATGTGGTTTTCGGCCCCGGAGTGACCGTGGAAAGCGGCGCAACGATCCGGGCGTTTTCACATCTCGAAGGCTGCCATGTCAGCCGAGGTTCGGTGGTCGGACCCTATGCCCGGCTGCGTCCGGGTACAGAGCTGGCTGAAAACGCCAAAATTGGCAACTTTGTCGAGATCAAAAATGCCGAAATCGCCGAAGGCGCAAAGGTGAATCACCTTAGCTATATCGGCGACGCTTCGGTCGGGGCGGCGACCAATATCGGCGCGGGAACTATCACATGTAACTATGATGGCGTGATGAAGCATAAAACAACCATCGGGGAAAACGTGTTCATTGGATCGAACACGATGCTGGTGGCCCCGGTCACTCTGGGTGATGGCGCGATGACCGCCACGGGGACCGTAGTGACCAAGGATATTGAGCCAGACGCACTAGCCGTGGCGCGTTCTAAGCAGGAAAACAAACCCGGCTATGCGCGTAAATTGTTTGAAATGTTGAAGGCGAAGAAGGCTCGCCGCGACAAAGGAGCCTGAGTTATGTGTGGAATTGTTGGTGTTCTGGGCAGTCACGAAGCTGCCCCTATCCTGGTCGAAGCACTGAAGCGGCTTGAGTATCGCGGTTATGACAGCGCCGGTATCGCGACTGTGAACGATGGAGCATTGGGCCGTCGGAGGGCTGTCGGCAAGTTGGTGAACCTAAGCGACCTTCTGGTTCATAACCCCCTTCCAGGTAAATCCGGTATCGGTCACACACGCTGGGCCACCCATGGTGCCCCATCGGTTAACAATGCACATCCGCACAAGGCCGGGCCTGTAGCCGTAGTGCACAACGGCATCGTTGAAAACTATCGTGAACTGCGGGCCGAACTGGCCGAGAATGGGGTCGGTTTCGTGACGGATACCGACACTGAAACCGTCGCCCTGATGACGGAACGCTACATGTCCGAAGGGCTGTCTCCGGTCGACGCCGCGTTTAAAACCATTGATCGACTCAAAGGTGCATTTGCGCTCGCCTTTCTGTTCGACGGTCAAGAAGACCTGATTGTTGCGGCGCGCAAGGGCTCGCCCCTTGCAATTGGTCACGGCGATGGTGAGATGTTTGTTGGGTCTGATGCGATCGCGCTGGCCCCCCTGACGGATCGCATCACCTATCTTGAGGAAGGCGATCGGGCGGTTCTGACCCGCACTTCGCTTGAGATTCGAACCGAATCGGGAGAGCTTGCCAACCGCGAAATTCGGCAAATTCAAATCGATCAGACCCGTGCCGACAAAGGCGGCCACAAGCATTATATGGCCAAGGAAATTGCCGAACAGCCTGTTGTGGTGGCCGAAGCCATCCGCTCGTATCTTCCGACCGGAGGCGATCAGGTCGTATTGCCCGGTGACGGTCTGGATTTCACCAAGCTGGACCGTCTGACCATGGTGGCTTGCGGCACCGCATTCTATGCCTGCCTGACGGCGAAATACTGGTTCGAGCAGCTGGCCAAGATGCCGGTTGAAGTCGATATCGCCAGCGAGTTCCGCTATCGCGAACCTCCCATCTCTGACCGGACGTTGGCGCTGTTCGTAAGCCAGTCGGGCGAAACCGCCGACACGCTTGCTGCCCTGCGCTTTTGCGAGGGCAAGGCGGACAAGATTGTTTCGGTCGTGAATGTCGCGGAAAGCTCGATTGCGCGCGAAAGCGATGTGGCGTTGCCGATCCATGCGGGTGTTGAGATCGGTGTTGCTTCGACCAAGGCGTTCACCTGTCAGCTTAGCGTGTTGCTGATGCTTGCCCTCAAGGCCGCTGCAGATCGAGGCACGCTTAGCGATGAAGAGATCGCCGATCACGCGGCCGCCCTTCGCGGTTTGCCGACTGTTCTGAATGCTGCGCTGGATCAGAACGACGCTATTCGCCAATCCGCCCAACGCCTGTCCGAAGCGCGCGACGTGCTGTTCCTGGGCCGTGGCCTCATGTACCCGCTGGCGATGGAAGGCGCGCTGAAACTCAAGGAAATCAGCTATATCCACGCCGAAGGCTATGCCTCGGGTGAGTTGAAGCACGGCCCCATCGCCCTGATCGACAAGCATATGCCGGTTGTTGTCATGGCACCACGCGACGCAGTTTTCGACAAGACAGTTTCGAACATGCAGGAGGTGATGGCGCGCAAGGGCAAGGTTGTACTTGTCTCGGATGATGACGGTATCGCTGAGGCAGAAGATGGAGTTTGGAGTACGATCCGTATGCCACATGTGCACACCAGCCTTGCCCCGATTCTCTATTCGGTGCCCGCGCAATTGCTAGCCTACCACACGGCGGTGGCCAAAGGCACAGATGTTGATCAGCCCCGTAATCTGGCAAAATCCGTCACGGTTGAGTGATCAGGCATGCAAGCCTATCTGGATCAGATCAAAGCCCATGCCGATCCCGAACGCGCAGAACAGGTGGCGGCCTACCATAAGGTAGACCGCACCTATCTGGGCGTTCCGAACCCGGTTTTGAATGATCTGACCAAGGCTTGGCGGCGCGAACTTGAAGTCATCGACCGCATCGCTGTCGCCGATGGCTTATGGCAGACCAACATTCATGAAGCGCGGGTCGCGGCAGCAAAGCTGCTGACCCAAGCCCGTATCCGACCGGATGACGCGGTGTGGGACCTGCTGCAAAGCTGGCTACCGGATTTTGACGCCTGGGCAGTGGCCGATCATGCCTGTATGGCGATGCAAAAGCGCCTTTCGGCTGATCCAACCCGGCTGGATCAGGTCGAACGTTGGACCACGTCGGGCCACATGTGGACCAAACGCGCCGCGCTGGTCGCCACCTTGCCCTGGACCAAACAGAACCATCCCAAACCGGAAGACCTGGCATGCCGCGACCGTATACTCGGCTGGGCTGCCACGTATGTCTCCGATCGGGAATGGTTTATCCAGAAGGCCATCGCATGGTGGCTGCGCGAATTGTCAAAGCATGATCCAGAGCGCGTAGTCGCGTTTCTTGAAACGCACGGCGCAAACATGAAACCCTTTGCCCGCAAAGAGGCTGGGAAATACCTGCGCGCTCAGTCGGAATAGACTTCCAGTTCCACCAACTCGTCATATGGCACCAAAAGCGCGCGCATGGCTTCAAGCGACAGCCGTCCGCCACCGCCTTCGGGGCCTGGTGCGGGAACAAGCGTCACATAGGCCTGCGCACCCGTGCGCGGCACAACCACGCGGCCGTTGATTTCAGTTTGCACCAGAGGCGTCTGCAACCAGCGCCCCGGAGTGTTGGGATCGCCCAGCCCGGCAACGGTCGTTTTGGCGCCAGACCACCCTGCGGCAGCCACAGGTTCAGGAGTTACCTCCGTCGCCTCTGCTGTAACGGGTTCAGCCGCCGTCTCGTTGGATGAACTTCCGAACACCCGATCCGTCGTGGACCGAACGGCATCGCAACCGGCAACGAGGCTAAAAGCTAAAACCAAAGCATATTTCATGACACAAAACCTAGAGCGCTGCGCCTAACTGTACCAGTCCAAAACGCAGATGGCACTTGCCGCGAACATGCCTCCGCTTTACCTATAAGCCATGACAGCTCCGCTTATAGACCCGTTTGCCCGCGCCATCACCTATCTTCGCGTCTCCGTTACGGATCGCTGCGATTTCCGCTGCGTTTACTGCATGTCCGAAGATATGAAGTTTCTTCCCAAAAAAGACCTTCTGACTCTGGAAGAGTTGGATCGTATGTGCACGACTTTCGTCAATTTGGGCGTCGAGAAATTGCGCATCACCGGGGGCGAACCACTGGTTAGGCGAAACATTATGTCATTCTTCAACAGCATGACCCGACATCTGGACAGCGGCGCCCTGAAGGAGCTGACGCTGACAACCAACGGATCACAATTGCACCGATTTGCGGATGATCTTTACGCAGCGGGTGTGCGGCGCGTGAATGTATCGCTCGATACGCTGGATGAAGACAAATTCGCCAAGGTCACCCGATGGGGCCGCCTGAAACAGGTGCTGAACGGCATTGACGCAGCGCAGAAGGCTGGCCTGCGGATCAAGATCAACGCTGTCGCTCTGAAAGGGTTCAACGAGCCCGAGCTACCCAAGATCACCGAATGGTGTGCCGAACGTGATATGGATCTGACCTGGATCGAGGTGATGCCCATGGGCGACATCGGCAACGAAGACCGGCTGGATCAGTATTGGTCGCTCAAAGACGTCCGCAAGGAATATCAGAACCACTATACGGTCACTGATCTGGCCGAACGGACAGGTGGTCCGGCGCGGTATGTCAGGCTTGAGGAGACCGGTCAAAAGATCGGTTTCATAACGCCACTCAGCCATAACTTCTGCGAAAGCTGCAACCGCGTGCGCCTGACCTGCACTGGTGAGATCTACATGTGCCTTGGCCAGGAAGACATGGCTGATCTGCGCGCACCCCTGCGCGATCATCCCGATACCGAGAAACCGTTGGAAGACGCGATCCGCGCAGCCATCAATCTCAAGCCCAAGGGCCATGATTTCGACTATTCCCGGCAAGCCGTCGACGGTCAGATGAGCCGCCACATGAGTCATACGGGCGGCTGAGATGCCCGGCACACCCGCGCAGCCAACGCTGCTGTACAAACTGTACTGCGGCCTCATTTCAATGGCCGAACCCTTGGTTTGGCGAAAAGTCCGCAGCAAACTGCACGCTGCGGGCGTTCCCGAAAGCCGCCAGCAAGAACGGCTTGGCCATGCCAGTTTGCCGCGCCCAGATGGGCAGCTGATCTGGTTTCACGCGGCCAGTGTGGGTGAAAGCCTATCGGTTCTAAGCCTGATCAACCGTCTGGGGCAGCGCCTGCCGAATGCTGAGTTTCTCATCACCTCAGGCACCCCGACCTCGGCGACGTTGATTGCCAAGCGCTTACCTGCGCGGACGCGCCACCAGTATCCGCCATTGGACAGCGCCGCTCCGGTGCGCGAGTTTCTGGACCACTGGAAACCCGATGCAGGCATCTTTGTAGAAAGTGAAATCTGGCCCCGGCTGATCGTAGAGGCCGCAAATCGCGGCACGCCACTGGCGCTCTTGAATGCCCGGCTATCTGACAAGTCAGTGGACAGTTGGAACAAGCGCCCGAACACTGCGCGCTTCATTCTGGATCATTTCAAGGTATTTCTGACCCAGAACGACAAAACCGCCGCTAATCTGATCGCAATTGGTGCCGACGCGGATCGCGTACAGCCCGGCACCAACCTCAAGGCCATGTCTGACCCGCTGCCCGTAAATCAGGATGTCCTGACCAAAACCCAAGCGCAGATAGATTGTCGCCCGCTGTGGATTGCCAGTTCGACCCATACAGGGGAAGAAGAAACGGTTCTGGCAGCCCACAAAGCGTTGCTGCAGCGCTGGCCCGACCTGCTATTGCTGCTGATCCCTCGCCATCCGGAGCGTGGAGACGACGTTGCTAAATTGGTGAGTGATGCTGGTCTTTCGCATGCACGACGCAGCGCTGATCAACAGATAACATCAGACATACAGGTCTATGTCGCGGATACATTGGGTGAAACCGGAACCTGGTACGTCCTCTGCCCCATTGTTTTCCTGGGGGGGTCGCTGAAAGAGATCGGCGGCCACAACCCGTTCGAACCAGTTCAGGCGGGGGCTGCGGTGATCACCGGTCCCGGCTATTTCAATTTTGCCGAGACATTTGAGCCGCTCATCAAAACAGGCGGCGCCGTCCGGATCAACTCGGCCAATGCATTGTCAGATGCTGTCACCCTCTGGCTGTCGGACAAAGCCGAACTGCACACCGCTCGAATGGCAGCCGATGCCTGCGTGAAAACACAGAGTTCGGCTTTGGATGCGGTGATCGAAACGCTCTGCTCCCGCCTGTCTCTCGGCTGACAAAACACACCGATCCCTCGTCATCTGGCTAAAAATACCTCGGGGGTGTGGGGGCAGAGCCCCCACCCTTCCGATCAAGCAGCAGGCATCCGCTGCTCAACAATCTCGGCCCACCAACTACACCCGGCAGGAATGGCCTCGTCGTTGAAATTATACTCGGGATGATGAACCATGGCCGTATCGCCATTGCCCACCAGAATATAAGCCCCCGGACGCTCTTCGAGCATAAAGGCAAAATCCTCACCCCCCATGACAAGGGGCGCCTCGTCACAGCTGCCCGAGACCGATTTCGCCACCTCGGCCGCGAAATCGGTCTGCTCGTCACTGTTCACCATCACCGGATAGCCACGAATATAGGTCACATCCGCCGTGCCACCAAAGGTCGCTGCAACTCCTGCGCAAATCTCGTTGATCCGTTTCTCGGCAAGATCGCGCATCTCTTTGCTCATGGTGCGTACGGTGCCTTTGATCTGCACCGTTTGCGGGATCACGTTGAACGCCTTCGAAGAAGTCTCGAACGACGTCACCGATACCACCACCTGATCAATCGGATCAGCATTACGCGAGGCAATCGTCTGCAGCGCCAGAACCGCCTGCGCCGTCATCACGGTTGTATCCACGGTCTCCTGCGGTTTCGCGGCGTGGCCACCGCGTCCTTCAAAGGTGATGTCGAACTGATCGGTCGCGGCAAAGAACGAACCCGGACGGATCGAGAAACTGCCGACCGGACGGCCCGGCCAGTTGTGCATGCCGTAGACTTCCTGAATATTCCAGCGCGCCATCATGCCGTCTTCGCACATTTCGCGACCACCGCCGCCACCTTCTTCAGCGGGCTGGAAGATGACCACTACAGTGCCGTCAAAATTACGCGTTTCCGAAAGGTATTTCGCCGCCCCGAGCAGCATCGCCGTATGTCCATCATGGCCACAAGCATGCATCGCCCCATCGGTTTTCGAGGCGTAATTCAACCCCGTCGCCTCGTGAATCGGCAGCGCATCCATATCAGCACGCAGACCGATGACTTTGCCACTCGAGTCTGATTTGCCCTTGATCACACCGACAACCCCGGTGCGACCGATCCCGGTAACGACCTCGTCGCAGCCGAACTCTTTCAGTTTGTCCGCGACCAAAGCACTGGTGCGGTGGGTTTCAAACAGAATCTCGGGGTTTTCATGAATATCCCGTCGCCATTCGGTGATTTCGGCCTGCAATTCGGCAAAGCGGTTCTTAACTGGCATGTCTTCTCTCTCCTAATTCAAGCCGCCGGCATCCGGCGCTCGACCATTTCGGCAAACCATGAGCATCCCATCGGGATGATCTCATCGTTGAAATTGTATTCAGGGTGGTGCAGCCCGGCGCTGTCGCCATTGCCCAGCACGATGAAGGCCCCGGGGCGTTCTTCCAGCATGAACGAGAAATCCTCGCCCCCCATCACCATCGGCGCCTCATCACAGCTGCCACCTACGGAAATGGCGGCCTCAGCGGCAAATTCCGTCTGTTCTTCGGCGTTGATCGTCACCGGAACTCCACGCGTGTATGAGACTTTGACAGTGCCACCGAAGGTTTCAGCAATACCCTCAGCCACCTCGGTCAGCCGCGTCTCGATCAGGTCGCGCATTTCGTTCGAATGCGTTCGTACAGTACCGCGCACCTGCGCCGATTGAGGGATCACATTGAACGCTTTGGATGAGGTCTCGACCGAAGTCACAGACAGAACCGCTTGTAAAATAGGGTCCGCGTTACGCGACACGATGGTCTGAAGTGCCACGATCAGTTGCGACAACATCACTGTAGTATCAATTGTTTCATGCGGTTTCGCCGCGTGGCCGCCCCGGCCTTCCAGATGAATGTCGAACTCATCCGCAGCCGCCAGCAGCGGGCCAGACCGGATCGCAAACTGCCCCGTCGGCACACCTGGCACATTGTGCATGGCATAGACTTCCTGAATGCCGAACCGATCCATCAGACCGTCCTTGCACATCGCCTCGGCCCCATTGCCACCTTCTTCCGCTGGTTGGAAAATCACAATGGCCGTGCCGTCGAAGTTCCGCGTCTCAGACAAGTATTTCGCCGCGCCCAACACCATCGCCGTATGGCCATCATGGCCACAGGCATGCATGGCGCCATCGGTTTTCGAGGCATAATCAAGGCCCGTCTGCTCCTGCATCGGCAGCGCGTCCATATCGGCACGCAGGCCGATCACACGACCCTGCGTGTCGGTCTTGCCCTTGATGACGCCAACAACTCCGGTGCGGCCAATGCCCGTCACAACCTCATCGCAACCGAACTCTTTCAGCTTTTCAGCCACCAAGGCGCTGGTGCGGTGGGTGTCATAGAGGATCTCAGGGTGTTGATGAATATCCCGCCGCCAACCGGTGATTTCCTCGTGCATTTCGGCAAGTCGGTTCTTGATTGGCATCTGATCCTCCCAAATCAGGCGACGGGTAATCGTCGTTCCACCAGCTCGGCAAACCAGCTGCAACCGGCGGGAATGGCGTCGTCGTCGAAGTTGTATTCCGGGTGATGGCACATGGCCGTGTCCCCGTTTCCGATAAAGATGTAGGCTCCGGGCCGTTCTTCAAGCATGTAAGCAAAATCTTCTGACGGCATAATTGGATCGGTGCTGTCATTGACCTTGCCTGCCACGGCCTGCGCGGCCTCAGCAGCATAGATGGTTTCATCGTCCGAATTCACCGTCACCGGATAGCCCGGTGTCCACGTCATCTTAGCCGAAGCTCCAAAGGCCGAGGCAGTGTCCTCGGCGATCCTGCGCACGCGTTCTTCAGCGACCTTTCGATATTCTGGGTCAAGTGTACGAACAGTTCCCCGCAACCGCACCGTATGGGCAATCACATTCGAGGCCACACTATCGGTTTCAAAAGTCCCGACGGTCAGCACCACCCTTTTGATAGGGTCCACGGTACGCGACACCACTGATTGCAAAGCTACAACAATGTGCGACGCAATCAGCGTTGTATCTACCGCCTCATGCGGGGCGGCAGCATGACCGCCTTTACCCGTTACAACAATTTCGAATTCATCCGAAGAAGCCAGCAATGCGCCTTGTCGAATGGCAAACTCACCAACCGGCATTCCCGGCATGTTGTGCATGCCATAGACTTCCTGAATACCCCAGCGCTCCATCAGCCCGTCCTGACACATGGCCAGACCACCTGCCCCGCCTTCTTCGGCAGGCTGGAAAATCAACACAACGGTACCGTCAAAATTCCTCGTCTCGGCCAGATACTGCGCCGCGCCCAACAGCATTGAGGTATGACCGTCATGACCACAGGCATGCATCTTACCAGAAACCGTCGAAGCATAGTCCAGCCCCGTCGCCTCTTCTATGGGCAGCGCATCCATGTCGGCACGCAGCCCGATAACACGGCCTAGCGTATCCTGACGTCCCTTGATGACGGCAACCACGCCAGTCTTGCCGATGCCGGGCGTGATCTCATCCACACCGAACTCCTTCAGTCGGTCGACCACAAACCCTGCCGTTTCTTCCACATCATACATCAGCTCGGGATGCATATGCAGGTGACGGCGCCATTTGGTGATCTCGCCATGCATTTCGGCGAGCCGGTTCTTGACGGGCATCTTTAACCTCTCCTTTGAGATGTTATTCGCAGAGCCTCTTTACCAGACGCTCCATAAATTTTTGACCTGCGTTGAATTGAGAAATCGTAATGAACTCATTCGGCTGATGGGCCTGCGCGATATCACCTGGGCCGCAGATAACAGCGGAATAACCAGCTTCCTGAAACTGCCCCGCCTCGGTGCCATAGCTTACCACATGTGTCGCATTGTCACCGGTGAGCGCGCGCACCAGCGTCTCAGCCTCGCCATCTTCTTCAGGCACAAGACCTGGGATCGAAAAATGCTCGGACAGCTCGATCCGGGCGTCGGGATGAACCGCTTGCATCCGCGCCTCGACTTCACGAACCTTATCGAAATAGGCCTTCTGCCAGACCGATTTTTCATCGTCCGGAACGGTGCGGAAATCCATCATGAAGCGACAGTCTTTGGCAGTGATATTATGCGCGGTTCCGCCTTCGATCATACCAACATGGCAGGTAGTCCAAGGCGGATCGAACACTGACGCAATGTCTGAAGGTTGCGCCGCCATATTCTCGGCGTTCCGATCATTGGCCCAATTGATCAGCGGCGCGGCCTCCATGATCGCATTGACGCCTGTGTGCATGATTGAGCTGTGAACTTCGAACCCCACCACATGCGTGTCAAAGCCAAACCCGCCCTTATGGCCGGTGACGGCCTGCATCATCGACGGCTCGCCCACAATCACGGCTGATCCTTTGGGCAGAACCTCCTGCATGTGGGCGATCATCGGCGGCGCGCCGGTGCAGCCAACCTCTTCATCAAAGCTCAACGCCAGTTGCAGGGGGCGTTTGGTGTCAGCGTGATGCGCCTCGACCAAGGCCCAGATCGCCAGCGCGTCAAAGCCCTTCATGTCGCAGGTGCCACGCCCGAAATACTTGCCATCTTTCTCGGTCACGACAAATGGATCGGTGTCCCAAGGCTGGCCATCGATGGGAACAACATCAGTGTGACCTGATAGGACAATCGCGCCCTCTTCCCACGGGCCGACATGCGCGAACAGAGCCGCCTTATGCGGCTGATCCGGATCAGGCCAACGATGCGGTTCGATCCCGTGGCTTTGCAGATACGCCTCGACCCAATCCACCAGCGGTAAATTCGTATCGCGACTGACAGTCGGGAATGAGATCAGCTTAGTCATGATCTCTAGCGGAGACAGGCGCTCAGCCATGAGGGTCAATATCCGCTGTCAGTGGTCAAAACAAAATGGCCCGGTTCAACCTCGTTGTATTGCGAGGGTTCGGGCGCGTATCCAATCGGATGAATTGGCGACGGGATCGGTTTGAAGTTCAAGTCTTTTTCCGACTTGCGCTTGTTCGGGTCGGCAATTGGTACCGCCTTCATCAGTGCCTGCGTATAAGGGTGCTGTGGGTTCTCAAAAACCCGAGCACGCGGGCCCAGTTCGACAATGCGGCCCAGATACATCACACCGACATGGTGACTGACCCTCTCGACCACCGCCATGTCATGGCTGATGAACAGATAGCTGAGGCCAAGCTCGGACTGCAGCTCCATCATCAGGTTCAGCACCTGCGCCTGAACCGAGACGTCCAGCGCCGAAACGGCCTCATCCGCGATGATTAGCTTGGGATTCAGCGCCAGTGCTCGCGCAATCGCAATCCGTTGCCGCTGACCACCCGACATCTCATGTGGGAAGCGGCGCATGAAGCTGCGCGGCAGTTGCACCTTGTCGAACAGTTGCGCCACGCGGTCCTGCAGTTCTGACCCCGACGCAACCCCATAGTTCCGCATCGGTTCGGCGACCTGATCAACCAATTGCATCTGCGGGTTCAGCGAGGCGAACGGATCCTGAAAGATCATCTGCATGTCCAGCCGCGCTTTGCGCAGGCCGGCCTGGTCCAGCTTCATGATGTCGACACCGTCCAGATCAACCTCACCCGCCATCGGCTCCACCAATCGCAGGATCGAGCGCCCTGCCGACGACTTGCCACACCCAGATTCGCCAACGAGGCTGAGAGTCTGCCCCCGGTTCAGCGTGAACGAGACATCTTCGACTGCATGCACGTTCGAGATAGTCCGACGCAGCAATCCGCCTTTCACCGCAAATCGCGTGGTCAGGTTCTTGACCGTCAGCAACACTTCGTTCGTACCCGGGATCGGAGCGATCTTCTGGCCTTCCTCACCCAGCAGTTTCATTGGCTCGGGCGCGGCTTTACCCTGCATCTCGCCCAATTTCGGAACCGCCGCCAGCAACGCCTTGGTGTAATCGTGCTGCGGGTTTTCGAAGATTTCTTTGACGGTGCCTTCCTCGACCTTGTTGCCGCGGAACATGACCACCACCCGGTCCGCCATCTGCGCGACCACAGCCATGTCATGGGTGATAAACATTACTGCCGTACCGGTCTCGCGCTTTAGGCGGTCCATCAGCGCCAGAATCTCGGCCTGGATGGTCACATCCAATGCAGTAGTGGGTTCATCCGCAATCAGCAGGCGAGGCTCACACGCCATGGCCATGGCGATCACCACACGCTGGCGCATGCCACCGGACAGTTCATGCGGATATTGCTTTAAACGTCGCTCGGGCTCGGGGATGCGCACCTGACGCAATAGTTCCAGCGCGCGCTCTTCGGCCTGCGCTTTGTTCATGTCCTTGTGGATTCGCAATCCTTCGGTGAGCTGCCGTCCGACGGTGAAAACCGGGTTCAAGGCCGTCATCGGCTCCTGAAAGATCATTCCGATCTCATTTCCGCGAATCTGCTTCATCAGATCTTGATCGGCGTGGGACAGATCCATTTCCTCGCCGCCGCGGCGATCGAAAAGCAGTTGTCCGCCAGCAATTTCACCGCCGCCGAACTCGACCAAGCGCATCAGCGATAGAGATGAGACTGATTTGCCCGACCCCGATTCGCCCACGATACAGACGGTTTCGCCTGGGTTAACCTCGAACGAGACGTCCTCGACGCCCACCACCGGGCCATCTTTAGTTTGAAATTCGACCCGCAGTTTTTTGATCTGGGCAATTGGCTGATCCAGCACGCGCGCTCTCCCCTTGGCGGCTTTTCGGATTGGGTGCCAAACGCTAAGGCGGGCAGATGTGAAAAGTCAAACCGATAGGTCAAATTTCGCAAGGCAAGGCTTGCAATTTTCCAAAACTCTGTTTCGATACGCCGCGTAACCGTTCTGGGGAGAGGTCTGAATACACGAAGGCGATACAATCGTTTCCGTTTGATTCCAAATCCTTATCCCTTTTGACGGCCACGCCTAACCCGCGGGCATCGCGGAGATAATCGAGACACGTATGTGTCCAACATGGAGTGTATGATGAAAATCAAAACCCTTTTGCTTGGTGCGATTGCAAGCACGGCAATGGCCCCGATGGCCATGGCCGAGCGTGGATCGGACGGCAATGTCAGCATCATTTACTGGCAAGCCCCATCGATCCTGAACCCGTTCCTTTCGGGTGGCACCAAGGATGTGGAATCCGCGTCGCTAGTGATTGAGCCGCTCGCCCGGTACAATCAAGATGGCGAAATGGTTCCGTTCCTGGCATCTGAAATTCCGACAGTTGCAAATGGTGGCGTCAGCGAAGACCTGACCTCGATCACTTGGAAAATCGCGCCGGGAATCACCTGGTCAGACGGCACGCCATTCACCTCCGCTGATGTTGTGTTCACTGCAAACTATTGCATGGACCCAGAAGGCGGTTGTGCGCAGGTGACCAAATTTGAAGGTGTCACCAATGTCGAAGCTGTCGATGATCTGACCGTCAAAGTCACATTCGATGCGCCGACCCCGTTCCCTTACGGCCCGTTCGTGGGTGGTGAGAGCCCGATCATCCAGGCAGCACAGTTCGCGGATTGCATGGGAGCCAAAGCGCCCGAATGCACCGAGCAGAACTTTAACCCGATCGGCACAGGCCCATTTGTTGTCACCGAATTCAAGCCGAATGACGTGATCACTTTCAAGGCCAATGATAACTACCGTGACCCGGCAAAGCCTGCGTTCGCAACGGTAACATTCAAAGGCGGTGGCGATGCAACTGCTGCTGGTCGTGCGGTCATGGAAACCGGCGAATTTGACTATGCCTGGAACTTGCAGCTTGCGCCTGAAGTGATCGCGCAGATGCAGGAAGGCGGCAAAGGTACTCCGGTCGCAGGCTTCGGCCCGCTGGTGGAACGCATCATGCTGAACCAGACCAACCCGTCGCCAGATCTGCCGGAGGGCGAGCGTTCGACTGCAAAGCATCCGCACCCGTTCCTGCAGGACCCTGCTGTTTACAAGGCCATGTCGCTGGCCATCGACCGGCCGCTGCTGGTTGAAATCGGCTACGGTCAGGCCGGTAAGGTTACCTGCAACTGGGTACCTGCGCCTGCCGCGGTGAATTCCGACACATTCAGCTGCGATACTCAGGATATAGAAGGTGCCAAGAAGCTTCTGGATGACGCGGGTATCGTTGATTCCGATGGCGATGGCATCCGTGAAAAAGATGGTGTACCGCTGAAGATTGTCTACCAGACCTCTACCAACGCAGTTCGCCAGGACTTCCAGGCGCTGATCAAAGAATGGTGGAGCCAAATCGGTATCGAAACTGAGCTGCGCAACATCAATGCTTCGGTCTTCTTTGGTGGTGATCCGGGTTCGCCTGACACCTTCCAGAAGTTCTATGCCGACGTTGAAATGTATGCCAACACCTTCAACGGCACCGACCCGCAGTCCTATCTGGGCAACGGCCTGTGCGACAAGGCACCCAAGCCTGAAAGCCAGTGGCAGGGCGAGAACATCAGCCGTTTCTGCAACGAAGAGTTCGACAAGCTGCATGGCAAGCTGGCCGAAACCGCAGGTGCGGATGAGCGCGCGCAGATCGCGCGTCAGCTGAACGACATCATGGTTGAAAATGGCGGAATGATCCCGCTGGTGCACCGTGGTCGACTGTCGGCACACGCTAACACGCTGGGTGGCGTTGTCCTGAACGTTTGGGACAGCGAGCTGTGGAACATTGCGGACTGGTACCGCAAGACCGGTTCCTAAGCGTTAATCTTGCAAAACCGCGCCCCGACCCATATCGGGGCGCGGTCATTTGCAGACCACTCCAACAAGAAGACGCATATAAAGGCGCCTCTTAATGCTCAACTTTACCATCAGACGACTGGTGCTGGCCGTTCCCACGCTACTGTTCATCAGCCTCGTCATCTTCCTGCTCCTCGAACTCGCACCCGGCGATCCGATGGCGCAGGTTCCACTTACCGTCCCTCCCGAAGTCAAAGAGAAGATGCGCGAGGCACTGGGCCTCGGTCAGCCGATGCATATCCGGTTCTGGAAATGGATCGTGCAGTTCTTCTGGATCGAACCGCAGGTTCTGGTCGACTCGATCTTTGGTACAACCTTCTCCGAAGGTGACCTGCGCGTGATTTCGTGGCAGACCCGCTCACCCGTCATGGACATCGTCGTTCAGCGCATCCCGCAGACCCTGTGGGTTGTTGGCACCGCTTATGTGGTCGCCATCCTGATCGCCCTGCCCATCGGTATCTATTCGGCTTACCGGCAGTATTCCTGGTTCGACCAAATGGGCACATTCGTGTCGATGGTCGGCTTCTCGGTACCGCCGTTCTTCTCGGGCGTATTGGTGATCGTGATCTTCTCAGTCCAGCTTGGATGGTTCCCGTCGATCTATGACACCACCCATGTGGTCAATAGCTGGGACAGCTTTGTTGTACAGCTGAAACAGATGATCATGCCGGTCATGGTTCTGGCTCTGCAGATCACCGCGCAGCTCAGCCGATTCATGCGCGCCTCGATGCTGGACAACCTTAATCAGGATTATGTCCGCACCGCCCGCGCCAAGGGCCTCAGCGAATATACGGTCGTCATGGTCCACGTCCTGCGCAACTCGATGATCCCTGTGGTCACCGTTATCGCGCTGGGTATTCCGGCCATCTTCGGCGGAGCGATCATTACCGAGCAGGTGTTCAAAGTGAACGGAATCGGCCAGTTGCTGATCGGGGCTATTCAGGCCAATGACTTGCCGATGGTCCAAACCCTGACCTTCATCTTTGCCGTGCTGATCGTCCTGTTCAATCTGATCGCCGACGTTCTCTATGGCATTCTGGACCCGAGGATTCGTTATGACTGATCATGATCGTACCGATACACTGGTCCCGGACGAAGGGCTTGCGCCCGCCTCGACAGCGCTGCCAACCACCGATGTGATGGAAGAACTGGCCACCCCACCGCGGAGCCAATGGCGCGATGTCTGGGATCAGTTCAAGACCCACAAAGGCGCGATGATCGGAGCGATTCTGTTCATCTTCATCGTCGCAGGCGTCTATCTGGGCCCATACTTATGGAGCATCGACCCCACTCAGATCGACATCCGTTCGCGCAATCAGGGCCCCAGTTGGGCGCATCCCTTTGGCACCGACCAGTTGGGCCGCGATATCCTAGCTCGCATGATGTCAGGCGGTCAGACATCGGTGTCAGTCGGCATCACCGCGATGCTGTTGGCGCTGTTTCTGGGCTCGTTCATCGGTGTTCTGGCCGGGTTCTTCAAACGGCTGGATGGCCCACTGATGCGCCTGACGGATCTGTTCTTGGCCTTGCCGTTGCTACCGCTGCTGCTGGTCATGATGCTGCTCTTCCGCGAGCCGCTATCTGCTGCCTTCGGGTTAGAGCGTGGAATCTTCATCCTGATCGTCTGCGCCATCGGCATCACCTCATGGATGCCCACAGCGCGGATCGTGCGCGGCGATGTGCTGGCGATCAAAGAGCGTGAGTTCGTTCTGGCCGCCCGGTCCATCGGCACCAGCAATGGCCAGATCATCACCCGGCACATCCTGCCGAATGTTCTGTCTCCGATCATGGTGTCGGCCACGCTGGGGATTGCAACTGCGATCATCACCGAAAGCGCGCTTTCCTTCCTCGGCCTCGGATTTCCGCCGGACTTCCCGACATGGGGTCGGCTGCTCTTCGATGGCGTCGACTATCTTCAGCAATACCCCGAGCGCGTGTTCTGGCCCGGACTAGCGATCTCACTTACCGTCCTCAGTGTAAATTATCTGGGTGACGGCCTGCGCGATGCGCTGGATCCACGTATTCGCGGACGATAAGCGAACTTAGTCGGCGCGCTTCAGCGCGCCGGCCAATACGATGATAAGAACGGCCAGCGGTAAAAGAACTGCAAAGGCAAATCTCAGCGTCATCAACTCGGCCAGAAATCCGATCAGAGGCGGCCCGATCAACAACCCTCCGTATCCCAATGTCGCGACGCTTGCGATCGCCTGTCCGGGCGGGACATGCGGGTCGTTGGCCGCACGGCTAAAGGCCAGAGGCATGATTACCGCATAGCCCACTCCCATCAGAGCAAAACCTGCCAAAGCCAATCCTGCGCCTCCCGCCGATACTACGCCAAACACGCCCAGCGCGGCGCAAACGCCGCCAAATCGTGCTGTTGCAACAGGCCCGAAACGCGCGATCACCACCCCGCCCGCAAGCCGGAACGCAACCATCGTGACCGAGAAGACCGCATAGCCTAACGCCGCGATACTCTCAGCCGCACCGGTAACGTCACGCAGGAAAATCGCGCTCCAATCCGCAACAGCCCCCTCGCCCAAAGCGCCGCACAGCGCTGTGAAACCCACAAGGATTAGGGCACCCGACGGCAAAGCGAACACCGATCCAGGTTTCGAAGCCGAACGTTTCGAAGTCCAGCGTACCCAAGACAAAACAAGCGCAAGCGCGACGACAACGCCACCCGCTAGCAGAAAATGTTGCAACACCGACAGCCCCATCTGTACGGCACCGTATCCGCTGAGCGCTCCCAGTCCGGCTCCAAGGCTCCACATCGCGTGAAAGGACGACATGACCGGCTTGTCATAGGCCTGTTCGACCTCTGCCGCCCAGGCGTTCATCGCAACATCCATCGAGCCATGGAAGGCTCCGAATACAAACAGAAACGCCGCAAGCGACCAGAACCCGCCGGCGAGAGCCAAAAGGATCAGGGAAAAGGTGTAGAGAACCGCGATCACCCGCGTGATCGCCACCGCCCCAAACTTGTCCGTCAAACGGCCCGTGATCGGAAACGAACAAACGGCCCCTGCTGCCATGAACAGCAAACCAAGCCCTAGCGCCTCGTGCGTCAGATCCAGCCTGTCCCGAACCGCAGGTATGCGCGATGCCCAGATGCCGAACAGCGCACCGTTCAGGATAAACATGGCGGCCACAGCCCGCCACGCCGCAACAATACCGATCACAGGGAATCCTCATAAAATCTGCCAAACGCCACCCGTTCTACAGATCATTCGTCGCCCGGCATAGACCGCTTATTCAATTCGCTTCCGGATCTGGCGCACCCCGAACCAAACGGCAAGGATGACAGGCACGGTCACAATTGCCGTCAGCATCCCTTTGCTAATACCGGCCTGCGTCAGTGGGTAGAGCAAGTAGCTGACCAGAGACACCGCATAGTAGCTGATCGCCACCACAGATAATCCCTCGACTGTGTGCTGCAATCTAAGGGCCAGATCAGCACGCCGGTCCATGCTTTCCAGCAGAGCCTGATTTTGAGCGCTGCGTTCGACATCGACACGGGTACGCAACAGGTCGCCGGCGCGAATAGCCCTGTCGGACAAGGCCTGCAAACGTCGCTCGGTTGATTTAACCGTCCGCATCGCGGGGTCATAACGACGCATCATGAAATCGGCAAAACTCTGACGTCCATTGAATCTTTGTTCACGCAACACTTCGATGCGCTGATTGACAATCGCCTCATAGGCACCCGTGGCGCCGAACCGAAAAGAACACCGTGCCGAAAGTGTCTCAAGCTCGATCGAGGTAGACAGAAGATCCGGCAACAATTCGTCTGGGTGCGCTGTTTCATCGGACATCTGCCCCATCAGGCGGGTCAATTGACCATCCAGTTCGCCGATGCGCGGCATCAGTTGCTTGACCCGTGCAAATCCCAGCATCGACATTGCCTTGTAGGTCTCAATCTCGCACAGCCGCTGAACGATCCGCCCGGTCCGCCGCCGCCCGGTGCCTTTCTTGACAAACATCGCAAGCCGCATATGCCCCGCCGGATCAATTCGGAAATCACAAGCGCAGATCGCAGCATCATCCAGCACCCGCGCCACTGCTAGGCTTTCCGGCTCGAACCACTGAGCCAGCGAAGCCTTTGCCGCCTCATCTCCCTCGTATTCGACGACGCGAATTAAGGCCGATGTCACCCGCTGCCCCGGGCTCGCCATCAACCAGTCTGGAGGAAACACCTCAAAGTCTGCCGGATTGAATGCACGTTCACTGACGTTCGGAGTGATCGCGGTATAGGTCACAAACTCGGTATGTTGTTCCCATTTCAGCCAATGACGCCCGATCTGACCCGCGTAGTGAGTGGCTTCTGGCTGAGGGTGCTGCGCGCCGTGGCGATCCAGCAGATTGATCAGGTGGGCCATATCCTCGCCACGATCGCGCGTAACCGCTTCTTTGGGCTTCTTGATCGCCAGAAACACAACCGTGCTGGGTAAGGGTGCAACCGGAAATGGGCGTGCATGCAGTTCATTGGCCAGCGTATAGCGAAGCGGATGATTGTCTATGGGCGTCATGTAAGGCTCCGGTGTATCACCGGCACTATAAGGCAGACCGACACAACATCAATTGTTTATTTATTTCAATTACTTACAAGGATACAACGGTATACAATCCCGCTATCTTATTGATTCGGCTCCCATAGCTCGATGGGATTGCCTTCAGGATCGTGGATGCGGGCGAATTTCCCGACCTCGCTGTCCCACTCCGGGTTCGTCTCGACGATGATTCCGGCGATCTTTAGTTGGTCGATCAACGCGCTCAGGTCATCAACTCGAAAATTGATCATCCACTGCTGCTCGGAGCGGCCAAAATACTCGGTGTCCTGCGCAAAGGGTGCGAACACCGTATATCCTTCCCGCTGCTTCCAGGGCACAGGATCGTAGTGATTGACGCCCAAATGCTTCTCATACCAAGCACTCAACGCCTGCGGATCACGGGCCCGAAAGAATATCCCGCCAATTCCATTTACCTTCTGCATGGTCTGCCTCCGACTATCCCGAACACTCGCCAAGTTTAACACAGCCCGCTTGCTTCATATGGCTAAAAATCCTTGAGGGGGTTGGAGGCGAGCCCCCATCTCATCACAAAAGAAAAGGGCGCCCTCAGGCGCCCTTTTCAATCAGATTGTCCCTTCTGATCAATCGATCATGGGCAGCAGCTTGTCGAGCGAAGCCTTGGCGTCGCCATAGAACATGCGGGTGTTCTCCTTGAAGAACAGCGGGTTCTCGATACCCGAATATCCGGTGCCCTGACCACGCTTGGACACAAACACCTGCTTGGCTTTCCAGCATTCCAACACCGGCATCCCGGCGATGGGGCTGTTCGGGTCTTCCTGCGCCGCAGGGTTCACGATATCGTTCGAGCCAATCACGATCGCCACATCCGTATCCGGGAAGTCGTCGTTGATCTCGTCCATCTCAAGAACAATGTCATACGGTACCTTCGCCTCGGCCAGCAGCACGTTCATGTGGCCCGGCAGACGACCGGCAACGGGGTGGATCGCAAAGCGCACGTTCTTGCCCTTGGCGCGCAGCTTGCGAACCAGCTCGGACACCGATTGCTGCGCCTGCGCCACGGCCATGCCATAGCCGGGAATGATGACGATACTATCTGCATCATTCAGCGCCGCCGCGACACCATCTGCCTCGATGGCGATCTGTTCACCCTCAACAGCCATCTGTTCGCCCTGCGGGCCACCAAAGCCGCCCAGAATTACGCTGACAAAGTGACGGTTCATCGCCTTACACATGATGTAGGACAGGATTGCACCAGACGAGCCCACCAATGCACCAACCACGATCAGCAGGTCGTTGCCTAGCGAGAAGCCGATGGCCGCAGCCGCCCAACCCGAATAGCTGTTCAGCATCGATACAACCACCGGCATGTCGGCCCCGCCGATGCCCATGATCAGGTGATAGCCGATGAACAGCGCTGCCAGCGTCATCAGGAACAGCGGGAAGAAACCGCCCGAATTGGTGTACCAGATCAGGCAGATGAACGACAAAGCAGCCGCACCCGCGTTCAGAGCATGACCGCCCGGAAGCTTGGTCGCCGCCGAGGTCACCTTGCCCGCCAACTTGCCATAAGCCACGACCGATCCAGTAAAGGTGATCGCACCGATGAAGATACCGAGGAACAGCTCAACATGCAGGATCGCCAGTTCGGCCGCGGTCTTCTTGGCGATCAGCTTGGCGAACGCCCCCAGATCGGACAGGTCCGCCTGAGACGCGCTGTCAGCAATCGCCATGACTTGCGCCACATTGCCGATCTCGAAATGGGCATTGAATCCCACGAACACAGCCGCGAGACCCACCAGCGAATGCATCGCGGCCACAAGCTGCGGCATCTCGGTCATCTGCACGCGTTGCGCCACGTACTGACCGATCAGACCACCGCCCGCGATCAGCAGCAACGACAGCAGCCACAAGCCTGAACCCGGACCAACCAGCGTGGCAAAAACCGCCAGCGCCATACCAACAATGCCATACCAGACCGCCCGCTTGGCGCTTTCCTGGTTCGACAATCCACCCAGAGACAGGATGAAAAGGACAGCCGCAACGACATAGGCGGCAGTAGTGAAGCCAAATTCCATGTGCCCGGCCTCCTTAAGATTTCTGGAACATGGCGAGCATGCGCCGGGTTACGAGGAAGCCGCCGAAGATGTTGATTCCGGCCATGAAGACTGACAGCGCCGCCAGCAGAATGACCAGGAACGACCCCGATCCGATCTGCATCAAGGCTCCAACGATAATGATCGACGAGATCGCGTTGGTGATCGCCATCAGTGGTGTGTGCAAGCTATGGCTGACATTCCAGATCACCTGGAAGCCCACAAAGATCGCCAGCACAAAGACGATGAAATGCTGCATGAAGCTGGCCGGAGCGATCAACCCCACCAGCAACATCAACGCACCGCCGACGCCCAGCAACGTGAACTGTTGCTTGGTCTGCGCTTTGAAGGCCGCGATTTCCTGCGCCCTTTTCTCTTCTGGTGTCAGTTCCTTGACCTCGGCCTTAGGCTGTGCCGCAATCGCCTGCACCTTGGGCGGAGGTGGCGGGAAGGTGATCTCGCCCTCATGGGTCACGGTCGCGCCACGGATCACGTCATCTTCCATGTCGTGATTGACCTTGCCGTCCTTCTCGGGTGTCAGGTCAGCCATCATGTGACGGATATTGGTCGCGTACAGAGACGATGACTGCGCCGCCATCCGGCTGGGGAAGTCGGTATAGCCGATAATGGTCACGCCATTGTCGGTCACGATCTTCTCATCCGGCACCGTCAGTTTACAGTTACCGCCCTTTTCCGCTGCAAGGTCAACGATGACCGAACCCGGCTTCATGCTCTCGACCATATCTTTGGTCCAAAGCTCAGGTGCCTCACGGTTGGGGATCAGCGCCGTGGTAATGACGATGTCCATCTCGGGTGCCAGTTCCCGGAACTTGGCAAGCTGGGCGTTGCGGAATTCTTCCGACTGGACCGATGCGTAGCCGCCAGTCGATGCACCGTCCTGCTGTTCTTCTTCAAAATCCAGATAGACGAACTCAGCCCCCATGGATTCGACCTGCTCGGCCACTTCGGGGCGCACGTCGAACGCATAGGTGATCGCACCCAGCGAGGTTGAGGTCCCAATCGCGGCCAGACCAGCCACACCAGCACCAACGATCAGCACCTTGGCAGGCGGCACCTTACCGGCCGCCGTCACCTGACCGGTGAAGAAACGGCCAAAGTTGTTGCCTGCCTCGATCACAGCACGGTACCCGGCGATATTGGCCATCGAAGACAGCGCGTCCATCTTCTGCGCGCGCGAGATACGCGGGACCATCTCCATCGCGATCACGGTCGCGCCCTTGGATTTGGCGGCCTCCATCCCATCTTCATTCCCAGCCGGGTTAAAGAAGGAAATCAGGGTCTTATCCTTGGTCAGACGCTTCAGTTCGGTGGCATCGGGCTGACGCACCTTGGCAATAATATCCGCCGCCTTCCAAAGCGAGGCGGCGGTCTTCATGACCTCAACGCCTGCGGCTTCATAAGCGGCGTCCGAAAACCCCGCAGCAGCGCCTGCGCCCTTTTCGATCAGGCACTCATAGCCCAGTTTCTGCAACTGCACAGCCGAGTCCGGAGTCATCGCGACCCGGTTCTCGCCCTTGTACGTTTCCTTTGGCGTCCCAATTTTCACCAGTCGGTTCCCCCTAATTTTTGATTCAGGCCAGGTGGGTGTTCAGCATAGAATGACAAGCAGACATGTATCCTGCGCAAGATTATTTCGCAAGCGCAGCAATTATGACGCTGTGTCATGATGACCACACCCTTATATCCATCGTCTGGTCTTGCGTTCATACCGGGCGAAATCGGCGCGGAATGTGCGGCGCAGACGGTCTTCCTCGGGTATGATAAAGCGGCGTTCCAGCACCCAGACAAAAACCGGGATCAGCACCAGCGACAACACCGCGTCAAAACGCAGGATCAGCCCGGTCAGGATTAGCACATCGCCCACATAGATAGGATTGCGGCTGCGCTTATAAATCCCGGTCTGCACCATGGTCGAGGGTGTTTCGTGCGGAAAGACCGTGGTTTTGTGCCGGCGGAACTCAATCACCGCCATCACGGCCAGAATGATACCGCCACCGATCAGTATGCCGCTGAGCAGATCTGTCACCGCTCCATCCAGAGACAACCCCAGCGGCAACACGCGCGCCTGGACCCAGGCGAGCAAGGCAAAGCCCACAAGCCAAACAGGTGGTATGTCGATCAGGCGCATGGCTGTCCCTTCACGCGGCGACACATGGTGGCAGATGTCGCTTCTGATCGCTCTCCTATCGTTTTCTGACCGCATTGGCAAAAGCGCAGGGTGTCGCATCGACCCAGGGCGCTGGACAACCCGCACCAATAGACAGACACAACGGGATCAGATAGCCAGTTACAACCTGACTGTTTCAGAAAGACAAAGCCTCGCCATGACCGATTTCGCCAAAACCAAATCCATGTTTCACCTGCCCGAGGGCATTCTTTATCTCGACGGTAACTCTCTGGGCCCGTTGCCGAAATCAGCCGGTGACCGTGTAGGAAGCATGATGAAGGACGAATGGGGTCAGTTGCTGATCACCGGCTGGAACAAAGCCGGGTGGATGGGTATGCCGACCGGCCTGGGGGATCGGATCGGACGGCTGATCGGGGCAGAGCCCGGCAGCGTCGTGGTGGGCGATACTCTGTCGATCAAGGTTTATCAGGCGGTCGCCTCAGCGCTGGAACTGAACCCGACCCGCAAGGTCGTCCTGTCGGACAACGGCAACTTCCCGTCGGATCTTTACATGGCAGATGGGCTGTTGCGATCACTGGGGACGGATTATGAACTGCGCGTGGTCGATCCCGAAAACGTCGCTGCACATATCACCGAAGAGGTCGCCGTTCTGATGCTGACCGAGGTCGATTATCGTTCCGGCCGTATGCATGACATGAAGGCTTTGACCGAACTGGCCCACGCGAACGGTGTCGTGACCGTCTGGGACCTTGCCCATTCTGCGGGGGCAATCCCGGTCGATCTGTCCGGTTGCAACGCGGATTTCGCTGTTGGCTGCACGTATAAGTACCTCAATGGCGGTCCCGGTGCGCCAGCGTTCGTCTATGTCGCTCCGCGTCTGTCGGATCGCGTGCGCCCGGCGCTTTCGGGCTGGTTGGGGCATGAAGCCCCCTTTGCCTTCGATCTCGACTATCGCCCCGGCGCGGGAATAGAGAGGATGCGGGTCGGAACCCCTCCGGTCATTCAGATGGCAGCGCTGTCGGCAGCGATGGATATCTGGGACATGGCTAAAATGGCCGATGTGCGCGCCAAGTCAATCGAATTGACCGAATTGTTCATAACCCGGGTTGAGGCTACCTGCCCGGGATTGACACTCGCAAGCCCCCGCGATCCAGCCCAGCGCGGAAGTCAAGTATCGTTTCATTTTGATGAAGGATACGCTGCCATGCAGGCTTTGATCGCGCGTGGCGTGATCGGCGATTTCCGAGCGCCCGATATCATGCGGTTTGGCTTCACACCGCTATATGTCGATGAAGGGGATGTAGAACAGGCCGCCCAAATTCTGGCCGATATCATAACCAACAAGCTGTGGGACAAACCGGAATACAAAATCCGTCAGCGCGTCACCTGACCTCAAGCGCCGCGCCCAAAAGCGTGGCCAATTGCGAAATGCCTTGTTCGAACTCTTCAGCGCTGGAGGCCGTCATCTTGACGCCCTTCAGCGATGTGGTGATTGTCTTTGCGGCCTCATCCGGGCCGACAGGCAAATGCGCGCGACCTGCCGCATCCTCGCGCCGTAACCATTCGGCGTAAAGTTGCGTCAATTTGGCCTCACCCTCCTGAACGATATCCGTCGACATGGATTTGGTCGCGTCCAGCATTTCAAGCCCATGAGGTGAGGCCAAAATTTCAGCCATCCCGTTTGATTGCGCCTCGATCGCCTGAGCGAGGATCTGAGGCAAAGGACCTTCGCTGGCCAAGGCTTCAGCGACTAGGGTAACTTTCTCGCCATAATAAAACTGCGTCAGTTCGCGAACGATGGCCTCTTTATTCTTGAAATGCAGATAGACCGCAGGCCGGGACATCCCTGCCCCTTTGGCAATGTCATCCATCGAAGTTTTCTTAAACCCATAGGTCGCAAAGGCCTGAAATGCCGATTTCAGAATGGCCGCTGTCTTGGAATCTTCACTTACACTCGTCATGCGAGAACCTCTGACACTTCTTGTTCATTTTGTCAATTGACAAGCTGACACTTTTCATTAATTATGTCAGAAACCAGCCAAAGCTAAGAGAGGTGCGCCATGGCGACGGCCCTTAAGATCAACGGAAAGACCCATCAGGTTGATCTGCCTGATGATGTGCCCTTGTTATGGGTTCTGCGTGATGAGGTTGGACTAACCGGTACCAAGTTCGGCTGTGGTGTGGCTGCCTGCGGTGCCTGCACCGTTCATATTGATGGTGAGGCCGTGCGGTCCTGCCAGGTAGCGCTCTCGGATGTTTGGGGTGATGTCACCACGATCGAGGGGCTTGGCACGCCTGACGCCATGGCAACGATCCAGAAGGCCTGGGTTGACCACCAAGTGGCCCAATGTGGTTACTGCCAGTCGGGCCAGATCATGCAGGCCGCATCGCTACTGGCTGAAAACCCGGCCCCAACGGACGCAGACATCGACGATGCGATGCAAGGCAACCTTTGCCGCTGTGGCACCTATCCTCGCATCCGCGCGGCCATCCATGATGCCGCTGCCAAGTTGAAGGAGGCTTGAGCCATGGGACGTATCGGTAAAATCGTTCGCCGCACATTCCTGATCGGATCTGCCGCCATCGTAGGTGGAGTGGCCTTCGGTGCCTACTACGTCACGCGTCCAGCTGCGAACCCGCTGAAACCGCGTGACGGGGAAACCGCGCTTAGCCCCTTTGTTCTGATCGACCAGCAGGGCGTGACCCTGTTCGCCCCCCGCGCTGAAATGGGTCAGGGCGTTATGACCACCTGGGCAGCACTGATCGCCGAGGAGCTGGATGTTGAGCTGGACGAAATCCGTGTGCTGCACGGACCTGCTGCTGCCGCCTATTACAACCATGCTCTTATGGGGGAAAGCCTGCCAGGCAAGGGCTATGACATCTCGGATTTCCAGCACAATCTGGGTGAGGCACTGGGTGTTCTGGGCAAAACGTTAAGCCTGCAGGTTACCGGCGGCTCAACCTCGATGAAAGACGGGTTCGAACGGATGCGGATGGCCGGCGCTACTGCGCGAGAAACCTTGAAGCAGGCTGCCGCGGACCAACTGGGGGTCGATCGCGATCAACTCATGACCGAAAATGGTGCTGTGGTTGCCCCGGATGGCACGCGCATTCCCTATAGCGAACTGGCCGAGGCCGCAGGCCAGATCGAACCGCCCGAGGTTTCCCTGCGTGATCCGTCCGAATGGCGTTTGATCGGCAAATCCCTGCCCCGCGTCGACATTCCGGGCAAATCCACCGGCACCGCCACCTTTGGCATCGATGTAAGGCCAGAGGGCCTGAAATTCGCCTCGGTCCGCATGAACCCCAAGCTGGGCGGGGCAATGAACGGCTTTGACGCCAGTGCTGCAGAAGCCATGCCCGGCGTTGAAAAGATCGTCGATCTGGGCACGGGCGTCGCGGTGATTGCCAACAACACTTGGCTTGCCATGCAGGCGGTCGAGGCGATTGACGTGGATTGGGGCGATGCCCCCTATCCGCCCGATACTGATGCGGTATTCGCGCAAATTGCCAAAGCGTTTGATGACGCCCCGAACTCGACCATGCGCGATGAAGGCGATGTCGAAACGCTTCCTGAAGGTGCCACCGAGATTACGGCAGAATATACCGTGCCCTATCTGGCCCACGCCACAATGGAACCGATGAACGCCACGGCGCTCTATACCAGTAACAAGCTGGACCTGTGGTGCGGCAATCAGGCCCCGACCCTGATCCAGATCCGCGCAGCCAACACCGCCGGTCTAGATACCGAAGCGGTTGAGATTCACACCACCTATCTGGGCGGCGGTTTCGGCCGCCGGGGCGAGTTGGATTTCGGCGAGATCGCCACAAAGGTCGCCATGGCCATTCCAGGCACCCCTGTGCAAACGACGTGGAGCCGCGAAGAGGATATGCGTCACGATTTCTACCGCCCCGGCGCGATGGCGCGCATGCGAGGGGCAGTGAAGGATGGCAAGGCCGTTCTGATCGACGGCAAGGTCGCCTCGCAATCGCCGACCCATCAGGCGGTTGAACGTGTTACGGGTTTCTCAGGCGGTGGCCCCGACAAGGTTCTGGTTGAGGGATTTTTTAACCAGCCCTACGCGGTGCCCAACTACCGCATGAGCGGTCATGTCGCCGATCTGTCCGTGCCGGTGGGCTTCTGGCGCTCGGTCGGCAACAGCCATAATGCCTTCTTCCACGAGACCTTCCTGGATGAAATGGCCCATGCCGCCGGGCGCGACCCGCTGGAGTTCCGGCTGGAGTTGGCAAGGTCCGAGTTCGCCCCGGCTGCGAGGTGCCTGGAGGCCGTGAAAGAGATGTCAGGCTGGACCGGCAAAACCCCCGATGGTGTCGGACGTGGCGTGGCAATGGCCTACAGCTTTGGCACTCTGGTCGCACAGGTGATCGAAGTGGTTGACGATGACGGCACCATCCGCATCAACAAGGCCTGGATCGCCTGCGATGTCGGCTTGGCTTTGGATCCGGCGACAGTCGAAGCGCAGATGATCGGCGGCATGATCTACGGATTGTCTGCCGCCGCTCAAGAAGAGATCACCTTTGCCGATGGCGAGGTCGAACAGTATAATTTCCCGGATTATGATGCGTTACGGATGCAAAGCACACCGATCACGGAAGTCCGGATACTCGAGACCAACAAACATCTGGGCGGTGTCGGTGAACCGGGAACACCGCCGTCGATGCCCGCTTTGGGCAACGCGCTGTTCGACCTGACCGGCCAACGCACGCGCAGCTTGCCGCTGAACAAGCAGTTCGACTTGCTCGTATGATCAATTTGCGCCGACCCGGCTCTGGGTCGGCGCTCGCTCTTCCTGATGGCCTTAGAAGTTGACAGAGAGAAAGATTGCAGCTTCCGTCGCTTCAAAATCACTTTCGAACATGTCGAGATATCCGATTGAAGCCTCCAGAAACACCGTCTTGCTTGTGCGTCCTCTCACACCCAAACGGGTTGACCAAACAACATCATTGTCAGTGTTTGCAACTGTTCCACCCCCTAAGTTCTCGCGTTCAAACCAATAGGTCGCGCTGAGCGATGCATAAGGTGAGATGACGGAGCTGCCATTGAAGAACGGACGACTTACTTCGACCTCGGGCGTTAGGGCACTGTATTTTGCTTCTTGGATTTCACCAATAAACTCGGCTGGATTTCCCAGATACGTCCCGGTGAGATCGTAATCCTCGGCACTGTAATTATAGTAATCAAACGAGATCGACGGACGAATTAAGTAAGCTCCAGCCTCATATTGTCCGATTGCCTCGAGATTCGCGCGCCAACGGGTGCGATCAAAATCACCGCTCAGCTCCAGCACATCCACATCCGTGGAGAAGCGACCGACCGTGGCGAGACCGTTTAGAACCCACCTCTCAGACATCCGCCAGGCGAAATAGGGTCCGATCGCGAATCCCGAAGTATCCTGAGAAAACTGCCCCTGAAAGCCGTCCAGCTGGGTGTTTTCGTATTCAAGCTGCAAACCAAGCACGAGGTTTTCTTGGACAAGACGGTCGATTCCAATTTCGAAAAAGCTGTCGTTCACATCCAGTTCGCTGTTTCCACGGGTGTCTTCAATGTCTGTGTAGGTGAAATTGGTCCATACATTCCAAACAGATTCTGGCCCAAACTCGCGCCCCTCCGTCAGCGGAGGGCCGACAACCGGATCGCACAAGGCAGGGTCAAGCTTACCCGTCGCATCCGCCACGCAGGCTTGATCATCGCCCGAAGGTCGCCCACTTACGTAGAGCGGATTAACGGGTCGACCTGTCTCGCCTATGTTGCCAATTCCACCGCCCGACCCTCCGGAACCGCCACCAGAGCCACCACCAGAACCGCCACCAGAGCCACCACCGGATCCGCCACCAGAGCCACCACCGGATCCGCCCGAGCCGCCGCCACCGCCGAAGCCACCACCGGAACCGCCGCCTCCAAAGCCGCCCCCGCCTCCGAATCCGCCACCTGATCCACCCGAGCCGCCGCCCCCAGAGCCACCGCCAGAGCCACCGCCGGATCCACCCGAGCCGCCTCCGTTTCCTCCCCCGCCGCCACCATTGCCACCACCCCAACCCGGCAGCGTCCAATCTCTTTTTTGGTTTTGCGTATCGATCAGACAGTCGCGCCCATTTGGTGCCCCTCCGCGTTTGAACAGACGATGAACGCCCCCTGATCCATTAGATACGAAGGGAGACAAGCTTAGATGAACTCCGGGCCGAGATCGGCTCCAGGTATCAACGGTCGTGTTGCCCTGTGCAGCTTCCAGACGAAAAGCACCGCTTTCCGTCTGCGATAACCACAATGAGGATGAAGAGTCAGGTGTTCGCCCGATGTAAAGCAGGTCTCCGGCCGAGCTGCATTGTTGCGCATGCCCAGCAGTTCCCAGGACCGCCAAAAAAAGTGCCGCAGGAACGAATTCTCTTAAACCGCGAGGGTACTTTCCTGAAAAGCTGTGCATGAACTGCTCCGAACCCAGTCAGATTTGAATATGGCCAAGGGTATCTCGGCGCAAATTCGCGGTTCAGGGAAGATATCCAATTATCTTTTTATTCGAATGTTGCCGGCAAACCTTAGAACGATCCATCGACAGATTAGCGTGACTAAGCAGACTGCCGGATCGCCCCGACCGTTTTCGCGTTTTTCCAATCGTATACGGCGCGACCAAATTCCTTGAACAATGGCCGCGAAACAGGGTCATTCGCCGCGTCCCATTCAGGGTGCCATTGGACCGAAAGGGTAAAGCCGGGGGCATCCTCGACATAGATCGCCTCGGGCGTGCCATCAGGCGCGTGGCCATCGATCACCACATTCTCGCCCAGCGTCTTGATCCCTTGTCCGTGTAACGTATTGGTCATCACTTCGGCCGCGCCCAGCAGGCGGTGGAACACACCACCTTCGGTTAGCGACACGACATGGCGCAGAGCAAACTTCTCCTCCAAAGTGCCGTCGGGTGGCATCCGGTGGTTCTGACGCCCCGGGAGGTCACGAATCTCAGGGTAGAGCGTACCACCCAAGGCGACGTTTACTTCTTGAAACCCGCGACAAATCCCAAAGAACGGCTGACCCCGCTCGGCACAGGCCCGGATCAGAGGCAGCGTGATTGCATCCCGCGCGCGGTCAAACTCACCATGCGCCTCGGTTGCGGGCTCGCCATATTCTTCGGGGTGAACGTTCGGACGGCCGCCGGTCAGCAGGAAGCCGTCGCAAACCTCGAGCAACTCATCAACCGCTACATAACGCGGGTCGGCGGGGATCAGTAGCGGCAGACAGTCAGACACGTTCGAGACCGCCTCGGAATTCATCGTTCCGCCCGCATGGGTCGGATACTGATCATTCATCAGATAAGAGTTGCCGATTATTCCAACGACGGGGCGCGCCATTCCAAGTCCCTTGTATCGCTCATTTCCTGCAAAACCTATCGGCAGGTTTGGCCGCGCGCAACGGCACAGACCCTGCATGGTAGCGCAAGCGCGTGTTCAGCGACGCACATCCCTGATGAAGTTCGATAAAGGGGTCAGATCTCGCCCGTCAACCCAGCGGCTTCGATACCTGCCAACGCGGCCGCTGCGTCATTATCCGAAGTGTCGCCGGTTACACCTACGGCACCAACCACCGCACCCTTGCGGTCACGCAGCAGCACACCGCCAGGAACCGGAACAACCTGACCGCCATAAACCCCGTTCACGGCCGCCATGAAATAGGCCTGCCCTTCGGCCCGCTGCATCTGCGCGGTCCCCGCCATACCTAGCATTACCGATCCGTAAGCCTTGCCATGTGCGATTGCAAAACGCCCCGGCGCGGCGCCATCTTCGCGTTCGAACGAGATCACGTGGCCTCCGGCGTCCAGGACAACAACCGAGAGCGGTTTCAGCTCCATCTCGCGCCCTTTTTCCAGAGCTTTACGAATGATGGTCCGCGCTTTGCGCAATGAAATGTTCATGCCCGATCCTTTTCATCTGGCCAAAAATACCTTCGGGGGAGCACGAGGGGGCAGACAGCCCCCTCGTTCCTGCCCTTGCCCCTAGCTCAAACTTGCCTTCAGTTCCAGGCGACGGGCGTGCAGCACAGGCTCGGTATAACCCGAGGGCTGCACCCGCCCCCGGAACACCAGATCACAAGCCGCCTGAAACGCCACCCCGTCAAAACCCGGTGCCATGGGCCTGTAGGCCGGGTCTCCTTCGTTCTGACGGTCCACTACCGCGGCCATTTTCTGCATCGCCGCCATCACCTGTTCCTGACTGACCACATCGTGATGCAACCAGTTGGCCAGCGCCTGCGAAGAAATCCGACAGGTTGCGCGGTCCTCCATCAGTCCTATGTCGTTGATATCCGGAACTTTCGAGCAGCCAACACCCTGATCAATCCAGCGCACAACATAACCCAAGATTCCTTGTGCGTTGTTTTCGATCTCACGGGTGATCTCACCAGCGCTGAGATTACGCCCGCCCAGCAGAGGTATGGTCAGCAGATCATTCAACGTACCCCGAGCCCCGCCAGCGGCCAATTCATCCTGGCGCGCCAACACATCGATCTTGTGATAGTGGGTTGCATGAAGCGTTGCCGCAGTAGGTGACGGCACCCAGGCGCAGGTTGCACCGGTTTGCGGGTGGCCGATCTTGGTCGCCAGCATGTCCGCCATCCGATCGGGCATGGCCCACATACCCTTGCCAATTTGCGCTCTGCCTTTCAGGCCGCAGACCAGTCCGATATCCACATTGCGATCCTCGTAAGACGCAATCCATGGCGTATCCTTGATATCGCCCTTCGGCAGCATCGGGCCTGCTTCCATAGAAGTATGAATCTCATCCCCCGTCCGATCCAGGAATCCGGTATTGATAAAGGCGACGCGCGATTTTGCGGCCCGAATGCATTCCTTGAGGTTGGCCGATGTGCGCCGCTCTTCATCCATAATGCCCAGCTTCACCGTATTGCGCGGCAGGCCCAGGATATCCTCGACCATGTCGAAAATCTCGACCGAAAACGCCACTTCCTCGGGCCCGTGCATCTTGGGTTTGACCACATAGACAGACCCCCTGACCGAGTTCCCGCCCTCGCGCTTCAGGTCATGCATGGCGATCAGCGTTGTGCAGAGCGCGTCCATCAAACCTTCACCAATCTCGCGCCCTTCGGCATCCAGCACTGCGGGGTTCGTCATTAGATGGCCCACATTTCGCACCAGCATCAGCGACCGACCTTTCAGGCTGGCTGGCGTGCCATTCGGAGCCCTGTAGGCCAAATCCCCAGCAAGTTTGCGCGTGAAGGTTGTGCCGCCTTTCGTAACCTCTTCGGTCAGGTTTCCGTCCATCAGGCCAAGCCAGTTTCCATAGGCCAACACCTTGTCGGTCGCGTCGACACAAGCAACAGAATCCTCGCAATCCATGATGGTCGAAAGCGCGGATTCCAAACGGACATCAGAAATACCTGCAGGATCGGTGGCACCAATTGTGCTATGCGCATCAATCCTGACTTGAATGTGCAACCCGTTGTTGCTCAGCAATACAAACTCCGGTGCTTCAGCTGCGCCAGCGTAGCCTGCGAACTGAGACGGGTCGGCGAGCTTCGGTATCAGCGCACCGTCCCTAACGCTTAACCCGGAGACCTCCGCCCAGGACCCTTCGGATAGCGGCACAGCCTCATCCAGGAACGCCTTGGCCCAGGCGATGACCCGCGCACCGCGCCCGGCGTCATAAGCCTTGCCTGTCGGCAGATCGCCTAACGCATCTGTTCCATAAAGCGCATCATATAAACTGCCCCAGCGCGCATTTGCGGCATTCAACGCAAAGCGCGCGTTGGTGATCGGCACTACCAATTGCGGTCCGGGGATTAGCGCGATTTCAGGGTCGACACTGGCTGTCTCGATCTCGAAATCGTCGCCTTCCTCTACCAGATACCCAATCTCACGCAGAAAAGACTGATATTCAGCCGCGTCAATGGGCAACCCCCGCCGCGCCGCGTGCCAGCCATCGATCCGGCCCTGAATGTCAGCCCGCTTGTCCAGCAGCGCCCGGTTTTTCGGCCCAAGTTCATTGGCCAAGCGCGCCAGACCCGCCCAGAAATCAATTGCCGAAACTTCCGTGCCCGGCAGCGCCTTCTGTTCGATGAAATCCACCAGAACCGGGTCAATCTGCAGCCCGTTGCGGGTCTCTCTGCTGCTCATATTCCGAATCCCCTACGATTGTGTGCCATTGTATGCGCTCCTCAATTAGGGCGTTCGTTTCCGATAGGCAACTTCTGTCCCGACATGAGGGGCATTTGACCCAGCGCGAACCGTCTCAAATGAACAGCGGCAATGGCACATCGGTTGCAGCGTCCGCGCGAAGCCCATAACGTCGCGCCAGATTCCCAGTCGATGAGGCCCCCGATGCGCGACGCCGCCCCCACAACGATTTATCTGAAAGACTACACTCCGTTCGGGTTTCTAGTGGACAGCGTGCATCTGACCTTCGATCTGGCCGCACACGCCACTCGCGTCACTTCCCGCATCGCCTTCCGCCCGAACCCCGAGGCGACCGACCGCACGTTTTTTCTGCATGGCGAAGAGCTAAAGCTGATCCGTGCCGCAATTGATGGTGAAGTGATCACGCCTGAAGTGACCGCCGAAGGCCTCACCGCAACGGTGCCCGACGCGCCTTTCGTGTGGGAGGCCGTGGTCGAGATTGATCCCGGCAACAACACCGCGCTTGAGGGGCTGTATATGTCGAACGGCATGTATTGCACCCAATGCGAGGCCGAAGGGTTTCGCAAGATCACCTATTACCCCGACCGCCCGGATGTGATGTCTACCTTTACGGTGCGCATCAATGGCGACCTTCCCGTGCTGCTATCGAACGGCAACCCTTCGGGCAAAGGCGAGGGCTGGGCTGAATGGGTCGATCCATGGCCAAAACCCGCCTATCTGTTCGCGCTGGTCGCCGGAGAGCTGATCGCCCATCCCGGCCAGTTCACCACCAAATCCGGTCGCGACGTCGAACTAAATCTCTGGGTCCGCCCCGGCGATGAAGGCAAATGCGCCTTTGGCATGGAAGCCCTTAAGAAGTCAATGAAATGGGATGAGGATGTCTATGGCCGCGAATACGATCTGGACGTGTTCAACATCGTGGCCGTGGACGATTTCAACATGGGCGCAATGGAGAACAAGGGGCTGAACATCTTCAACTCCTCCGCCGTTCTTGCCAGCCCTGAAACCTCGACCGACATGAATTTCGAACGGATCGAGGCGATCATCGCACATGAGTACTTCCACAACTGGACCGGCAACCGCATCACTTGCCGTGACTGGTTCCAGCTGTGCCTGAAAGAGGGCCTGACTGTGTTCCGCGACGCGCAGTTCACTTCGGATATGCGCTCGGCTCCTGTAAAACGTATCCACGATGCCATCGACCTGCGCGCGCGGCAATTCCCCGAAGATAACGGGCCACTCTCGCATCCGGTCCGCCCCGAAAGCTTTCAGGAAATCAACAACTTCTACACCTCAACCGTCTATGAAAAAGGCGCCGAGGTGATCGGGATGCTGAAACGGCTGGTCGGGGATGAGGCCTACAGCAAAGCACTGGACCTGTACTTCGATCGCCACGACGGGCAGGCCTGCACGATCGAAGATTGGCTGAAAGTATTCGAAGACACTACGGGCCTCGACCTGACCCAGTTCAAACGTTGGTACAGCCAATCCGGTACCCCCCGTGTCTCAGTTGCCGAAGACTGGACCGATGGCACCTATACCCTGACGCTGCACCAACGGACCGAGCCGACGCCGGGACAAGAGGACAAGCAACCTCAGGTCATCCCTATCGCTGTGGGTCTGCTTGGTCCAAACGGGGACGAGATACGTGCGACCGAAGTGCTGGAACTGACCGAAGCCGAGCAGAGTTTTACCTTTACCGGTCTCACGGCCAAACCTGTGCCCTCGATCCTGCGTGATTTCTCGGCCCCTGTGATCCTTGAACATGAGATCAGCAATGCCGAACGCGCCTTCCTTCTGGCTCATGACACCGACCCGTTCAACCGCTGGCAGGCAGGGCGGTCGCTAGCCGAGGAAACCCTGCTGCGCATGATCACCGATGAGGCAACGCCTGATACCGACTATCTTGACGGCTTGCTGGCAGTGCTACGGAATGAGGCGCTGGACCCGGCCTACCGGGCACTGATGCTGGGTCTGCCGACGCAATCGGAACTGGCCGCAACACTATTTGACAAGGGCATCACCCCCGACCCGATGGCGATCTGGCGAGCGGTGGAGACTTTGCGTCAAGCCACGGCGCAACACGTTCAAGACCTGCTCCCCCGTCTGAACAGTGAAACGCTGGTGGACGCGCCTTATCAGCCGGACGCTGATCAATCAGGCAAACGCGCCTTGGGCAGCGCGGCGCTTGCGCTGACCTCGAGACTGGATGGAGGTGCCAAGGCCGCAGAGCAATATGCACGTGCTGACAACATGACCCTGCAGTTGGCCGCGTTGTCTTGTCTGCTACGCGCGGGCAAAGGCGAACGTGAGCTGGCCGCCTTCTATGATCAATGGCAGCATGACCGGCTGGTCATGGATAAGTGGTTCGCCATGCAGGTCTTGATGACCGGACCGGAAAAATCGGTTGAGACCGCGCACAAGTTGACCGAGCATGCTGATTTCAATTGGAAAAACCCAAATCGTTTCCGCGCCTTGATGGGATCCCTAGCAGGCAACCACGCAGGCTTCCACCAAGCGAACGGAGCAGGTTACGCGCTGCTGGCAGACTGGTTGATCCGACTTGATCCAGTAAACCCGCAGACCACCGCCAGGATGTGCAGCGTGTTCCAAACTTGGAAACGCTATGACGCCGACCGTCAGGCCTTAATACTTGCACAACTGAATCGCATTGCCGACACGCCGAACCTGTCTCGGGACACGACCGAAATGGTCACGCGCATCTTGGGCGCATGACCGCGTTTACGTTCACTCGACAGAACCGAAATCAGCGAACGGTTCTGATCCTGATCGGCGTTTACGCGATGTTGATCGCTTTGATGATCCTGCTGAACGCGGTCTGGTGGCTGATGGCGCTTCTGGCCCTGACTACCCTGCCCGCGCTGTGGGATGTCATCAAGGACACCAGCGCAGGTATGGAGCTGACCGATGAAACCCTGCGTTGGCACACCGGCCAACGTCAGGGACAACTCAAGCTGTCCGAGGTGGATCGATTCCGGTTTGACACGCGGTGGGATTTCTCGGTGCGCGTCTCAGCGGTTCTGAAATCCGACAAACGCGTGCGTTTACCCGATGAATCACTGCCGCCACACAAGCAATTCGAAATGGTCCTGAATCAGGCGGGATTCGCGGTCGAACGACATCATTTTAGAGTTTTCTGAAACGATTCATGGAGTCTGGGCCACATTGGCACCTGAATCGCGGGTTCTCCGCGACGCAGTCTTGATTTGAGCAGATTTTTTGGCAAACTGGACGGGTTACAAGTTTGTTCCAGTTCGAGTTTTGCCATGTTTTGGTCTTTGAAGGCTTTTGCCGCCCGTATTGTCGGTTCTTCTGATCCCACCCCTACACCTCTGCCTGCGTCCGTCGCCGATGCTACTGCATGGCTTGTCGCCTCGGGGCAGTTGAACATCCCAATCGCAGAATCAGATGAAAATGATGCGATCGGGCATCAGGTGATCGAACGTGGCCGCCATCTGGCGCGGCAGGATATGTGGGCAGAACTGTCGCTGGAGATGCGCGCTGCAGATGAGGGGCGCAAGGCTACCCCTTGCGGGCAGCCGATCTCCGAGCTGTTGGCCTTTGGGGCCCGGTCCGATGTGGTTTTGGCGGCCGAGCACGCGCTGTCGGACGGCAAAGCACTGTCAGACTATGATCTGCTGGGCGGGATCTCGGAATTGGAAGGCGAGATTCAGAACCATCCCGATGATCCGATGATCACGCTTGTGGTTGCCTTGGCCCATATCGATTTGGCGTGGGCCTGGCGCGGGACGGCGCACCCGGACACGCTGCCGGCGCTGCACCAATCCCGTTGTGCCGCGCATTTCGACCGGGCTGCTGCGCTGCTTCCGAAATGCCGCGCTGCGCTGCCCGACAGTCCGGCGATTGCTGCAGCGGATTGCGCCTTGCTGGCAGGACACATTGATCCGCGCACCCGCGTTGCTGATAAATACGAGGCCCTGATCACGCTGGATCCCCAGAACCATCGCCACATGCGCGCGATGGGCAGCCACCTGCTGCCACGCTGGTTCGGCAGCTATGAACAACTTGAAGTGCAAGCCTTGCGCAACGCCGCACGGACCCAGAAAAATTGGGGTGCGGGTGGGTATACCTGGGTGCAATTCGACGCCATCGCGCTGGATGACGAGGCCTGCGCGCGGGTAGATGTCGAATACTTCCTTGAAGGTTTGCGCGATATCGTTGCACGTCGTCCGGATCAGCAGACAATCAACCTGCTGGCGGCCTATTGCTCGGTCACATTGCAGAACAGAATGGGCCAGAACCCGCGCGCCGATATCGCCCGCAAACAGATTTGCGAGGCCGCAAACTGGCTGATCCGCGATCACATGACCGAACTGCATCCGCTGATCTGGGCCCACGCGGCAAACGGGTTCAACAACAGCCTTCGCGTCAACTCGGCCGAGCGTTTTGCCGCCCGTGGCCGCCGCGATGCGCTGAAGGCAATCGCCAATCTGTTGCGGGATGAGTTGCGCAGTGGGCAGAGTGTGACCTTTACACCGTCGGGGCTGCAGTTCTCGGGGAACTAAAGCGCCATTGCCCCTTGCCCCTTTGGCGCGCCGGGCCTAATACGCAGGCTTAGACTTCTGCGGAAATGAGGCGCGCCATGCTCGACCTGACATACGAAATGCCCAAACCCAAAACCATTGCCGGGGCCAAGCACGATTGGGAACTGGTGATCGGGATGGAGGTGCACGCTCAGGTCTCATCCAATGCCAAGCTGTTCTCGGGTGCATCAACCCAATTCGGGGCCGAGCCGAATTCGAACGTGGCCTTCGTGGACGCCGCAATGCCGGGGATGCTGCCGGTGATCAACGAGTATTGCGTTGAACAGGCCGTGCGCACCGGGCTGGGTCTGAAAGCGGATATCAACCTGAAATCGGCCTTTGACCGCAAGAACTATTTCTATCCCGACCTGCCGCAGGGCTACCAGATTTCCCAGCTTTATCAGCCTATTGTAGGTGAAGGAGAAGTTCTGGTCGAGATGGGTGACGGCACCGCGCGCATGGTCCGCATCGAACGCATCCACATGGAGCAAGACGCGGGCAAATCGATCCACGACATGGATCCGCATATGTCCTTTGTCGACCTGAACCGGACCGGCGTCTGCCTGATGGAGATCGTTTCGCGCCCCGATATTCGCGGGCCGGAAGAGGCCGCGGCATATATCGCCAAGCTGCGTCAGATCATGCGTTACTTAGGCACCTGCGACGGCAACATGCAGAACGGCAACCTGCGGGCGGACGTAAACGTTTCGATCTGTTTGCCGGGTGCTTACGAGAAGTATCAGGAAACACAGGACTTTTCGCATCTGGGCACGCGCTGCGAGATCAAGAACATGAACTCAATGCGCTTTATCCAGCAAGCGATCGAGGTCGAAGCCCGCCGTCAGATTGCCATCGTTGAAGGCGGCGGCACGGTTGATCAGGAAACCCGTCTGTACGACCCGGACAAGGGCGAGACACGCTCGATGCGGTCCAAGGAAGAGGCGCATGATTATCGCTACTTCCCCGACCCTGACCTGCTGCCGCTGGAGATCGAACAGGCATGGGTGGATGACATCGCCGCCAATCTGCCCGAGCTGCCAGACGATAAAAAAGCTCGTTTTATCAGTGCGTTCGGCCTGACCGACTATGACGCATCGGTGCTGACCGCCGAGGTGGAATCGGCTGCTTATTTCGAAGAGGTCGCCAAGGGGCGCAGCGGCAAGCTGGCCGCGAACTGGGTCATCAACGAACTGTTTGGTCGCCTGAAAAAAGAAGACCACGACATCACCGAGTCTCCGGTGTCTCCGGCTCAGTTGGCGGGTATCATTGATCTGATTTCGTCGGATGCCATCTCGGGCAAGATCGCCAAGGATCTGTTTGAAATCGTCTATACCGAAGGCGGTGACCCGGCGCAGATCGTTGAAGACCGCGGCATGAAACAGGTGACAGATACCGGCGCGATCGAGGCCGCTTTGGACGAGATCATCTCGGCCAATCCGGCACAGGTTGAGAAGGCCAAGGTGAACCCAAAACTGGCCGGATGGTTCGTCGGACAGGTGATGAAGGCCACCGGCGGCAAGGCCAACCCGAAGGCCGTTAACGAACTGGTCAGCAAAAAGCTGGGTTCGTAAATCTTCCGAGTTGTACAAACCCCGGACAGGGGTTTATTCGACTTGTACATAACGAAAACTTAATTTCAGAGCGCTTAAATCGGGCAATCCATCGGCTTGACTCCCTGCCCGAATGCGCATTCTCATCTCGCCAAGTCAGAGAGGTGAGCATCAATGAAAAATCGTTTCGATCAGGAACTGGAAACCCGGCTGGTGCGCTATGCCGCCATCGACAGCCAGAGCGATGAGACCTCGCCATCGACCCCCAGCACCGAAATCCAGTTCGACATGCTGAACCTGCTGAAGCAAGAGCTTACCGAAATCGGTGCGCAGGATGTTGAGATGACTGGTGACAGCGTCGTAGTGGCAACCATCCCCGGTACGGCCGAAGGACCGACCATCGGGTTTCTGGCGCATGTCGACACCGCGCCTCAGTTCAATGCAACCGGCGTGAAGCCTCGGGTGATCAAAGGGTATAATGGCGGCGAGATTACTTTCCCTGATGATCCCGAGCTAGTGCTGTCGCCTGAAGAGCACCCTTATCTGGCCGAAAAGATCGGGCATGATTTGATCACTGCGTCGGGAACAACTCTGCTGGGGGCCGATGACAAAGCGGGCGTTTCGATCCTGATGACGATGGCGCGACACCTGCTTGAGAACAAGGACGTGCCGCACGGTCCGATTCGCATCGCCTTTACCCCGGATGAAGAGATCGGGCGCGGTGTTACCGAACAGCTGCCCAAAGATCTGGGCGCGGATTTCGCCTATACGCTGGACGGGCAGGAACTGGGTGAAATCGAATACGAAAGCTTCTCGGCCGACCGCGCGGTAATCAAGATCACCGGCGTGTCGATCCACCCCGGGCTAGCCAAAGACAAAATGGTAAACGCGGCACATCTGGCTGCAAAGATCGTGCAGACCCTACCTCAGGCAACGATGACGCCCGAGGTGACGGATGGGCGCCAGGGATTCATCCATGTCACCGATATGAACGGCGGCTCGTCCGAGATGGAGATAAAACTGATCCTGCGCGATTTCGAGATGGATGCGTTGGAAGCCCAGCGCGAGATCGTCCGACAAGTCTGCGCCGCCGTACAGGCCACCGAGCCGCGTGCGACCATCACCTGCGACATCTCCCATCAGTATCGCAACATGCGCTATTGGCTGGAAAATGACATGACGCCGGTTGATCTGGCCCGCGAGGCCTGCCGTGAACAAGGGATCGAGCCGGTCTCGGTGCCGATCCGGGGTGGCACCGACGGCTCGCGCCTGACCGAATTTGGCACACCGACACCTAATATCTTCACAGGCATGCAATGCATACACGGCCCGTTGGAATGGATTTCGGTTCAGGACATGGCGGTCGCAACCGAAACGTGCCTGTCGCTGGTCAGCAAGGCAGCGCGAGGCTAAAGCAACAGTGCGGGCTGAAATTCGCCAATGCGTGATCTTGGCTTTCGCCCGCCTGTCAAAATGTTAATTTGCCCCGACACGGCAATCAGGACCAGTTGATGCAGCGCTACGAATACAAAGTTGTCCCCGCTCCGCAAAAGGGCACCAAGGCGAAAGGCGTGAAAACGCCCGAAGGCCGGTTTGCCACCTCGATCGAGCAACTGCTGAACCAGATGGGACAGGACGGCTGGGAATATCAGCGCGCCGAATTGCTGCCCAGCGAAGAACGCTCGGGGCTGACCGGATCCACCACCAACTGGCGCAATGTGCTGGTATTCCGCCGGGCTCTGGCGTTGGAAAAACCTGAACAGCCCGAACCCGTCGATGAGGACGCCGCCCCAACTGCGCGCGCAGTCCCGGGACCCGAAGAGGTTTTGGTCAAAACACCTGCCGCCCCTGCCCCAATCTCGGAAGAGCCCGAGGACCCGCCCTTGTCTTTGAAACCTTCGGACGAAGTGGCGGACGACGAAGAGCGCCCCGAGCACGCGCGCCCAGCCGAGCCGTGATTAGATAACAATCGATCGAAGGATACCGCGTGAAGGGGCAAGGCACTTATACCCTGCCCCATAACAGTCATGCTTTGTCAGTTACCCCAGAGGCGAGAAACGACGCAGTAAGGGTTTTGCTGCTGAGCCAGCTGACCATGAATTTGGCACATCTGGGAAGCTAGGCGCGCAACCACCAGACAGGGCAACTACATGACCTGCGAAGCCAATATTTGCGGAGCCAAAAACGAGGGTGGGGTAAGAGGGTTTATTGCAAGGTTGTTAATTGCACGCTGATTGGCCTGCATACATCCCAACGCCTGCACCCGCTGCAGTCGCGAGTGTCTTGCCTGTACCACCGCCGAACCGATTTCCAACCACTCCCCCAAGGGCAGCGCCACCAAGGATTCCCGCAGCGCAGCGAGCGTCATGCTGTACTTGCGCTTGAGTTGGCGTCGTCGGAGCCCCGCATGCCGCCAAGAGCAGTGAGGTCGCAAGCGCACAGGTTATCAGTGCTTTGTTCATCTCGATTGCCTCTCAAATACCAAATAGTTATCTGAGTAGGTGGCTCTGGCGCCTCTAGCGTACAAGATATCAGCGTCTATTTGATTCGAGATTAATCAAAACTTAATAAAGAAGACTAAGGGTCGACCGCTTAATGCGATATTTGCTGGTTTCCGATGGTTGCGGGCGCCGAGTTTCTGGTAAACCTCGACATTGGACGGCCGCGTACTAATTGTAGAAAACGGGCGATGAGCGCGGAGCATCACAGTAAGATTTGAGGCGCAATAAAGCACGACTACTGAATCTTCTGTTCCCCTATATTTGCCCCCAAGACCACATAGGTCGCGAGCCAGATCGAGCAAATATACATAGATATCTGAAGAGATGGTGCCCCCACACGGACTCGAACCGCGGACCTACTGATTACAAATCAGTTGCTCTACCAGCTGAGCTATAGGGGCACTGGGTGTCGATTAATATCTCGGAACAGCGACTGCAAGCCCGAAATTTCGGGTCATCTTAACTTTGTGCTGGTTTGCCTTAGGATAACAGTAATATCAGGCCTCATCCGAATTTGACTGCACCGGGGACAGGTTGTAACCCAAGCGGCGATCCCGACCGAGGTGAGGACAATTCCGATATGCAGATGGTCATCCAAGCCGGAGCGCACTTTACCGACCATGATCACCTGCTCAATCTACTGCAGGCGAATGCGGATCTGGTTGCGGGAAATCATACTGCCTTCTGGGGGCTTCGTCCGTTCAGAAAGATCTTTCGACCTGCGCTGAAACCCTCTGCCGACCGGCCATCACATCAGGATACACTGGCGCGATTTCATAAACTGTTCCCCAATGGGCAGCAGGTCGACCGGGCGATCTTGTCGAGCGCGCTTTACCTGGGGGAACGGCCTTCCATCATCATGGATGGGCAATTTTACGCGAATGCCGGTCAAAGGTTGGCCTATCTGGATAATCTGTTCAGCGATTCGACGGTTGAGCTATTCGTGGGGCTACGTAATCCCGGCAGCTTTATTCCCAAGGTGCTGATGCTGCTGTCGGCGCCTGAGCGCGAGCATATCATTGCCACCACCGATCTGAGTTGCCTGAGTTGGCTTGCCATGATCGAAGACATTCGCGACCTAGCACCAGATGTCAAAATCACTTTGTGGAGCAACGAGGATTCGCCGCTGATCTGCGGCGACATCGCGCGCGCACTTGTAGGGCTACCCGAGGACACGCCGCTGGAACAGGAATACGCTCTGCTGTCCTCACTTGTCTCAGACATGGGCAAACAGGAGATTCAGAGCTTGTTAGAGCATCAAGCGGCCCCCAATGATCCCGTGCTCAGGGGCAGGCTGGCGCAGATGTTTCAGCAGCATGCGCTGACGGATGAAATCGAAGAAGAGGTGGAGCTGCCTGGCTGGAACGAAGATATCGTTACCGCCTTTACCGAGCTTTATGAGCAGGATCTGGCACGGCTGCAGACCATGCCAGATATACGTTTTCTGAACCCGTAAGCGGCTGGCGCTACATGCCCAGCGCTTCCTTGTACATTTCCAGTACCGCCTCTTCCTCGGCGATGTCGTCCTTGTCGCGCTTGCGAAGAGCGACGACCTTGCGCATGACCTTGGTGTCGTAGCCGCGAGCCTTGGCCTCGGCCATGACCTCTTTCTGCTGGTCAGCGATATCTTTCTTTTCGGCCTCAAGACGCTCGAACCGTTCGACGAACTGGCGCAGCTCGCCTGCGGTCACTCGGTAGTTGGCTGCGGCCTGATCTTCGGTGATGTCTTCCATCTGCGTCTCTCCCAAGGGCTGAAAATAAGGTGCCGGATACATCGGCACCGACCCGACCGCAAGCGTGCATTCTGCACGGTGGGCTTGTCTGACCTGCGCCGATCCGATAAGCGCGGTCACGGATTCAAAGGGTGAGCGTAAACAACCATGTTCGACATTATCGTCTGGGGCGGGGCCGCCCTGTCTGTGGCCGGGCTGGTCGGTCTGGTCTGGTGCATCCTGCAAGTGATGAAAGCGCGCAAAGCCAACCTGACGGATGACGAGTTGCGCGCTGCAGTTCAGGGTGTTCTGCCTTGGAATCTGGCGTCGCTTTTCCTGTCGGTACTTGGGCTGATGATGGTTATCCTGGGCATTTCGCTGGGATAACCAGATCGATCAGATCGGCATATTGTCGAACCGCGCCTCAAGCACGTCTTCGCATAGCGCAGCATCCAGCCGACGTAAGCGCGATGGGATATGAACCCCCTGCGCGCGCATTTTATCCAGAACCATGCTGACATGTGGCTGAAGCTCTAGCCGGGTCTCAAGACACGCACCATTCAGCTTTTGTTCAAGCCGTTCCGCTTCGGTAAAAAGATCCTGAGCAGTCATTTCCTTCCTCCCATATGGTGCCAATTTGCCTGATATAGGTAACGAGTTTAAGACGAGCACGAGACCGGAACAAAACATCGCGAATTCTTGCCTATTCAGGCAAAAAACCGTCAATATGTCCATGGTCGCCTAAAGCATACGCTCAAATTGCGGAGATTGCTTTGACAGACATCAACTCGTGATTAGGGGCTTTAAACATATTCCACTATTGTTATATGTATGCAAGCTGAACGGAGGAACCCATGACGCCAAGTGTGAAAGCTTTTTTCGACCCGCAGACCTTCACCGTCTCTTACGTTGTGCAGGAACCTCAGGGGCAGGCCTGCGCCATCATCGACAGTGTATTGGATTTCGATCACGCCTCGGGGCGGACCGACACCAGCTCGGCCGACCAGATTGTCGACTATGTGACGGCACAGGGACTGAAGGTGGAATGGATTCTGGAAAGCCATGTCCATGCCGACCACCTGTCAGCAGCCCCTTACCTACAGGAAAAGCTGGGTGGTCAGATCGGGATTGGCGAGAATATCGTGGTCGTTCAGGACACGTTCGGCAAGGTCTTCAACGAAGGCACCGAGTTTCAGCGTGATGGCAGCCAGTTCGATGCACTGTTTGCCGAAGGGTCCAGCTTTCACATCGGCCAGATGCGCGGGGACGTTTTGCACACGCCAGGCCATACGCCAGCCTGCATGACCTATGTGATCGGCGATGCGGCCTTTGTGGGCGATACGCTGTTCATGCCGGATTTCGGAACTGCCCGATGCGATTTTCCCGGCGGGTCATCGGCGGACTTATATGCCTCGATCCAGAAAATCCTGTCTCTGCCCGACGAGACGCGGATTTTTGTAGGCCATGATTACAAAGCGCCTGGTCGCGATGAATACGCGTGGGAGACCACAGTTGGCGAACAGAAGGCGCTGAACGTTCATATCGGTCAGGGCCGCAGCGTCGAAGAATTTGTCGAGATGCGCGATGCGCGGGATGCAACCCTTGCGATGCCGCGCCTGATTTTGCCCTCGCTGCAGGTCAATATGCGGGCCGGTCAGATGCCACCAGCGGATGAGCAGGGCGACGTTTTCATGAAAATCCCAGTCAATAAGCTTTGATACTAGGGCAGACGAGACAATGAATATCGAATGGATTTCGGGTCTGGCTGGTGGTCTGCTGATCGGGCTGGGTGCCAGCGTTTATCTGCTGTGTAATGGGCGGATCATGGGGGCGAGCGGCATATTGGGCGGGCTGTTGGAACGCAGCGACCGGAGCGTATTAACGGAACGCCTGGCTTTCGTCGCTGGCTTGATCGGGATGCCCTTATTGCTGCGCCCATTGATTGCGCCGCAGGCCGAGACCCATTTGACCCCGGATCTGGCGATCGTGATCCTTGCTGGGCTGCTGGTGGGGGCTGGAACACGGATCGCCAATGGCTGCACGTCGGGTCACGGCGTTTGTGGGATTTCTCGCTTCTCGTTGCGCGGGATCGTCGCAACGGTGTTCTACATTCTTGCAGGTGGCCTGACGGTTGCGCTGTTTCGCCATGCTTTGGGGGTGATCTAATGCGCGCAGTGTTTGCTTTTCTCGCCGGATCGCTGTTCGGCATCGGGCTTTTGATCTCAGGCATGACCGACACCACCAAGGTGCAGGGGTGGCTGGATGTGTTCGGCAATTGGGACCCGACGCTCGCCTTTGTCATGGGCGGGGCGATCCTGCCGATGCTGGTGGCGTGGCGATTGACACGGAACAGGGTCCCTGTTGTGGGCGGACAGTTCCCCGCCCCGCCCCGTGTTGAACTGGATCGCCGTCTGATCGTCGGGTCGGTCCTGTTCGGCGTCGGTTGGGGATTGGCGGGTTTGTGCCCGGGTCCGGCGATGGCCTCGCTTGGATATGGGGGCGTTGGCGGGATTGTGTTCCTGATTGCGATGATCGCAGGCATGTTTGCGGCACCAAAGCTGGGTGCGCAACTGGACAGGATCGCCGACGCAGCCTAAGCAATTGCCATGGAGATTCGACCGATAACCCCCCGCTACGCCGTCTCACCTCAGATCTCGGTGGAGGACGTGCCAGCCATTGCCGAAGCCGGTTTCGTCAAGGTGATCTGCAACCGTCCCAATACCGAAGTTCCGCCGGATCAGCAGTCAGACGCCATCGGTCAAGCCGTTCGCGAGGCCGGGATGGAATATGAGGTTCTGGAGTTGACACACCAGACGATGACACCGGAAAACGTGGCGCTGCAACGCGATCTGGCCGAAAGCTGCAGCGGGCCGGTTCTGGCCTATTGCGCCTCTGGCACACGATGTTCGGTGGTCTGGGCGCTGGGACAGTGCGATCGGCTAAGCACGGATGAAATCCTCGATGCGACCGGAAAAGCAGGCTATGCGCTCGACGGGTTGCGCCCGGCATTGGAACAGCTGCGAGGGCGCGGATAAGCCTCCTAGTCGCGGCCATTGCCTTCGGGCGCTGGCAGACCGGCGAGGTGCGAGATTTCCGTGACACGCTGTTCGGAACTGGCAGGCAACAAGTCGTCGGGTTCCAGGAGGGAATCCTCGGTCGTCAGATCATGCGCTACAATATCGTCATCAAGCGGGGACGACATCTCGTCATCCGGGGCCGAGGGCGTCGAGCTTGATTTGCTGGCCAGAAATCCGGCGCAGTCCTTGGCGGGCAACGCAGTAGGAGGGCCTTGTTCGTTGATCCGTACCGCACGCATTCCGCCGCACTGTCCCAGACGTCCGATGGCGGTTCGGGCACGATCGATTGACAGAACTTCAACCCGATCCACCCGCGCGCCCTGCAGCGACAGGACATCCCCGACGGACAATCCCGAAAGCGCTGTCAGCGGCAAAGACAGGCGGCAGATCACGGTGTTCAGCTCAGCCCGAATTACCCCGGATGCCTGATCCAGATTCACCCCCGATTGGGTGATATCCGCAACCTGTTCCTGATCCGAGAGCGGGCGTTCGGGCAGCAGGATACTGACCTCGCCCTGACGCGGACCACCGGCAAGTTCGACCGTCAGATCAAACATGCGATAGACCTCATCCACCAGCGCCAGGTTCAGTGCGCGCCGACCTTCGGCGCGTGAGGTGAACTCATACCCGGACAGGCTGGCCATGTCTGCCGGGGACTCAACCAGTTTCAGCGCCCGGCTCAGCATATCCTCGATCAGAGGGGCGACCATGGCAGCGTCGGTGTCGGTAAACGCACGCTCGGGTGGTGGGTCAGAGGTGACCATGGCAATCGTTTGCTGCTGGACGATGGCAGAGACGCAACCCGGGTCCAGACAGGCCGCAGCCAGGCCGCCCTGATCCGAGGTAAACAGCAGCATCAACCACCCCTCATTCAGCCGCTCGGCTATATCTTCCTGCGCACGTACGGCCTGCTTTGCCCCGATGACCGACAGCGCCAGCCCCATGCTTTCGCCGGAGGCGCGTGCCAACCCCAGCCGCAAGGCGCGCAGGACCGAGCGGGGCGTGTCGGCACCGCATTGCCCCGCTGAAAGCTTTCGTGCCAGTGCTGATGTGGTCATGGCCCCGTTCCGCCGTTTGTCGATGCGATGACAATTTGTCTAACCCGGCGGAGGTTACGAATGTCTTTATGACGCCCTCATTGCGCGGCCTGACGAAAAGCCAGCGGAAGGCTGACGCGGAAGGCCGCCCCTCCCTGCCCCGGCAGATAGGCAACTTCGCCGCCCAGGCGCTGCATAATCTCTCGGCAGATCGCCAGCCCCAACCCTGCCCCGCCTGCCTTGTCCGAGCCGACGCGGGCAAATTTTTCGAATACCATCGATTGCGCCTCGGCCGGGATACCACCACCGTTGTCGATGAAATCGATTACCACTTGCCCGCCGACATCATGGGCCGAGATGGTCAGCACCGGTTCAATGGCGTCGCAATATTTCTGGGCGTTGGAAATCAGGTTGATGAACACCTGCCCCAGCCGGTCGAGATCCGTGTGCAGCGGGATACGTTCACTTGCGCGCACCCGCCGTACGCCAATCTTACGATCACTGCCCGCCAGCGCGCTTGAAACGGCGCGGTCCAGAACTTCGCTTAGGGTGGCTTCGCCCATGTTCAGGCTAACCTGGCCGCTTTCCAGCACGCTAAGGTCGAGCAGATCATCCAGTAGCCGGGTCAGACGCAGCGATTCATCATGTATGATCGCAGCATAACGGATTTGTTCCTCGGCGCTGAGGCCATCGGTGTCGCGCATAATTTCAGAAAACGCCCGAATCGAGGTCATGGGCGTGCGCAATTCGTGGCTGACCTGGCTAAGAAACGCGTCTTTCTGTTTCGAGACTTGCGTAAGCTTGGCATTCGCCTCGCGCAATTGCCGCGCTGTACGGCTAAGCTCAGCCGACTTCGCCTCAAGCTGACTGGAATATTCCAGCATCTGCGCGGATTCGTCGGCCACGGCCAGCAAGTCTTCGACCGAAACAGACGCCCCACCGACGATCTGGCCGATCATCGCATGGGCGGTTGCGGCCCCCACCGAGCCGCTGAGTTCACGTTCCAGCCGTTCCAGAAACTGTGGTGTGGGTTCAGGCAGACGCCCGGGGCGGCCATTCTGGCGCTCGGCTTCGGCTTGAAAGAACTCTTGCGCGGGAATAGTGCCCAGAATCCGCTGGGTCATGATCATCAGGTCTTCGCTTTGCGCCACCGAACCGGTCCAGCCACGGGCTGAAACCGAATGGTCAAATACATTTACGAATTGCGCACCCTGAAGGCGTTCCAGCGGGCTGGGGAAGCTGAGCATCGAGGCGACGCAGAAGGCGATTGTATTCAGCGACAGCGACCACATGACCGTATGCACCATCGGGTCGATCCCTTCGATCCCGAACAACGCCTGCGGGCGGAGCCAGCCCCAGCCGAAGGGTCCGTTTTCAATCACCGATGCCGGGACAATGCCGCCACCCATGCCAGGCAGCAGCAGGGTGTAAATCCAGAGAAAGAACCCGACGCTGAGCCCGACCAACGCGCCAGTTCGGGTCGCTCCGCGCCAGAACAGGCCGCCCACCAGTGCGGGCAGAATCTGGGAAATCCCGGCAAAGGCCACCAGTCCGATCGAGGTCAGGGCAGCCCCGCCCCCCGAAAGCTGGAAGTAGAAATAGCCCAACGCCATGATCGCCGCGATCGAGACGCGCCGCGCCATCAGCACGACTGTTCGCACATCACCAGAGACCGACGCGGTGCCTTCCTGCGTATTCAGCCAGATCGGCATGACCACATGGTTCGAGACCATGGTTGACAGCGCCATCGCGGTAACGATCACCATTGATGTGGCCGAGGAAAACCCGCCGATGAACGACAGCATCGCCAACCAGTCATTGCCCTGCGACAGCGGCACGGTCAGCACAAACAGGTCGGGGTTCGAGCCTTCGGGCATCAGGTCCAACCCAACGACGGCGATGGGCACGACAAACAAGCTCATCAGCAGCAGGTAGAGCGGAAAGGCCCAGGCGGCGGTGCGCAGGTGGCTCTCATCGTCATTCTCGACCACCATGACCTGAAACATCCGCGGCAAGCAGACAAAGGCCGCCGCCGAAAGGAAAATGAAAGTGGTCCAGCGCCCGGCATCCACATGCCATTGGCCAATTTCCGAGGCATCGATCTGATCCATCATCGGCCCCAAGCCGCCAGCGACGCTCCAGACAACAAAGATGCCAACGGCCAGAAGGGCGAAGAGTTTCACCACAGATTCCAACGCAATAGCGGTAACAACGCCGTGGTGGCGCTCATTGGCATCCAGATTGCGCGTCCCGAAGAGGATCGCGAAGACGGCCAAGCCCGCCGCGACCCAGAACACGCTAGAGCCTTCGCGATAGAGACCTGAGGGATCGGCCTCGGCAAAGATCGAAAAGGACAGCGTGATCGACTGCAATTGCAGCGCGATATAAGGCGTGCCGCCCAACACCGCCAGGATGGTCACGCAGACCGCCAGTGTGTTGGACTTGCCGTATCGTGACGAGATCAGGTCAGCGATCGACGTCACGCGCTGGCTGCGTCCGATGCGCACGAGTTTGCGCAGGCCCCACCACCAACTGATCATCACCAGTGTAGGACCCAGATAGATGGTTACGAATTCAAGCCCAGAACGCGCGGCGTTGCCAACCGCGCCATAAAACGTCCATGCAGTGCAATAGATCGACAGTGACAGGGTGTAGATCAGCGGGGAACGCAACCATTTCCCGCCGCCACGCGCAGCCAGCCTGTCCGCTGCGAAGGCGACGCCGAACAGAAGAACCACATAGCCCAGACAGACCAGAATCAGGACATTCAGGGTTGCCATGTCTCGGCCTCGGGCTCGGCAGTCTCGCGCGCGGTCATGCGTTTGGCGACGAAGCCGAAGATCACGCTGATCAGGATCAGAACACCCCAGCACGCAAAGATGTAGAACATGGCCGTCGACAGCGACAGAGCCTCGGCGCCTGCGCTGTCATCCGGCCATAGAAGCGGCAGCGCGAGCATTGCGGCACCCAGAAAAGGCAGCAGCCGCGCTGCATCCGCCAGCCTGCGCCGACGATAGCTTTGCCGTTCCAGAAACAGGGACGGACGAACTGGCGAGGGCCGATCTTTGCCGTCGCCCGCGGAGCTCATAACTGAGACGCCTGCGCATGCAGGTCGCGCACCGCTGTCAGGACTTCGGTATTCGAAAACGGCTTGGTCATGAATCGGCTGACCCCTGCCTGCTCGGCCATTTCACGATCGCGGGATTGCCCGCGCGCGGTCAGCATCAAAACCGGCAACGCCTTCATTTCATCATGTTCGCGCAGATCGCGCAGTACATCCATCCCGCTTTTTCCCGGCAACATCACATCCAGAATCACCAGATTGGGCCGCGCGGACAGAATCACCTGCACCGCATCCGTTCCCTCGGCATGGGTTTCAACCTGCCACCCCTCGCGTGTCAGCAGAAACCGGATCGCCTCGGTGATGTTGGGCTCATCCTCGATCAACAGAACCTTGCGGCTCATATTTGCATATCCTCCCCATGACGGATTGCACGTCCGGCCACCCGTCCAGCCCAGATTAAGCGCTGCGTCACGAAACTGTCAAAACCCTTCGCTCAGGATCGATGGCTCGCGCCGCGCGCTGCATTCGCGTTTCGGGCATATCCGACAACTGGCTCCGGCTTGCGCCGCGTTTTCCGCAGGCTGCACCGTGTCTTCGACCGGCAGCACCAGCATGACCGATCGGTAGACCGGCTCGGCCCCGAATTCCTTAGCTGGCTGAGGGGTTGCGATTGCAAAACACTCAAACTCGGCAGCGGTTCGACCAAGCTGAACGACCCGTTTCCGGATCGGGACCAAGGGCCGATTCAAGGCGGTGAACAAGGGCCAGAGCGGACAGGCCTCGCCATGGCGCGGCAGAGCAAACCCCGGCGCGGGTTTAAAAAACAGAACGCTGCCGGAGGCGTCGCAAATCACCAAGCCAGCCGGACGCGCCAGCGTGCCTTCAGGCAGAAAGGCCAACCGTCGCAATACCGTAGCAAGATCCACTGAAAACACCGTCGCCAACGCCAGCGGATCGGGGTTTGCTGCATCCAGCGCGGCACACACCTGATCCAGCGGCATAGCGCGCGCGTCGGCGGCATAAAGGTCCAGCAACCCCGAGGCCACAGTGTTGGCCGCAGCGGAATCGAGCCCATCCAGCGGCACTTCGGTCAATTGCCCACCGTCTTCGAGTTCCGGGAAATGATATCCTTGCTCGGCAAAAAACGCCTCGACCGCGTCCAGTGGGATACCGCGCAGATCGCGCTGCCCGTCACTGTCATCCAGATAGGTCACCAGCGCTTTGGAGCTTTCGGCCAGTCGTTCGGCATCCTGATGCAAGTTGCGATGGAACCGGTCGCGCCATTCCGGTTCGATCTCTCCCGGTTCAGCCAAGATTGCAGCTGTTGAGCGGATAGCGGCGGCGGTCGACAGCACCTCGTGCATTGAGGCCGCCAGATGCGGGTCATGGGTCAGTCGGTCGGAAAGAACTTCGACAGTGCGCTCCAGCGACACTACGCGGCGATGCATCTGCGCCAGAACACCCGACCAACCGGGAAAGCGGCCGGCGAATTCTTCCAGCCCGTCCACCTCGGCCTTTTGGCCGACTGCATCCGCCGCTGCCTCGCGCAGAGCGGCGATGAGCGTCTCTTCGATCCCTTGAGTCAGCAGCGACGGCTCGACGGACAAAGCCGCCGCGATATCGACAAGCAGTTTGCCCCCAATGCGGCGGCGGTTGTGCTCGATCAGGTTCAGATACGATGCCGAAATCCCCACCTGCCGCGCCAGTTCCGCCTGTCGCAGCCCAGAGATTTGCCGTCTTTCGCGTATCCGGCTGCCGGTCAGCGTGTCGCGCATGGCGTTTATGTCCTTGGCTACTGCGGCTGCATTTTCAGATTAACTAAGTAATTATTATCTGTTGCCGACTAATTTTCAAAGAAGATTTACAACTTTGACAACGGCCAGAGAAAGAAACCCACCCTTTCCTGCCGCCCACCCTTCTCTTTCGACGCAATACCCGTCACCATAAGAACATGAGCGATCCCGCCTTTGAATACGCCCCCATCGGCCTTGTTGAGCTTGAGAACCGGATCATCCGACGGTGCAATCTGCAATTTGCGCGGACCTTTGGCGGGGATGAGGTTGACTATCGCAACATGCCCCTGCTGCATCTTTATCCTTCGGTCGCCGATTGGGAACGGATCGGCGCGCGTAGTCTGCAGGTGATGCGCGATACAGGCTATTACACAGACGAACGGGTGATGCGGCGACGCGACGGTGACCTGTTCTGGTGCCGCGCGCGGGGGCGTTCGCTGACGCCAGACGATCCGTTCCGGCACGGGATATGGAGCTTTTCGGACATCTCGGAAGAGCGCCCCTTGGTGCAATTGACAACCCGCGAACGCGAAGTGGCCATCCTGTCATGCCGGGGTTTATCCGCGAAGGAAATTGGCGTTGAACTTGGGCTAAGTTACCGCACGATCGAGGCCTATCGCGCCCGACTTTTGGAAAAATACGGAGCCCGCAAGCTACCAGAACTGGTCGCAAAATTGTCTGGAACGCCGCTGTAATCGCGACAGCCCTCGTAATTCGCGCAAAAACCCCCATTTGGCAGGCTTAGACGGCGCTTTTCATGGCCGTCTGCATGGCTTATAACCCTGCGTAATCAAACCAAGCCCGCAGCAAACAGACGGGCATAGGGGAACCTTCGAGGACACTCATGACAGATACCAAACACGAAGCGGATGTCGCGTTTATCAAGGCACTGGCCGAACTGCTGCGCGAGAATGACCTGACCGAATTGCAGGTCAAGCGCGAATATGGCGAGGAAGACAGCCTGAATGTCCGTGTCAGCCGCATGTCGCAGACCGTGGCCGCTCCGGTTCAGGTTGCGGTTCCTGCGGCTGCACCGGTTGCCGCACCTGCTGCCGCGCCGGCCGCTGCCGAAGCGCCCGCTGCCGTGGATGATCCCGCCAGCCATCCAGGCGCTGTGACCTCGCCCATGGTAGGCACGGTTTACATGCAACCGGAACCGGGCGCGCCTGCGTTTATCTCGGTCGGTGCATCGGTCTCGGAAGGTGACACGCTATTGATTGTCGAAGCCATGAAGACAATGAACCACATCCACGCACCCAGGTCGGGCACCATCAAACGCATTCTAGTCGGCGATGGTGATGCTGTGGAATTCGGCACGCCTCTGGTCATCGTTGAGTAAGGCGGGCCCATGTTCGACAAAATCCTGATTGCCAACCGAGGCGAGATCGCCCTGCGTGTGATCCGTGCTGCGCGCGAGATGGGGATCAAGACGGTTGCCGTGCACTCCACCGCCGACAGCGATGCGATGCATGTGCGCATGGCGGACGAATCGGTCTGCATCGGCCCCCCGCCCAGCCCGCAAAGCTATCTGTCCGTGCCCGCGATCATCTCGGCCTGTGAAATCACCGGCGCGCAGGCGATCCATCCCGGCTATGGCTTCCTGTCCGAGAATGCCGAGTTCGTGCAGATCGTCGAAGATCACGGCATTACCTTCATCGGACCCACCGCCGAACATATTCGTGTCATGGGTGACAAGATCACCGCCAAGGACACGATGAAGGAACTGGGTGTACCTTGCGTTCCGGGTTCTGACGGCGGTGTGCCAACGCTGGCCGACGCCAAGCGCATTGGTGAAGAGTTCGGCTATCCCGTCATCATCAAGGCAACCGCCGGTGGCGGCGGTCGCGGCATGAAGGTGGCACAAAACGCCGATGAGATGGAAAGCGCCTTCATGACCGCACGCGCCGAGGGCAAGGCCGCCTTTGGCAATGACGAGGTCTATATCGAGAAATATCTGACAACCCCGCGCCATATCGAGATTCAGGTCTTCGGCGATGGCAAGGGAAAGGCAGTGCATTTGGGCGAACGCGACTGTTCGCTGCAGCGCCGCCACCAGAAGGTGTTCGAAGAAGCCCCCGGCCCCAGTATCACGCCGGAAGAACGCGCCAAGATCGGTAAGATCTGTGCCGATGCGGTCGCCAAGATCAACTATATCGGCGCAGGCACCATCGAGTTCCTCTATGAAAACGGCGAGTTCTACTTCATCGAGATGAACACGCGTCTACAGGTGGAACACCCCGTGACCGAAGGCATCTTCGGCGTCGATCTGGTGCGCGAACAAATCCGCGTCGCCGCTGGTGAGGACATGTCGTTCGGTCAGGACGATCTTGAGATCAATGGCCACGCCATCGAGGTTCGCATCAACGCGGAAAAACTGCCGAACTTCTCGCCCTGCCCGGGCAAGATTACGGCCTATCACGCGCCAGGTGGTCTGGGCGTGCGGATGGATTCCGCGCTCTATGACGGCTATTCGATCCCGCCATATTACGACTCGTTGATCGCCAAACTGATCGTTCAGGGCCGTGACCGGGCTGAAGCTTTGGCCCGTCTGGAACGTGCTTTGGGCGAGTTGATCGTCGACGGTATCGACACCACCGTGCCGCTGTTCCACGCGCTGCTGCAGGAACCTGACCTGCACAGCGGCGAGTACAACATCCACTGGCTGGAGCACTGGCTTGCGGAGAACATGGCCTAATCTGACCAAAGGGCCGAAGGACAACCCCCCTTCGGCCCCGAGGCACCCGGCATGAGCCTTTCCCCTGAACTTCTGCTCCATGGCTATTCCATCGGCATTTTTCCGATGGCTGAGCATCGCGACGACCCCGAGTTGTTCTGGGTCGACCCGAAGTTTCGCGGCGTGTTCCCCCTGGATGGGTTCCACATCTCCCGCAGCCTAGCGCGGCGTATCCGGACCTGTGGGTTTTCGGTAAGCATCAATCGCGATTTTGCGGGCGTCGTGGATGGCTGCGCCGACCGATCGGATACCTGGATCAATCCCGAACTGCGCCGTCTGTATCAGGAACTACACCGGACCGGCCGCGCGCATTCCCTCGAAGTCTGGGACGGCGCTTCACTGATTGGCGGCGTTTACGGCGTAGTCCTCGGCGCGGCCTTTTTTGGCGAAAGCATGTTCTCGCGTCGCACGGACGCATCGAAGATTGCACTTGCCTATCTGGTGGATCGACTGCGCCAAACCGGGTTCACACTGTTCGATACGCAGTTTCTGACGGCGCATCTGGCCTCGTTAGGCGCGATCGAGATCCCGCGTGCGGTTTATCATAGCGAATTGAAACAAGCGCTTGACCTGAAAGCAGATTTCACCGCTGATCTGCAGCAGACCCCTCAGGGTGTGATACAACGGATCACCCAGACATCGTAGCGGGCGTGATCCAACGCGTTCAGCGCGGGTGAGGTCGCAATCATCCAGCCATCAAACAGCTGCTGCGCCTTACCCTGCTCCCAGATGGTCAGATAGGCAAAGGCGTCACCTGTCGGGTTTTCGGCTGGATAGCGACAATCACCCAGCGCGACATCCAGACCAAAGACCGACGTGGTCTCGCCGTTCTGCATTTCGATGTCCACCGTCTGCCCGCTGACCTTGTCCAACCCGCGCAACATTGCGCCGGGGCCGGATTCGACCTTTTGCTGCGCAGCAGCTCCGGTTGCGGTGACTATCAGAGCCACCAGTGCAGCGCGGATCATTCGCTTCCGTCCCCGGCCACGAATTTGACCAGCAACGAGATCAGGCTGACCGCGCCTTGTGTATCGGTAATCTCATCACCCGCCTCAAAATAGAACGGGGAACCGCCCGGCATAACCTCAACAAAGTTGCCACCCAGCAAGCCTTCGGAAGAAATCACAGCGGCGCTATCGTCTGGAATAAGAATACCATCTGCCACGGAAAATCGGGTGTCCGCGCGGTACGTATCAGAGTTTAGCGTAACGCCAGTCACCGTCCCGATCTTGACCCCGGCAAGGCGTACATCCGTGCCGACGCCCACACCTTCGAGCGAGCGGAAAGACGCGCCCAGCTCGTATCCTGCGCCGGATTGAGACAGGCCTGTGGATTGGCTGGCGTAAACACCGAACGCAATGGCGCAGGCCAGCACGGCACCGCCGACGATAACTTCGGTCTTCGTATGATTAGACATCTGGCCTCGCTTATTCCGGGCTCCACGCCTCGTAATCGCTACGTTCAACCGGATCGGCACGACGCAGAGAACCGGCAGGTGCATAGGCCAGCGCGGTGCCGGTCAGATTCTCCTGATGCGGTTTTTCCCAGGACTTGTGCGCCAGAGGTTTATCGGTTGGCGGTTCATCCCATGTGCGGTGCAGCCAGCCATGCCAATCGGGATCGATCCGGCTGGCCTCGGCTTCGCCATTGAAAATCACCCAGCGCTTGCTGTCGTCGGCATTGCGATAGAACACGTTGCCCTCGTCGTCCTCACCGACCTTGATCCCCTTGCGCGCAGTGTAGAACTGCGTGTTCAGGGTGGCCCCGTTCCACCAGGTCACGGCCCGCAAAAGACTGTTCAGGATTCCCATCGGCTGCCTCCGGCATTTCTGTCCCCGAAGATATGGACCAAAGGCACGCTAAGGTCCAGTACTGCCAGCGCTGCCTGCGTCATTCCGGCAGGATAGCGGTGACTTCAATTTCAATCCGGTATTTCGGATCGATCAATCCACATTCGATCATCGTCGCTGCAGGAGGGTTCGCACCAAAGGTTTCGGCCAGAATGGGCCAGCAAGGTTCAAATTCGGTTCGATCCGGCAACATATAAGTGATGCGCACGACATCAGAGAATGAAGCACCCGCCTCGGCCAGCGCGTTTTCGATGATAGACAGCGCCGAGCGGCATTGCTCCACTACCGTTTCACCTTGCCCAACAGTTCCCGCAACATGAACCCAACCACCCGCGACAACCGCGCGGCAATAGCCAACCTTGGCTTCAAACTCACCACCCGAAGAGATACGTCTTACTGTCATCGTGTCCTCAAACGAAAACGGCGCGGACATTGCCGCGCCGTGTGTGCATTAATCTATGCGGTTCAACCCGCCGAAGCCGATTCCGCTGCGTCTGCGTAGATGATCAAAGGCTGAGAGTCCGACGTCACAGCCTCTTCGTTGACCACAACTTCGGTCACGTTCTTCATGCCCGGCAGCTCGAACATTGTATCCAGCAGGATGTCTTCCAGGATAGAACGCAGACCGCGCGCACCAGTCTTGCGTTCGATGGCTTTCTTGGCGATCGCCTTCAGCGCATCATCGGTAAAGGCCAGTTCCGCATCTTCCAACTCAAACAACCGCTGGTATTGCTTGACCAGAGCGTTTTTCGGGCTGGTCAGGATGGTGACCAAAGCGTCTTCGTCCAGATCTTCCAACGTCGCCAGAACCGGCAGACGGCCGACGAATTCGGGGATCAGGCCAAATTTCAGCAGGTCTTCGGGTTCCAGATCCTTGAAGATCTCGCCCACGCCGCGCTCGTCATTGTCACGCACGTCAGCACCAAAGCCCATGGCCGAGCCTTTGCCACGCTGTGCAATGATCTTGTCTAGTCCGGCGAATGCGCCACCACAGATGAACAGGATGTTGGTGGTATCCACCTGCAGGAATTCCTGCTGCGGATGTTTGCGCCCACCCTGCGGAGGAACGCTGGCCACGGTGCCTTCCATCAGTTTCAGCAGGGCCTGCTGAACGCCCTCGCCCGATACATCGCGGGTGATCGAAGGGTTTTCAGACTTGCGGGTGATCTTGTCGACCTCGTCAATATAGACGATGCCGCGCTGTGCGCGTTCGACATTGTATTCGCTGGCCTGCAGCAGTTTGAGGATGATGTTTTCAACATCTTCACCCACATAACCGGCTTCGGTAAGCGTGGTCGCGTCCGCCATCGTAAACGGCACGTCAAGAATCCGCGCCAGCGTTTGCGCCAGCAGGGTTTTGCCGCAGCCGGTGGGGCCAATCAGCAAGATGTTGGATTTTGCCAGTTCTATATCGCTGCCCGCTTTCTGGGCATGATTGAGACGCTTGTAGTGGTTATGTACCGCAACCGACAGCACCCGCTTGGCGGTGGCCTGACCGATCACATAGTCATCCAGCACTTCGCAGATATCCTTGGGTGTTGGCACACCGTCCGAGGATTTCAGACCGCTGGCCTTGGTTTCCTCGCGAATGATATCCATGCACAGCTCGACACACTCATCGCAGATGAACACGGTCGGGCCTGCGATCAGCTTACGCACCTCATGCTGGCTTTTGCCGCAAAAGCTGCAATAGAGCGTGTTCTTGCCGTCACCGCCTGAATTCGTCGCCATGCTTTACCCCTCGGGCTCCGTCTCAGCGGCCCCTCTCAAAGGCCGCGCTTGCCGTATATGCCTGCAGCTTAGGCCAGCGTTCTGGCAGCTACAATCTCAAAATCATCCCTCACGCCGGACGCGCGCGGATTTGAACCTAGGCCTCGTCACCATCCATCTTGGCGCGGTTCTCGACGATCTCGTCGATATGGCCCCAATCCTTGGCCTCTTCCGGGCTCATGAAATTGTCACGATCCAGCGCCTTTTCAACCGCCTTTTTGGTCTGCCCGGTATGGCGCACATAGATGTCATACAGGCGATCTTTCAGCTTTTGCGTCTCGGCCGCGTGGATCATGATGTCGCTCGCCTGGCCCTGATAACCGCCGCTGGGCTGGTGCACCATGATCCGGCTGTTAGGCAGCGAAAAGCGCATTCCCTTCTCGCCCCCGGCCAGCAGAACCGAACCCATCGACGCCGCTTGACCGATCACCAATGTGGAACATTTCGGCTTGATATACTGCATTGTGTCGTAAATCGACAAACCACTGGTGACCACGCCACCGGGAGAGTTGATGTAGATCGAGATTTCCTTGTTCGGATTTTCCGCCTCAAGGTGCAGCAGCTGAGCGACCACCAAATGGCTCATACCGTCATGGATGGGGCCGTTGATGAAAATGATCCGCTCTTTCAGAAGGCGCGAGAAGATGTCGTATGCGCGCTCGCCCCGGCTGGTCTGCTCGACAACCATGGGGACGAGTGTGTTCATATATGTATCAACTGGATCGAACATTCGGAACCTGCCTGTTTTGCGATGGATCGGGACATTACCCGAAGAGTAGTTACCCGAGTCTTAGTGCCGCCACAGGGGGGCTGCAAGGGGGGCCGAACGTTCCCGCGAATTCCGTCTACCTGCACGACCCGAATGCACACGCCGCTACAGGTCGGTTGACGGATTGCGCGGAAACGTGCTGGTTACATCACGCTATTTTGATCCATGCATATGGAAATACATGCCTGGAAATTGTACCTAGAGTTCTCGCTGCGGATGCGGCGCCGGTCAGGCGTCGGGATTCGGCGGCACTAACGAGGGAATACGATCATGGCTTTTCCGCAAATGACCGAGGATATGTCACCCGGCGACCTTGACCGGATGGTTGAAAACGCAACGCGCGCATCGAACTTTCTGAAAGCCATAAGCCACGAAGGGCGTTTGATGATCCTGTGTCACCTCGTCTCGGGCGAGAAATCCGTTACTGAACTGGAACAATTGCTATCGGCCCGCCAAGCCGCCGTTTCTCAGCAACTGTCGCGGCTCAGACTTGAGGGGCTGGTTGTTCCTCGTCGCGAAGGCAAGGCGATATATTACCGGCTGGCAGATGATCGACCAGCCCGAATACTGGAAGTGGTGTACGAACTGTTTTGCGCTCAGGATGCGACCTGAGCCTAGTATTTAGCCCTTCGAAATCGGCCATGCAAAACCTGTAGCTATGGCCCGGGAAAGCTGCTAGTCAATTCGAAACAAGCACTTATGGAGCAACCGATGATCCGCGCAATTCTGATTGGCCTGGCCCTGTTCACCTTGACCGCCTGTGAAACCGCAAAGGGCGCTGGCAAAGATATCGAAAACGCCGGAGATGCCATCCAGAACGCGGCCGAGGACGTTCAGGAAAACATCTGATCGTGACGGGATGTTGCGTTCAGGCAACGCTTACCCGCAATATGTAGTTGCCACACCGACCCAACCCGAGTAGTGTGCCGGTACAGGTGCATAGACGCGGCATTGCATTTCTGACACTTTGACGGGGTTCTTTTGCGCAAGCGAAAGAACCCCGTTCTGGTCCGGAGGGTGGTGCGTGGTAGCCTGTATGAACCTTGGGTTCTCAAAAAGGAAAAGGCGTCAGGTGCTCAGACGCGGTCTTTGCATGCATCCTTGCGGACACTCCTGACGCCTTGCCGGTCCGTTCCGCCCGAGGGGCTTCCCGGTCCAGTTGCCTCGGCCCCCGAAGGGACATTGGCCACTGCCACACGCGCTATGTCGCGTCGCAGTCCGCGCGGACCTTCTGAGAGGCTGAGCATTTAACCCGAACCGAAGCCCAGACCACCTGCTCCACCACCGGTAAGCCATTGCAACTACAAACAAATCCTAAAATCCGCCTTCGCTGCTGTGGCCCACTTGGCCCTTGCATCCCGCCCCTGTTCCGAAGATCAGAAGCAGTAACCAGACTGTTACATCAGCGTCATGATCCGGCAAGAAAATAGCACTGCAGCATAAAAATTAGACGGGGATAAGCTGTTGATATCCGCCGGGAGAGCCATGTGGATAACCCGAGAATTCGCGTCATCGCGCAGGCTTGGGGATGGAAAAAGTCAAATATGGATCGCCGGCCAGAATTCGCTTGGTTTCTGCACCTGCGAAGGTCCCGCGCGCTGAATTAGGGGGGTATTGTCCGAGTTGTACAACACTCAAGCCCCCAATCTTTCGAATCGTACAACCGGAGATTCGCCTATGCGCCTGACCATTTCTCAAGCCCGCGCCCGTTTGGGCGAACTGGCCACCTTGTCGCAAGACCCCCGGCAAGTGATCGTGCTGACCCGTTATGGCAAACCGATCGCCGCACTGGTGTCGATGAACGAGGCGCAGCGGATCTGGGAGTTACTGGATGATGACACCATCGGACGCAAACACCCGCTCAGTGGGCTGCGCGGGTGGTGGTCGAAGGGGCGTGGTATTCCGGGGATGGAACCTGGGCCGGACGGTTCTTACCTCACCGCGCGCGACGCCGCGCTGAAGGTCCGCGAGATCCGGATGACCCGTGCCGAGGAACGCCGCATTCTCAAGCGCGGGGGTCTGGACCCTGTCGCGGGCGGCGAGATCGCCGCCCGGCCCGTCGCCTCCCTGTGGAGACTGTTGTTTATGAGAAGCGCTCCGACCTGAACGGGGTACCTACTACTCCTGCCGCAGTCACAAATCTCAGCGGCATTAACCCCCTTTAACATCCGATCGGGCCGGAAACGCTTCAGTTCACCTGACGTTCCAGAACTGTGCTGTAGGTCGTTCCGTTCCGCAGGCTACGGAAATCGGCAAAGATCTTGCCGTCCTCGTACCGCGCATCGATCAACGCATTGGCGCCAATCACCAGCGGGGATGTTTCAACGATGCCGATCGCGCCAGACCCATCGAGGCTGATGGTTCCGGTGGCTTCGTATTCGTTCCATTCAGTATCACCCTCGCGGCGCCACTTGCTGGGGCCCCAGAAGACATTGTCTTCCTGCATCTGGACGTCGAGCATCCATTCGGCCTGATTAAAGCGGGGCTGATCCCCCTTGTAATAATGGCTGGGCTGCACGGTCGTATAACTTCCCAACCACGTGCCGCGCAGATCCGGTGTGGTATCGGCCAGTGCTGCGGTTCCGAGGGCGAGGGACGTGGCCAGAGCGGCGGCTCCGGCAGTCATGTATCTGGTCATGGGGATCTCCTCCTGAAAGCGACCCTTTGGAGTTCAAAAGCGAACATCCTTGCTGTGGCATACAGATTGGGCGGAGGTGCGCCAGTTACAACTTACCTAAGGGAAACTTCATGAACCGGTAATGTTTGCGTCAGGCCCAGGCCAGCGCAGTGCCGAGGATGACCAGACCGATACCTGCCGCCTCGCGATACGAGAAGTTCTCGCCGAACAGAAAGAATGAGGCGATGGCGATCAGAACAACCTCGGCCCCAAGAATGCCGGTATAGATGATGCCCAGCCGTTCCTCGCGCAGCGCGGCGAGTTCGAGCGTGGCCCCGGCCAGCAGGGTCGCGACGATCAGTAGACCAAGACCCACGCCGGGGAGTTTCCACCAGAACTTCATCGCGATCATGGCAACGGAATAAAGGCCTGCTGATCCAAAAGCGATAAGGGGAACAAGCGATGTAGACATAAGGGCCTCCTGCAAAGGTTGCCATTAGGTCAACTGTAGCAGATGGGCTGATTTAGGGCTGTGAGGTGGGTCACAGTTTCAGGTTCCATTCTCGCTTTTCTTCTTGTGTTTTTTTGCCCCCGAACTTGCAGTGATGGGTCGACCTGTTCAAAATTCAATTATTCATATGCGACTGGGGAGGGGTGCAATGACAACACTTTGCGAAATAGGTCAAACCGGAGTGCGAATCCCACGAATTGGCTTTGGATCAACCGGTATAGGCAACATTCCACAGATTTACGGTTACGAAGTTGATGAGAATAGGGCGCACGAGACCATACGCGCCATACTTGCCCGGCCCGACGGGTTTATCGACACCGCCCGAGGCTATGCGTTGGGGCGTAGCGAGGAGCGCATCGGGAGTGTCATCCGTGAACTCGGTGGCTGGCCGAAAGGCCGCGTTCTGTCCACAAAAGTAGACCGTGACATGGAAACGAATGTTTTCGACGCCGCCCAAGCGCGGCGGTCCTTTGAACAAAGCCTCAAGGCTCTTGAGGTAGATCGCGTGGACATCCTTCATCTGCACGACCCGGAATACGCTGGTGACGTAACTGAGATTACCCGCAGCGGAGGTGCGCTGGACGAATTATTCAAAATTAAAGAGGAAGGATTGGCAACTGCAGTTGGTCTGGCGGGCGGGCAGGTGGATGTGTTGATGCCAATGCTGCGCGAACGGGATTTCGACGTGGTGATGACTCACAACCGGCACACGCTTGTAAACATGAATGCGGCGCCGCTGATCGAACTGGCCAACTCGAAGGACGTTACGGTATTGAACGCAGCGCCTTACGCCGGCGGAATCTTGGCCAGAGGCAGCGCAATCCATCATTTCTACGTCTATCAGCCAGCAACAGAAGAAACGCTCGCACCCGTGCGCGCGGTTGAGGAAATCTGTGCCCGCTATGACGTGCCCTTAGGCGCCTTAGCGCTGCAATTCTCGATGCGGGACGCAAAAATTGCGTCAACGGTGTGTGGAGTGACTTGGCCACAGCATGTGAGACAAACACTCGAATGGGCGGATTGGGATATCCCAAGAGCGGTTTGGAGTGAACTCGCGGAACTTGGTCAGAGTGACGCTGATCCTGAGGCCGTATAGAACCGATCAACGGAGAGGAAGGACAGCCTTAGCTGTCCATCTTCAACGCTGAAATAAACGCCTCCTGCGGGATATCCACCTTCCCGAACTGACGCATCTTTTTCTTACCCGCCTTCTGCTTGTCCAGCAGTTTGCGTTTCCGCGTGGCGTCGCCTCCGTAGCATTTGGCGGTCACGTCCTTGCGCAGCGCCGAGAGGGTCTCGCGGGCGATGACCTTGCCTCCGATGGCGGCCTGGATCGGGATTTTGAACATGTGGCGCGGGATCAGGTCTTTGAGCTTTTCGCACATCGCCCGGCCCCGCATCTCGGCCCGATCGCGGTGAACCATGGTCGAGAGCGCATCGACCGGTTCGTCATTCACCAGCACCGACATCTTGACCAGATTGTCCTCGGTATAGCCGGTCATCTGGTAGTCGAACGAGGCATAACCCTTGGTCACCGATTTCAGGCGGTCGTAGAAGTCAAAGACGACCTCGTTCAGCGGCAGGTCATAGACGACCATGGCGCGGGTGCCTGCATAGGTCAGGTCCAGCTGGATGCCACGGCGGTCTTGGCAGAGTTTCAGCACGTCGCCGAGGTATTCATCCGGCACCAGAATGGTCGCCTTGATGCGCGGTTCCTCGATATGGTCGACCTTCGACGGGTCGGGCATGTCGGCGGGGTTGTGCAGCTCGATCATCTCGCCGTCTTTCATGTAGACGTGATAGATCACCGAGGGAGCCGTCGTGATGAGCTCGATATCGTATTCGCGTTCGATCCGGTCGCGGATGACCTCTAGGTGCAGCAGGCCGAGGAAACCGCAGCGGAAGCCAAAGCCCAATGCCGCCGAGGTTTCCATTTCAAAGCTGAAGCTGGCGTCGTTCAGGGCCAGTTTGTCGATCGCATCGCGCAGGTCTTCGAATTCGGAACTGTCGACGGGGAAGAGGCCGCAGAACACCACCGGCTGCGCGGGTTTGAATCCCGTCAGGGCCTCTTCGGTGCCGTTGCGGTCATTGGTGATGGTGTCGCCGACGCGGGTGTCGCGGACCTGTTTGATCGAGGCGGTGAGAAAGCCGATCTCACCGGGGCCCAGCGAATCCACCATCTCCATCTCAGGCCGGAAGACGCCGACGCGGTCGACATGGTGCAGGGTGTTGTTCGACATGAACTTCACCCGCATCCCCTTTTTCAGCGTGCCGTCCATGATGCGGACCAGAACGATGACGCCGAGATAGGCGTCGTACCAGGAATCCACCAGCATCGCCTTGAGCGGCGCGTCCAGATTGCCCTGCGGCGCGGGCAGTTGCTGCACGATTGCCTCAAGCGTTTCGTGAATGCCCTGCCCCGTCTTGGCACTGACCTGAATGGCGTCGGTCGCGTCGATGCCGATCACATCCTCGATCTGTTCGGCCACGCGGTCACAATCGGACGCGGGCAGGTCGATCTTGTTCAGCACCGGCACGATTTCGTGGTCGGCGTCGATGGCCTGATACACATTCGCCAGCGTCTGCGCCTCAACCCCCTGGGTCGAGTCGACAACCAACAGCGACCCCTCGACCGCACGCATGGAGCGGCTGACCTCATAGGCAAAGTCCACGTGGCCGGGAGTGTCGATCAGGTTCAGCACGTATGCTTCGCCGTTGTCGGCGGTATAGTCGATGCGAACCGTGTTGGCTTTGATGGTGATGCCACGCTCGCGCTCGATATCCATGCTGTCGAGCAGCTGTTCCTTCATGTCGCGATCCTTAACCGTTCCGGTCTCTTGGATGAGCCGGTCAGCAAGGGTGGATTTGCCATGGTCGATATGCGCGACGATGGAGAAATTGCGGATATGAGCGAGGTCTGTCATGGGTTGGGGATATGCGTCGGAATTGGGCTGTGGTCAAGGTGGGACGAGACCCAGCGAAACCCTTTGTTTGCGAGGCCTCCGTCCAGTCAGACCAGCCTGTTTTTAACCAGCTCTGCGTTCATCCAATGCGTCTCGCTTTGCACATGACCCTCGCGCACGTATTTCGCGAGGTGAGTGGGCAGTTCTTCTTCGTCAAACGCTGCAATTGTGCGAACGGCAAAACCCTCGTGAGTATCCAGATCCAGGCCCGCGATCACATCTGCCAGAACCTTAACAGAGAACCGTCCGCGATAGAGTTCGGGAACGGCAGTAATCCCCAGCTCGAGAAAGCGTGAAAGCGTCGCGTCCCACGATTGCACGCGCTTTGCCTTGATCCAGGCGAAGCCCAGGAAATAAGTCGGCAACGCCGAGTACGCTATCGAGTGGCGAGCAAACAGATATTCACCGACTATGCGCTCATCTTCGTCATGCTGTGGCGAAATTCCGGCAGCGAAGGCCTTCATCCAATCTCGGGACGGGTGGTGTCGCGCGTCAATGCTGCGAGGATGGCAGCCCTGACTATGAATCGTTGTATTCTCACCGTCCAGTTTTTCGATGAAGACAACCTCATCAGCCGAAGCCAGTTCGTCAACGCTGGACATGATCTTATCATCGCTGGTCGCCCCGGGAGACTCCGGCAGATGGAAGTGCGCCCGTATTTCTTAAGCATAGTGGTCTCATGAAAGAGATTTAAACAATGTCTGGCCAGAAAACGCGACATCCCAGCCGCGTGCAATCACTTTTTCGAACCACCCAATTGATCCCGAATCCACTTTGATTCATACTCCGCCGCAGACCGAGAGGGGCATAAGACCCGTCCGGGCAGGCAAAAAACGAGGCTCGAGTATGAAACAGTTCCTCTTAATCGCATTTTGTGCGGCATCGCTGACGTCGGTGGCCCACACGGTGGACGCGGCGCAAATCAAGCGGGCGTGTCTGGCATCTGACCGTGAGGCGGCGACGCGGGCGCGGTGCCGGTGTATTCAGCGCGTGGCGGATCAGGCGCTGACGCGTAGTGATCAGAAGACCGTCGCCAAGTGGTTCACCAACCCGCATCAGGCGCAGGAGTTGAAGATGTCGCAGACCGCGCGCGATGATGCGCTGTGGGATCGGTATCAGAACTTTGGCCAGATGGCGCAAGCGATCTGCAACTGAGCCCTGTCAATCCTTGACCTGATGCCCGCTGCGCCTCAGAAATGGCGCAGCGAAAGGTATGTGCGATGGTGATGAAAGGGCTGACCCTGCGGGGCCTTGAAGTGTTCGAGGCGCTGGCGCGGACCGGATCGGTGGCGCAGGCGGCCGAGATCACGGGGCTCAGCCAGCCCTCGGTTTCCCAGCAGTTGCGCAATCTGGAAAAGGCTTTGGGCACCGATCTGGTGGATCACGGGCGGCGACCGATGCGACTGACGCAGGCCGGCCGCAGTTTCCTGGCGCGGGCCGAGGCAGTGCTGGCCGAGTTGCAGATGGCGCAAGGCGAACTGGCAGTGATGGATCTGGGGCATCTGACCACCCTGTCCATCGGCTTGATCGACGATTTCGACAACGACCTGACGCCGCGATTGGCGACGTTGCTGGCCGACAGTCTGACCCGGTCGAAATTCAAGCTGATCACGCTGCCCAGCCTGGACCTGTTTGCCGAGCTGGAAGCGCAGCGCCTGCACATGGCGGTCTCGGCCCATTCTGGCGAGGTGCTGGAGGGCGTGGTCGAATATCCGCTGGTGCAGGATCCGTTCATTCTGGTCGCGCCTAAGGGCGTTGCGCAACCAGTGCAGGATCTGCCCTTTCTGCGCTATGCCCGCGAGCAGTTGATCAGCCGTCAGATCGAAAGCCATCTGGCCCGGCAGCAGCTGGAGTTCGAGGAACGGTTCGAAATCGGCTCACACCTCGCGCTGATGGCGATGGTTGCGCGCGGCCTTGGCTGGGCGATCACCACGCCGCTGGGCTATATGCGCGCCGCCCGCTTCCACGACGGGATGGAGGCGCACCCAGCCCCGTTCGGTGAATTCGCGCGCACCATTTCCTTGTTTACACGGACCGACTGGTCCGATCAGGTACCGCAGGAGGTGGCCGACATGATCCGACGCCTGATGCGCAGCCAGATCGTTGATCCAGCGATTGCGCAATTGCCGTGGTTAGCTGGTCAGTTGAAGGTGGTGGGATAGAGCGAGAGGCAGCGAATACGATTATTTGCTATCGCTCTAATTTGCGACTTTCAAAAGTTTATCTCAAGAACGCAGCATTTCTTCTACAACGAAACCAGATGGACTCTGGCGCCTCTCTTTTTAGCGGCAAGTCACCATTTTCATTAAAGTACGTTGCCAAGCATTGCCTTTGCAACATAGTGTGCGCTTCATGTTTTGAATTTGCTACGAAAGTTTTTTTAGAATGACGATGACTATAGATGGCATCGGTGCAGAGCCGCCGGGTTACAAAGATGCTCTAACTCTTGAACAAGCGTTGCTTCTGACACCCAAAGCGCTCGATCGACAAATTTCAAGCGATCTCAGACGCATAGCTAACGCGCATGGTCGAAGCTACTCGATTGTTAGCTGGTGGCAAGAGCAGAAGGCACGGTTTATTGGCTGGTCGGGTCGCTTGCTTGCTCGACAAGTCAAGAGAAAACCACCTGGCGAACCTGAGGATTTTTGTGACAAAATCGACTATTGCCGACGGCGCAAACAAGCCCGGACTGCTGTCGGCTTTATCCGGAGCCTTCAGGAAGATCGCGTACTGTTGGCAACCGAGGCATACGATAAGTTCCGAGAGAACAATGAGACAATAGCTATACTACTTGAGGAAGCGATGGCTCTGACGACTGAAATCGCTGAATTTACGGCCGACACCGTTGTTCCAGTTACTGTTATTGCTAAGATCGTTCTGGAAGCAATGGATGAGATTTGCCCATGCCCGGATGAGGATAGCGCTACATAAGGAAGCTTCAGCCACCACCTGCTTTGCCCCATTTTTGCCGTAGAACCTATTTGAAACACTTGGCTCAAATTTAGTTGTTACAAATTGAGTTCGACATACCCATCAGTCCAGAATTGGACATATATCGCATGGGGAACAATGCCGTCCGCATCTGCCGTCGTAAATGAATGGTATATTCAAGCTAGGCCCGCACATGTGCCTCGAGCCCCTGCACCGCCTCTTCGATCAGGTCCAGCGCGCCGTCGAAATCCCGGGTGTAATAGGGATCGGGCACGTGGTCCGCGCCGCTGTCAGGCGCAAAATCGGTCAGCAGGCGGACCGGGGTGGTGATGCCGTCGGGGCGCAGGGCCTCGATACCCTCGATGTTTTCTGCGTCCATTCCGATGATCAGGTCGAAGTGGTTGAAATCCTCGGCCAAGAACTGGCGCGCGCGTAGGTCGCTGAGGTCGATATCACGCGCGCGGGCGGCCTTTTGCATTGGGCCGTAGGGCGGGTCTCCGATATGCCAGCCCGAGGTTCCGGCGCTGTCGGTCTGGTGATGCGGGGCGCGGGCGCGAAAAGCGCCCTCGGCAGCGGGTGAGCGGCAGATATTGCCCAGGCAGACGAAAAGGATACGGTGTGTCATGGGAACGGGTGTAACGCGTGAGGCGGGTATGGAAAAGATCGTCATTCTGACCGGCGCCGGGATTTCGGCCGAAAGCGGACTGGGCACGTTCCGCGATGAAGGCGGCCTGTGGGCGCAGCACCGGATCGAGGATGTGGCCACGCCCGAGGGCTTTGCCCGCAATCCGTCGCTGGTGCATCAGTTTTACAATGCCCGCCGAGTACAGGCCGCCAAGGCGCAACCCAACGCGGCGCATCAGGCGCTGGCCCGGTTGCAGCAGGGCTGGCCTGGAGAGGTGATCCTTGTCACCCAGAATGTCGACAGCCTGCACGAGGCAGGAGGGGCCGCGCATGTGATCCATATGCATGGCACCTTGGCTGGGGCTTTGTGTGAGGCGTGCGGATATCGTTGGGCTTCGCCACCCGAAATGGATGTGGGTGAGCCCTGCCCGTCCTGTCACCAGCCCTCGGCCCGGCCCGACGTGGTATGGTTCGGCGAGATGCCATATTTCATGGATGAGATCTACGACCATCTGATGGAAGCATCGCTGTTCGCCTCGATCGGCACCTCGGGGCAGGTTTATCCGGCGGCAGGGTTTGTACAAGAGGCGCGGGCCGTGGGCGCGCGGACGATCGAATTGAACCTTGAGCCATCCGCCGGAATATTTGATGAAACCCGGCTGGGGCCAGCCTCGGAGGCAGTACCGCGCTGGGTCGATGAGCTGTTGGCGCGAGGCAGCACGCGATAGGGGCAGACAGCGGCGCGTCTTCCCGTCTATGGTGCAGAAAACGCAAACCCGAGTGAGTGACATGACCGATCTACCGCCCAAAGACGGAGAAATCCTTGACGACAGCAGTATCGACGCGCGCGATACGTTAAGTACCAATCTGGCCAGCCTGTGGTGGACCTTTCTGCTGCGTGGAATTCTCGCGGGTCTGATCGGGATTGCAGCGCTGTTCTGGCCGACCAGCAGCATCTCATTATTGCTGCGATTGGTAGGGGCGCTGCTGATTCTGGATGGCGCGCTGACCTGGCTGGGTTTTGGGCGGCGCGGGCTGATCGGAGGCGTCGGTATCGGTGCCGCGCTGATCGGTTTGGTGTTGCTGATCTGGCCACAGGGCGTGGCCTGGCTGGCGTTCACCCTCATGGGGGCGATGGCGCTGTTCGTTGCGATCGGCTCGTTCATGGCGCTGCCGCAAATGCATCCACAAGACCCCGAGCGCGCAACGGTGCGTAATTCAGGTATCTTCGCACTCATCGTCGGGCTGGTGCTGATCTTCTGGCCCGGCAGCGGCATGGTGGCGTTGGGCTGGGCAATTGCCTTCTTCGCGCTGACCTCGGCGGTGGTGATGTTCTTTCTGGCGGCACGGTTCAAAAAAGCGGGCGATCGATTGGAGATGAAAACCGTCAACAGATGACGCAACAGGCCGGGCATTGCCCGGCCTGTCGTATGGATGATGGCTGTACCACAGCCTTAAGACAGGCGTTAGTTCGAATGGCCGCCTTTGTCCTGGCGCTCAAGATCGACCGGGATCTCGACCGCGACCTCTCCAGCATTTTCGAAGATCAGAGTGACGGGAACGGTTCCGCCCTGTTCGAAAGGCGCGGTCAGGCCCATGAACATGACGTGATCACCGCCGCGTTTCAGCATGTGGGTTTCGCCCGCCGGAATGGCGAAGCCTTCCTTCACATGCACCATCTTGGCGACACCGTTTTCGTCAACCTTATGAGTGTGCAGTTCCACTCGGGCAGCCGCATCCGAGGTCACGCCGATCAGGCGGTCATCGGTATCGCCTTGATTCTGGATCATCATAAAGGCGGCACCCGCCTTCGCGGTTTTGCCCGAAGACCGTGCATAAGGGTCTTCGACCGAGATGGTATCGGCAGCCAGCGCCGCACCGGTCAGCGAAAAGGTAGTCAGGACTGCAAGCAGGCTGGATTTGAGGGTCATTATGCCTCTCCTTGGTAACTGTCTGATAGAGTTTGGAAACTGGAATCAGGCAGAAACCGGCGGGGCACGAGCTGGGTGTCGCGGCAGCGGCGCGGCAATCAGATGCTGGGAAAGGAGCGACGGCGCGGGGAGCGCGCGCGGCGGGGCCGGAGGTACGGCAACCGAGGCTTCATGGATCGCGCCCAGCAGGTTGAGCGCATAGTCAGGGCAGTATTGCGGTGCGCGGGTCGGTTGGCCGTCTTCGTCCATATAGACGACGACCGGTCCGCTGCCGGTGCACAAAACCATCTGCCCGACCGCGCGCTCCATACCCCGCGACACGGCCAGTCCCTGCCCGGTGAGGATCACCATCAAGGACAGCGTATAAGGCAGAAATGTGCGGAAAAAGCCTGTCATGTCAGCTTGGTATATACGCCGCCCACTGAACCGGCTTCAAGCGCAAAGCAGTGGCTGAGACAGTATGGCCTAGCTCAGCTTTTCGGCGGCCTGAACGCCTCGGCATTCATCCCCGTATGCAGTCGGTTTACCCGGCGCTGCATCCGGGTGCAGCGGATCACGGCTTTTGCAATTGATCGTGGCAGTAAAAACAGAAAATTCTTTGCTTTGAGTGACATGGTAACCCCCTCAACATGAATATGCATAAACATATGCGATATTCAGCAGGCGTTCTGTGAACAACGTCACGAAGCGGGGCGTTTTATTACCATTTCAGAGACAATCATTCGCACAGGGGCAGCGAATGCAAAAAAGAAAAGCCCCACACCGCAGGGTGCAGGGCTGAATTCTAGCGTGAGAAAGCGCTTAGGCCGAGGCTTGCGCCTTGGCGATTTCTTTCTTCACTTTCAGGGCGTTCGCCGACAGCTCGTCATCCTTGGCTTTGGCCAGGAACGCGTCCAGACCACCGCGGTGGTCGACCGAGCGCAGGGCAGCTGCCGAGATGCGCAGCTTGACGCCACGACCCAGGGTTTCCGACTGCAGGGTAACGTCGTTCAGGTTGGGCAGAAAACGGCGACGAGTTCTGTTTTTGGCGTGGCTGACATTGTTGCCAGTCATCGGGCCTTTTCCGGTCAGTTCGCAACGGCGCGACATGGTTTCTTCCTTTGTTTCTGGAGGCCGGGTACAAGACCCGCGGCCAAATCACAAGGGGCGCAACCCGAAGTCGCGCCCGAAAACTGGTTGGATGCGTTTAGTGGGAATCGCGCGAAGGGTCAAGACGGCTGCGGCGAAATCTTTGCACCCGAGTTGAATTCATTTGAGGTCAAGATCGGGGACATCCGCAACAGCGGCTTGTTATTCTTCAAATGCCGCGTGATCAACTGCGCTTGCAGCCGCCCGCCGGGGATCATGCGGGCCGGGTCGGCGCGGTAGTCAAGGTCTGTCAGTTCGGGAAAAATCTCGAATATCTCGCGACGCGACGCGGCGCTCAGCATTTTCAGCGCTTCGGGGCCGGTATAGAGGCTTTCGGTTGGCGCATCCTCGGCAAAGATCACCTGATGGCGGTCGAACAGCAGGTGGTAATACTCGACGCTTTCCACGCTTTCATCAATGTAGATATCCGGCATTGCAGTGAGTTTGATGGCCGGAATCAGAACCTCGGTCGTGCCGAACATGCGTTGGGCGATCTTTGAGTGCACCAGCATCCGATGCTGGCGCGAGACCAGCAGATCGCGATGCGGCAGCCCCTCACCCAATGCCCCTGCAAGGATACGCACAGGCCAGAGTCTGGGGTTGGCTTCAAGCTGGAAGCGATCAAATTCGCGCCGCCCGATCCAACGGATCGGGTGCAGGCCCTGCCCAAGTGTGTGGACCAGATCACCGGTGCGCAACGACTGGATCAGGGATCGCCCATCCTGTGTCGTGATCAATGTATCGCGCGTGAAACAGGGCATACCCGACCCGTTCTCGAACGCTGAATACGTGACGGTGATGCCTGAAGGCAGGGTAAATGTGCCGCTCGAGACTGAATAACCAACCCCGTCTTCGACCGTAATCACCCCGAAAGTATCGTCCGTGATAACAGTGCCCTCAGGGAGGTTCAGCGTGTCGGTTCCACTGCCGCCGCGAATGTCACCCGACACCGTGGTGCTGGTGAAATTCAGCGTGTCATTACCGGCACCAAGCCGGATATCGCCGACGGTTGACCCCCTGATATCAACCGTATCCGCATCCGACCCGCTAGCGATGCGCCCGCCAACCGTGCTGTTGGTGACAATGATCGTGTCGGTGCCTGCATTGCCCAGGACATTGTTGGCAATGGTGCTATTGGTGATGGTGATATCGTCATCGCCGCCACGGCCACGGATACCGGTCACCGGAGGCGTCGCCGGGTTTCCGTTCAGAGTACCGTTGTCATTTGTGACATCGATATCGTCGTCGCCGTTGGTACCATTGATATTGGGCATTCTGACGTGTCCCGTTCCTCGGAGAATCCGGGCACGATCCGAGCTGACCAAGCCCTTTCTCAACCCGGTTCAAACGCAGTGACTTACACTCAAACACAACAATATATGTAGCTTTAATACACGATTAGCGGTCAGCGCACCAGCCGCGCACGCATCATACCGCCAGAGTGTTACGCGTCGGACAGCCCGGAGAGGATTTGTTCGGCCGCCGCCGATGGGCTGAGGTGGCCCGCACTGACCTGAGCGCCAAGATCGCTCATCCGACTGCGCATCTGTGGCGTTTCGAGACGCGCAAGCAATGCGTGGCGTACCTCTTGCTCGAACCAGTATTGTGCCTGTGTGGCGCGGTTCAATACCCAATGCCCGGCTTCGCGCCGCCAGGTTGTCAGGGCCTGCATCTCGTCCCAAGCCTGTTCCAGCCCATGCTCTTCAACTGCTGAAACGGTCATGGCCTTGGGAAACCCTTCGGGGTCCTGCGGGCGTTTGCGCAGCAGACGCAGCGCGCCCGCGTAATCGGCGCAGGTGCGGGTTGCAGTCGCTTTCAGGTCGCCATCGGCCTTGTTGATCAGGATCATGTCGGCCATCTCCATGATGCCGCGCTTGACGCCCTGCAACTCATCTCCACCCGCCGGGGCCAGCAGCAGCAGGAACAGGTCAGACATCTCGGCCACAACGGTTTCCGATTGGCCCACACCCACGGTTTCAATCAGCACGACGTCAAAACCAGCCGCCTCACAAAGTGCAATCGCTTCGCGTGTGCGGCGCGCCACGCCACCAAGATGGCTCTGGCTGGGGGACGGGCGGATAAAGGCGTTTTTCTCGCGGCTCAGCCTTTCCATGCGGGTCTTGTCGCCCAGGATCGAGCCCCCCGAACGGGCCGAGCTGGGGTCAACTGCAAGAACCGCAACGCGCAGCCCCAGCCCCGTCAGCATCATGCCGAAGCTTTCGATAAAGGTCGATTTGCCCACACCCGGCGTGCCCGACAGGCCGATCCGCAACGCCTGGCGTCCGGCGCCGCTCAATTGATCCAGCAGCACGGTTGCCTGCGCCCGATGATCTTCACGCCCGCTTTCGACCAGTGTGATCGCACGGGCCAATGCCCTGCGCTCTCCGTTCAAGATCCTGTCGCCAAGCTCGGCAATGTTCATCGGTAAGTCCCCGGCTGGAATTTGCCCTAGATGAGGGGGGATGACCCGGTTTGTCCAGCCCCAACCGGAGCCGAGTTTGGCGACGCTGGACCTTGGCCGAGGCTTTGGCGATAAGGCGATATGACCCGGTTGCCCATTGATGACGCCATTCCCGATCTTCTGAACGCCTTGCGAACGCATGGGCGCGCGGTGCTGCAGGCGCCGCCGGGTGCGGGCAAGACAACCCGCGTGCCGCTTGAGATGCTGCAGGCCGGTCTGTGCGAGGGCCGGATCGTCATGCTGGAACCCCGGCGGCTGGCCGCCCGCGCCGCCGCCGAACGCATGGCTGAGACGCTGGGTGAGCCCGTGGGCCAGACCGTGGGCTATCGTGTCCGTGGAGACGTGAAAGTTTCAAAGGCGACGCACATCGAGGTTGTGACCGAAGGTATCCTGACACGGATGCTGCAATCCGAACCTGACCTGCCCGGCGTAGGTGCTGTGATATTCGATGAATTCCACGAACGGTCCCTGAACGCCGATCTTGGGCTTGCACTGTGCCTTGAGGTGACTGGAGCGTTGCGCGATGACCTGATCTTGCTGGCGATGTCCGCGACGCTGGATGCTGAACCGGTGGGCCAGCTGATGAACGCGCCTCTGGTGACATCCGAAGGGCGCAGCTATCCGGTCGAGACCCGCTGGTTGGACCGGCCTTTGGCGCCGCAGGCGCGGCGACTAGACGCGCTGATCGATCTGGTGGTGCGAGCCGAACGGGAAACCAAAGGGGGCATGCTGGTGTTCCTGCCCGGTGAAGGTGAAATTCGGCGGGCCGAGGCGGCTTTGGCCAGCCGTCTACCCGACACCTGTTCAGTGCGGCCTTTGTTCGGAGCACTGCCCTTTGCCGCCCAGCGCGCGGCGATTGCGCCGGTTAAGCAAGGTCGCAAGGTAGTTCTGGCGACGTCGATTGCCGAAACCTCGCTGACTATTCCCGATATCCGCGTGGTGGTCGATATGGGGCAAGCCCGGCGGGCGCGGTTCGATCCCGGATCAGGCATGTCGCAGCTGGTGACCGAGCGGGTGACGCGGGCCGAAGCGACGCAGCGCGCAGGCCGTGCGGGGCGTGTGGCCGAAGGTGTCTGCTATCGGTTGTGGTCCAAGGGCGACGAAGGTGCACTGGCCGCCTACCCGCCTGCCGAAATCGAGGCTGCCGATCTGACCGGGCTGGCGTTGGAATTGTCGCTCTGGGGCGCAGAACCGGGTGATCTTGCGTTTCTGACCGCGCCGCCCGAAGGCACGCTGGCTGAGGCGCGCGCGTTGCTGGCGATGCTGGGTGCCCTGGATGGCAAAGGCCGGATCACCGAACATGGGCGGGCGCTGGCGGCGCTGCCGCTGCATCCTCGGCTGGGGCACATGCTGCTGCACGCGGGACCTGAGGCCGCGACACTGGCGGCGCTGATGGCGGAACGCGATCCGCTGCGGGGCGCGCCGGTCGATCTGTCTTTGAGGCTTGAGGTGCTGCGGGACGTGCGCGCGTTTCAGCGCAATCGGGTCTGGCAGGTCAACATGGGCGCGCTGGATCGGATCAAGGGCGAAGCAAAACGGTTGCGCGCGCAATCTAAGGATGCGGGCGGTCTGAGCCCGGCGGCGATGGCGGCGCTGGCCTATCCCGATCGCATCGGACAGCGACGCAAGGGAGATGTCCCGCGTTATGTCCTGTCGGGTGGCAAAGGCGTCGTGCTGGAAGCCGGTGATACGTTGGCGGGTGCACCCTATCTTGTGGTGACGGATACGGATGGGAACCCGCGTGAAGCGCGCGTGCGCATGGCAGCGCAGATTTCCGAGGGGGAAATTCGCGATCTATTCGGCGATCAGATCGCGTGGGTCGACAGCTGCGACTGGTCGAAACGCGAACGCCGTGTGGTGGCGCGCAGGCAAGAGCGGTTCGGAGCAATCACGCTGGACGACCGCATCTGGAAAGATGTCCCCGAGGATGCGTTGGCGCGGGCGATGTTGGACGGGGTGCGCGATCTGGGTGTGCGGCTGAACGGGGCCGCAGCGCGATTGGCCGCTCGGGTCGAGTTGATCCGCGCGGAAGGCGCTGATTTGCCGGACTTCTCGGAAACCGGGCTGATGGATACGCTGGAAGACTGGCTGCTGCCGATGCTCTCGGGTGTGCGCAATGCCGATGACTGGAAGCGGTTCGACCTGCTGCCCGCGCTGCGCGCCCGGCTGGACTGGGACCAGATGCAGGAACTGGATCGGCGGGCGCCGGGCTCGTTTGTGACTCCGTTGGGCCGCAAGCTGCCAATTGACTATGGCGGTGCGGTGCCCGAAATCTCGGTTCGGCTACAAGAGGTATTTGGCGTTACGCAACATCCGGTGGTTGGGGGCGAGCCTTTGAAGATCACGCTGCTGTCACCGGCCCAGCGACCGATCCAGATCACCCGTGATCTGCCCGGATTCTGGGCCGGGTCATATGCCGATGTGCGCAAGGACATGCGGGCGCAGTACCCAAAACATCCCTGGCCCGAAGATCCAACTCAGGCGGATCCGACGCTGCGCGCGAAGCGGCGCAAAGGCTGAGTTGATCAGGTGGGCGTAAATAAGCCTCATTGGCGGAAACAGTGCAAAGCGCACAAATTGCTGCAAAAATACACGAAACACCGAAAGTTCAGGCCATATTTTGCGGTTATCCGAGGGCGGTATTGTTAACTCAGCAATACATGATTATGTAACTTCTTCGAATTACAAAAAGAACACGCCCGAGCAGGCCTGGCATGACGACATGGATACGCAACATCTGGGAAGAGGTCGCGCGACCGCTGATCCAGCGCCCAAGCCGGGTGCAGGTTGCTGCGTTGTGTACCCGCAAGGCAGGTCCCGGTGACGACGTTTTGTTAATCACCAGTCGGGGCACCGGACGCTGGATTATCCCCAAAGGCTGGCCCATTGATGGGCTCAACGGGCCGGAAACCGCATTGCGGGAAGCCTGGGAAGAGGCTGGAGTGCGCGCGACTGAGGTGCAGAAAGATCCCGTTGGTCATTACTCTTACGACAAAAGGTTGGATGACGGCACGGCGTTGCCGGTTATCACCAGCGTTTATCGGATCGAGGTGACCGATCTGGCGGATGTATTCCCCGAGTCCGATCAGCGTAAGCGCTGCTGGGTGTCCCCAAAGGTGGCCGCCGAACGCGTGCAAGAGCCGGAACTGCGCGACTTGCTACTGCAATTGTAACAATATTGTAAAAAACTGATGACAAAGGTTGCCGCGCCCATTGGAACCGTTTAGCGGCGGGCATCATTCAAAACAGCCGCTGTGAACCGATGTCAGACCACCCCACCAAAGCCCGTTGGCACGCACTGGACCGCGACCTGCAGCGTATCTCGCGCGTTGAGCACGCCAATGCCCAAGTATCGCGTCCTCTGTTGGCCCCCGGAATTGCACTGGCCTTTATCGCGCTGGCAGGTTTGGCTGCAGCGCTTCTGTTCGGACGGGCCGATGGTGGCGTGATCGTTGTCGCAGCTGCGGCATTCGGCGCTTACATGGCGATCAATATCGGTGCCAACGACGTAGCCAACAATATGGGCCCGGCAGTGGGGGCCAATGCTCTGACCATGGGCGGAGCCATCCTGATTGCCGCCATCGCAGAAAGCGCAGGCGCGTTGCTGGCAGGGGGGGATGTGGTTTCGACCATCTCTAAGGGCATCATCGATCCGATGTCGGTGCAGAACAGCAATGTGTTCATCTGGGCGATGATGGCGGCCCTGATATCGTCGGCACTGTGGGTCAATCTGGCTACCTGGGTCGGGGCACCGGTTTCGACCACGCATTCGGTGGTCGGCGGCGTGATGGGTGCCGGCATTGCTGCGGCGGGCCTAAGTGCGGTGAGTTGGGGCACGATGAGCGCGATTGCCGCCAGTTGGGTGATCTCACCCGTTTTGGGCGGGATGATTGCAGCCGCCTTTCTGGCATTGATCAAACACAAGATCCAGTATCAGGACGACAAGATCGCGGCAGCGCGGCGCTGGGTGCCCATTCTGGTTGCCGTGATGGCAGGGGCGTTTGCCACCTACTTGTCGGTCAAAGGCCTGAAGCGGATCGTCAAAATTGATCTTCAATTTGCCCTTTTGATCGGTCTGACCTTTGGCGGCCTGGTCTGGGCTGCGACGGTACCGTGGGTCAAGCGCAAGTCTGAAGGGTTGGAGAACCGGACCCGGTCGTTGAAGACATTGTTTGGTCTGCCTCTGGTGATTTCGGCCACATTTTTGAGCTTTGCGCATGGGGCCAATGATGTGGCCAATGCGGTGGGTCCATTGGCGGCGATCGTGCATGCGGCCGAGTTCGGAGATTTTGCCACGAAAGTATCGATCCCGACATGGGTCATGGTGATCGGCGCGTTTGGCATCTCGTTCGGCCTATTCCTGTTCGGTCCCAAGCTGATCCGTATGGTCGGCAGCCAGATCACCAAGCTGAACCCGATGCGGGCGTTCTGTGTCGCGCTATCGGCGGCGATCACGGTCATCGTCGCCAGTTGGCTGGGTCTGCCGGTCAGTTCGACTCATATCGCGGTTGGGGCCGTCTTTGGTGTTGGCTTCTATCGGGAGTGGCATGCAGAACGGCGGTGGAAATACTCGAACCGCCAGCGACCGGCAGAGCTGCGACTGGCGCGCGAGGAACGGCGGCGGCGCAAGCTGGTGCGGCGGTCGCATTTCATGACCATCGTGGCGGCCTGGGTGATCACGGTACCGGCAGCGGCAGTGATGTCGGCGCTAATTTTCTGGGTTTTGACTGCGTTCGCTTGATCGGATTTTGCGAGGCTCTGCCTCGCGCTCCGAGGTATTTTAGGCCAGATGAAGAGACGGATCAGGTTATGATCTGGTCGACTGTGAGCGGCGTGTCCGGTGATTGATGGATGAGTTGAGAGACTCGGCTATTGATCGGGGTTGCGATCGCGTACTGTTGGCCGAGTTTGATGATTTCGCCCTGTAGACTGTCGATTTCGGTCGGGCGTCCCGCCGTCAGATCATAAGCCATCGAGGTGCGCGCATTGGGGTCGATGGTCAGCATTTTTGCCGCAATCCGTGTAAAAATTGGCGTTGGCAGACGTAGAATGTGCGGTGTCATCCATGCGGGTAGTGGCGTTGTGGAGGTGGCCTCGATCTCGGCGACTTTCAAAACACGCTGCGCCTCGGCCATCTGATCAGCCATCAGGCGACGCCAGTTTCGGTCGAGCAGTTGGTTTTGCAAGGTCAGGCCGGACAATGCGTTCAATGCATTGTTGAGGTTGATCACCAGCTTACCCCATTGCACTGCCTCGATCTGGTCGCTTTCGCTGACGGGTAGATCTGGGGCGCTTAGGCGTTCAGCCAGAGACCGGGAGCCACGCTCGATGACGATCTCGCCCGATGTGGCGCGGTGATAGGTTGCCGGGCCCGTCGGCACCACGTTGAAGGGCACCATTCCAGCCCGAACGTCGCGTCCGGGAAGAGCGGTGCGCAGGGTGCGGGCGTTCTCGAGCCCATTCTGCCAAGACAGAACCGGGGCCGTTTCCGTGGCGTATGCGGCGATCAGCGTGGCCATCTCGGCGGTCGCGCCGGTTTTTACCGTGACGATGACTAACTCGGCATCCCCAAGACAGGCAGGGTCTTCGCTGAGCAGGAGTTGTGCGGCGGCGACGTGCCGATGCAGGTTCGAGAAATCTGTCACCGTCAGCCCCTGTCCCCGGATGGCGTCCAGCACCCGCGCGCGGCCCAGCAGCGTCACGCTGTGTCCCGCTGCGGCCAGCAATGCGCCGCAAAAGCAGCCAATGCTGCCTGCACCGGCGATGACGATATTCATGGCTTACCTCCGCTGTGCCTCCAAGGATCGCCGGGATCGTTCATCGGAGCCAGCGTGACGTGAGGTCAGACGCGGGCGCGTCTGGGTCGGGTGCGTTCGAGGTCTTCTGAGATCGGAATGAACTCCTGATCATCACCGGGCGGCAGGTGGAAGGCGCCGTTCGCCCAGTCGGCAGTTTTCCATTCGCGTGTGGCGGTTTCGATTTTCTCCTTCGAAGAGGAGACGAAGTTCCACCAGATGTAGCGATCTTCGTTCAAGGTCGCGCCGCCCAGCAGCAACAGCCGCGCACCCAGTGGTCCGGCCTTCACGGACAGGTGATCGCCGGGGCGGAAGACCATCATGCGACCCGCCTCGAAGCTGTCGCCTGCGATCTCGACCGAGCCTGTGGTGACATAGACACCGCGATCCTCGTGATTGTCGGGCAGTGGGAAGGAGGCACCCGGTTCGAGCTGGACGTCGAGATAAAAGGTCTCGGACAGCATGGTGACCGGGCTGGTTTCGCCATAGGCGGAACCAAGGATCAGGCGGGCGCTGACGCCTGCATCCTGAATATGAGGCAACGCGCCCTGTTTGTGGTGTTCGAAATCGGGGGCCATATCTTCGTGAGTTTCGGGCAGGGCGATCCAAGTCTGGATGCCAAACAGGCTGTGTTTCTTGCCGCGTGTTTGGTCACTGGTACGTTCGGAATGGGTCACACCACGCCCAGCGACCATCCAGTTGACCTCGCCGGGGTAGATCATCTGATGCGTGCCGAGACTGTCGCGGTGTTCAAACTCGCCCTGATATAAATAGGTCACGGTACCCAGTCCGATATGGGGATGCGGCCGAACATCAATACCGCCTTCGGTGATGAATTCGGCCGGACCCATTTGGTCGAAGAAGATGAAGGGGCCGACCAGTTGCCGTTTGACCGAGGGTAGCGCGCGGCGCACCTCGAACCCGCCCAGATCACGGGCACGGGGGATGATCAGGCTGTCTAGCGCCGGGTTCTCGGACCGGCAGTCGGGGGTATGGGTCGGATTCCAGCTCATTCTCGCTCTCCCTTGGGTCAGGATCTGGCTTAGGCTTCAATATGTTTGATAATGTGGAATATAGTATGATTTGATATCGGGCATAGCGCATGAGTGCACATATACAGTGCACGATGGGCGGAAACGGCGGCAACGCTCACGTGACGGTGATGAAATGACCCGATCTTCAGACCAGCTTAACTCGGCTTTCGCAACAAACGTGCTAGATTGAGTGTCAGGCCAGACACCATGCCCGTTATCGAAAGGAGCCCTCTCGATGTCGCACGTTCTTCTTACCCGCCGCAGCGCGTTGGTTACGGCGGGCTGTTTTGCAGCGCTAGGCACGGCCGGGCTGACCACGCCCGCGCGGGCGCAGGGCGTTGCACCGACCCCATCCATGCGGGGCGGATCGAACAACTATCGCCCCGGCGCCCCTATTGTGCAGCGCATCGGCGGCGGAGGTTTCTGGATGACCGGCACCGTGCGCCGCGCAGGCGACGGAGCCCCCTTGCCCGGCCAGCGTATCCAGATCTGGGCGCATACGACCGAGGGGCACGAGCGCGACCAGCGCAGCCATGGGGCGACGCTGACGGATGCGAACGGTGAATTTCGGCTTGAGATGCCACAAATCGTGCCCGCCTTTGGCCAACCGCATGGACATCTGGCCTATGACAGCGGCGAATTCGAGACGGTGTTCCTGCGCCCGGTGATGTCGAGCGCGAAAGACAAAACGCTTGCAGCGCATTTCGTCTTGCAGCCTGCCTGATACGTGTTGAGGCGCATACTGATCTGGGCAGCGTTGATTGTCGCCCTTCTGGTGCCGGTTATCGCGGCAGCATTCAGCCCTTATCTGGCGTGGCGCGAGCCGATCTACATCCTAGCCGGGTTTGCGGGCATCGTCGGGATGTGCCTTCTGCTGATGCAACCCTTGCTGGCCGGACGCTGGTTGCCTGGGCTTTCACCTGTGCGCAGCCGCTTATGGCACAGGCGGTGCGGTCTGGCCCTTGTCGCAGCGATCGTAATCCATGTGGGCGGTTTGTGGATCACGAGCCCGCCGGATGTCGTGGACGCGCTTCTATTCGTATCAGCCACACCCTTTTCCGTCTGGGGTGTGATCGCGATGTGGACGGGTTTTGCTGCAGCAACGATGGGCGTTCTGCGCCTACGCCTGAACCTGCGATTTCGGCTCTGGCGTCTGGGGCACACAGGACTGGCGCTGGTAACCATTCTGGGCAGTGTCGTACACGCCCTGCTGATTGAGGGCACAATGGAGATCATGACCAAGATCGCATTGTGTGTGCTGGTAGTTCTGGCGTGCGTCGCTACGCTCGCCAGACTACGGGTCTGGGAAGTGTCCCGACGCGTTTAGTCCTCCCATACGCATACCGGGGCCGCGTCAGGCTGACAGGCGTTTGGCATAGGTCGCGCGATCTATTTCAACATCCCGCACGGTGATGCTGCCGACCGTGGGCGCAGACGCAGCCAGAACATTCAGAATGATCGCGTTCAACTCGGCGCGCGTTGCCTCATCTCGGCCTTGCAACAACAAGAGCGTGGCATGAATGAACGTCTGCGGTTCGGTCCCGATGCGGAAATACGGAAACGAGGTGGCACGGATTTTGAGTGTTGGGGCATCGAATTCTTCATGCGCGGCGAGCACGGAATAGAGCTGCTCACAGATGGCTTGAAAATCATGAGTTTTTTCGAGCCCGGCAGAGAATTCCAGAGTGATGTGTGGCATTGGTTGCTCCGAGATTTAAGAGAGCCATCTATGGCTCTCCCAGATTGCTGTCGGCCTCAGACGCCCAGACACCAGCGCATCACGGCTTTTTGCGCATGCAGGCGGTTTTCGGCCTCGTCAAAGATCACCGAGTTTGGGCCGTCCATGACCTCGGATGTGGCCTCTTCTTCGCGGTGCGCAGGCAGGCAGTGCATGAACAACGCGTCTGGCTTGGCATGCGACATCAGCTCGGCGTTGACCTGATAGGGGCGCAGCATGTTGTGGCGGCGCTCCTTCGCGGATTGAGAATCGTGCATTGAGACCCAAGTATCGGCGACCACGAGGTCGGCCCCTTCAACAGCTTTGTGCGGGTCCCGTTCGATCACGATTTTCGAGCCCTTCTGGCGTGCAAGCCCCATGAATTCTTCTTCTGGGTCCAGCTGCGCCGGGCCGGTGAATGTCAGGTCGAAACCGAATTGACCGGCGGCATGCAGAAATGAAGCGCAGACATTGTTGCCGTCGCCGGTCCAGACGACCTTTTTTCCTGCGATGGGGCCGCGATGCTCTTCATAGGTCAGCACATCGGCCATGATTTGGCAGGGATGTGTACGATCGGTCAGACCATTGATGACGGGAACGTCCGAGTATTCGGACATCTCGGTCAGGATGGTTTCATCAAAGGTTCGGATCATGATCATGTCGACATAGCGCGACAGGACGCGGGCGGTGTCGGCGATGGTTTCACCATGGCCCAGCTGCATGTCCTTGCCGGACAGCACCATGGTCTGCCCGCCCATTTGGCGCACACCGACATCGAAGGACACGCGGGTCCGTGTTGACGGCTTTTCAAAGATCAGCGCAACCATGCGGCCTGCCAGAGGCTGCTCGTCGTCCGGGGCAGCTTTGGGGCGCCCAAGGCGCGCCTGTTTCATCGCGCTGGCCTGATCGATCATGTTCCGCAGATCACCTGCGTCAGTTTTGTGGATATCAAGGAAGTGGTTCATTTTAATTCACTTTTTAATCAGGCGAGTTCAGGCCGAAGCCATTGCGTTTTCGACTTGTGCCGCAGTTTTCTCGAGGCGGATCAGGGCTTGTGCGATGTCATCCTCGGTGAGGGTCAGCGGCGGCAGCAGGCGGATCACGTTATCTGCGGCGGGGACCGTTATGACCTCGTTGTCATAGCCAGCGTTGACCACGTCGATATTGGCGGGTTTGCATTTCAGGCCAAGCATCAAACCTGAGCCGCGCACCTCCTCGAATACTTCGGGGTGGTCCGCGATCAGGCCTTCGAGCTTCTGACGCAGCAGGCCCGCCTTGCGATTCACCCCTTCGAGGAAGGCCGGAGTGGCGACCTGATCGATCACCGCGCAGCCTACAGCGCAGCCCAAGGGGTTGCCGCCATAGGTCGAGCCGTGGGTGCCTGCCGTCATGCCGCTGGCGGCCTCTTCGGTGGCCAGAACCGCACCCAGAGGAAAACCGCCGCCGATGCCTTTGGCGACCATCATGATATCCGGCGTGATGCCGGCCCATTCATGGGCAAAGAGTTTGCCGGTCCGCCCAACGCCGCATTGGACCTCATCGAGGATCAGCAAAAGGCCGTTATCATCGCAAATCTGGCGCAAGGCTTTCAGCTCTGCATCCGGAACGGGGCGGATGCCGCCTTCGCCCTGAACCGGTTCGATCAGGATGGCTGCCGTGGTGTCGGTGATAGCGTTGGTGACACCGTCGAGGTCTCCGAATGTCAGATGGACAAAGCCGGGAAGCAGCGGGCCGAAACCTTTGGTCATCTTCTCGGACCCGGCGGCGGCGATACCCGCCGATGACCGGCCATGGAATGAGCCGTCGAAAGTGATGATCTCGACCTTCTCGGGCTGACCTTTGTCATAGAAATACTTGCGGGCCATTTTGACGGCCAATTCGCAGGATTCGGTGCCCGAATTGGTGAAGAACACCGTATCGGCAAAGGTGTGTTCCACCAGCTTGTCCGCCAGTGCCTGCTGTTGCGGGATGTTATAGAGGTTTGAAACATGCCACAGCGCATGCGCCTGTTCCGTCAGGGCCGCCACCAGCGCCGGATGCGCATGACCCAGCGCGTTTACCGCTATGCCCGCGCCCAGATCCAGAAAACGTCGGCCATCCGCCTCGGTCAGCCAGGCGCCTTCGCCCTTCACGAATGTCAGGGGCGCGCGGTTATAGGTCGGCAGAACGGACGGGATCATCGGATCATCCTTTTCGAATAGCTTGAGCCCTGTGAGTGATACACTGGGGCCATGGTCGTCAACTGATTTGGTGGGGTTTGCGCGGATTTGGACAGCGCAAACGGATCAAACGGGCCGATTATGCGGTCAGGCGTCGGCGTCGGAGGCGCAGGATATGTGCGGTATTGATCATGTGAGGCCGTATAGCGGGGTGCACCGGGTCTGAAAACCCCGTTTTTGCGATCGGGGCAAAAATCATTCTGAGACCGGGATTTACCGCTTGTCATTTACCCGACGCTGGCGCACGGCTGAACCATGACACCGATACGTCAGAATCCTGCCCTTGCGGCCCTGCTGATCCTTGCGGCCAGCGCCCTTCTCGCAGGGACCACATTGCTGGCGAAAGCACTGGGGACGGATGTGCTTGGCCCTGCCCTGCATCCGATGCAGATCAGCCATGGACGGTTTCTGTTTGCCTTTCTGGTAATCGTGACAGCCGTCGGCATCATGCGCCCCCGCCTGAGCCGCCCGCATTGGGGTCTGCATATCGGACGGACGAGCTTCGGCTGGCTGGGGATCACGCTGATGTTTGCATCCGTTGCTTTCATACCGATCGCGGATGCGACGGCGATCTCGTTCCTGAACCCGGTCTTTGCCATGATGTTGGCGATCCCACTGCTGAAAGAAGGTGTCGGCCCGTGGCGCTGGTTGGCCGCCATCGTGGCCTTGATCGGTGCTTTGGTTCTGTTGCGTCCAACGCCCGCTAGCTTTCAACCCGCTGCATTACTGGCCCTGACCGCAGCAGTAATAATTGGGATGGAACTGATCTTTATCAAAAAGCTCTCGGGCCGAGAAATACCGATCCAGATTCTGCTGATCAACAATGCGATGGGTCTGACCATTGCGACAGTCGCGGTAAGTTTCGTTTTCCAGATGCCGACGCCTCAGCAATGGGCGGCGCTGGCCTCGATTGGTGTGCTAATGGCCTGTGCGCAGGCTTGTTTCGTCAACGGAATGGCGCGGGCGGATGCCTCTTTTGTGGCTCCGATCAGCTACGCTACGCTGATCTTCGCTGCCTTCTACGATTTCGCGGTATTCAAGGTGATACCGGATGGGATCAGCCTGATCGGCTCGGCCATCATCCTGACCGGAGGTCTGATTCTGGTCTGGCGCGAGGCGATACACCGTCAGGCCTTGAGCCGGTAGCCGGTGCGCAACATCTGCCAGGTCAATCCTCCAACCAACAATGTCGCGCTGGCGCAGATCGCCATGCCCAACCAAGGAGAGCTGTCGGACACGCCGATCATCCCATAGCGCAACCCGTCAATCAGATAGAAGACCGGGTTCGCATGGCTTAGCCGATTGAGCACTGGCGGTAGCGCCTGCACAGAATAGAAAGTGCCGGACAAGAAAGCCAAAGGCGTGACGATGAAGTTGGTGATCGCCGCCATCTGGTCAAACTTGTTGGCAAAAATCCCGGCAAAAAGCCCAAGCGCGCCCATGAACGCGCCACCTAAAACCACGAATATCAGTGCGATCAGCGGGTTCTGCGGCACGATGCCCAGAACCAACGCCAGAGCGATTGCGACAACAAGGGCGATCAGGATTCCGCGGGCGATGCCTCCGGCCAGATAACCCAACAGGATTTCCAGCGGCGATAGCGGCGGCATCAGCGTATCGACGATATTGCCCTGAACCTTGGCGATCACCATCGATGACGATGTATTGGCAAAGGCGTTCTGAATCACGGTCATCATCATGATGCCCGGTGCCAGAAAGGTCAGAAACGGCACCCCCATCACATCCGGTCGGCTGGGACCAATGGCAATGTTGAAGATCAGCAGGAACAGGCCTGCCGTCACCAGCGGTGCCAGCAGGGTCTGCGTCCACACGGCCAGAAAGCGCAGGGTTTCGCGCTGCGCCAGTGTATAGAGGCCCATCCAATTCACCGCGCCAAAGCGGCGTGCGTCGTGATCCATGAGATTATGCATGCTCTGCCCCATACCTGATTCGAAGACCGCTTGTAACTCGGGCCGCAGTGTTTAGAATAGGGCGCTGAGATGATTTCCCAAGGCGGCCCGAATCCGGGGCCGCTTTCCGCTTTTGAAAGGCAAATGATGTCCTGGACTGACGAGCGTGTAGAGCTGCTGAAAAAGATGTGGGGCGAGGGCCAGTCGGCCAGCCAGATCGCCAAGGAACTGGGCGGCGTGACCCGCAATGCGGTGATCGGCAAGGTGCACCGTCTGGGTCTGTCGAATCGCGCCACCGGTGCAAGCCCGGCAAAGGCCGAGCCTAAGGAAAAACCGGCCCCAGCGCCCAAGGCCGAGGCCAAACCGAAACCGACACCCAAGACCGAACCGGCCCGTCCGGTGCCAGCCCCTGAGGCCAAACCGGTCACCCCGGCCCGTCGCCAGATCATACCCGCCGGCCAGCCGCTGCCTCCGCAACCGTCGGCCAATGAGATCAGCCCCGAGGCTTTGGCCAAGGTCAACGAGATTGAAAAGAAGGCCAAGAAGCTGTCTTTGATGGAGCTGACCGAAAAGACCTGCAAATGGCCTGTCGGCGACCCCGCGACCGAGGATTTCTGGTTCTGCGGCCTGCCCGTCGAGGCGGGCAAACCCTATTGCGAAGCGCATGTGGGCGTGGCGTTCCAGCCGATGAGCTCGCGCAGAGATCGTCGGCGGTAATTCTTAGACATGACAGCGGGGGTTGGCCTTGATTGGCCAGCGCCCGATTGACATTAGTCTGCGGAACGGGTGCTTTCCGTATAGTCGGATAGCAATGATCGGGCGTGTTGAGCGTGGCGCGACACCAGCTGTTTCTGACGCGCGTTGTCCGGCACCAGATAACTGGTATCCGAGAGGCTCCCGGTCGAAATGCCCGAAAACAATACAGTAAGTTCCTCGACCATTGCAGGAGGGAGTGAATTCAACGCTTCCTGTCCTATCAGCAAGCTTTCGGTCGGGGCACCCTCGGCGATAATCACTTCGTGCGTCGCCAGGACCAGATGGAAATACGTGACGCTGTCTACGGTTTCATCGACATAAATCCCCGGCAGATCGGTCAGCCTTATCGCGGCGACCAGAACCTCAGAACGACCGAACATGCGTTTCACAATCGCCGAGGACACCAGCATGCGATGCTGACGCGAGACAAGCAGATCACGTCGGGGCAGGCCTTGTCCAAGTGCGCCCGCGCAAATTCGCACTGGATAGAGTTTCGGATTGCGGCGCAACTCGCGCGCAGTGAGTGAACGGCGCAAGATCTGCAGCAAAGGCTGGTTGCCACCCCGCGCCAGCAAAAGCAGCTGGCCAGGCTTCAGATCTTCTACCGGCACCGGACCCAAATCAGTGGATACGAGTGTGCCCGCAGTCAGACAGGGGATGCTGCCCGGGGTGGGATCGGTATTGACTGTATATGTGCCGCCATTGTCGGTCGAAATCAGGGAATCGCCAGCGCCGGCCTGCCCGATGACTGTGGATTGCACACCATTGGCCGGGCCAGTGTTCGCAGTGATCGGGCCGGGACTTGGAGGATCGCTGAAAGAATTAAACTGATAAACCGTTGTCCCTTCGGAAAGCGAGATACCATTGGTTTTACCCAATCCGTTAAATGTCCCGGAACTTGTCGTGTCGATGACATAGATATCGCGACCGGCAACCGTTGTCGGCGTGATACCGGCCAGAGTATTGGTGGTTCGGATCGAGCCATTGCTCAAATAGATCGTCACGACCAACCCCGAGACATCCGTACCAGCGTCAACCGCGACCTCGATAAAATCCAGGGTCGGGCCACCTAAGTATTTGAGCTCAGAAAAGTATGGATCCGGCATAAATCACATGTCTTTCGATGATACTAAGACGTCCACCCGGCACTGACGGGACAGAAATGCTGTGGCTGCTGTTGATACATCTTTCGTAGGAAGGCAAGCTGTTGCTTCTGTCACTGCGCCGGATGCGAAGGCAGATTTGGCATCGGCACCCATCGGGGTAGTTCCTCGGGCGAAACCGAGACATGCAGTTTCTCTGACCGGTCACGCCCTACTTTGCGATGCTTGCGCAGCAGGAAAATCTTACCCCAGCCACGCCAGGTGCCCACGGATTGCGCATGCGGATCGGTAGGGAAACGGTCGCGCCAGCCCTCGGGCAATGGCAGGCCGTGCAGCTCGGCCTTGTCCAGCATCCAGATCAGGGAGATGTTGCTGAGGGGGCGGGCCTCTTCGAACCCGTTCAGCTGGCCGCCAACATCGCCGTGGGTGCCGCGGAACCAAACCTGCTCGATATGGCCTTTGAAGTCAGGCGTGCATTTCCACAGCACCGGCTCGAACACCTCGCGGGTCTCGTCCAGCGCCATGGCGTGATAGCCGTGGCGGGTGGCAGGGCCAAGCTGGTGGTTGTGGAAGGCATGGCGTTCCTCGGCCCAGCGCCAGAGCAGCGGAAGGCGCAGGCCCAGCGCCTTGACCGTGTCCCAGACGCCGACCATCTCGATGGCGACATCCTCGTGACAGAACTCCCGACGAAAGACCGCCGCCGCTTCGCCATTGGCGTTACATTCATAGTGTCGATAGGCCTGTTTGATATTGCGGACAGTGGCGTGTTCGGCCTTGAGCAACCCGATAGCATCGATCACGCCCGCAAGGCTGCGGACCCCGTATGCGCCGCGTGAATAGCCGATGAAAAAGATCTTATCACCGGGTTTGTAACGCGAAGCCAAATAACCATAGGCCCGACGAATCTGACGGTTGATACCCCGCCCCATCATCACGTCCATAGTCGACTTCCAGCTTTCCCACTGCACGCCGGATTCGTAGAAAACCGAAACCTGGCTGCCCATCTCGCAGCACAGACGCAGGGTCTGGCCCGCGTGGGTTTCCCGCCCTGCTTCCAGCGTCGACATGGTGCCGTCAAGAATGATGACATGGCTGACAGGTTCGCGGTGGCGCGTTTCGGCCGAGTGCTCGGACCGCAGAGGCCGTCCGAGCCATCCCAGTACCTTTCTACTCAGCCGCGACAGAACCATGCGTCAACAATTCCCAAACTTTGTGAGGTGTGAAAGGCATATCCGCCTGCCGCACCCCGTGATCCCAGAGCGCATCCTGTACCGCGTTCGCCACTGCGGCCAGTGCGCCCACGGTGCCTGCCTCGCCACAGCCTTTCATCCCCATCGGGTTGGCGGTTGACGGAACCGGCGCCGAGGTAAACTCTATCATGGGTATCTCAGCAGCGCGGGGCAAGGCGTAGTCCATGAACGAAGCCGTGAGCAGTTGCCCCTCGGCATCATGAACAACATGCTCGGTCAGTGCTTGGCCGATACCCTGAACCACGCCGCCATGCACCTGCCCCTCGGCCAGCATCGGGTTGATAAGATTGCCGAAATCATCCACCACCGTGTAGCGGTCGACCCATGTTTCACCAGTGAAAGAATCGATAACGACTTCGGCAACATGTGCACCATTGGGATAGCTGCGTGCATCTAGCGTGGCGCGGGCTTCGTGATGCAACAGATCCGTGCGCCCGTCCGCGCGCGCCATCTCGGCCGCCTCGGTCAGCGTGGGGGTCAGGTTGGACCCCGGCGCGCGGAAGGTTTCATGGTCGAAGGTCACATCGATTTCCTCGACCCCCATCTTATCCGCAAGATAGGGCGTGAATGCGGCGATCATCGTATCAACTGTGACCAGTGTCGCGTTGCTTTGGGTCGTGACCGAGCGTGAACCGCCAGTCCCGCCGCCCTGCGCCAGCCTGTCCGTGTCGCCTTGCACAACATTGATCAGGTGTGAAGGAATCCCTGTCTGGTCCGATAGGAACTGGGCATAGACGGTCTCATGCCCTTGCCCATTGGACTGAGTGCCGACATAGAGGTTCACCGTTCCGTCCTCGCAAAACTCGATCTTCGCGCCTTCGGAAGGGTCTCCCAAAATACTTTCGATATAGTAACAAAGCCCCTGCCCCCGGATCAGGCCGTTTTCCGCATCCGCCGCCTTGCGGGCCTCAAAGCCCGTAGTCTGTTCGGCGGCGCGGCTGAGGACCATGTTGAACTCACCCACATCATAGGTTTCGCCGGTTACGGTCTTATAGGGGAAGGCTTCGGGTCGGATGAAATTCTTGCGCCGCAACTCCCACGGATCAATCCCCAACTCACGCGCAGCACGGTCCATGACGCGTTCCAGCACATAGATCGCCTCGGGTCGCCCGGCACCGCGATAGGCGTCGACCTGCGTGGTGTTGGTGAAGAATCCTTCGACCCGCAAGTAGGTGGTCTGAACATCGTAGACACCCATCAAAACCTTACTGAACAGGCTGGTCTGGATCGCCTGCGCGAAATGGCTGTTATAAGCGCCAAGGTTGATCTTGCTGTGGACCCGGTAAGCAGTGATCTTGTGATCGGCATCAAAGGCGAGCTCCGCCAGCGACGTCAGGTCACGGCCGTGGTGATCTGACAACATCGCTTCGGACCGGTCCGACATCCAGTGCACGGGCTGGCCCAGTTTCATGGCAGCAACAGCAACGGTGAAATATTCGGGATAAGGCATCGCCTTCATACCAAATCCGCCGCCGACATCTGGCGTAGTAACACGGATCGCCTCGGGGTCCAGTTTCAGCTTTTGTGCCAGTTGCGCTTTCATCCCCCAGACACCCTGCCCGCCATATGAGAAATGCATACGGCCACCCGACCAATCGGCCTGACAGCCACGCGGTTCGATCGAGCTCACGATGACCCGGTTGTCATGCACGTTCAGCGCGACGGTGCGCGCCGCTGCCTGAAAGGCGGCATTGGTCGCCTTCTCATCACCCAAGCCCCAGTCAAAGGCGCGGTTGTCGGGGGCTTGTGGATGCAAAGGTTCGCCACCCGCAGCGACATCCATCTTGACCGGCAGGTCTTCGGTTTCCATCCAGATCAATTCGGCTGCATCGCGGGCCTGTAACAACGAGTCGGCAATGACGACCGCAACGGGTTCTCCGACGAAACGCACGCGGTCCTTGGCCAGCATGTTCCGCTCGGACGCAGCGCCTTGACTGCCGTCGCGGTTGGCGACTGTAGTCGCGTTCATCACCGTATCGATCCCGGCAGCAGTCAGATCTTCCAGCGTCATGACCAAGCGCACCCCATCCGCTGTACGTGCATCTTCAAGGTCCAGCGACGTGATCGTGGCATGCGCCACCGGGCTGCGAAAGAATGCTGCGAACAGCGCATTCTCGGGCACAGAATCGTCCATGTATTGCCCCTGCCCGGTCAGAAACCGCTGGTCCTCGGTCCGTTTGATGGGCTGGCTTTTGCCGAATTTTTCCATGGGATGATCCTCTGGCTGCCTGAATGCGCGACCCTAGCGTGAAGCAGGACCTTGTCCAGTGGCTGAGAAAATTAACTCCGCACGGTCTGAAAGCGACATTCATGTCTGGAAACAGCGTTGCGCGCCGATCTGGGCCGCGCCTAGGCTGAACCTAAATTCAGTCGAGTGGAGGTTTCCATGCCCAAAGAAATCAAGCTGACGAATGGCCGATTGGACAGCCAAAGTGCCGAGGCCTATTGGGATGATGGGTTTATATTTCCGATCCCCGTGTTCTCTGCCGCAGAAGCCGCCGGGTACCGTGCCGAGTTGGAGGATGTCGAGGCCAGCTGGCGCGAGGCTGACCTGCCGCTACCCCTGAACATGTACAAACGCATCAACGCGCATGTGGTGATGCCATTTGCCACTCGCATCGCGTTGGACCCGCGCGTTTTGGACGTTGTCGAAGGTGTTTTGGGCCCAGACCTGCTGTTGTGGTCGGCTGAGCTGTTCATCAAGGAACCGCGCACGACGCAAGTGGTGGGCATGCATCAGGACCTGACATATTGGGGTATGGGTGAAACCTCGGACCAGTTGACTGCCTGGATCGCGCTGTCCCCTGCGACGGTTGAAAGTGGCTGCATGGATTTCGTGAAGGCCAGCCACAAGAACCCGATCCTGCCGCATAATGATACGTTTTCCGACAACAACCTGCTGTCGCGTGGGCAAGAGGTGGCAGTCGATGTCGCGGAGGAAGACAAAACCCATATCGAGTTGCAGCCCGGCCAGATGTCGCTGCACCATGGGCTGACCATTCACGGGTCAGGGCCGAACGTATCTGATGATCGTCGAATTGGCCTGGCTATCCGTTATCTCAACCCCAATGCGCAGCAAAAAGTGGCGGATCGCGACTATGCCATTCTGGCGCGGGGCGAAGACCGGGTGGGGAATTTCATCCATATCCCTGAGCCGACCGAGCTGTTTGCTCCTGAGGCGCTGGACCTGCACGCGCGCATCCGCAGCGATCAGGCCAAGGCGATGGGGCAAGGGGCCAGCGAAAAGCTGGATCTTTATGCGCCCGCCCCATCAAATCCCGGCTGATCATTGCAGGACCGCCGCGCGGGGCCTTCCCCTTCCTGCGTCCATTCGCTATTGCAGGCGCTGACCCGATATTGTTGACGCAGGACGCATCCCATGGCGATGGAAAAGACATTCAACGCGGCCGAGGCCGAGGCCCGCATCTATCAGGCCTGGGAAGCGGCCGGAGCCTTCAAGGCAGGCGCGAACAAATCGCGCGACGAGAGTTTTACCATCATGATCCCGCCACCGAACGTGACGGGTGCGCTGCATGTGGGCCACGCGTTCAACAACACACTGCAGGATATTCTGACCCGCTGGCACCGGATGCGCGGGTTCGACACGCTATGGCAGCCCGGTCAGGACCACGCTGGTATCGCCACGCAGATGCAGGTGGAAAAGATGTTGGCCAACACCCAGCAGCCGGGACGTCGTGAGCTGGGACGTGAGGCGTTTCTGGACAAGGTCTGGGAATGGAAGGGAGAATACGGCGGCACGATCATCGAGCAGCTCAAGCGCCTGGGCTCGTCCTGTGATTGGTCGCGCAACGCCTTCACCATGGCGGGTGCGCCGCGTGACCCGCGCACGGGCCACGAAAATTCTGCGAATTTTCACGACGCGGTGATCAAGGTCTTTGTCGACATGTACGAAAAGGGCCTGATCTATCGCGGCAAGCGGCTGGTCAACTGGGACCCACATTTTGAAACCGCGATCTCGGACCTCGAAGTCGAGAATATCGAAGTTGCGGGCCATATGTGGCACTTCAAGTATCCGCTGGCGGGCGGTGAGACCTATACCTACGTCGAGAAAGATGAGGACGGGAATATCGTGCTGGAGGAAGAGCGCGACTATATCTCGATCGCCACGACTCGCCCCGAAACCATGCTCGGCGACGGCGCAGTTGCGGTTCACCCATCCGATGAGCGCTATGCGCCCATCGTCGGAAAACTTTGCGAAATCCCGGTAGGCCCGAAAGAGCATCGCCGTCAGATCCCGATCATCACCGATGATTACCCTGATCCAGATTTCGGCTCGGGCGCGGTGAAAATCACCGGTGCGCATGACTTCAACGACAATATGGTCGCCAAGCGCGGCGGCATTCCAATGTATCGCCTGATGGACACCAAAGGCGCAATGCGCGCCGATGGTGCGCCTTATGCCGAAGAGGCGGACAAGGCGCAGGAATACGCGCGCGGGCGTGAGTTCACCGAGAACGAGATCGACGCGATCAACCTGATCCCTGATCATCTGCGCGGCCTCGACCGGTTCGAGGCACGTGCGAAGGTCGTCGAGGAGATCACTGCAGACGGTCTGGCTGTCATGACTCGCGCCGATGATCCACGTCTGGGTTCGACCGCTTTAAAGCCGGAACACGAAGGCGCGGACAAGCTGGTGCCGCTGGTCGAAAGCAAACCGATCATGCAGCCCTTCGGCGACCGCTCGAAAGTCGTCATCGAGCCGATGTTCACCGACCAATGGTTCGTCGACGCCGCCAAGGTCGTCGGCCCTGCGCTGGACGCGGTCAAGGACGGCACGGTCAAGATCATCCCTGAATCGGGCGAGAAGACCTATTACCACTGGCTGGAAAACATCGAGCCCTGGTGCATCTCGCGCCAGCTGTGGTGGGGGCATCAGATACCGGTTTGGTATGGCCTCGATCTCTCGGCTGAGAATTTCAAGGACGACGAAAACGACGGCGACCTTGATTTGGTCGAATTGGGTCGTTTGCTGAACGAAGGCGGCATGCTGCATCGTGGCAATGTCATGGAATGCGCGGCAAGCCTTGAGGCAGTTACAGAGAAGTTCCTCGACGACAATGCCAACATACCCAGCCCGCTGAGCCACGCGACGGTCATCGAAGTTGCCGATAAGCAGGAAGCGATCCATCAGTTCGCCGAAAGCCTTGCCCTATACGCAGTCGAACAAGACCCGACCAAGCTGGTCTACCCGGTCTGGCGCGACCCCGACGTGCTCGACACATGGTTCTCTTCCGGCCTCTGGCCTATCGGCACGCTGGGCTGGCCCGAAAAGACCGAAGAGTTAGAGCGCTATTTCCCAACCGATGTGTTGATCACCGGCTTTGACATCCTGTTCTTCTGGGTCGCGCGGATGATGATGATGCAACTGGCCGTAGTGAACGAGATCCCGTTCCACACCGTCTATCTGCACCAGCTCGTCCGCGACGAGAAGGGCAAGAAGATGTCCAAAACCACCGGCAACGTGATCGACCCGTTGGAGATCGTGGACGAATTCGGTGCTGACGCGCTGCGCTTTACCAATGCCTCGATGGCGGCTATTGGCGGGGTACTGAAACTGTCGCGCGAGCGCATCACAGGTTACCGTAACTTCGGCACCAAACTGTGGAACGCCGTCCGCTTTGCCGAGATGAATGAGGTCTTCACCGACGCTGTCCCGCAACTGGACGTGGCTGACCTGAAACCCAAAGCCGCCGTGAACCGCTGGATCATCGGTGAAACCGCCCGTGTGCGGGAAGAGGTCGACGCGGCGCTGGAAAGCTATCGTTTCAACGACGCGGCCAACGGGCTCTACGCCTTTGTCTGGGGCAAGGTCTGCGACTGGTACGTGGAACTCTCTAAACCCTTGCTGCAAGGCGATGACGCCGAGGCACAGGCCGAGACCCGCGCCACCATGCGCTGGGTTCTGGACCAGTGCATGGTCATGCTGCACCCGATCATGCCTTTCATCACCGAAGAGCTATGGGGCCTGACCGGTAAGCGTGCCAAAATGGTCGTACACGCAGATTGGCCAACCTATACGGCGGCTAACCTGGTCGACGCGGATGCGGATCGCGAGATGAACTGGGTGATCTCGGTGATCGAAAACACCCGCTCGGCCCGCGCGCAGATGCGAGTTCCTGCTGGCCTATACGTGCCGATGCTGGTGACTGAGATTGACGCGCACGGCCAAGCTGCATGGGACCGCAACGAAGCGCTGATCAAACGTCTGGCGCGGATCGACAGCCTGACCAAGGCGGATGAACTGCCAAAGGGCACGATCTCGATTGCCGCCCCCGGTGCCTCCTTTGGCCTGCCACTGGCGGACATCATCGACATTGGTGCGGAAAAGGAACGGCTGGAAAAAGCCAAAGGCAAGTTGGCCAAGGAACTCGGCGGTCTGCGCGGGCGCCTGAACAACCCGAAATTCGTGGCATCGGCCCCGGAAGAGGTTGTTGCGGAAGCCAAAGCTAACCTTGCCGCCCGCGAAGAAGAAGAAGCCAAGCTAAACGAAGCTCTCGCCCGTTTGGCTGAAATTGCCTGATCTTTTTCCTGCTGCTGATATATTGAAATCGAACCTCACCACCCAACCGGCGGTGAGGTTTTTCTTTACCCTCAGAGCTTTCCCCTTGTTCACGCCACGCCCCGCTTGTTAGCACTTCGGCGACACAACCTGGCGAGGCACTGACGATGCGATCTTTCCCTCCGATGCAGACCGTCTCAACCGGGTTGGTTGTGGCCATTGTCGGGTTCTTCAGCTCGTTTCCCATCGTATTGCAAGGGTTGGGCGCAATGGGAGCTTCATCGCAGGAAGCCGCCTCGGGTCTGATGAGTGCGGCGATTGCCATGGGGCTTGCAGCCATCGTCCTCAGCCTGCGGTACAAAATGCCGATCAGCGTTGCGTGGTCGACCCCGGGGGCCGCTCTGTTAGCCGTCTCGGCCACCCCGGTCGAGGGATTTTCAGGCGCGATTGGTGCGTTCCTGTGCGCCGGAGCATTAACGGTTCTGGCAGGGCTGTGGAAGCCGCTGGGACGGTTGGCAGCAGCAATTCCCACAACACTGGCGCAAGCAATGCTGGCAGGCGTGCTCTTGCCACTATGCCTTGTGCCCTTCCAGGCGGCGGTCGAGATTCCATGGCAGGCGTTGCCGGTGATCCTGACGTGGTTTGTCGCGGGCCGTTTCAATCGGTTGATCGCGGTTCCGGCAGCTGTGGTCGCGGCGGCTATCATTGTGTCGCTGAACGCAGGAGATGTCCAATTGATGCCGGATCGTTTGATCGCGGCTCCGATCTGGACCATGCCATCATTCTCGGTCGCGTCGGCCATCGGGATCGGCGTACCGCTGTTTATCGTCACGATGGCGACACAGAATATCCCCGGCGTCGCGGTGATGCGCAGCTTTGGCTTTGATCCTGTTCCCGGCCGGTTGTTTTCATCCGTCGGTGGCGCAAGCATGCTTTCGGCCCCTTTCGGGGCGCCTGCAACCTGCCTGGCCGCAATCACCGCAGCGATGTGTTCCAACGAGGAAAGCCACCCCGATCCGGCGCAGCGTAATTGGTCGGCAATCATGGGGGGCGTGTTCTACTGCCTCTTCGGTATCTTTGCCGTGGCGATCACCAGTTTTGCCGCCTATGCCGACCCGCTGCTTATGGGCACTCTGGCAGGTGTGGCCCTGATCGGGGTCCTGGCCAATGCCATGCATGCCGCACTGGACGTCCCTGTCGAGCGCGAAGCGGCTATTTTGACACTGGCCATCACAGCCTCTGGAATAACGGTTTTTGGGTTGGGCGCGGCAGTCTGGGGGCTGTTGGCTGGGGGTATCGCATATCTGGCAACAAACCGAGTGCGCTGAGCCCTTTCATCTGAACCCCTCAGGCGGTAAAATAAGTGCATGTTCGGATCGCTTGGAAAACTGATTGAACGCCAGATCAAAAAGGCGCAGGCCGAAGGCCAACTGCAGGGTCTTGAAGGCGAAGGTGCCCCGTTACCCGACCGCTCGGGCGAGGTACAAGGCGATCCCGTCATTGCTGCGGGTCATCGGATAATGGCGCAGGCCGGAGTTCTGCCCGAGGAGTTCGACATCAAGAAACAGCTCGACGCCGCCCGCAAGGAGTTTGCAGCGCTGACTGACAATCAGGACCGCAGGGCAGCAATGAAAAAGATTGCTGATCTTGAGATGCGATACAACATGGCCCGCGATGCACGGCGCGCATTCATGCGGTGATCATTTGAACTCGGGCTTTCGGCCCTGCATCTGTGCCATGACAACTTCCATTTGATCCGACTTACCGATCAGGTCGACCTGTTCGGTAGATTCGGCCAACAGCACATCAGCACGGTCACGGGTTTCGGCCACATCAATCAACCGTTTGGCGGCGCGGATGGCGGACGGGCTTTTACCCGCGATGTCCTCGGCCAGCGCCAGCGCTTCGGTCAGGGGATCATCCGACAGTTTGGTAACAAGCCCCCAATCTGCCGCCTGTGGCGCTCCGATAGGGCGGGCGGTATAGGTCAGCAGGCGCAGCACGTCCGAGCGCACGAGCTCTGGCAGCAGAACCATGCCGCCCATGTCGGGGATAATGCCCCATTTCATCTCCATCACTGCCAGCTTGGCTTCGGGATGCGCGATGCGGATGTCAGCACCCAGCGCGATCTGTAGCCCACCGCCATAGGCGACGCCTTGAATAGCGCAGATCACCGGCACCGGGACGCGCCGCCAGATCAAGGCAAGTTCCTGCATTTCGTTGGCATCTTCGTGGCTGCGGGTCATCAGCCATTCGCTTGGGTCTGTGTGCGCCATGCTGGCAAAGCTGGCCATATCGAGCCCAGCGCAAAAGCTTTTGCCTTCCCCCGATAGCACCACCGCGCGGATGTCGGCTGCGGCGACCTCTTGACCGGCCGAAAGGATCGCCTTGATCATCGCATCGTCCAGCGCGTTCATCTTGTCGCCACGGGTCAGCGTGACACGTGCGATGTGGTCTTTGTATTCGATGGATACGCGGGACATGGGACCTCCGGGGCGTGATTTGCTGTATAAACATGCCAGCAAGACGCCAGCAGCGCCACAGCGACGTCAGGGCAAACCGCGCATCCGAAGCCTCCTTTGAACTTCTGGCAAGGCTTGCCCCGCCTGATCGGTTGCGCTTATCTGCGGCCATGACTGGTCCTCGTTATACCCCGCTTGCCCTCACACTGCCCGCGACCGTGCCTTTTGTCGGCCCCGAAACGCAGGAGCGCCAACGTGGCGCGCCCTTCGTGGCCCGGATCGGTGCGAATGAAAGCGTGTTTGGCCCGTCCCCGCGCGCCATCGATGCAATGCAACGGGCCGCAGGCGAGATATGGATGTATGGCGATCCCGAGAATTACGAACTACGCCATGCGCTGGCGGTACATCATGGGGTTGCGCCTGAAAATATCGTGGTTGGCGAAGGCATTGACGGGTTGCTGGGCTATCTGGTGCGCCTGCTGGTTGGTCACGGCGATGCAGTTGTGACTTCGGATGGAGCTTATCCGACTTTCAATTACCACGTGGCCGGGTTTGGTGGGGTATTGCACAAGGTCCCCTACCGCGACGATCACGAGGACCCGACGGCACTGTTCGCCAAAGCGGCGGAGGTAGACGCCAAGTTGGTCTATCTGGCCAACCCGGACAACCCGATGGGAACATGGCATTCAGGTGAGGATATCGTGTCCGCTCTGGAGGCTTTGCCAGAGGGCTGTTTGGTGGTTCTTGACGAGGCATATGTCGAATGCGCGCCCGAGGGGACCGCTGCACCTGTCGCTGCTGATGATTCACGTGTGATCCGGATGCGAACGTTTTCCAAGGTTTATGGCATGGCCGGGGCGCGGGTAGGCTACGCTATCGGCTCGTCCGAGTTGATTGCGAGCTTCAACAAAGTGCGCAACCATTTCGGCATGAACCGAGCCGCGCAGGCAGGGGCATTGGCCGCGCTAAAAGATGAAGATTGGCTGACGCATGTGCAGCAAAGGATTGCCGGGTCCCGGAACCGCATCGAAGAGATTTCACGGTCGAATGGTCTGGTGCCTTTGCCGTCTGCGACAAACTTTGTGGCGATTGATTGTGGGCGCGATGGGGTGTTTGCCAAGGCCGTGTTGGACACGCTCGTTGAACAAGGCGTGTTCGTGCGGATGCCATTTGCCGCGCCCCAGAACCGGTGCATTCGGGTCAGCTGCGGAGGTGAGGCGGAAATGGCGGCGTTTGAAGCTGCTCTGCCCACGGCCTTGGCAAAAGCCCGAGCCTCGTAAAGGGGGCTGTCTGCCCCCTATCGCGCCCATGCGCGATTTCCCCCGAAGGTATTTCGGGCCAGATGAAGAGGCGGATCGGGCTTATCCGGCCAGCGTCGCGGCGGCGGCTTCGAGCGCACCCTGACCACGGGGGATATCGAGCGCAGCCATAGCGGTTTCGACGCCACCCAGCATGGCCATGACCATTTGAGCGTTTACGTGCCCCATGTGGCCAAGGCGGAAGCAGCCGTCCCAATCCTCCATTCCCAGACCGATGCCCAGCGTCAGACCCAGTTGGGTTTCGGTATAGCTGCGCAGCGGCGTGCCGCGCCCCTCGGTCAGGCGGAGGGCAGTGACCGCGTGGCTGCGATGGGCCGGGTCGGCGACGTTGAAATGCAGCGCGCCACCTTGCGCCCAGATTTCACAGGCGGCCCAGATGGCCGTTGCCAGGTGTTCGTGGCGGGCCCAGACCTGTTCGATCCCTTCGCCATGGATCAAGTCGAGCGCGGCGCGCAGGCCATACAGGTGGTGGGTTGGCGCGGTGCCGTTAAAATACTGATAGAACAGATCTGGATTGGCGCGTGGTTGCCAGTCCCAATAATGCGAGACGCGGGGCATTGTGGCGCGCTTGGCTTGCGCCTTGTCGTTGAAGAAGACAAAGCCGGTGCCCGCCGGGGTCATAAGCCCCTTTTGGCAAGCCGTGACAGTGACGTCGACGCCCCAGGCGTCCATCTCAAACCGGTCGCAGCCCATGGATGCGATACAATCGGCCATCAGCAAAGCAGGGTGGCCGAGGTCGTCGAGCAAGGCGCGCAGGGCCGGGATATCGTTGCGGATCGAAGTGGAGGTATCGACGTGGACCGCAAGGACCGCTTTGATCTTGTGGCTGGTATCGTTACGCAGGGCCTCGGCGATGCGGTCAAGATCCCAGGGCGAGGACATTCCGAAATCGATCAGGTCAACCTTGGCGCCGATTCCTTCGGCCATCTCGGCCCAACCGTGGGTGAATCGGCCAGAGGCCGGGGCAAGCACGGTTTCACCGGGTGCAATGACGTTGGAAAGCGCAGCCTCCCATGTACCGTGACCATTAGCGATATAGATGGCGACGTTGTGCTGAGTTCCGGCAACGCGTTTCAGATCTCGGGTGAGCGCGGGCATCATCTCGATCAATTCACCGTCATAGATATTGGGCGACGGACGGTGCATCGCTTGCAGCACCGTATCGGGCATGACCGAAGGGCCGGGGATGGCCAGATACTCGCGCCCATGCGCGAGGGAGGTTTGGTTTGTCATGAGGGCAACCTGTTTGAATTGAGGCCTACCCTAGCGTCTTGCCCTGCGGCGTCAATCCAGCAGACTGGCGGCCTCGCGGGCAAGTGTTTCGATCCCGGACCAATCACCGTTTTGAACCATCTGCTTCGGCGCGACCCAGCTGCCGCCGGCGCAGACAACATTCGACAGTGACAGGTAATCGAGGGCATTTGACGGCGATACGCCACCAGTTGGGCAGAAGGTGATCTGCGGTAGCGGTGCGCCGATCGCTTTTAGGGCGGGAGCCCCTCCTGAGGCCTCGGCGGGGAAGAATTTCAGCATGTCATAGCCCTTTTCCAGCAGAGCCATGGCTTCGCTTGCAGTAGCCGCACCGGGGAGAAGGGGCAGACCTTCGGCTTCGCAGGCGGCGATCAGGGCATCGGTTGCACCGGGCGAGACGCCGAACTGAGCGCCAGCCTCTTTGACAGCGCGGACATCTTCGGGTGTGACCAGTGTACCCGCCCCAACAACACCGCCGGGGACGTCGGCCATGGCGCGGATCGCGTCGAGCGCGGCGGGAGTGCGCAAGGTGACTTCAAGCGCCGGGAGGCCACCGGCGACCAAAGCTTCGGCCAACGGGCGCGCATGGGCCGCGTCGTCGACGACCAGGACTGGAACAATCGGGGCCAGCGCGCAGATCTCGCGGGTGCGTTGGGTTTTGGACATTGGGTTACACTCCGAAAATGCTGGCGCCGGTGTCGGCTGAGCCGACATTCTGACGGAAGGCGCCGAAGAGGTCACGGCCAACGCCGTGTTGGTTTGCCGTAAGGTCGGCGGTGGCCGGATTGCGGTCGAGAACACCAGGGGTCAGGATTTCCAACTCGCCCTTGACCGCATCAACGCGCAACTGGTCGCCGTCTTGCAGATAGGCGATCGGTCCACCATCCAGCGCCTCGGGGCAGACATGGATGGCGGCGGGCACTTTGCCGGATGCGCCCGACATACGGCCATCGGTGACCAGAGCCACCTTCTGCCCCCTGCCCTGCAGGATCGACAGGATCGGTGTCAGCGAATGAAGTTCAGGCATACCGTTGGCTTTTGGCCCTTGGAAGCGAACAACAACGATGACGTCATCGGTGAATTCTCCGGCTTTGAAAGCGGCTTTAACGGCGTTCTGGTCGTGGAATACACGCACGGGCGCTTCGACCACTTGGTGTTCAGGTGCTACAGCCGACACCTTCATGACCCCTGTGCCCAGATTGCCTGTCAAGCGAGAGAGCCCGCCCGTGGGTTGGAACGGGTCTTTAGCCGGGCGGACGATCTTTTCGTTCAGACTGTAGCCCGCGCCCTCTTCCCAGACCAACTCGCCGTCTTTCAGCTTGGGTTCTTTGGTGTAGTTGTGCAGGCCCTGCCCCGCGACAGTGAGCGTATCGGGGTGCAGCAAGCCATCTTCCAGCAGCGTGCCGATGGCAAAGCCCAGGCCACCCGCAGCGTGGAAGTGGTTCACGTCTGCCAGACCGTTGGGATAGACGCGCGCGACCAAAGGCACGACAGCGGAGATGTCGGAAAAATCCTCCCAGTCCAGCACGATACCACCGGCACGCGCCATGGCGATCAGGTGGATCAGTAGGTTAGTGGAACCGCCGGTGGCCATCAGGCCGACGATGCCATTGACGAAAGCGCGCTCATCAAGGATCTGGCAGACCGGTGTGTAGTGATTGCCTAGTGCACTAAGGGAAAGGGCGCGGCGCGCACCTTCTTCGGTCAGCGCATCGCGCAGGGGCGTGTTGGGATTGACGAAGCTGGAGCCCGGCAGGTGCAGACCCATGAACTCCATCAGCATCTGATTGGTGTTGGCGGTGCCGTAGAAGGTGCAGGTGCCGGGGCCATGATAAGCGGCCATCTCGGCCTTCATCAATTCATCGCGGCCGACTTCTCCGGCAGCGAATTTTTGGCGGACCTTGGCCTTTTCGTCATTCGGCAGGCCACTGGTCATCGGACCTGCAGGCAGGAAGACGGCAGGAAGATGCCCAAAGGCTTGCGCGCCGATGATCAGGCCGGGTACGATCTTGTCACAGACGCCCAGGAAAACGGCGGCGTCATAAGTGTTGTGGCTTAGCGCCACTCCGGTCGCCAGCGCGATCACATCGCGCGAGAACAGAGATAGTTCCATCCCCGCCTCGCCTTGCGTGACGCCGTCGCACATGGCTGGCACGCCGCCTGCAACCTGCGCTGTGCCGCCTGCTGCTCGGATCGCATCGCGGATCAGAGCCGGGTAGCGTTCGAAAGGCTGATGGGCCGAGAGCATATCGTTATAGGCGGTGACGATCCCCAGATTGCCAGCCGTGCCGGTGGCCATGAAGTCCTGATCTTCGCCCGCCCCGGCATAGGCGTGGGCCTGCCCGCTGCAGGACAGGTGCGCACGCGCAGGGCCCTTGGATTTGGCCTGCTCCATTCGTTCAAGATGCGGACCACGCAGATCGGCGCTGCGGTCGATGATGCGTTTGGTGACGTCGGATATAACTGTGTTGACCATGATTACCCTCCGATCTGACGCCAGCGGCGCCCATCGCGATGCATCAGCATCAATGCTTCTTCAGGCCCCGAGCTGCCCTGATCGTATTTCGCGGGCTTATCGCCACGCTCTTCCCAGCCGTGAATGATGGGATCGACCCAGGCCCATGCGGCCTCGGCCTCATCGCCGCGCATGAACAAAGTCTGGTCGCCGCGGATGACATCCATGATCAGGCGTTCATAGGCATCCGGGGATTGGCCGTCATCGCCCAGCGCATCAGCGAAACTCATATCGAGTGCAACGTCGGACAGGCGGAACCCGCCCTGCCCCGGTTCCTTGATGGTGGTGCGGAGCGTGATGCCTTCGTCCGGTTGCAGGCGGATCACCAGCACGTTGCCATGCAATGGTCCGACATTCGGAAAAATCGTATGCGGCGGATCGCGAAAGAACACTGCAATCTCGGATTCACGTGCGCGCAGGCGCTTGCCGGTCCGCAGATAAAACGGGACACCGGCCCAGCGCCAGTTGCCGATATGCGCCTTCAGCGCAATGAAACTTTCGGTACGGCTGGCGGGGTTGCCGACGTGATCCAGATAGCCATCGCCCCCTTTTTCGGTGCGGTACTGACCACGAGCGATATCCTTGGGTTCCACCGGCTCCAGCGCTTCGATCACTTTGACTTTCTCATCGCGCACCGCGTTGGGTGAGAATTTCGAAGGCGGTTCCATCGCCGTCAGGCACAGCAATTGAACCAGATGGTTCTGGATCATGTCCCGCATCGCGCCGGACTGATCATAATAAGCACCGCGCCCTTCGACGCCCACGGTTTCGGCCACGGTGATCTGGACGTTATCAACATGAGTGGCGTTCCAGAGCGGTTCGAAAAGCGAATTGGCAAAGCGCAGCGCCATCAGGTTCTGCACGGTTTCCTTGCCCAGATAATGATCGATCCGGTAAATCTGATGTTCTTCAAAACAGGCCCGCAGCCCTTCGTTCAACGCTTTGGCTGATGCCAGATCGTGACCAAAGGGTTTCTCGACCACGATACGACTGTCAGGTGTGGACAGGCCGTGCTCGTTCAGACGTTGGGCGATGCCCGAGAAAAGGCTTGGGCCTACTGACAGATAGAAAGCGCGTACCACATCCGGTCGCAGCGTTTTCGCAAGGTCAGACCAACCCGCATCGCCAAGCGCATCTACCGGAACATACTCGACGCGGGACAGAAAGCGATCAAGCGTATCCTTTTTAAAACCCGGCGCAAACTCTTGCATCGACGCACGCAGCTGTTCACGGAACCCGTCGCTGTCCATGTCGGATCGGGCGGTTCCAATGATGCGCGCATTCTCAGGCATCTGGCCGACTTCGAAGCGATGATAGAGGCCCGGCAGGATTTTACGCTGCGCCAAATCGCCCGTCGCGCCGAACAACACAAGGTCGAACGGATCTACCGGAATTACGCGTGAGACCATTGCAAGGCTCCTTTCGAATTCCCCGCCAGCATAAGCGAGGTTTCAGCCCGGGATTAAAACGCATGTGCGTCATTAGCTATGTTATCGCTAACATTCACCGGCTGAATAGAAAACCTGAGCGCAAAAATCAAGCGCGGATTTGCAGCGGGCATCGCGGAAGATCAGTCAGGACTGCGTCCGCAGCCAGTCCATCACCGCCGGACGCACGGATTGTTCTCCACGATGGCGGGCATCGGCGATAATTTTACGCACATCCTGAAGGTTCGACCGCAACAACAGGCTTTTGACCGGCCCGATTGAGGCCGGGCGCATCGAAAGGGTACGGATGCCCATGGCCGCGAGACACAGCGCCTCGACCGGGCGACCGGCATCTTCGCCACAGAAGCTGAGCGGTGTGTCCGAGATCGAGCATCTCTCAACGATACGTTCAATGAAACTCAGAAAGCTGACATTCAGCGTATCGTAGCGACGGCGAACCAGTTCATTTTCGCGGTCGGCGGCGAAGAAAAACTGTTTCAGGTCGTTCCCACCGATCGAGATAAAGCCGACTTCGTCAAAGAACTTCTGCGGCGCAAAGGCCAGCGAAGGCGTTTCCAGCATCGCCCCCACTTCGAGCGATTCAGGCAGTACATGGCCCAGGCGCCGTTCACGCTCGATCGTTTTCTTGACCTCCCAGCGCGCCTCACGGAATTCGTCAGCCTGCGCGACAAACGGGAACATGATCGTCAGGGGGCGGCCATCGGCGGCCCGGATCAGCGCCTGCAACTGCATCCGCATCACGCCGCGCTTGTCCAGACCCACCCGGATCGCCCGCCAGCCCAGCGCCGGGTTCGGCTCTTCCACATGTTTCATATAAGGCAGAACCTTATCTGACCCGATATCGAGCGTGCGGAACACCACGCGCTTTTCGCCCGCAGCATCCAGGACACGTTTGTATTGCGTCACCAGCTCGGATCGCTTGGGCATCTGATTGCGGATCAGAAACTGCAGTTCGGTGCGGAACAGGCCCACTCCTTCGGCGCCAGAGGTACTAAGCGAGGGCAAATCGGCCATCAGGCCCGCGTTCATCACCATGTTGATTCGCGCACCATCCTGCGTGACGGTGGGCGTTTCACGGATCGAGGCGTAGCGTTCCTGCGCCTTGGCTTCCATCGCGATTTTATCACGGAAAGCACTAACGACGGTGTCCTCGGGGCGCAGATGTACGACACCGCTATCCCCATCCACCAATATGTGATCGCCATTCAGCGCTTCGGTGGTGATGCGGCCTACATGCACCACCAGTGGGATCGCCAACGCGCGCGCCACGATAGTGGCATGGCTTCCGACCGAGCCTTCTTCCAATACGATCCCTTTGAGAGAACGGCCATATTCCAGCAGATCACCGGGGCCGATATTTCGCGCAATTAGGATCGGATCGGGCGGCAGGTCAGCCCCGTTGCCGTTGCCCTGTCCAGTCAAAATTCGCAGCAACCGATTGCTGAGGTCGTCCAGATCGGCCAACCGTTCACGTAAATACGGATCGGTGACCTGCCCCATGCGGGCCCGCGCCTGAGATTGTTCTTTCTCGACCGCCGCCTCAGCGCTGAGACCAAGAGCGATGTCCTCCTCCATCCGGCGCATCCAACCCTTGGAGTTGGCGAACATCCGGTAGGCTTCCAGAACCTGCAACTGCTCTTTGTCGCCGCCCTGAGAAATCTCAAGCATCTTGTCGACGCCGACGCGTAGCTCTTCAACGGCCTCGGTCAGCCGCTCACGCTCACGATGCGGGTCTTCGGCAATGGGATTGGTGACAACAACACGAGGTTCATGCAGCCAGACATGACCTTCAGCAGATCCCTCCTGCGCCGGGCCACCGGTAAGTTGCACCGATTGCTGGTGCAGCGGTGACAAGGCCGCGCCTTCGCCGACGAACGCGCCCAGTTCGGCCATTTCGGCCAGAACCATCGCGACAACTTCCAGCGCATAAACCTCATCCGCCGAAAACTCGCGCGCGTCCCGGGACTGAACCACCAGCACGCCCAGTTTCTGACCCAGACGCTGTACCGGCACACCAAGAAAGGACGAATACCGTTCCTCGCCGGTTTCCGGCATGTACCGAAAGCCCTTGGCCGAGGGCGCGTCCGCCGTATTCACCACCTTGCCAGATTTGGCGACGCGACCGACCAGCCCTTCGCCCATACGCATCCGCGTCTTGTGCACCGCTTCTGGGGACAGACCTTCGGTGGCGCACAGTTCAAGCGTATCCTCATCCCGAAACAGGTAGATCGAGCAAACTTCGCGACCGGTACTGTCGGCGATCAGGTGCGTGATCCGGTCAAGACGTTCCTGACCGGCGGCTTCACTCGCCATTTCTTCGCGCAGCCGTCCCAGCAACTTGCGAGATTCTGTTTCCGTGCCTTCCGCCATGGCCCACCCACGTTACGGTTTCAGACAGGACACTTGGCTGAAAGCTCAGGCCGCCTTGTCCAGTTCAAAGGCATCATGCAGTGCCTGAACCGCAAGTTCCATGTATTTCCTGTCGATCAGGACGGAAATTTTGATCTCGGAGGTTGTAATGACCTTGATGTTAATCCCCTCATCCGAGAGAATCTTGAACATCTTGGCCGCAACACCGGATTGCGAACGCATGCCGATCCCGACAACTGAGACCTTGCAAACGTCCTCATCCGCAACCAGTTCGGCGTAGTTCAGCTCACCCTGATCCTTGATCGCCAGCAATGCCTTTTCGGCGCGGGAGACCTGATTGGTCGGACAGGAGAAGGTCATGTCGGTGCGCCCTTCGTCCGAGATATTCTGGACGATCATGTCCACGTTCACGCCCTCGTCGCTGAGCGCGGTAAAGATGATCGAGGCGATGCCGGGACGGTCCGCCACCGAAACGACGGTCATCTTGGCTTCGTCGCGGGAATAGGCCACACCGGCCACAACATTGGATTCCATGATATCCTCCTCGTCGCAGACCAGTGTACCGGCCTCGTCGGATTGTTCCTCAAAGCTTGAAAGAACGCGCAGTTTCACCTTGTAGCGCATCGCCAGCTCGACCGAGCGGGTTTGAAGCACTTTGGCCCCCAGCGAGGCCAGTTCGAGCATTTCCTCGAACGAGATTTTGTCCAGCTTGCGCGCCTTTTCACAGATGCGCGGGTCGGTCGTATAGACACCGTCCACATCCGTATAGATGTCGCAGCGCTCGGCTTCGAAAGCGGCAGCAAAAGCCACGGCGGTGGTGTCCGAACCGCCCCGACCCAGCGTGGTGATGCGACCTTCGGGGCTGATGCCCTGGAAGCCCGCGACCACCGCAACGCGCATCCCTTCGCCGAATTTCTGGTTGATATTCTCGGGCGGGATTTCTTCGATCCGGGCCGCTGAATGGGCACCGTTGGTGATCAGCGGCACCTGCCAACCCTGCCAGCTGCGCGCCGGGATGTCCATTTCCTGCAGGGTCAGCGCCATCAGGCCAGCTGTAACGTTTTCACCAGAGGAGACAACGGCATCATATTCGCGCGCGTCATAGAGCGGAGAGATTTCATCGACCCAGCCCACCAGCTCGTTGGTCTTGCCGGACATCGCCGAAACGATGACGATGACGTCATAGCCCTTGGCTACCTCGACACCAACCCGTTTGGCAGCACGGCGGATCCGGTCCAGATTGGCGACCGATGTGCCGCCGAATTTCATCACGAGTACGGGCATGGGGGCTAGTGTCTCCGCGCCTTGAATTTCTGATCCCGTGCCTCTTATGCGAGGGGGGGCGCAAGGGCAAGTGGGCAAAGTCTGCACCGCAGTGCTTTACTTTGGTCGTGCGTGGTGTAAGCGTTCGGTCAAAGTCTTATTCCACGAGGATTTCAATGTTCCGCTTTGCCCTTGCCCTAAGCCTGGTTTCGACTGCCGCAAATGCCCAAGTGGCCACCCTATCGGGAACGGATGGCGAGAACTCATTAGGCACCGTTCCATGCGCTGCATTGGCAGGTGATACACTGGCCAGTTGTCCGGCCGAATTGCGGAAGCGCGAAGATGGAACGGCGACGTTGGCGGTTCAGTTGAACACTGGCGAGGTTCGGCGGATTTACTTCACCAAAGGTGTGCCGGATTCCAGCAGTTCGACATCGAAACTGACCTATGAGACACGCGGTGATATCATGGTGATCTTCATTGATCCCGGTGAAGTCTACGAAATCCCCAAGGCGGCCCTGAACTCTCAGTAAGGGTGCGCCCGACCATCCCAGGTTTCAAAACAACCGGTAGTATCGAGCGAGAGAGCCGCAAATCGCTCGATCAAGCCGTTTGCCGCCTGATCGACCGTGATCTCTGCTGCAGATCCGCCCATGTCCGTCTGCACCCAGCCCGGATGGTAGATTCCCACCGCAATGCCATCCGCCTGTAGGTCAGTCGCTAGGTTGCGGCCCAAATTCAGCGCCGCCGCCTTTGACGCACGGTAGATATAGCTGCCACCCGGCGCGCGCGTATGTGACGCCATCTGAGACGAAACGATGGCGATCCGGCCCCGCGCGGTTCGCAGGTTCGGCAACAAGGACTGGATGGTAAGAAACACGCCTGTCACGTTGGCGGCAAAGCTTTGCGCCCACATCTCGGCGGGATAGCCACTAATGTCGTGTCCTTTGTCCAGATAAACGCCCGCATTGCAGATCAGCAGGTCAATCTGGCGGCCTCGCAGTTGCTCGGCCATCGCAGCGTGCTGTTCTGGGTCCGTGACATCCAGCACGATATCTGCGCTACCGTCCCGGGCAGTTCCGGTCACTTCATGACCTTCTGCACGATACTGATCCGCAATGGTTTTCCCGATCCCTCGGTTCGCGCCCGTAACAACGATGTGCATGGGTCAGTTGGTTTTGCGGCTAGGAACAAACGGCAGCGGTGCGACCGGCACGCCGTCTTCAATCAGAGATTGCGCCTCTTCGGGCTTGGCCTCACCATAGATCGCGCGCTCGGGCGCATCCCCCAGATGGATTTTGCGGGCTTCTTTGGCGAAATCCTTGCCCACATAGTCCGAGTTTTCCTCGACCTTTCGACGCAGTTCGCTGAGGACCTCAGCGATCTCGGGCGAAGGTGTTGCCATGCTGATCTCATCCGCAGAAGGCTGCTCTGGTGCAACCTCGGTCACCGCCTTGCGCGCAGGCCGGACACGCGGTGTCATCACCGCCTTTTCCACCTTGTCGCAGCCGCAGACCGCGCAGGTTACCAACCCGGCCGCTGACAGTTTGTCAAAGCCGGCTGCGGATTGAAACCAACTGTCAAAGCTGTGGTCATTGCTGCATTTCAATGCGTATTGAATCATATCACATCCAAAATCCGGTTGGCGAATAGATACCGACCAACATGGCAATATCAAGTCTTGATCTTGTCGCGCTACTGCCGGTGCAGCCCGAATCCACCCAAAAGCGCGGCGAGATCAGGCGACGCCACTTTCGATGACGCCTTTTTGGGCGAAACCCATTTGCGCCTGCGCTCACCCGCTTCGGGAAAATGCGCCTCCAATCGCTGCACATGCAGCGGAAACACATCAACTAGACACAGCGCCGATGGCTTGCCAGGCCGGTTCTTGATATAGGCAAACCGACCAAGGCTTTCGCTTCCGCACTGCCCCAAAACACCAGCCTCTTCCCAGGCCTCGCGGGCGGCTGTTTCAGACGGGGTCAGCCCGTTGATCAACCACCCCTTCGGGATGATCCAGCGCCGCGCCCTGCGCGTTGTGATCAACAAAATCTCTGGCAGGTCATCATTGGTTCGATAGCAAAGCGCAGCGGATTGAGCATAAACAGGCAGCGCCCCGGAAAGGGAGAGGTTTTCTGCCGAAAGCCCGGCAATCGCACCACTACTGCGCCCGTCAAACACGGTTCATATCCACTGCTCGCTCCGCTTATGTTGCGGTTTATAAAGTGATATTTATCATATCCGGCAAAGTCTGCCAAGCTTTACGGGAAAGCGCCCTTATTAAGAGCCATCCGCCCCGACAAGCGCCGCACCAGCTCGTCATGAGGGATGTCGGCATCAATCGCCAATCGACGCAGCCCAAAATGCACATGCGCGATCTGCTGGTAGTAGCGAGTATAGACAAAATTTGTACCGCCCCCGGCAAGCGCCCCAAGCAACGGTACAGACTGCGCCGCCAGCTTCTGGCCCAGCACTACGGACAGGCGCGGCGCCACCATCGCAATGAGGCGTTGCATGGTCGGTCCGGTCAGGGTCATGCGCATTGAGAAAAAGCCCAGATCAGCCCCGTCATCCTCGGCCAAAGGACCTGCGGCTGACAACACTCGGATCGAGTCGAATTTCACGTTCTCGGCGGTCGGATCAAACCCTTCCCGCATCGCTGCGCCTTGGATCGCGCGCAGCATCATGGCGGTTGTCGCGGGCAGCTCGACAAGTGCTGTGGACACTCCACCCAGACCTCCGGCTGCGCCCATGGCAGTAGTCAAGACTGTGTTGACCCATGGTTTCTGGTCCGGCACGGCACGCCGAGAGCCTTCGGCCGCATGCATGGCAAGCCAAAGCGCCTGTTCGGTTGCTTCGGTCAGACCTTCTCGCACCGGCTTAGGCAACTGATCCAATAAGGATTCCGCCGAACCACCAAGCTTGTTCAGCAGATTCACTCCTACGCCACCTGCCGCACCATACAGCTGCGCAAGCCGATCAAGCTCGGCCTCGGGATCGAGTTTTTCGACAAGAACCACGTCCTGCATCTGTGCCCTCCTGTCCTGAAAACATCGGGACTTTGCAGCGGGTTTTCAATGGGTCAACGGGTCCAGCGACTAACAAGTCCCTGAATTCCGGACCAAACTCCGGGGGTCAGTTCCAAACCCAGTATGCGATCAGGGTTGGTGGGCGGGGGCATTTCGACACCCGTCAGCGGGGTGAACCCGAACCGGGCATAATAGGGCGCATCGCCCACAAGCATGACGCGATCCCACCCTTTGGCGCGTCCGGCCTCTACCCCCTGATGGATCAGATATCCGCCCAACCCTTCGCCTTGATGGGTCGGGTGGACCGCCACTGGACCTAGCAGCAGCGCGTCATGTTCACCCACATGCACGGGCCAAAACCGGATTGCACCAGCCAGAATGCCCTGCCCATCGCGCGCGACCTGCGACAGGCCAGCGACAGGCGGCACGTCATCGCGCAGACGATAAGACGACAACGCCTCGCGCCCCGGAGCAAAGCACAGGTCATAGAGCGCTTCGACCTCCCACCAGTCTTCCGGCTCTTCCGGCCTGATCTTGAATTGCTGCACGCGCGCCCTCTTATCCTTGCTGGAAATCGCCCTAGCACTTCGATAGGCCTTGGGCAAACGCTTGGAGTCCATATGTTCTATCGCCCCGAAGACGGCCACGGCCTGCCACACAACCCCTTCAACGCCATCATAACCCCACGCCCTATCGGCTGGATTTCGACGCGCGATGCTGACGGGATCAACAACCTGGCCCCGTATTCCTTCTTCAATGGTGTCGCTTATACACCGCCCCAGGTGATGTTCGCCTCAACCGGCTCCAAACACGATCAGGATGGCGGCAAGGACAGCATCGCCAATATCGAGGCCACGAAGGTATTCTGCGTCAACGTGGTGGCCCATGCGCATCGCGACGCAATGAATGCCAGCTCAGAGGGTTTGGGAAAGCACGTCGACGAGTTCACTCATGCTGGGCTGACACCCGTTGAATGCGAAACCATAAATTGCTCTCGGGTCGAGGGAGCGCCCGCAGCGCTGGAATGCAAACTTACCCAGATCGTAACTCTGCCGGGTGAGTCCAATCGGGTGGTGTTCGGAGAGGTCACTGGTGTGCACCTGCACGATGACCACATCCGTGACGGCAAATTTGACGTGACCTCATTCAACCCGCTCGCGCGGTTGGGTTATCGGGACTATTCTGTGGTGACAGAATTGTTCAGCCTTTCACGCCCGGATGACTAATGCCACTGCCTGATCCTACACGCAGATATCCGATTGTTCTGCCCGACGGCTCTAGCCACAACGGAACAGTGTTTCTGTCTCAGGCCATCGATCATCCCCGCTTTGAGGCCGGAGCTTACACTTATGCTTCGGATTTCGATGCGCCGAAGGACTGGGCGCAGCGGCTTGCACCGTATCTGTTTCCCTTTTCAGAAGAAAAGCTGATGCTGGGCAAGTTCTGCCAAATCGCTCATGGAGTAAGGTTTATCACTGCCTCCGCAAATCACGCGACCGATGGCTTGACCTGCTTTCCATTTCCAATCTTCGATCCGGATTGCATGTCAGGCTACCAGCCTGATACACGTGATACCGTTATCGGGCACGATGTCTGGATCGGTTACGGAGCTTTGATTTTACCCGGAGCGCAGATCGGAAATGGCGCGATTGTTGGCGCAGGCTCGGTCGTGCGGGGTCAGGTTCCACCCTATGCAGCCGTTACCGGAAATCCGGCAAAAGTCCGGCGCTATCGTTTTGATCACGATGTGATTGAAAGGCTGCAAGACTTGCGATGGTGGGATTGGCCCGCAGAAACAATCACTCGGGCCGAAGATGCCTTGCTTTCAGGCAATATCGATGCGTTGGAGCGCATTGCTTCTGAGATATAAGGCGGCCAATCCGGCCGCCCTTTCGCGTATTCAGTGCCCGCCCAGAATACCGGTGCGGACCGAATAATCCACAGCCAGTTCGTAATCCGGGTCATCATCGCTGTCGACCATCAGATGGCCGGCCTTGTTCAGCAGTGTATGACAGTCACGGCTCAGGTGCCGCAGCATGACGCGTTTGCCAGCCGCTTCGTATTTGGCGGCGATGTTTTCGATAGCCTGCAGCGCGGATTGGTCCACGACACGGCTGGCTGCAAAGTCGATGATGACGGTCTCGGGGTCGTTTGTTACGTCGAACAGCTCCACGAAGCCCTCGGACGAGCCAAAGAACAGCGGGCCCTGAATTTCATAGACCTTCGCCCCTTCTTCCGTTTCCGAGTCGCGCGTAACCGCGTGGATGCGTTTGGCGTTATTCCATGCATAAGCCAGGGCAGAGACAATCACACCTACCACAACAGCCACCGCAAGGTCTTCCATCACGGTGACGACTGTCACCAGTACGATCACGAACGCATCCATCAAAGGCACCTTGCGCATGATCTTCAGCGAATTCCAGGCGAAGGTTCCGATCACCACCATGAACATCACACCGACAAGTGCGGCCAGTGGAATCTGCTCGATCAGAGGCGAACCCACGAGGATGAAGAGCAACAGAAATAGCGCTGCAGCGATACCTGCGATACGCGTGCGCCCGCCTGACTTCACGTTGATCATCGACTGACCGATCATCGCACAACCGCCCATACCGCCGAAGAAGCCAGTGACCACGTTCGCTGTGCCTTGCGCGATACATTCCTGCGAGGCACCACCGCGCTTGCCGGTAATCTCACCCACAAGGTTCAGCGTCAGCAGGGATTCAATCAGACCGATTGCGGCAAGGATCAGGGCATAGGGCAGCATGATTTCAAAGGTCTCCCAGTTCAGCGGCACCATCGGTATATGGAAGCTGGGCAGGCCGCCTTCGATCGAAGCCAGATCACCGACACGCGGGACGTCCAGCCCAATGCCAATGACCAAAGCAGCGACAACAAAAATCCCGGCCAGAGGCGCTGGGATGACGCGGGTGATGCGGGGCATGATCCAGATCACAGCCATGGTCAGAGCAACCAGACCCAGCATTGTGTAGAGCTGTAGGCCTGAAAGCCACTCGCCACCGCCCATGCCGTGGCCGGTATTTTCCATGGTTCCGGGCACTTTGAATTGCCCCAGCTGCGCCAGAAAGATCACAATCGCCAGGCCGTTCACAAAGCCCAGCATCACCGGATGCGGCACAAGTCGGATGAACCGGCCCCAATGCATCGCACCTGCGATGATCTGCATAATCCCCATCAGCACCACCGTTGCGAACAGGTATTCGACCCCGTGTTGTGCGACCAGTGCGACCATGACAACCGCAAGCGCCCCGGTCGCGCCCGAGATCATGCCGGGGCGACCGCCGATCAAAGCAGTGATCAGACCGACCAGAAACGCTGCGTAAAGCCCGACCAGAGGGTGCACCCCGGCGACAAAGGCAAAGGCCACGGCTTCGGGGACCAGCGCCAAGGCGACGGTGAGACCGGACAGCAGTTCGATCCGCAGGCGGGAAAAGGTCAATCCCTCATCCGGTACCCAGCGCAAATCGGGTTTGGCTATACGATTGGCAAAGCTTGCCAGCATGGCTCGGGGCATGGATCGGTCCTGTTGGTCGGTATTGTTCGCGCGAAAGGGGCCTTCTAGCGGTCAAACCGGTCTTGAGATACCGCGCCAGGCGGGACCCTGATATGCGCCGTGCGCATAGCTTGACCCAAGCGCACACAAACCGTTGAACCCACTTGTCAAAAGGTGCTGTGGCCCGCAGAACTCACACAGCAGGAATTTTCAATGGAGAGCACTCGTGACCCAAACAAAAATCGCCGTCATTGGAGGATCGGGCATTTATGACATCGATGGTCTGGAGAATGCCGAGTGGGTCACAGTAGAAACGCCATGGGGCGATCCGTCGGATCAGATCCTGACCGGGTCGCTGGATGGGGTCGAAATGGCCTTCTTGCCGCGTCACGGTCGCGGACATGTGCACTCGCCGACCGAGGTGCCCTATCGCGCCAATATCGACGCGTTGAAACGGCTTGGCGTAACGGATGTGATCTCGGTCTCGGCCTGCGGGTCGTTCCGCGAACATTTGGCGCCGGGTGATTTCGTGATCGTGGATCAGTTCATCGATCGAACATTTGCCCGTGAAAAGAGCTTTTTCGGGACTGGCTGCGTCGCCCATGTCAGTGTCGCGCATCCGACCTGCCCGCGCCTGTCGGACGCTTGTGAGACTGCAGGCAAGACGGCTGGCATCACCATCCACCGAGGTGGAACCTATCTGGCGATGGAAGGACCGCAATTCTCGTCATTGGCGGAATCCAAATTATATCGCGAACAATGGGGGTGCGACGTGATCGGCATGACCAACATGCCCGAAGCGAAACTCGCACGCGAGGCCGAGCTTTGTTATGCCTCAATTGCCATGGTCACCGACTATGACAGCTGGCACCCTGATCACGGTGAAGTCGACGTGGCCGCCATCATCGCCACGCTGACCGGTAATGCGGAAAAAGGCCGGGCATTGGTCAAAGGTCTGCCCGCTATGCTGGGGACCGACCGTGCGCCCTGCCCGCATGGCTGCGACCGGGCGCTGGAGTATGCCATCCTGACCGCGCCTGAAAAGCGCGATCCGGAATTGTTGGCCAAGCTGGATGCTGTGGCTGGGCGGGTGTTATAAACTCAGTACTGCGACAGTTTCTTTTGCACCTCGTCCCATAGGCCACGCGACCACAAATCGTTGTGGGTGCCGTCGGGGATCACGTAAATCTGCGCGGTATCGGACATCTCGGCCAGAGCTTTTCCGTGATGCAGTGGAATAGTTTCATCCTCGGTGCCGTGAAAAATCAACGTCGGCACCGAGATCTGTTCGATAAGGTCACGTGTGGCGAACTGATCCCTCATCAAGGCTGAGACCGGCAGGAAAGGATAGCGTTCCGCCGCGACATCAACGGTTGCAGTGAACGGGGCCTCAAGCACCAGAAGTTCTGCATCGGGACGCTCGGCAGCCACAGCGGCGGCAATGCCGGTGCCGAGGCTCTGACCGTGCAGCACCACAGCTTCGCCCTGACCCGCCAGCCTGTCATAGAGCTGAACTCCATCAGAGATCAGCGCCAGTTCCGAAGGCTCGCCTTCGCTGCCCGGAAAGCCGCGATAGCTGGGGGCAAGCAGCCCGTAGCCCGAGTTGAGGATTTCGCGCAGCCGTTCAGCACGGTCCCCCAGATTGCCGCTTTGGCCGTGGAAGAATAGGACGGTCGGTGCATCCGGGATTGCAGCGGGTGCTGCCCAGACCGTCAGGGCAGTACCATCAGCCATTGTCAGCGACAGCGCATCAACATCCGCCAACCCCACCGAAGCCGGATCCGGTAACGTACCTTCGGGTTTGTACAGCAGAGATTGCTGGTTGAAAAACATGTATCCGAGGACGCCCGCATACAAGATCGCCCCGGCCAACAGCAGTCCTACCAAGATGCTTTTGAGGCGCTCGACACCGGATCTGGCGCGGCCGGTATCGGCCTCAGCGTGTTGGGTTTGAACCATGGCTCCCTCCTTTGGGTCGCATTGCGAGAGTGGGGTACATTGGAGGCGTTTCAAGATGCATAAGCCAAGCTTCATCCAATCTTAAACCTGTTGCGGCAATCCCAGATCGCATTGCATGCCTGAATTCCCTGCCCCATGTCCTCGGTAATTAGGCGACCCCGGCTTCGCAAATCCGAACGCCAACCCGTTGGAGCCGGTGTTTCACCACGAGAATGTGCCCGCAAAGCCTTGACCAATACGTCGTGCCAAGGCTTGGTGTGGGAAACACTCTAATAGGATACTCCATGTCCATTGAAATCTGGCTGGCCTTTGTGGCCGCTTCGACCGCGCTGCTGCTGATCCCAGGCCCGACCGTGTTGCTGGTGCTTAGCTATGCGCTGTCGAAAGGACGCAGTGTGGCGGTTGCCTCGGCCACTGGGGTCGCATTGGGGGATTTGGTGGCGATGACCGCGTCGCTGCTGGGGCTGGGGGCGCTGGTGCTGGCCTCTGCCACACTGTTTACCGTGCTGAAATGGGTTGGGGCAGCCTATCTGGTCTGGCTGGGTGTCAAACTCCTGCGCAGCGCGCCGTCGGGCGGGCTGCAAGCAATTGAAACCGAACGTGACGTGACCGCCCGCAGTGTTTTTGGCCATGCCGCTGCAGTCACCGCGCTGAACCCGAAGTCCATTGCCTTCTTCATCGCTTTCGTACCGCAATTCTTGCGTCCAGCCGAGCCTTTGGGTCCGCAATTCGCGATCCTGATCGCAACATTTGTGGGTCTCGCGGGGCTGAACGCGCTGGCCTATGCGCTGCTGGCGGACAAGTTACGCCGGATGATCGGACGCGCGAATGTCATCACGACCATGACCCGGTTCGGAGGGTTGACCCTGATAGGAATGGGCATCGCCACAGCGGTTCTGCGCCGCCCGGCGTGATTTCAGTTTTCAGCGTTTTCCTTCATGAACCCCCGGATAAACCGGCGGATTTCGCGGGCGGCAGAGGTGTCCAGATCCCTGCACAGCTCGACGAATGCATCGCGCTCATCCTTGTCGAGACGCAAAACCAACTGACTGTTTTTCTTCGTAGATTTCTTTCCATCTTTCTTGGTCACACGTCCAGTCCCCGTCCTGCCCTTGATTCTAAGTGCGATGCATTGTATATACACAGCATATAATATGTAGATATCGGGCACATAACAGCAAAAGTGAGATTAAAGCAATGAACCTTCATGTCGCGCAAGCCATTCTTCTTCGGGATCAACGCAACTGGCGCAAGCCGCACCTATCCTGGCTTCCGAACGCGCTGTATCGCTACTACGGCCTGCCTAACGCCATGCGCGGCCGCAGCAAGTAGCCGCAGGGGCCAGAGTTCTCTTGCATGACCGCACCTTATGGGCGAAATACCCCGCGCGTGTTTGATGCCAAAGGGGTGGCCCATGTCCAGAAACAAAACGGTCAAGGATTACATTCGGACCATCATCGATTTCCCGCATGAGGGGATCATGTTCCGCGATGTCACCACCCTGTTTGCCGACCCGCGTGGGTTCCGCATGGCAATTGACCAGATGTTGCACCCTTACGCGGGTGAGCGTATCGACAAGGTCGTTGGCCTTGAGGCGCGCGGCTTCATTCTGGGCGGTGCGATTGCCCACCAGCTGAGCGTTGGATTCGTGCCGATCCGCAAAAAGGGCAAACTGCCCGGCACCACGATCAGCCAGGACTACAAACTGGAATATGGCGAGGCGATCGTCGAAATTCACGATGACGCCATCCAGCCGGGTGAGAAGATCCTGGTCGTTGATGATCTTCTGGCTACCGGAGGCACCGCCGCCGCGGGGATCAAGCTGATCGAACGGCTGGGCGGCGAGATCATCTCATGCGCGTTCATCATCGATCTGCCCGAATTGGGTGGTCGCAAAGCGCTGGAAGATTTGGGCATGGACGTGCACGTTCTGTGCGAGTTCGAAGGGCTCTGATCTCCACAAAATTCACAAACTCGTGACTGGATATCGCGTGCGCCGCAGGCTTAGCGCGATTGGGGTCACATTCAAGAAACAGTTGCCTCTGGATTCTGTGATCTTGTCGCGACCTGACTGCGTACCCCGAATGATGCCACCTAGGGCATTCTCAACAAGGGAAATCATGTCATGTTGCGCAAATTCGCTGTTGCTGGAGTTGCCAGTCTTCTGTTGACCACCTCTGCTTTGGCAGATGGGCACGCCAAGGATATCGTCGATACTGCGGTGGGCGCGGGCAGTTTTGAAACGCTCGTCGCTGCCGTTCAGGCCGCCGAACTGGTTGAAACGCTGAAAGGCGAAGGGCCGTTCACCGTTTTCGCCCCAACGGATGAGGCTTTTGCAGCGCTCCCCGAGGGCACGGTCGAAAATCTTCTGAAGCCCGAAAACAAGGACCAGTTGGTCGCAGTGCTGACCTATCACGTTGTCCCGGGCAAAGTGATGTCGGGTGATCTGTCCGATGACATGACCGCCGCCACCGTGCAGGGCGGAGATATCACCATCGATCTCGACAATGGCGTCATGGTGAATGATGCCAACGTTGTGCAAGCCGATATCGAAGCCGAGAACGGCGTGATCCATGTGATCGACAAGGTCATTCTGCCCGCGTCGTAAAGAACCGCAGCGCCCCGGTATACGTCCGGGGCGCGTCTATTAGGCCAGAACCGCCCCGGGGTTCATAATCCCCTGAGGATCAAGCGCTGCTTTGATCGCCCTCATGGCCTGCAACTTGACCGGATCGCCATAGCGTTCCAGATCATCTATCTTGAGCCGACCGACACCGTGTTCGGCGCTGACCGATCCACCAAATTCATGAACCAGATCATGTACCGCGCGTTTGACCGCGCCCCGCTGTGCGACAAACTCCGCCTTGTCCTGCCCGGCAGGTGGAAATACGTTGTAGTGCAGATTACCGTCGCCCAGATGGCCAAAGCAGTTTACGCGAAACGGCCCCTGCCCGGCCACCACATCCGCACCGCGCCGAATGAACTCTGGAATGCGGGAAATCGGGACCGAGATATCATGGCTGGAAACTGATCCGATCAGCCGGTTGGCCTCGGGGATGCGCTCGCGCACGGCCCAGAGTTCGGACCGCTGTGCTTCGCTCTGCGCGATGACCGCATCGCGGACCAGATCGCGCTCATCAGCGGCGACATAAATCGCCTCAAGCATGTCCGAAGGGTCTTGGCCGACCGACAAGCCCAGCTCGATCAACACACTCCATTCCGGTGTTGCCGCAAAGGGTTGCCGCACGTCGGGCAAAACCTCGGTCAGGAATTCGAGGCCCTGCCCATGGATCAACTCAAACGTACTGACCGCTTCTCCCACTTGATCCCGCGCCACTGACAACAGATCAATGGCAGCCTCGGGTGAGGAGACCTGAAACATTGCGGTTCCAACGCCCCTGGGTCGCGGGAACAGCTTCAACGCCGCCGCCGTAATTATGCCAAGTGTCCCTTCGGACCCGATCATCAGGTTACGCAGGTCATAACCGGTGTTGTCCTTACGCAACCGGCTAAGCCCATGCCAGATCTCACCACTGGGCAATACCACCTCAAGCCCCAGGCACAGATCGCGCGCATTGCCATAGCGCAGCACATTCACGCCACCCGCATTGGTGGCCAGATTGCCGCCAATCCGGCAAGAACCCTGCGCAGCCAGCGACAGGGGAAATAGACGGTCCGCGTCTTCAGCGGCAGTCTGGACGTCGGCCAGAATGGCACCGGCCTCGGCCACAAGTATGTTCTCGGTGGGGTAAGTCGCCCGTATCGCCGTCATCCGTTCCAGGGAAACGATCAAAGGGACAGGACCATCCGGAACAACCTGCCCTCCTACCAGGCCGGTGCCGCCGCCATAAGGGACAACAGGCACCCGAGCGTCTGCGGCCAATTGCACCAGAGCCGACACATCTTCCACAGTGCGTGGCAAGGCAAGCAAACCGGGCTGCCCGACAAACCGCTGACGCGGCTCTTCAAGGTAACGATCTGCAATCGGGCGCAAAACGTCAGCACCCAATCGGGCTCTGATTGCTTCGGCAAGGCGGCTGTCTGCAGGGTTCAGTTTCATGGCTCTTCCCTGCCAAAGGCCACGGGCCGCGACAAGCCCTATTCCAGCTCTATCAGGTACTGAGGCTCCAGCACCACAACCGTCGGCCTGTCGGGCAGCGTGCGCAACGAGACGACAATCTCGGACACCCCATCCCGTTCAACCGGGAATTCATCCCGAATATCCACCAAAAACCGCTGGAGCGAAAAGTCCGAGAACCAATGCATCGGGATAATGACCGAGCTTTTGAGGCGTTTCAGAACCTGAACCATCTCGGGCAAGGGCATCGTGGTGCCTCCGTCCACCGCCGCCATGACCACATCCAGCCGACCCAGTGCAGCGAATTGTTCATCCGACGGAATGTGATGCAGATGCCCCAGATGGCCGATGCACAACCCTTCGACCTCGAACACAAAGATCGAGTTTCCGCGATCTTCAATACCGCCATAGGCCGAACGGATATCGGTCGACACATTGCGAATCAGCATCTCACCCAGATCAAGATGGTGCTCGATGCCTTCGCCGAACTCGCCCCAGCCCGGCAAGACATACGGGATGGCCGGATCGGGATGGGCAGTCCAGTGGGTGCTGTGCGCATGGTTCATTGTGACCACGTCAGGAATTAGCGCAGCGCCGCCGATAAAACCGGTGAAATCGGTCACCGCGTTCAGCCCGCCCTGTGTCTGGATCAGAAACGATGCATGCGCGACATAGCTGATACGAACCGAAAACTCGGGCACGGGATCCTGCCACGCCGCTTTGTGAAGATATTCAATCCCCGGTGCCGCATCTGCGATGGCGATACAGTGACTAGGCCGCCGCTCCTGCGCCACAGCCCCGCCTGCAATCATCATCAGTCCCGCAACAAACCGCCACATAGGGCAAGTGTAGCGCAATGGGCCAACAAGTCATGCCCTTGTTGATCTGGCCACGGATATCTCCAGGACAGGAGGCTTGCCATGCCTGGCGGCAGAGCTCTCTAGCCTGCCTCAGTCTTGCCCCGACGATCGGACCTTAGGCTGGCATACAGAACATGTGTTCGCCAGCGCCCATTGATCTGCAGATAAGACTGCGCCACGCCTTCGTATTTGAAGCCTGAGCTTTCCAGCAGACCGCGAGAGGCCTTGTTCTCAGGCAAACACGCGGCCTCGATCCGGCTTAAATCCAGACGGGTGAAGGCGTGATGAACAACGGCGCCAATTGCTTCGCGCATGAACCCCTGACGCGCAAAGGCCTGCCCGGTCCAATAGCCCAAGGTGCCAGCCTGCGCCGGACCACGGCGAACATTGTCCAACGTGATCGCCCCCAGCAGAATATTGTCTGTGCGACGAAACAGGAACAGAGGTATCGCCGTTCCACTCGCGACTGAGCGCTGGGCCCAATAGACCCGGTTGGTAAACGACTTGCGGCTCAGATGGTCCTTGGCCCAAACCGGCTCCCACGGCACCAGATAGTCCTTTGAAGCACGCCGCAGGGCGGTCCAGTCGTTGAAGTCGGAATGCATGGGCGGGCGCAGCGTCAAGCGCTCGGTTTCGAGTTTCAGCTTGCGTCTGCCTAACAGCATCACGCCGCACGCCTCTCCTGCAGATCCACCAGCGTCGGTGCGCCCGAGACCGGCCCATACAACGCCAGCGCTGCAGGGGCTTTGACTGCCATGTCTTCGGCAAAGGCACGCACGTCCTCGGTGCTGACCGCATCGATCTTGGCCACGGTGTCCTCAAGCGAGGGCACACGTCCCCAGATCTGCACCAGCCGCGCCAGACGTTCGGCCCGGTTCGACGGGCTTTCCAGCCCCATCAGCATCCCGGCCTTCATCTGGGCCCGCGCACGGGCAACCTCTTCTGCGCTCATGTCTTCGGCAGCGCGCTTCATCTCGTCGATGGTAATCGTCGCCAATTCGCCCACCTGATCGGCCGAGGTGCCTGCGTAAATCGTTGTCGTACCGGTATCCGCATAAGCACCGGTCTGAGCAAAGATCGTATAACAAAGCCCGCGCGTTTCGCGCACTTCCTGAAACAGGCGCGAGGACATGCCTCCACCCAGAGCGGTCGAGTAAATCTGGGCCGTATAGATCGCATCATCGCGATAGCCCGGACTTTCCAGCGCCAGCGCGAAATGCGCCTGCTCCAGTTCTTTCTCCTGCCGCGCCTCACCACCAGTGAACCGCGCAGCGTCGGGGATCAGACCCTTGCGCGGCTGCAGGTGGCCGAACATCTCTTCGGCCAGTTTCATAAGCGCATCGTGGTCCACAGCTCCAGCTGCAGACAGGATCATCTGTTCCGGCCCGTAGTGTTCGGCCACGAAACCAGACAAGTCCTCGCGGGAAAACGCACTGACGCGCTCGGTCGGGCCCAGAATGGTGCGGCCAAGGGGTTGGTCGTGATAGCTCTGCTCTTGCAGCCAGTCAAAGATTACATCGTCCGGCGTATCATAGGCCTGACCAATCTCTTGCAGGATCACTCCGCGCTCGACCTCGATCTCGCGCGGGTCGAATACCGGGTTCAGGACGATGTCGCCGATCACGTCCATGGCCAGCGCCACATCGTCCTTCAGTACGCGTGCATAATAGGCCGTAACTTCGCGCGAGGTATAGGCGTTGATGTACCCGCCCACATCCTCGATCGCTTCGGCGATTTGCAGCGCAGAACGCCGCTGGGTTCCCTTGAACGCCATATGCTCAAGGAAATGCGCGATACCGTTCTGCTCGATCCGCTCGTGCCGACCACCGGCGGTTACCCAGATGCCGATGGCCGCAGATTGCAGCCCCGGCATATGTTCACTGACGATACGAAATCCGTTCTTCAGTTGGTCCTGTCTGACTGTCACTCAGCAATATGCCTTCTGATATGATCCTCAAGGGCACCCAGATCGTTCGCAACGCGGGTCACCCGTTCTGGACGTTCATACAGATCAGACATGCGGGATGGAAGAGGCGGATGTTCGCCGCTTGCCTTCTCGACCGCCGCCGGGAACTTCGCGGGATGCGCGGTTGCGAGCGTGATCATGGGCACATCGGCAGCGCGGTGGTCTTCAGCCACTTTGATCCCAACGGCGGTGTGCGGACAAACCAACTCGGCGCTGTGGACCATCGTGCGCCTGATCGTCTCAAGCGTCTCGTCCTCAGAAACGCGGCCCGAGTCAAAGCTTTCTCGCAGAGCCTCCATTGCGCCTTGGCTGACATTGAAGCCTCCGCTCTTGAGTTCGTCCATCAACTGAGCGACTGCGCCACCATCTTCGCCATAGGCGTAGTACAGTGCGCGCTCAAAGTTCGAGCTAACCTGAATATCCATCGAAGGGCTGATTGAGGGGATCGTATCGCCCTTGAAATATCCCTCGCCCGAGAGACAGCGATGCAGAATGTCGTTCTGGTTGGTCGCCACCACCAGACGATCGATGGGCAGCCCCATGCGTTTGGCCAGATAGCCTGCGAAGATATCGCCGAAATTCCCCGTCGGCACGGTGAAGCTGACCTTGCGATGTGGCGCGCCGAGGCTGACGGCGGCGGAGAAATAGTAAACGATCTGTGCCAACACGCGGGCGAAGTTGATCGAATTGACGCCTGCAAGTTTCACACCGTCGCGGAAATCAAAGTCGTTGAACATGTCTTTGAGCGCGGCCTGACAGTCATCGAAATCGCCGTCTACCGCCAAAGCGTGCACATTACTGTCTGCAGGCGTAGTCATCTGACGGCGCTGCACTTCTGAAACACGGCCATGTGGGAACAGGATGAACACATCCACCGCATCCAGGCCACGGAACGCCTCGATGGCGGCTGAACCGGTGTCACCGCTCGTCGCGCCGACAATGGTAACGCGATCTTCCCGCCGTTTGAGCGCGACCTGGAACAGCTGGCCGATTAGCTGCATGGCGAAATCTTTGAAGGCCAGCGTGGGTCCGTGAAACAGCTCCAGCAGAAAATGGTTCTCGTTCAGCTGCTTCAAGGGCGCGCGGGCGTCATGGCCGAAGCCCTCATAAGCGCGCGCTATGATCTTTTTGAACTCATCATCAGAGAACGAGCCGCTCACATAAGGCCACATCACGCGGAATGCGATTTCTTCATAGGACAGGCCAGCCAACGCAGCAATTTCGCCCTGCGACATCACCGGAATTTCAGCGGGCAAGTACAGACCACCATCGCGGGCCAGTCCGGTCAGCATCGCCTCTTCAAAGGTCAGTTCGGGCGCCTGCCCGCGGGTCGAGATGTATTTCATGTCGCGTCACTTTCGGAATTGGCACGGCTGCGCCACAGGAAGTATCCGGTCATTGCGGCCCAGACCAGAGCAAGACCAAACCAGATGATTGCATATTGCAAATGATCGTTGGGGATGCCCGCCGTATCCACCGGCATTGGCGTTACATTCGGATCGGTTTCCGAGCGAGCAATCAGCAACACAGGCTCAGCCCCCAACGCGGCGGCCAGATTGGGCACATCACGGGCGAACCAGATGTTGCCGTCAATATCTGCGTCAGGCGTGTAGCCATCAACTTCATCGGGCCAGTGCAGGTTGCCGGTGATTTCCATCGGGCCAGTCAGGCGAACAGCCTGCTTGGCTGTGGTCGGCACAAAGCCGCGATCCACCAGAATAGTCCGGTCGTCGGTGGTAAAGGACTGGATGATCCGATACCCCGGCCCCACCTGCTTGACCGAAACCAAAACGTGGATCTCGCCCGGTTCGATCTCGCCTGTGACCGTCACCGGCAGGTATTTGTCCGCATCTTCGGACACCTGCACTGGCAAGGCGACAGGATCGGCAGCGATGCGGCTTTCGATCTCGGCCAGCACCTCCTGTTTCCAGGTCAGCCGCTGCAGTTGCCAAATGCCCAGCGACAGCAGCAGGCCCAGACCGGCAAGGCCGAAGATCAGCAGAAACAGAATGCGACGCATATTGGGATCAGACCTTGTTGCGGGAACCGGCGCCTTGTTAAGGGGCACGTGAACCGAAGTGCAACCATGTAATTGTATGGGGCGCAATCTTGCGCCCCTGATTGAGAAAAAGCCGCCCCGTGGGGCGGCTTTTGCAATTGGATCACCTGCGTGGCGTTACATCAGCGGGGCCTGACCCCAAATGTAGACGGCGAAAAACAGGAACAGCCAGACGACGTCAACGAAGTGCCAGTACCAAGCGGCAGCCTCGAAACCGACGTGTTTCTCGGGCGTAAAGTCCCCCTTCAGGGCGCGGATCAGACAGACCGACAGGAAGATGGTGCCGATAATCACATGCGCGCCGTGGAAACCGGTTGCCATGAAGAAGTTCGAATAGAACTGATCGCCACCGAACTCCCAACCCTCATGGGCCAGTAACTCATAGTATTCAAACGCCTGAAGCGCAGTAAAGGCGATGCCCAGAACGATACCAATGGCCAGACCATTGATCAGCGCCTTGCGGTCATTGTCATGAACAAGCGCGTGGTGGGCCCAAGTAATCGCACAACCTGACAGCAACAGGACCAAAGTGTTGATCAGTGGCAGGTGGAACGGATCAACGGCGTGGATATCCGGCTGGATGTATTCAGTACCGGCATAGTCGTACATCGGATACATGCGATGTTTGAAGAACGACCAGAACCAGGCGAAGAAGAACATCACCTCGGACATCACGAACAGGATAAAGCCATAGCGCAGGCCGATACGCACGACCGGCGTATGATCGCCCTGACGGCTTTCGACCACGACTTCGGACCACCATGCAAACATGGTATAAAGAACCCCGACCAGCCCCATCCAGAAGATCCACGGGGTGATCCCGTGCATCCAAAGAACGGCCCCGAACAGCATCACAAATCCGCTTACCGCGCCGATCAGTGGCCAGATTGACGGGTTCAGAATGTGGTAATCATGGTCTTTTGCGTGTGCCATCAGCGTCCCTCACCTACAGGCGTTAGTTCTTGTTTGTCTCAGCCTGCACGTCAAGGGCGGCATAGCCCTCGGGCAGATCAATCTCATAGAATGTATACGACAGCGTGATCGTATGCACATATTTTGCTTCGGGATCTTCGATCAGTTCGGGATCGACGAAGAACGTAACGGGCATCTCGACTCGCTCACCCGGCTCCAACACCTGTTCATCGAAGCAGAAACAGGCGATTTTCTGAAAATACCCCCCGGCGGAATAGGGCGCCACGTTGTAGGACGCCTGCCCTGCGACGGGCTTGTCGGTTGGGTTGTACGCTTCGTAGAACGCCAGACCTGTCTCACCGATACGTATTTTCATCTCGCGTTCGACGGGCTTGAATTCCCACGGCATACCCTTGGCCTTGGAGGCATCAAATCGGACCGTCACCACTTGGTCGAGTATGTCATCAGGGGCTTTCTCGGCAACCCCCGTGGTCCCTCCATACCCCGTGACCCGGCAGAACCAATTATAAAACGGCACCGCTGCCCATGCCAAACCGCCCATAAGGACGACGACGCCGACCAGTTGCGCGACCGTTTTCTGTGGCCCCGTCAACTTCATCAGTTCTGCACCTGCTGCGTCGCCAGACTAAAATCTGTGTTCGAGACCTTGACGACTGTCAGGCCGAAGATGATCACGATGAACGCGGCCAGTGTCAGGCCGACGCCCAGATTGCGGCTGAACCGTCTTTGGTGAAGTTCGTGAGTTTTGCGCAGGCTCATGACCAGCCTCCTAATCCGTAAGGTTTCAACAGGGCCTCGACGAGGATCGCGCCGAAATGCAGAAACAGGTACAGCAGCGACAGTTTGAAGAAACTGCGTTCGACCTTGAAGTTGTCGGCCTCCGAATCGTCTTCGTTTCGACGAGAAATCTGCCAGGCCCCCCGCAGAAACAAGCCATTCAGAACCAGCGCAACAACTAGATAAATCGGGCCTCCGATATCCGAGAACGCAGTCCCCACCGCCAGCAACGCCAGCAACGCGGCATAAACCAGAATATGCCAGCGCGTCGCGCGTCGACCATGGGTGACGGTCAACATCGGCACCCCGGCATCGTCATAGTCCGAGCGCATGAACAAGGCCAACGCCCAGAAATGCGGAGGTGTCCACATGAATGTCAGGGCAAACATCAACCACGGTTCGAGCGTCATCGAGCCAGTGGCCGCGACCCATCCGATGACCGGCGGGAACGCTCCCGCGGCACCACCAATGACGATGTTCTGAGGCGTCGAGCGTTTCAGCCACATCGTGTAGACGACAACATAGAAGAAAATAGTGAAGGCCAGAAACGCCCCTGCAAACCAGTTGGTTGCCAAACCCAGCATAATCACGGACAGGCCAGACAGAGCCAGACCCAGCGCCAATGCCTCGCCTTCTTCAACTTTGCCAGAGGGGATTGGACGGCCTTTGGTGCGCTTCATCACGCGGTCGATATCCGCGTCCCACCACATGTTCAGCGCGCCGGATGCACCGCCACCAATAGCGATGAACAGGATGGCGCAGAAGCCAACAAATGGATGTATCGGAACCGGAGCCGCAAGCAGTCCGACCAAAGCCGTGAATACGACCAGCGACATCACGCGCGGCTTCAGCAGGGCGAAATAATCGCCAAAGCTGGCCTCGTCCGCGCGGGTCTGCGCAGAGACGGTGCTGGCATTGAAGCTTGCGTCGCTCATATCCGGTCCTTTTCGGGGCAAAAGCTGCGCGATTTCCGCGCAGCTCGCATGTGTTTATCTAGGCCGCAAAGGGCTTAGTTCGAGGCCACTTGGTAGGAAGCAGGCTGACCTGCATATTCTTCAAGCGCGCCCTGCAGCCACTGTTCATATGCCTCTTCGCTGACCACTTTGACAGTGATTGGCATATAGGCATGGTCTTTACCGCACAGCTCAGAGCACTGTCCGAAATAGACGCCTTCCTTGTCTGCTTCGAACCACAGTTCGGCCAGACGACCAGGAACGCCGTCCTGCTTCACGCCGAACGAAGGAATGGTCCAGGAATGGATCACGTCCGATGCAGTAACCTGCATCACGACAATCTTGCCGACCGGAACAACGACCGCGGTGTCGGTGGCGAGCAGCCATTCGTCTTCGCCATAGCCTGCATCGGCCAGCTTCGCCCGCATCGCATCGTCCAGAACAAACGGTGTTACGTCGGCATCCGCCGGGCGCGCGCCCTCGTCGAGGGTGGCCGGGTGGCCCAGAAGATAGCTATCGAAGGCAAAGTCATGATCGACATATTCGTAGGTCCAGTACCACTGGTTCCCCACGACTTTGATGGTGATGTCGCCTTCAGGAATTTCCTGCTGTTTGAACAGAACCGGTAGCGAGAACGCTCCGATGAAGACCAGAATCAGGATCGGGCCCAATGTCCATGCAATCTCAACCGGAGTGTAATGCGAGAACCGAGCCGGGTTCGGGTTTACGCGCTGGTTGTAGCGTACGATGCAGTAAACCAGCAGACCCGCAACAAACACACAGATCGCGGTGATGATCACCAGAATCATGTTGTCCAGCGACTGAATCCCTTCGGCAAGGCTGGTGGCAGCAGGCTGGAACCCCATGCCGCCGTCAACCGGCTTGCCAATAATCTCAAGCTCCTGAGCCATGGCGGGAAGGCTGGAGAGGGCCGTAGCAAGCCCGGAAAGCATCAAAGCATTCTTCATTTTCTGTCCTGATCGTTTGATCTTTGCGTCTCTCGCGAAAAGGTGTGAATCGGTCGCACCTCTCCCGTTGTCTTTGGCCGCGTTAAAAACCATATTCCGTCGGGTAGATAAAGCAAAATGCTTGCGTCAAACAGACGCTATTTTTGATCTGGATCAAACCCGAAAGGTCACAACTGATGACTCAGGCCCCGTTTCGCCCGTTTGAAAGCGTTCTTCCCAAGGATGAAGCGCTTGCTGTACTGAAGGCTGCAACTGATGGCGCCGAGGATGGGGAACTGTTCGTAGAACGGCGCAAATCCGAATCTTTGGTGTTTGATGACGGCCGATTACGCACGGCCTCTTACGACGCTTCCGAGGGATTCGGTCTTCGCGCGGTGCAGGGTGAAGTGGCTGGATACGCGCATTCAACGGATGTTTCGATTCCCTCTCTGAAGCGTGCAGCCGAAACCGCGCGGTTGGCGGTCGGCGATGGTGGTGGGACGCTGGCCGGGCCACCACGTGCCACCAATACCAGGTTATATACCGATGAAGACCCGATCGAATCCGCCGCCTTCCCGGTCAAAATCGAGACACTGCGCGAGATAGACGCTTTTACCCGTGATCTGGATTCCCGGGTTGTGCAAGTCAGCGCCACGATTGCCGCTGCAGTGCAGGAGGTCGAGATTCTTCGCCCCGATGGTGTGCAGGTGCGCGATATACGCCCGATGACCCGCCTGAACATCTCGGTTATCGTAGAACAGAACGGCAGGCGCGAAAGCGGCTCTGCCGGTGGTGGCGGACGTGTTGGGCTGGATGGCTTGATCGATCCCTCAGACTGGCAAGATAAGGCGCGTGAGGCTCTGCGGATCGCGATGGTCAATCTGGATGCCGTCCCTGCACCTGCCGGCGTGATGGAAGTCGCGTTGGGCCCCGGATGGCCCGGTATTCTTTTGCACGAGGCCATCGGCCACGGGCTTGAAGGTGATTTCAACCGCAAGGGCAGTTCCGCTTTTGCCGGGCTGATGGGGCAGCAGATCGCTTCGAAAGGTGTAACAGTCGTGGATGATGGGACGATTGCAGACCGACGCGGTTCGATATCAGTGGATGACGAGGGTACACCCAGTTCGCGTACAGTTCTGATCGAGGATGGAATCCTCACCGGATATATGCAGGACCGCCAGAACGCACGCCTGATGGGCGTTGCTCCAACCGGGAACGGCCGGCGTCAAAGCTATGCCCATAAACCGATGCCGCGCATGACCAACACAATCATGTTGGGTGGCGATGCCGATCCGGCCTCGTTGGTGGCAGATATCAAAGACGGCATCTGGGCTGTGGGCTTCGGCGGTGGCCAGGTCGACATCACCAACGGCAAGTTCGTGTTCTCCTGCACCGAGGCATATCGTGTCGAGAACGGCAAGATCGGCGCTCCGGTCAAAGGCGCGACGCTGATTGGCGACGGCCCCTCGGCGCTAAAACGCATTCGGGGACTGGGCAATGACATGGCGCTGGATCCCGGCATGGGCACATGTGGAAAGGATGGGCAATGGGTGCCGGTCGGTGTCGGCCAACCTACCGTTTTGATGGATGGGCTGACCGTGGGCGGCTCTGCCACCTGAGTCGGCTCAAAAGAAGAATCAAGGCGCGAAGAGTTAACACACTACCCTTCGCGTCAAATCAAAAACTCATCCATGGATATGTGAGCCAAGATAATTCGCACGAATTTTCTTTCTTTCTTTCAATGACATAATCATCTCTCCGAGGGATGGGTTCGAAAAATACCGATCTAATTTTCTAAGATTCACAGGCTGTTAACCCGCTGCACCGTAAACCAGTTTTGCAATCAGGCGGAGCATCGGATGACCGAAGAGCAGCTTTCTTCCAATCACCCCCCACTCCCACCCACCACGGAAGAGGACCGGTTTTCCTGGCTCCGTCTGTTGCGCTCACGCAAAGTAGGGCCGGCAACATTCCGGCGCTTATTGCGCGAACATGGCTCGGCGCAGAACGCGCTGGCCGCGTTGCCGGAAATGGCGCGCGCTGCCGGGATCGAGGATTATGAAATCTGCCCGCCCGGCGTAATTGAGGCGGAGCTCAAGGCCGCAAAGGTCGCCAAAGCGCGGATTTTGTGCCTTGGGGCCGCCGATTACCCTTACGCGTTATGTGACCTTTCGGATGCGCCCCCGATGCTTTGGGCAATCGGCGATCCGTCGATCTTGAAACGCCGGGCAATTGCCATGGTCGGGGCACGGAACTGTTCTTCGCTGGGCGCGCGCATGGCGCGGGCGTTGGCGACGGATCTGGGTAAGCAAGACTATGTCGTGGTCTCGGGGCTTGCCCGCGGCATTGACACCTCGGCGCACCTCGCCACGTTGGCGACCGGTACTGTGGCAGTGTTAGCAGGTGGGGTAGATGTGATTTATCCGGCCGAAAATGCCGATCTTGCGCGAGATATCGCAGAAACCGGTCTTCGCCTGTCTGAACAACCGATGGGCACAACACCTCAGGCACGACATTTTCCGCGCCGCAATCGCATTATCTCGGGTCTGGCGCAGGCAGTGGTCGTTGTCGAGGCCGCGGCGAAATCCGGCAGCTTGATCACCGCGCGGGACGCCCTGGACCAAGGGCGCGAGGTTCTGGCCGTGCCCGGCCATCCCTTTGACGCCCGCGCGGCAGGATGCAATCTGCTGATCCGAGACGGGGCTATACTCGTCCGCAATGCAGAAGACGTGATTGATGCTTTGCCCAAGCAACAGCTACAATCCTCCGCCCAACAAATCCTACCCCTTGGACCCGAGGCAGACACAGCCGAAATCACGCCCCAAGCCTTGCACGAGGCGATTCTGACTCGACTTGGCCCATCTCCGATCGCGGAAGACCAGTTGATCCGGGACATCGCGGCATCTGCGGGCGAAGTCGGCCCTGTGTTGGTCGATCTGGAGCTTGAGGGCAAGATTCAGCGGCAACCAGGCGGCCTGCTGTCACTTTGCGCCTAAGCTATCGAACGGATTCGACGCCGGATTTCGCGAGCGGTGCGGCCAGAACCGGCTTGAATTCAGAGTATTTTTAGTAGTGAAAACGAACGCATTGACAATTCGATCTTGCCCCACACATTTTGCACGGTCATACAAAGCGCAAAATCCGTCGAGCGAGGATTCCTCTTAAATGCCCGTAGTTGTTGTAGAATCTCCGGCCAAAGCAAAAACGATTAATAAGTATCTTGGCCCCGACTACACCGTTTTGGCCTCATATGGCCATGTGCGGGACCTGCCGCCGAAGGATGGGTCGGTCGATCCCGAGCATGAATTTTCAATGAAATGGGAGGTCGGCAATGACAGCCGTAAGCATGTCAAGGCGATCGCCGACGCTCTGAAAGAAGACAACGCACTGATCCTCGCGACTGACCCTGATCGCGAAGGCGAGGCAATCAGCTGGCACCTCCAAGAAGCGCTGACCAAGCGGCGTTCGATCAAGAAGGACACGCCAGTCAGCCGCGTGACGTTCAACGCGATCACCAAGGACGCCGTGACCGAGGCGATGCAGAACCCGCGTGAGGTCGATATGCCGCTGGTCGAGGCCTATCTGGCCCGCCGCGCGCTGGACTATCTGGTAGGGTTCAACCTGTCGCCCGTTCTGTGGCGCAAGTTGCCGGGTGCCCGTTCAGCGGGGCGCGTGCAATCGGTCTGCCTGCGCCTCATCGTCGAACGCGAGATGGAGATCGAAGCCTTCAAGCCGGTCGAATACTGGTCGGTCAAGGCTGTGTTCGAGACGCCTAGGGGACAAACCTACGAGGCGCGTCTAGTCACGCTGGCAGGCAAGAAACTGGACAAGCACGATCTGGCCAACGCAACGCAGGCTGAGCTGGCGGTTCAGGCGATCACCAGCCGTGATCTGAGCGTGACATCGGTCGAGGCCAAGCCTGCCGCGCGCAACCCCTCTGCCCCGTTCATGACGTCGACCTTACAGCAAGAAGCCAGCCGCAAGTTCGGCATGGGCGCACGCCATGCGATGCAGGTGGCCCAGCGGCTGTATGAGGCCGGATACATTACCTACATGCGAACCGACGGTATCGACATGGCCCCCGAGGCCGTGGCGGCAGCGCGCGATGCAATCGCCGACCGTTATGGTGCGGAATACGTGCCAGACAGCCCGCGCATGTACAAAAACAAGGCCAAGAACGCTCAGGAAGCACACGAGTGTATTCGCCCGACAGATATGTCGCGCGATGCTAAGGCGCTGAAGGTGACCGATGAGGATCAGCGCAAGCTTTATGATCTGATCTGGAAACGCACCATTGCCTGTCAGATGGCTGCCGCACGGCTTGAACGCACGACTGTCGAGATTACCAGCACGGACGGTCAGGTTGGCCTGCGCGCCACCGGTCAGGTGGTGCTGTTCGATGGCTTCATGCGCGTTTACGAAGAAGGCCGCGATGACGTGGTCGACGATGACGACAAGCGCTTGCCACAGATCATGCAGGGCGATCCCGCACGTTTTGCCAAGACCTCGCTGCGTGATCAGTTTGCCAAGGCCACCGCCGACTCGGAAAAGGCCGCCATTCTGGCCGAGAACGAATCCGTTCTGGCGCTGCAGCATCACACCCAACCGCCCCCGCGCTATACAGAGGCGACGCTGGTCAAACGGATGGAAGAGCTGGGGATCGGGCGTCCGTCGACCTATGCCTCGATTGTCACCACGATTCAGGATCGTGAATATGTACGTAAAGACAAGAATCGGCTGATCCCCGAAGAAAAGGGCCGAATCGTCACCATCTTCCTGCTGAATTTCTTTCGCCAGTATGTGGGCTACGAGTTCACCGCCAATCTGGAAGAAGAGCTTGACGACGTCAGCGCAGGTGAACGCGACTATAAGGATCTGCTGGGAAAGTTCTGGCGCGATTTCTCTGCCGCGATTGGTGAGACATCGGAGCTGCGTATCTCGGAAGTGCTGGACAAGCTGGACGAAGCGCTGGCACCGCAGCTGTATCCGCCGCGTGAAGATGGCTCGGACCCGCGCATTTGCCCGAAATGCGGTGTTGGGCAGTTACATCTGAAAACTTCGCGCACCGGCGGGTTTGTCGGTTGTGGCAACTATCCTGAGTGCACTTATACCCGTCCGATCGCTGGTGAGGGCGCGGAAGGTGACGAGCGTTTGCTGGGCGAAGATGGGGGCGATGAGATCTGGCTGAAATCCGGTCGATTTGGGCCATATGTCCAGCGCGGAGAGCCCACGCCTGAAAACAAGAAGCCTCCTCGTGCGTCCCTGCCCCGTGGCTGGAGCAAAGACGACATGGATCTGGAGAAAGCTCTGACGCTTCTGTCCTTGCCTCGTCAGATCGGCGAGCACCCCGGAGGCGGCATGATCAGTTCGAACTTTGGTCGCTTTGGACCTTATCTAATGCATCAGTTTGCCGACGAGGCAAAGCCTGTCTACGCCAACCTCAAAGACCCGAACGATGTGTTTGAGATCGGCATGAACCGCGCCGTCGAACTGTTGGCCGAAAAACGCGCCAATCCAGGTCGCGGACGTCGGGCGGCCGCGAAGCCGCTGAAAGAGCTGGGCGACCATCCCGATGGCGGCGCGATGCAGGTACTGGACGGGCGCTATGGACCGTATGTGAAATGGGAAAAGGTCAACGCGACGATCCCCAAAGACATCAAACCCGAGGATGTGACCCAGGAAATGGCCATCGAACTGGTCAATGAACGCGCGGCCAAGAAAGGCACAAAGAAAAAGGCAGCCCCCAAGAAGAAAGCTGCTGCCAAGAAGACCACCAAGAAAGCAAGTTAGGTAGAAATACCACCTGACCCTTGGATTCGTTGACTTCCCCGTGACGTGGCGGCACAAATCGGCCCAACACCATGTCATTGGGGGAGTTTTCCATGAAGAAAATCTATGACAATGCCGATGAGGCGCTCGATGGGGTGATATCGGACGGCATGCTGATCGCCGCGGGCGGCTTTGGGCTGTGCGGTATCCCGGAAATGCTGCTTGAAGCGATCAAGGCCTCAGGCGCGAAGGACCTGACGTTTGCCTCAAACAACGCAGGTGTGGATGATTTTGGCATCGGCATCCTGCTGCAAACCAAGCAGGTCAAAAAGATGATCAGCTCTTACGTTGGGGAAAACGCCGAATTCATGCGCCAGTATCTCAGTGGAGAACTGGAGCTGGAATTCAATCCACAAGGCACACTGGCCGAGCGGATGCGGGCCGGTGGCGCTGGCATCCCCGGGTTTTACACCAAGACGGGCGTGGGAACGGTGATCGCTGAAGGCAAAGAGCACAAGGACTTCAACGGCGAGACCTATATCATGGAGGAAGGCATCTTCGCCGACCTCGCGATCGTAAAGGCGTGGAAAGCCGATGACACCGGGAACCTCGTGTTCCGCAAGACCGCCCGCAACTTTAACGTGCCCGCAGCGACTTGCGGCAAGATTTGTGTGGCTGAGGTTGAAGAAATCGTCCCGCGCGGCTCGCTGGACCCGGATGGCATCCACCTGCCCGGCATCTATGTGCATCGCATTATCCAAGGCAGCCACGAAAAGCGCATCGAACAGCGCACCACCCGCAAGAAGGAGGACGCATAATGCCCTGGGATCGCAATCAGATGGCCGCACGTGCGGCAGAAGAGCTGGAAGACGGCATGTATGTGAACCTCGGCATCGGTATTCCGACGCTGGTGGCGAACTATGTAGGGGACAAGGACATCACCCTACAGTCCGAAAACGGTATGCTGGGCATGGGGCCTTTCCCGTTTGAGGGCGAGGAAGACGCTGACCTGATCAACGCAGGCAAGCAGACGATTACCGAACTGTCCCGCACCTCTTACTTCGATAGCGCGACCTCGTTCGCCATGATCCGAGGCGGTAAGATCGCTGCTGCGATTTTGGGTGCGATGGAAGTGGACGAGAAAGGAGACCTGGCCAACTGGATGATCCCCGGCAAGCTGGTCAAAGGTATGGGCGGTGCGATGGATCTAGTCGCTGGCGTTGGTCGCGTGATTGTAGTGATGGATCACACCAACAAGCATGGTGATTCAAAAGTGCTGAAGGAATGCACGCTGCCTCTGACTGGCCAAGGCGTTGTGGATCGCATCATCACCAATCTGGGAGTTCTGGATGTCGTCGAAGGCGGCCTGAAGATCGTCGAACTGGCCGATGGCGTCAGCGAGGACGAGATGCGAGGAGCGACTCAGGCAACAATCGTAGATTGACCTCAGGCCAATGAAACATAAGGCCCGCTGCGACGCGGGCCTTTTTTAGTTCGAAGTCTGAAAAATGCAGGGGTCCGAAACGAACTGCGGTGTTGTTGTACAAAGAGCACTCGCGACCTGAAACGCGGCCAGAACCTTGGGCACGTAGTCTCTGGTCTCGGCATAAGGTGGCACACCACTATGCTTGCGCACGGCCCCTTCGCCGGCATTGTAACCTGCCAATACGAGAATCGGGTCATTGTCGAACTCGTTCATAAGCCAATGCAGGTATTTCACCCCACCTTCGATATTCTGTTCAGGTTTCAGGCTGTCCTCTACCCCAAAACGTTCGGCGGTAGCTGGCATCAATTGCATTAAGCCCTGCGCCCCGGCAGAACTGACAGCCTGTGTGCGGCCCGCAGATTCTACTGAGATCACGGCTAGGACAAGTGCGGGTGAGACATTGGTCCCTACGGTCGAACGTAGAATATCCACCCCTCGCTTTTCTGCGATGTCTTGCAAGGTCTGCAGACGCGGCGCCGCGACACCCGTGGCAGTAAGCGCTTGAACGGCCTCTCTCAGCCTACCTGCGCTGGCCTGCGCCAGATCGGGGGATACCCGGCTCCAGAATGCTTTATAAGAGCCAACTGGCTTGGTCGCCCCCGCAATCTTCTGAGGAACCGATGGGGGCGGCTTTGCGATAGCGGCAATCTCAGGCACTTCCAGCTTGGCGCCAGTGCTGGGGGCTGATGGTGATGCTGCATGTTGTTCGGGCGTGATTTGAATCGTCACGCGCGGACGTGTCCCCGGTTTAGGGGCCTTTATGCGCTTATAGACGCCGCGCGGCTCGGTTTCGGTTGCAGTGACAGGAATTGCACCCGTCATCAGAAACACCGCTGCACCGGCGCATATTACTGCGTCCCGGAAATACATTTGCCTGCCTCGATTTCTTATCTTTTGAAGCATTTTGAACATCATAACGGCCCGCAACACCAGAAAAACCAAGCGAATTGGGGCAATTTCGCCTCAATTGCCGCCATTTTGCATCGCCCACACAACGGAAGTACAAAAAAGGTGTGATTTTTTTTATTTATTTCCAACTAGTTACTAAATTCACCAACAAAAAATTAAGCTTTGAGCAAAAAAATATTGGTTTGGCCCAATTCCTGCCACGCACAGGGGTCAAACATATATCCATACCGAGACGATCGGGAGCGGACTGAGAGAGAAAGCTCTGAAAGACGCCGAGGTTAATTAATTTTTGATCCTTTAGGAGGGACATAACATGATCAAGTTCATCAAGAACTTCCGCAAAGACGAAGACGGCGCCGTAACTGTAGACTGGGTCGTTCTGACCGCAGCTGTTGTTGGCCTGGCAGCCGTTGCTTACAACCAGATCCACAATGGTGCCAGCAGCCTGGCAGGCAACATCGATGACGCTCTGGGTTCGGTAACTGTGACAGTTCCGGATACCGAATAATCTGTTATCGGTCTAGCATAACAACTTGGGGCCATGTCTTTACTCAAAGGCGTGGCCCCTTTGTTTTCAGAAGAGAGCGATCCGGTATAGTCCAATGTTAAAAAGAGTATATAGTTTCCGAACCGATGAGACCGGCGCGATAACCGTAGACTGGGTGGTTTTAACTGCTGCAATCGCAGGTCTCGCCGCAATAATCTACTTCATCCTGAGCCAAGGACTTCTAACAGCGGGACAGCCGATCGCAAATGTAGAAGTAGAAGAGATGGTCTTTGAGTAGCGCGGGCCCGTTCCCATTTACTAGCGAAACGGCAACCCTGCGAATAAGCGTATTTTCTGCCAAAAATTACCGGGATTGTCCGCTTTTTCGACACAATTGAAAAATATCTTGGATCCTGAATCGATGTGACTTCAAGAGTCGCGGTCTACGGAAAATAAAGAGGGACAAATGCGAGCTGTTTTTGGACTTGTTCTTATCATCGGGGTCGCGTTGGCCGGTGGTGCTGTCTATATGGCACGCGAATACATCACGGACAATCAGGCCAAACTTGCACAGGAACGCAAGTTGCGCGAAGAGGCGCTTGCCAATGCGCAGGCGGGCATCGTCCCGACCGTAGGCGTTTTGGTTTCGAATCGCTCCTTCAAATACGGCGAACGTTTGAACCAGGAAGATATCCGCGTCGTTCAGTGGCCAGAGGATGCGATTCCCGAGGGTGCCTTCGTGGACATGACAACCCTATTCCCGGAAATCAAAAACAATGAACGATTCGTTCTCCGCGCGATGGAGAAAGACGAAGCGATTATGGAAGTCAAAGTCACCAATCCAGGCGAGACTGCTGGCCTCAGGTCACAATTGCCCAAGGGAATGCGCGCATTTGCGATAAGCGTTGACGTGGCATCTGGCGTATCGGGCTTTTTGCGCCCGGGCGATACGGTGGACGTGTATTGGACCGGCTCATTACGTGGCACCAGCGATTCTGGCCGCGGTGAGATTACTCGTTTGGTGCTGACGAACATCGAATTGGTCGCTGTTGATCAGTCGGCGGGTCTGGATGTGACCGGCACAACCATTGCTCGCACGGTCACAGTTGCAGCGACGCCACAACAGATCGCCGCTTTGGCACAGGCTCAGAACACGGGTCGTATGTCGCTGGCACTGGTTGGCGCTCAAGATGACAAGGTGGCAGAGGTGGTTGAAGTCGATCAGCAGTCTTTGCTTGGCATTGAAGAGAGGGCCCCGGCCCCCGTCGCGGCTCCGGAGAAGGTCTGCACAATCCGCACCCGTCGTGGCGGCGAGACGGTAGAGACCCCAATTCCCTGTACAAACTAACTAAGTTTCAGACCTTTACGAGACAAAGACCGCGCATTTTGCGCGGTCTCTTTCTTTGTGTTGTTGCGCATAATCCACATAAGGAACTTTCCAGAAACCATTGATTATTGCAATAAATCTGGTTCTGTCGCAGGGTTTCATAGCATAGGGCATAAGACCCAAAAAAAATCGAGTGGTGATCGGAGAGGCAGGTCACATGACAATACGTTCCTGGATCAGCGCAACCCTGCTGGGGTTGTCGCTAGTTGTGAGCCCAATCGGCGATGCCGCTTGGGCCCAAAATCTTCGCGTGGTTAAAAAGGGTACAGCGGAAACGCTGGATGTCCCCGTAAATCGCGCAATCGTGGTGGAAAGCGAACAACCGTTCGCAGACATCAGCATTGCCAATGCAGGCATAGCGGATATTTCGACCCTGTCGGACCGCACTATCTATGTTCTCGGTCGGGCACCGGGTACAACCACCCTGACAATGTTCGACGGCGCGGGTAATCTGATTACCAACGTGCGTGTGCGTGTTTCCCCTGATGTTTCGGAATTCAAAGAACGCTTGCGTCAGATTCTTCCCAGTGAGCGAATCGAGGTTCGGACCGCCAATGATGGGATCGTCTTGTCGGGAACAGTTTCCAGCAGTGCCAAACTGGCGCGTGCGCTTGAGTTGGCAGAACGGTATGCCCCTGAACGTGTATCGAACCTGATGAATGTCGGCGGCGTGCAGCAGGTCATGCTGAAAGTGCGCTTTGCGGAAATGAACCGCTCTGTAGCCAAAAACTTGTCGGCATCGTTGGGCTTTGGCGGTGGCGACACCACTGCGGGCTTCAATTCCTTGAATAACCAGGGCGCACTGAACAACGCACTGGCGAACAACATCCCGTTTGTTCAGACAAATTCCGGTGCCATTCTGTTCGGTTTCGGCGCGGGGTCGACACAGGTTAGACTGCTTTTGGAAGCCCTTGAAACCAAGGGTTTGGTTCGCAGCTTGGCAGAACCGAATCTTTCTGCACTGTCTGGCCAAGAGGCGGAGTTCCTTGCCGGTGGTGAAGTGCCAATCCCAGTACCCCAAGGCGACGGTGTCGTTGCGATTGAGTATCGTCAGTTTGGCGTACAGCTGCTGTTTGTTCCGCGCGTCGTCGATGGCAACCTGATCAACCTGGAACTGGGTGCATCAGTATCGAGCATCGACCAGAGTGCGAACTTCACGATCAACGGCGACAATGTTCCTAGCTTCATCACGCGTCAAACCCGGACAACCATCGAGTTGCGCGACGGTGAGAGCTTTGCCATTGCAGGCCTAATCCAGGATGATTTCACGGATCTGAACAGCCAGGTTCCCTGGCTTGGCGATGTGCCTGTATTGGGCGCGTTGTTCAGGAGCGCTCAGTATCAGCGTGAGCAGAGTGAATTGATCATCATCATTACCGCGCATCTGGTGTCGCCCACTCGTGGCGAGGCGCTTGCCCTGCCGACCGATCGTGTGAAACCGCCCAGCGAGTTCGATCTGTTCGTAAACGGCAAGATCTCTCGGACTGAACGCGCCGGAAATGGTGCAGCCTCTGAAGTTGCCAATCAGGATTTTGGCACCTCTTACGGCTACGTGCTGGACTGATAGAGAGGATAGAACCAATGGAAAAGTGGATCATCACACTGGGTCTTTCGGTTGCTGTCGCCGGTTGTACACGCGAGGCCGGGTACGAAATCGATCAGGGCACGTTTGGTAACGCTACACTGAACAACATTCAGGTCATGAATGGTGAGTTGACGTATGGCCAAATCCTCGCGCGGCGTTTCGCTGCCGAGGTGCCAACACAGATCAACTTTGCATTCGATAGCGCGCAATTGGACGCTTCGGCGCAACGAATCCTGTTGCAGCAGGCGGCCTGGATCAAACAGTTCCCCGAGGCGCGGTTCCGTGTCTATGGGCACACGGATGCCGTTGGCTCTGAGGCATATAACAAGCGATTGGGCCAGCGCCGCGCTAATGCCGCCGTTGCATTCCTGACACGACAAGGAATATCGCGTTCACGGTTGGAAGCCGTTGTTTCCTTTGGCAAATCCAGGCCGTTGGTTGCCACCCAAGATCGGGATCGACGCAATCGGCGGACAGTGACCGAGGTATCCGGCTTCTTCGACCGGCATCCAAATATTCTAGATGGAAAATATGCGGACGTGATCTATCGCGAATACATCTCAAGCGCGATCCCGATAAGCGATATCCAACGGCAAGAAGACGCCGGTGGTACCAGCGACTAATAAATAGGAAATGGGCGGCATTGTCGCCCATTTCCCTACAATTGGTTCTTTTGCGCCCAATTCTTGCCTAACTTCCAAGCCACTTTGTGAACAATTGGGTGACCTGCGGCCAAAATCGACCGCATCGGGCGACAGCATACCAGAACTGAATCTTCTCGCGTTCAAATGGTTTGCTCAGCCCTCTCGATGAGGATTGTGTTAATGACGAGCGCGACGCCGCAAGACGATAATAACGCCATTTTGGCCTGTACCATCAGCCGTGATGTCCAGAACTTCGACCTTTTGATCGAGGATATGGAAGCTGCGCTGGGCGAACGCTGGGGTGATCTTGGATTTGCCGAAGCGCTTGCGTTCTTTAGCCAACCCGAAGCCAAGACGCTTCAATTTGTAGCGCTGGCGCTGGACGGCGATGATGAAGACAACCTGACACTGATGGGTGAGATCATCACTCAGGCCAAGGAAAAAGGCATCAAGGTTGTCTTGATCGCCGAGGATGTCACCCCTGCCGCATTGCATCAGCTGCTACGCAGAGGTGCGGACGAGTTTGTCCCCTACCCGCTTCCCGAAAATGAACTTCAGGAAGCAATCGATCGTATGCAACAACCCGATCCGGTTGTGGCACCACAAGCAGCGCCTACTGCGACGAACGGCTCCTCGAAAGAAGGGGCGCTTTTTGTCGTGCAGGGTCTGGCAGGTGGTGTCGGTTCTACAACCATGGCGGTCAATCTGGCATGGGAACTTGCAACGGTTTCAGCCAAAGAAGCCCCGAAAGTGTGCCTGATCGACCTGGATCTGCAATACGGCACTGTTTCGACCTATTTGGATCTGCCTCGTCATGAAGCCGTGTTCGAAATGCTCTCAGACACGGATTCGATGGACGAAGACTCTTTCGGACAGGCGCTCCAGACGTTTGAAGAGAAGCTGCAAGTTCTAACAGCACCATCTGACATGGTGCCGCTGGACATCATCACGCCTGAGGACATTCAGCGAGTGATCGACACCGCACGCGCGAATTTTGATTATGTCGTCATAGACATGCCAAAAACACTTGTTCACTGGTCAGAAACGGTTCTGCAGGCCGCCCATGTCTATTTTGCGTTGCTTGAGCTGGATATGCGCTCGGCCCAGAACGCATTGCGTCTGAAACGGGCACTGCAGGCCGAAGAATTACCCTTCAACAAACTGCGGTTTGCTATGAATCGGGCTCCGAAATTTACCGATCTCAACGGTAAAAGCCGGGTGAAACGTATGGGCGAAAGTCTGGGTATTTCCATTGATTTGCTTCTGCCCGATGGCGGCAAACCCGTCATGCAAAGCGGCGACCACGGTTTACCGCTGGCAAATTCAGCGGCCAAGAACCCGCTGCGCCGGGAAATCGCCAAATTGGCTCAATCGCTTCATAGCCTTGGCAGTAGTGACGCCGAAGCCGCATAACTCAAAGGGGAGCTGCCGTGTTTTCAAGATACAAAAAACAGCCTTCGGCGCAGCCGGTTGAAACCCAGGCGTCGAAAGTCGAGGCCCCGGCAGCGGCAGCTGCGGCACCAGCTGCCAACGCAATTGCGCGCAAGCCGGTCAAGAAAAAGGCAGCAGAAGTTGTTGGAAACGACAAGGAACGCAAACGCAAGGAACGGCTGGGCGAAATCAAGCTTGAGCTGCACCGCGAGCTTCTTGAAAACCTGAACCTCGCAGCCCTTGAAAAAGCTGAAGAATCCGAGCTGCGGACAGAAATCAGCGCGATTGCCAGCGAAGTTCTGGAAGCCCGCAACATCGTTCTGAACCGTGAAGACCGCAGCCAGCTAAACAAAGAGCTTTATGACGAGGTCACGGGTCTCGGGCCGCTGGAAGCGCTGCTACAAGACGACTCGGTCAACGATATTCTGGTCAACGGCCCCCAGCAGATTTTTGTCGAACGGGCCGGTAAGCTTGAGATTAGCGACATCACGTTCAAAGACGAAAAGCACCTGATGCGGATCATCGACAAGATCGTTTCTGCCGTTGGTCGCCGTGTCGATGAATCCAACCCGTATGTTGACGCCCGCTTGGCTGATGGCTCACGTTTCAATGCGATGGTGCCGCCGATCGCGGTGGATGGTTCGCTTGTTTCCATTCGTAAGTTTAAGAAAGACAAGCTCGGCATCGACGATCTGGTCAATTTCGGTGCGTTTACCGAAGAAATGGCAGCCTATCTGCAAGCCGCCGTGTCGACTCGTCTGAATATCATTGTTTCGGGCGGTACCGGTTCCGGTAAAACGACAACGCTGAACGCGCTGTCGAGCTTTATCGACGACGCCGAGCGCATTCTGACCATTGAGGATACCGCGGAACTTCAGCTGCAGCAGACCCATGTGGGTCGGATGGAAAGCCGCCCGCCCAACGTTGAAGGCAAAGGCGAGGTCAGTCCGCGCGATTGTTTGAAAAACGCCCTGCGTATGCGCCCCGACCGCATCATCGTGGGCGAGACCCGTGGCGCCGAAGTGATCGATATGCTACAGGCCATGAATACCGGCCACGACGGATCAATGACCACGATCCACGCGAACTCGGCCCGTGACGGTATCTCGCGTCTTGAAAACATGATCGCCATGGCGGGGATCGAAATGCCGATCAAGGCGGTCCGCAGCCAGATCTCGTCGGCTGTGAATCTGATCGTTCAGGCCAGCCGTCTGCAGGATGGTTCGCGCCGGATGACATCAATCACCGAAATTACCGGCATGGAAGGTGACGTCATCTCGATGCAGGAAATATTTAAATTTCAACGGGTTGGCTTGACCCCCGACAACAAGATCATCGGTCATTTCACCGCCACAGGTGTGCGCAGCCACTATTCCGAGCGCTTCCGTCTGTGGGGCTTCGATCTGCCCGCCTCGATCTACGATCCAACCACGATGTAGGAGAACCAAGATATGCAACTGCCTGTCGAGGCGCTCATCTACATCGTGATTTTCGTCGGGGTCTTTGCCCTGGTCGAAGGTATCTATCTCGTCGCATTCGGAAAATCGATCAGCCTGAACAGCCGCGTCAATCGCAGGCTGGACATGATCGATAAGGGCGTCGGGCGCGAGCAAGTACTGGAGCAGCTGCGCAAGGAAATGCAGCAGCACATGAAGTCGCAGAGCATACCGCTCTACTCGCTATTGGCAGACAAGGCGCAGAAGGCGGCGATCGCCTTCTCTCCTCGGCAGTTGATTGTGATCATGGCGCTGGTTTCAGGGCTAGCTTTTGTAGGTTTGAGTGTAGGAACAGCGACCGAACCGACGCTTCGGGCGGCTCTATCGGTCGCGATCGGGGTCGGAGCGGTGTACGCTTGGGTCAATAACAAAGCCAATAAACGTATGGCCTTGATTGAAGAACAATTGCCCGATGCGGTGGAACTGATGGTTCGGTCACTTCGTGTCGGAAACCCATTTGTTTCTTCGATCCAAATTGTTGCTAACGAGGTCGAGGACCCCCTTGCGACAGAGTTCGGTGTTATCTCGGATGAATCCGCTTATGGCCGGGATGTCGGTGAAGCACTCAAAGATATGGCAGAGCGGCTGGACATGCAGGATTTACGGTTTTTGGCCGTCGCCGTTTCGATCCAGCAACAATCGGGGGGTAACCTTGCCGATATTTTGGCCGGTTTGGCCAAGGTGATCCGCGCGCGTTTCCGACTGTTTCGCCGGGTGAACGCTATCACCGCCGAAGCCAAATGGTCAGGCAAATTCCTGTCGGGTTTCCCGGTCGCCTGTCTTCTGTTCATCATGGTTAAGGACCCGAACTACTACGACGCCGTAATCGACGATCCGCTTTTCATTCCGGCATGTTTCTTTGTCGGCATCACGCTGACCCTGAACCTGATCGTCATGCGTATCCTGACCGACATTAAGGTTTAAGAGGCCCAAAGATGGAATTTTTGAACCAGATCAATGAGCTGTTGAAGCAGAACTTGGGTGAATTCGGTCCGCTGATTGTCGTGGGCGTTTTGGGATTGTTCATGATCCTGGTCACAATCCCGCTGATGCTGAACCAGCCGGAAGACCCACTAAAGAAGTTGCAGCGGTCAAATTCACCGCCAAAAAACAACAAGAAAGAAAAGAAAGAGCGTCTCAGAACAGCCAGCCGGAACGAACAGCTTGAGAAGTTCGCCAACTTTCTCGAACCAAAGAACGAAGAAGAGTATACCGCCGTTCAACTCAAGTTGAGGCAAGCCGGCTATCAGTCCAAGGACGCGGTTCGTTTCTATCACTTCGCTCAGTTCGCATTGGGCATAATCGGGATCCTGATCGGCGTCTCGCTGGTTACCGTGTTTGCGGGCGATCAGGAATTTGACTCGACACAAATCCTCATTCGCGTTCTGGGACCTGGTATTGCGGGTTACTTCGTGCCCAAATACTGGATCACGCGGCGCGTAGAGGAACGCAAGGAAGCGATCGTAAATGGTTTCCCTGATACGCTCGATCTGATGTTGGTATGCGTCGAGGCCGGGCAGTCCTTGGATCAGGCCATTGTACGGGTCGCGTCTGAGATGAAAGCATCTTACCCAGACATCGCGCTTGAGTTCGAGGTTGTCGCCTACGAAATGAAAGCCGGTAAAGAAAAGGACACCGTTTTGCGCGACTTCGCGACGCGATGCGGCGTTCAGGACGTTAGTGCGTTCGTCACCGTGATGATCCAATCAGCGACATTCGGGACATCCATTGCCGAAGCGTTGCGGGTTTATGCCGATGAAATGCGTGACAAACGCGTGATGCGCGCCGAAGAGGCAGCGAATAAGTTGCCAACCAAAATGACCCTTGCGACAATGATGTTGACCGTCCCTCCTCTGCTGGTCATCCTTGTTGGACCTTCGGCAAAAGGTATTATGGAGTTTGGAAACCGATAACGCCTTCCCGCTTCTTCGCTGGGTTGCCAAATCAGGTTGTTGGCACCTTCGTATGACAATTCAGGCCGCCATGGTTTTCACCATGGTGGCCTCTTGCACTGAAACAGGCGCGACAGACGATCCGTTTGCCCCTGGCGTCGACCCAGATGGGCCTGCGGTAGATGAGGTGACCGTCGGAAACCGATTGATGGCGGCGGGCGAATATGAGCTTGCACTTGAATCCTTCACCCGTGCCGCGTTGCAACAGGGTATGACCCCGCAAATCCTGACTTCGCTTGGGACAGCTAATTTGGGATTGCGCCGGATTGGCCAAGCTGAACCGCTACTGCGTCGTGCTGTCGAGGACGATCCCGAGTGGCCTGTGGCATGGAACAACCTGGGTGTCTTCTTGGTGGAAACGGGCGAATATGCCGAAGCCGCGCAGATGTTCCGCAGAGCCTATGCGCTGGACAATGGCGAAAGTGACGCAATCCGCGACAATCTGCGGTTAGCACTCGCAAAAATGGAAAATCCTGTTAATAATACCCCTCAAGAACAAGAATTTGAACTGGAGCAGCGCGGCAACGGGCAATTTGTTCTGCGTAAAATCCAGTAATAGAGGCAGAGCAGTAAAGGACGCACAAAAATGCGCCAACCCTTCTTGATTCCGACGATGCTGGCGTGCGGGCTGGTTTTGGCCGCCTGCGCAAAGGAAACCGAAGAGGAAAAGGTTGAACGTACTTTTCAGGAAGTGAACGTTATCGACGAGACCAACCTGAATGACGTGATGCTGAATGCGGCCGATCCCAATGAGGCGGTGACCTATTTCCAAAGTGCGGCCGCCAAGAACCCCGACCGCATCGACCTGCAACGAGGACTAGCGATCACGCTGACCCGTGCCAAGCGCAGCACTGAAGCTTCCGCCGCGTGGAAACGAGTGCTGAGCATGAAAGGGGCCAACAACGCCGACCGTGTCGAATACGCTGATGCGCAGATTCGCAGCGGCAACTGGGACGGCGCAAAGGCGACATTGGACAAGATCCCCCCTACATATGAAACCTTTAAACGGTATCGGCTTGAAGCGCTGGTGGCAGATGCCAAAAAAGACTGGAATCGCGCCGACCATTACTACGAAACCGCGGTGGGCCTGACGACCCGCCCTGCCGGAGTCATGAACAACTGGGGCTATTCCAAACTAACGCGCGGGCAATATGCGGAAGCCGAGCGGCTGTTTACCGACGCCATTAGGCAGGACAATTCTATGTTCACCGCCAAGAACAACCTTGTTCTGGCGCGCAGCGCGCAAGGCAACTACAGCGTCCCTGTTGTCCCAATGACGCAGACCGAACGGGCGAAACTGTTGAACACCATGGCCATTTCAGCCGTGAAACAGGGGAATATCAACCTGGCCAAGAACCTCTATCGCGAGGCGATTTCCACCCACCCGCAGCATTATGACGAGGCGGTCCGCTCGCTTCGGGCCCTTGAGGACGCCTGATCCATGATCATACCAGCGGCAGCGGCGGCCTGGTTTCTACCTTTTGTTCTGCCGATCTGTTTCTACGTTGCCTTTACGGATATGCGTGAGATGCGGATCAAGAACCACGCTGTCGTCGCGCTGGCGGTTGTTTATCTCATCGTCGGGCTTATCGCATTGCCACCGTGGTCCGGTCCGTGGATCCCCGGCAACATCGGGCCGTTAACCCTGACCCTGCCTGTCTACGGATGGCAGCTGCTTCACATGGTTGTCCTTCTTGTTATCGGCATCGTGCTAAATGCAGCTGGTGTGATGGGGGCCGGAGACGCGAAGTTCTGTGCCGCAGCCGCAGCGTTTGTCTGGGTCGGTGACCTGATGTGGGTCATGGTGATTCTGACGGCAACTCTGCTGGGAGCGTTCTTTGCACACCGGTTGGCGAAATACACCCGGCTGCGCCAGATCGCACCACATTGGGAAAGCTGGGATCGCGGCAAACAGTTCCCTATGGGTCTGACGCTGGCTGGCAGCCTCGTTGTTTATTTGATTTTGGGCATAATCCACGGATCGTGAACAATCATCAGCGCGCCTTGCCCGCGCCTTTGTCCTGCCACAAATCCGCGCCAAATTCTTCCAAAGCGGCCCCGCAAGGGCCTTTTGCGTGATTTTTGGATGGACGAGCCCCGCTCATGAATATGCAGACCTCCTCTGTGATTGCCCCCCCTGCCCCTAAAGGCCTGGGAGAAATGCAACTTCCGCTGGTGATGATGCGGGACATTCTGTTGAAGACCGTCTTTCGCAAGAACGTGGATACGGTCAGCGAAATTGCGGGTGCCATCTGTCTGCCCGGGTCCGTGACACAGGAACTAGTTGATATCGCACGCGAGCAGAAACTGCTTGAAGCGACCGGGACTCTGAACGCCAACTCCGGCAATGAAATGGGCTATCAGCTGACCGATGCGGGCAAAGCGCGGGCGTTGGACGCGTTGAGCCAGTCTGAATATTTCGGTGCGATGCCGGTGCCGCTCGATGTTTACCGCGAGCAGGTCAAGCGCCAGTCGATCCGCAACATTCAAGTCACTCGCGACCAGCTAACTGGCGCGATGGGCCATCTTGTTCTGCCCGACAGCCTGCTGGATCATCTGGGCCCGGCGGTCAGCGCCGGTCGCTCAATTCTGATGTATGGCCCTCCGGGCAATGGTAAATCCTCGATCTCGAACGGCATTCGTGATGCTTTGGGGGACAACGTCTATGTTCCGCGCGCAATCGAATATGCCGGTCAGGTGATTACGGTCTACGATCCGATCGTGCACACCGCGATCGAGCAAGAAGAGGACGATCCCAACAGTCTGCGCCGTCGCAAGCGGTTCGACACTCGCTATGTTCAATGCGAACGTCCCACCGTTGTGACTGGTGGTGAACTGTCACTGAGCATGCTGGATTTGGTCTACAACCCCACCGCGCGCACCTATCAGGCGCCTCTGCAGCTGAAATCCACCGGCGGCATCTTCATCGTGGACGACCTTGGACGTCAGGCAGAGCCCCCTCAGGCCCTGATCAACCGCTGGATTGTTCCGCTTGAAGAAAGCAAGGATATCCTTGGCCTGCAATCGGGTGAGAAGTTCGAAGTACCATTCGACACGCTGGTTATATTTTCGACCAACTTCCACCCGAATGAGATTTTCGACCAAGCGGCCCTGCGCCGGATTTTCTTCAAGATCAAAATCGACGGCCCGAACCAAGAGAACTTCCTGAAGATCTTTGCCATGGTCGCCCGCAAGCGCGGTATGCCACTAGACGAGGCGGCGCTAGTGCATTTGCTGAAGGTCAAATACCCGACCATCAACAACATCTACGCAAACTATCAGCCGATCTTCCTGATCGACCAGATGATCTCAATCTGCGAGTTTGAGGGTATCCCGTATCAGATGAGTCCGGACCTGATCGACCGAGCCTGGGCCAACATGTTCGTGAAGGAAGAAAAGATCATTCACTGATCCCCTTGTCCTGGTTTCCATGGCCTGAGGGCTGCGCTAGGTTTGCCGGATGGTGCAGATTCCCCCGGCAATCCAAAACTGGTTTTCGAACAAAGGCTGGTCGATTCATCCGCATCAGCAGGAAATGTTTGAGCGGGCGAATGATCCCGCGACCCTTCTTATCGCTCCAACTGGTGGCGGCAAAACCATGGCCGGTTTTCTGCCTTCCCTGGCCGAGTTGGCGCAGGGGCAGCATGACGGATTGCACACGCTTTATGTGTCTCCTCTCAAGGCGCTGGCAGCGGATATCAGGCGCAATCTGCGCGTTCCCGTCGAGGAAATCGGCCTTCCAATTCGGATCGAAGATCGCACCGGCGACACATCGGCCACGCAGAAGAAACGCCAGCGCGCCGATCCTCCACATATCCTGCTGACCACGCCCGAGAGTCTGGCGTTACTTACTTCATACGAAGATGCTCCGCGCATGTTTGCTGGGGTCCAGCGCATTGTTGTCGACGAAATACATGCACTGGCAGAAAGCAAACGGGGGGATCAATTGATGCTGGCGCTGGCACGATTGCAGACACTCTGCCCCGATCTGCGCCGCGTTGGCTTGTCCGCCACTGTTGAAGACCCCGAAGGCATCGCACGATTTCTAGCCCGCAATCCCGATCCTTGCCGAGTTATTCAGGCTGATCCCGGCCCTGACCCCGATATCTCGATGCTGCAAACACAAGAGATGCCGCCATGGTCGGGCGGTGGCGCAGCCTATTCCATCCCCGCTGTGATAGAGCAGATCAAGAAGCACAAGACGACACTTATCTTTCACAATACTCGGGCGCAGGCCGAGATTTTCTTTCACAACCTCTGGCTCGCCAACGACGACGCTCTGCCCATCGGCATTCACCACGGCAGCCTGGATCGGCAACAACGCGAACGGGTCGAGGCCGCGATGGTCAGGGGTGATCTGAGGGCAATTGTCTGCACCGGCAGCCTCGATCTGGGGATCGACTGGGGCGATGTGGATCTGGTGATCCAGATCGGCGCGCCGAAGAACGTCAAGCGGCTGGTGCAGCGGATCGGGCGCGCAAATCACCGCTACAATGCCCCTTCCAAAGCTATTCTCGTCCCAGCCAACCGGTTCGAAGTGGTCGAATGTGTTGCTGCACTGGAAGCTGTGCAAGAACATGATCTGGATGGCGACCCCCGCGGGCCAGGACCCAGGGACGTTTTGTGCCAGCATATTCTGATCGCCGCCGCAGCGGGACCGTTCGATGCAGATGCACTCTACGCCGAAATGACGGCTGCCGGGCCTTATGCGCAGATCACCCGTGCTGAATTCGATGCCTGTTTGGAATTCTGCGCCACCGGTGGATATGCCCTGCGAGCCTATGATCGGTGGCAGAGGCTACAGCAGCGCCCGGATGGAGCGTGGCAATTGCGCGACCCGAGGGCGGCACAGCGTATCCGCATGAACCTTGGCACGATTCAGGACACCGACACGCTGAAGGTTCGGCTTAAGCGTAATCGCGGGGGCAAGCCTCTGGGTGAGGTAGAGGAGGGATTCGCGGCCTCGCTAACCCCCGGTGATACCTTTCTGATCGGTGGTCAGATCGTCCGCTATGAGGGTCTGCGAGAGATGGTGGTCGAGGTCAGCCGCCGCGCTGACCGCAAGCCCAAGATCGCGACCTTTTCGGGTACCAAGTTCGCCACGTCCACCCAGCTGAGCGACCGAATCCTACGGATGTTCGCACAGCCGGATTGGCCTCAACTGCCCGGACATACTGCCGAATGGCTGGGTCTTCAGCGCGAGATATCACGCCTGCCGCAAAGTGACCGCCTGTTGATTGAGAGCTTCCCTGACAGGGGGCGCGAGCATCTATGCGTCTACGGATTTGCCGGCCGCAATGCGCAACAGACGCTGGGCTTGCTGTTGACCAAACGCATGGAGGAAACCGGCCTTGCGCCGCTGGGATTTGTAGCCACTGACTATGCCACCTTAATCTGGGGACTGGATGCGGTGACCGATCCGCGCCCACTATTTCAGTTGGACGCGCTACGAGAAGGATTGGAGACTTGGCTGGCGGGTAACGCCGTGATGAAACGCACATTTCGTGCTTCGGCCACAATCGCGGGCTTGATCGAACGCAACACTGGTGGGCAGCGCAAGAGTGGTCGGCAGGCGACATTTTCGTCAGATATCCTCTATGACACCTTGCTGAAATACGATCCTGAACATCTGCTGATGCAAATCACCCGCGAAGAGGCCATGCGCGGGTTGGTCGATTTCGGACGGATCGAAGCCATGGTCGCCCGGATCGGAGACCGGATTGACCTGCTGCGGCTAGACCGCGTCTCACCCCTGGCGGCGCCTCTGTTCCTCGAAGTTGGCAAAGTCCCCGTCAAGGGTGAAGGCGAGGAACGCTTGCTTGCGGAAGAAAGTGCCCGGTTACTGCAGGCCGCCGGATTGCAACCGGCATAAACCACTTGCGCAATCCGCAAAATCGTATGAAGAACGGATCATGAACAAGATCGCGTTTTCATTTGCTGGCCAAGACCTGACTGCGCTTGGGTCGGGCGCACTATGGTGGCCGGAACAGGGCTTGCTCTGTGTTTCCGATCTACATTTAGGAAAATCCGAACGGATCGCCCGCAGGGGCGGCCCGACCTTGCCGCCGTATGACAGCCGCGAAACATTGACCCGATTGGCAAGTGATCTTGCCCGTACCGGTGCCACGACGGTCATCTGTTTGGGGGACAGTTTTGACGATCTCGATGCCTCGGGCGCGTTGGCTGCTGAGGATAGGCAACAGATCACCGCAATGCAGGCTGGTCGACGTTGGATCTGGATCGAGGGGAACCATGACCCCGGCCCGGTAGAAATGGGCGGCACACATTTGTCCGAGTGGGCTTGCCACGATCTGATTTTTCGCCATATCGCCCAGCAAAACAGTGCAGGTGAAATCTCGGGCCACTACCACCCTAAAGTTAACCTGAATGCCCGAGGGCGCTCGATCACCCGCCCGGCTTTTTTGTTGGATCAATCACGTCTGATCCTTCCAGCTTATGGTGCTTACACAGGGGGGTTGCGCAGTTCAGCAGAGGCTCTGAGCGGCATCATGGCGCCGGATGCGCGGGCAATTCTGACCGGTGCGCAGCCTCAACTCATCCCGATGCCCAGATAGGTTCTAGAGCAACCCGTCGTCCACGAGCTGTTGCTTGTATTTCCTGCTGACAGGAACCTGATCGCCGTTGCTTAGGTGCAAAAAGGATTTTCCCTTTTCTTTTTCGACCCCAACAATCGCCGAATCCACGACCCAGTGTGAACGGTGCGTACAATGGCCTTGTACCGGCTCCATCTCGGCAATCGCGTCGGTAAAGCGCGAGCGAATTGTAAACGTGCCATCGGACGTGACCACGTCGACATAGTGATCGCGCACGGTTAACCGATAAACCTGCCCCTCGAAAGTGGCGGGCAAACGATTGAAAAGACGTGGTCTGAGTTCGTATAGCGGTGCTGCGGTTTCTTCCCGCTGACGCACCAGCAAAAGTCCGGTGGCGAAGAGAAGACCATAAGGGGCGACTTTCAATATGCCCGGTGCCATCAATCCATTTAGCGTGAACAGAATCCAGGTCAGAAACCACAGTGATGGTGCAAACAATGTCAGGATCAACAGGACGAAGGCAAAATCACGGACCAGCAATCCGGATCGATTTAGCCGTTCGCGTACCAGCTTTCCAGCCGACCAAGTCGCTGCAAGCGCGAGCAGCATAACACCTGTCCAGAACACCATCCGCTGACTGAATGGCAGTGTCATATCCCGAAAGGGGGCAAAGGAATACGCCAATAAAGGAATAAAAACGAGGCCCGCCACTACCCGTTGAAGGCTTATTAACGAGAAGATCGGACTCAGCTTCATCATACCAGGTAACGCACCTCGCCAAAGGTAAAACCATGAAACACGAACAGACAGGATTATAACCCCTTAAACGGCTGGAATAGAAGGATTATCACCGACCGACGCTAGGTCAAGTCAAGATGTAGTTATATAAATATCCTAATCTAATGAAAAAGGCCGGAGAGCTTTTCGCTCTCCGGCCAATTCAATCATGGACGTTGCGCCCGGATTGAACACCGAGGCTGCTATTAAGCAGTCAGACCTTCAGGTTCAGGCAAGCCGTTTGCGCGGCAAGCCGCGGTGAGCGTGTTCGCAAGAAGGCAGGCGATCGTCATAGGGCCAACTCCGCCGGGAACAGGGGTAATCGCACCAGCGCGTTCTGCCGCAGTGGCGTAGTCAACGTCGCCAACCAGCTTGTTCTTGCCGTCGCGTTCGATCCGGTTGATGCCGACATCGATCACGGTTGCGCCTTCCTTGATCCAGTCACCCGGAACCATCTCGGGGCGACCAACTGCGGCGACCACAATATCAGCACGACGCACTACATCGGGAAGATCTTTGGTGCGGCTATGCGCGATGGTCACGGTGCAACTGTCGCCCAGAAGCAACTGCGCCATCGGCTTACCCACGATGTTCGACCGACCGATCACTACAGCATCCATGCCGGACAAAGAGCCGTGGTGATCGCGCAACATCATCAGACAGCCCAGCGGAGTGCACGGCACCATTGACTTCTGACCTGTTCCCAGCAGGCCCACATTCGAGATGTGGAACCCGTCCACATCCTTTGCCGGATCGATCGAGTTGATCACCAGATCTTCGTTCAGATGCTTGGGCAGCGGCAGTTGCACCAGAATGCCGTGCACCGCAGGGTCATTGTTCAGTTTGTCAATCAGCGCCAGTAGGTCCGCCTCGGACGTGTCCACATCCAGCTTGTGCTCGTACGAGTTCATGCCGACCTCGACGGTCATCTTGCCCTTAGAACGGACATAGACCTGGCTGGCCGGGTCTTCACCCACCAGAACCACCGCCAGACCGGGAGTGATGCCGTTCTCTTCTTTCAGCTTTGCAACCTGGTCAGCCACCTGCGCGCGCACTTTGGCGGCAAAGGCCTTTCCGTCGATAACCTGCGCTACCATTCTTTGATCCCTTCTTTCACAAAACGGATCGGGCGCACTAGGCACCCGTTTCTTCAGTCTGGGCCGAGCACGCGTTCTTCGCGGGCAATCGACCAATCAATCAGTATACGCCAGAGCTTTTCGGCAAGATCGGGGTCCATACCCAACTCATCCGAGCTCTTGCGGACGCGCTGCACCACATCTTCGACACGTTCCGGGATGCGGGCTGGCAGGCCCTCGCCGGGTTTCAGCTGCGACGCGCGGTCGATATAGGTTGCGCGCGTTACCAGCAATCCAATCAATTGGCGGTCCAGCTTGTCGATCTGAGGCCGCAATTCCTGCATCGAATGACAGTCTTGCGGAGGTATCAGAGTGGGCATTTTGGTCTCCTGCGGCCCGGGGATATCCCCGGACCACGAGATGTCTTATTTGAGCGCTTAGAACAAGCCCTCGATCTCACCTGCGTCGTTAAGGCAGATGGTTTCGGCGGCCGGTTTGCGCGGCAGACCGGGCATGGTCATGATCTCACCGCAGACAACGACGATGAAACCGGCACCAGCGGAAAGGCGAACCTCACGCACCGGAACCGAGTGTCCGGTAGGCGCGCCGCGCAGGGTTGGGTCGGTCGAGAACGAATACTGGGTTTTCGCCATGCAGACCGGCAGATTGCCATAGCCTGCTTCTTCCCATTCGCGCAGCTGGTTGCGGATCTTGTTGTCGGCCAGAACTTCGTCGGCGCGATAGATACGCTTGGCGATGGTTTCGATCTTCTCGAACAGCGACATGTCGTCAGGGTAGATCGGTGAGAAGTTCGCGGCGCCGTTTTCGACGATTTCGACAACTTTTTCCGCCAAAGGCGCAGAGCCATCCGAACCCAGCTCCCAGTGACGCGACAGGATCGCCTCAACACCATGCTCGCCGCAGTAGTCCTTGACCGCCTGAACTTCGTCATCAGTGTCGGTGACGAAGTGGTTGATCGCGACGACAACCGGAACACCGAAGGATTTGACGTTTTCGATGTGACGACCCAGGTTGGCGCAACCTGACTTCACAGCGTCAACGTTTTCCGCACCCAAGTCAGCCTTGGCCACGCCGCCATTCATTTTCATCGCGCGCACGGTGGCCACCAGCACCACTGCCGACGGAGCAATACCCGCCTTGCGGCACTTAATGTTCATGAACTTCTCGGCACCGAGGTCAGCACCAAAGCCCGCTTCGGTGACAACATAGTCGGCCACTTTCAGAGCGGTTTTGGTTGCGATAACCGAGTTACAGCCGTGCGCGATGTTTGCAAACGGGCCGCCGTGGACAAAAGCCGGGTTGTTTTCCAGCGTCTGCACCAGGTTCGGCTGCATCGCGTCTTTCAACAGAACGGTCATTGCACCTTCTGCCTTGATATCGCGGCAGTAAACCGGGGTCTTGTCGCGGCGGTAAGCAACAATGATGTCGCCCAGACGCTTCTCCAGATCTTTCAAGTCGTTTGCCAAGCAGAGGATCGCCATGACTTCGGACGCCACGGTGATGTCAAAGCCTGCTTCACGCGGGAAACCATTCGACACGCCGCCCAGAGACGCCGTGATCTGACGCAGAGCACGGTCATTCATGTCGACGACGCGGCGCCATGCAACGCGGCGGGTGTCGATTTCCTGCTCGTTGCCCCAGTAAATGTGGTTGTCGATCATCGCCGACAGCAGCGAGTGGGCCGAGGTGATGGCGTGGAAGTCACCTGTGAAGTGCAGGTTCATTTCTTCCATCGGAACAACCTGCGCGTAACCGCCACCTGCGGCGCCGCCCTTCATGCCGAAGTTCGGGCCAAGCGAAGCTTCGCGGATACAGATCATCGCGTTCTTGCCGATGCGGTTCAAGCCGTCGCCCAGACCTACGGTGGTGGTGGTCTTGCCTTCACCTGCGGGGGTTGGGTTGATCGCGGTCACCAGGATCAGCTTGCCGTCTTCGCGGTCCTGTACCGAGTTGATGAAGTCCTGGCTGACTTTGGCCTTGTCATGGCCGTAAGGCAGCAGATCATCGCTGGAGATACCCAGCTTCGCGCCGATTTCCTGAATCGGCTTTTTGTTCGCCTCGCGGGCAATCTCAATGTCGGATTTGTAGCTCATTGGGCAGGGTCCCTGATTGAATTCCGTGCAAAACCGACGCACGGGCGTCGGCGCTGCGCAACATATACTGACGTACACAACTCTGATGGCTAAGGATTCCGACATTTTCATGCCGCGAAACGGCGTTGCGAGAAATCGTAATGCGCAAATCGGAAACGGATTGAACCTATGGGTTCCAAAGGGGCTGATCCGGCACAAACAATTGCATCTTGTCGCCGCGTTTCAGAGCCCCCGGGCGTTCGACCCAAGCCGTTATCCCGCGTCGCCCTTTGGCCGCAGGTTTGAATGCCGCCCCGTAACCGGTGTGATCCGCCTCGATCTCACGGCCCGGAAGAACGCAGGGGGCGTTTTCCATGTCCACAGTGATCGTTAAACCGCTCTCGGCCTGCAACCGCGAAGATGGAGGGATATGAGAGAAATCGGGAATGCCCTTCAGGACAATCGAAGCCCCAAGGTAAGACGGATCAAGCGTTGCCAACTCCATCTCAGCCGCAATATCACCCAATTCCTCTGCCGACAGCACTGACAGTTGCCGCACATTCCGGATCTCGGTGCCCTTTTGATAGAGATTCGCTACTCGAACACAGGACGCCCTATTGAGCCCCTGATGCCGTTCCCCCTGAACGCCATCAAAATTCAGGTCCAAATCGTTGACAGGCTTGGCCCGCAAAGACTGGCCTGCTGGAACATGGCCCAGCCATACCACCTCGGCTGAATATTCTGTTTCACGCAAGAATGGCATGAGGCGCCCCCCTTCAATCACAGGTTAGCAGGCATAATGCCTAGCAAAGCCCTGATGAAAAGAGAAAACCCGGAGGCTGGCTCCGGGTTTTGCAATTATGCAGTGGGTTCTGGTTCCATACCGCCATCTGGCGGCGATTTCTTGGACTTGGTCTTCGGGATGGCAGTTACGCTGGGGGCGTTGCCCTCATCGGGGCTGTCACCCTCATCATCGCTTTCGGTGGGCGGTTCGCCATTCATGACGCGCTTGATCTCATCGCCGGTCAGGGTCTCATACTCAAGCAGGCCTTGCGCCAGTCGCTCCCATTCCTCGTTCTTGTCGGTCAGGATCTTGTGCGCGCGTTCATAGCCTTGCTGGATCAGGCGCTTTACCTCTTCTTCGATCAGCTCTTTGGTATGAGCCGATACCGAGAACCCGGCGGTGTTGCCCTGATAGCCTTCATGCGCCTCGGCATAGTCGATGTTGCCGACCTTGTCCGACATGCCCCAGCGCATCACCATGGCGCGGGCCAACTGGCTGGCCTGCATGATATCACCCGCAGGGCCGTTCGACACGTGATCTTCGCCGTATTTAATCACCTCGGCGGCCTTGCCTGCCATAGTCATGGCCAGCTTCTGCTCACACTCATCGCGGTGATAGTTCAGACGATCCATTTCGGGCAGTGACACAACCATACCCAGCGCACCACCGCGCGGAATGATGGTCGCCTTATAGACCGGATCGCACAGCGGCAGTTCCAGACCCACAACGGCATGGCCGGCCTCGTGATAGGCGGTTTTTTCCTTCTGGTCCTGCGTCAGCACCATCGAACGGCGCTCGGCCCCCATCATCACCTTGTCTTTGGCGTTCTCAAAGTCCTCCATTGTGACAAAGCGACGACCGACGCGGGCGGCCATCAATGCGGCCTCGTTCACGAGGTTCGCCAGATCAGCGCCCGAAAAGCCCGGCGTGCCGCGCGCGATAATGCGCAGGTCGACATCGGGACCCAGAGGCGTCTTGCGCGCGTGAACGCCCAGAATTTTTTCACGGCCTTTGATGTCGGGGTTGCCGACGGTCACGTTACGGTCAAACCGGCCCGGACGCAGCAGCGCGGGGTCCAGAACGTCCTTCCGGTTGGTGGCAGCCAGAATGATCACGCCTTCATTGGCCTCGAAACCGTCCATCTCAACCAGCAGCTGGTTGAGAGTCTGTTCGCGTTCGTCGTTACCGCCGCCATAGCCAGCACCACGATGGCGCCCCACGGCGTCAATTTCGTCGATGAAGACGATACAAGGCGCGTTCTTCTTGGCTTGCTCGAACATGTCACGCACACGCGATGCACCAACACCAACGAACATTTCAACGAAATCGGAACCCGAGATCGTAAAGAACGGCACACCTGCCTCGCCCGCAATCGCACGGGCAAGCAGCGTCTTACCAGTGCCCGGAGGGCCAACCAGCAGCGCGCCTTTGGGAATCTTACCGCCCAAACGCGAAAATTTCTGCGGGTTGCGCAGGAATTCCACGATCTCTTCCAGCTCTTCCTTGGCCTCGTCGATGCCCGCAACGTCGTCGAACGTCACCCGGCCGTGCTTTTCGGTCAGCATCTTGGCCTTGGACTTGCCAAAACCCATCGCGCCACCTTTGCCGCCACCCTGCATCCGGTTCATAAAATAGACCCAGACACCGATCAGCAGCAGGAAGGGCAGCAGCGTGATCAGGAACGACTGGAAACCCGATTGCTGCTGTTTTTCAGCACGTACGGGGATGTTCTTGTCGATCAGCAGCTTCGTCACCTCGGCATCGGTGGGTTTGATGGTGACAAAGTCCTGATTCTCATTCGTGCGATAGCGGATCTGTTCGCCATCCAGCGTCACGCTGGTGACGTCTCCGGCGTCCACGGCGCTGACGAATTCGGAATAGGTGCGTTCATTGTTCTGAAGCGACCCGCTGGGTCCACTGAACAGGTTGAACAGTGCCAGGATCAGCAGAAACAGAACGACCCAGAAGGCGATGTTGCGAGCGTTGCCCAAGGAAAATCTCCCGAAAGGTTTCGGCAGGTGGGGACCTGCCGGGGTTGTTCCTTAAAATAGAGAGGATTGTGGCAGGTTCAATGAGATAAAATCACCGCATCGAAGTCGGACCTTTCTGGAAGCAGTTCGGCCCGCCATTCGTTTGCAAAACCGGCCAGAGGTGCCGCCAATAGCATGCCTTCGGCCCAGACCGAGGGCGTCGACAACACTGCAGCGCGAGGTTTGCCCACAGAGCGCCAGTTTTCCAGCTGCAATATACCATCCTCACCAAGCGCCCGGATTTCCGCAACTTCAGTTTTTGGCCCGGATATAATCCAACGCCTGTCCCAAGGTTCTGAGGGGCGCGCGTGCTGATTGCTGACGGCGTTTAGCTCTCTGCAAACCCAAGTTTTTTTGCCTTCCGGGGTAAAAATACAGCCCCCCAGGGTGGCCGTCTGAGCAGACGATATCGAATCCAGCACTTGATCAACCGCTTTGTGTCGTGGCGGATACTCTCCTCCCACGATCCATGAAACCGACGCGATCACAAGCCGACGACGGATTTCTTCGGGCAGAGTTTCGAAACCTTCGCGATCAATGCAAAGATCGCCATCCGTCACCGTCATGCACCGGAAAGCGGATTCTTGCGCGTATTGCGCCAATGCTTCACGCGCTTGCGCCATATTTTCAGCGACCCGTGATAATGACTCTGCCGTGATCCCGATTTGATTTAATCCGGAAAGTGCCTGGCGGGCTTTGATCCGGTCAAAACGAGGGTCCTGATTCGACGGATCATCAATCCACGAAATACCTTGCGCAGTCAGATATTCCCGAAGATCGGAGCGTGTCGTGGACAGCAATGGGCGCAGCAATGTGACCCGACCTTCTTTTCGCGATACAGCCATGGCCGAAAGCCCCGAAACGCCCGAAGCACGGGCCAGCCGCATCAGTACCGTTTCAGCCTGATCATCCTCCGTGTGGCCCAGCGCAACTGCCTCTAGGCCCTTCGATTCGGCCCACGCGACCAGCAACCGGTATCTCGCACGCCGCGCCTGATCCTGCAGATTTCCGGATCCATCCCACCCCTGCCATTTCAGCGTTTCATGAGGAATGCCTAAGCGCTGCGCCAGGGTTGCGACAGCCAAGGCCTCTGACGCAGATTCAGCTCGCAGGCCGTGATCAACGGTCGCCGCAAACAGCTCGATCTGCTCTTGTCGCGCGATATCAACAAGTAATCGCAACAGGGCAGTCGAATCACTGCCCCCTGATACCGCCACCCCCAGACGGCGCGGCAGTGGATCGGGCAGACCTGCCCGCAAATTGGCCCGAAGCGTATCGGCGTCAGAGGTCAAGAACAGCCCAGCGTTGCCATTTCCTGTGTGGCCGAAGCAGCTGGTGCCGATGCCGGAAACCGAACGCCAACTTCGCCGAGAGTGATGCAAGCCTGATCGGTTTGGCCCAGCTGTCCAAGCGCTGCGCCCAACTCAAACAACGCCTCGGGTGCCAGAGGCCCTTCGGAGTCGCCCGTGAAGCTGGCCAGAAAGGCGCGCGCCGCTTCGCGTGTATCGCCCACCCCTTTCAGCGCCTGCCCGCGCCGCAGGTTGGCTTGGCTCGCCAGCGGGCTGCCCGGATAGGACTGGTCGAATTGCGCAAACAGATCGGCCGCGGTCTGGAAATCTCCATCCACCAGGGCCTGCGAAGCGGCATCAAAATCCGCTTGTTCACCGACTGCAAGCTCACCCTGATCAGTGACCGTGGGTTGCGTAGGGTTGGGGGTGGGTGCCACAGCCACATCGGTCGATGTCTCACCACCCAGCGTTGAGGTTTCACCCAACGCGCTCAGATCACCGCCTTCAAGTTCAACCAGACGAAACTCCAAATCACCGATACGGTTGGTGCCATCGGTCACGACATTCTGCACCCTTTGGTTCAACTGCTCGGTCTGGCGTGTCAGGCGCTGCAATTCTGCCTCGATCGCATCAACGCGCTCAAGCACGGAACTGCCAGACAGGTTTGGCGCGGGGGACCCAGTGGTTGAAAACTCGCGCTTGAGACGCTGAATTTCCACATGCAGTACGGTTAATTCCTGACGGATATCCGCCAAAGTCTGCTGATCCTGTGCCTGTGCCATACCAGCGACGGTCACGACCGCCGCCAGAACCAAACATGCAATTCGCATCATCTTACCCCAAGGTTGAACCGGTCAGCACCGTCACCGCGCGGCGGTTTTTCGAATAGCAATCCTCGGTGCTGCAAATTTCGATCGGGCGTTCCTTGCCATAGCTGACGGTGGTCAACCGGTTGCCTGCCACCCCGCGCGAGATCAGATACTCCCGCGCCGCATTGGCCCGACGAGCTCCAAGCGCAAGGTTGTATTCGCGCGTGCCCTGCTCGTCCGCATGGCCTTCGATATTGGCGACAAAATCCGGATTGGCGAGCAGCCAATCGGCCTGCCCTTGCAGAATCGTCTGCGCCTGCGGGCTGAGCGTGGACTGATCGACCGCGAACAGAACCCGGTCACCAACTGTTTGCTGGAAATAGGCTGGCGAACGCGGATCACTGGGTGAGCCCGGAACCAGTGCGCCGCTGCCACCAGCGCCGCCACCCAGAGCCGACGGATCATTATTGGAACAGGCCGCAATCAGGGTCAGCGCCCCAATTGCCGCGACTTTGCTCAACAGTTTCATCTCAAGTGCCTCGTGTTTCGTTGTTTATTGCCGCGCTTCTATCACATTGCGGGTTTGTTGTGAACTTTACCTGCGGTCTGTTCCAATCAATTCTGCAGTGGCCCCCAAGACGGGTCGCTACCGCCATCCGGCGTTCTAACAGGACGCAAGTTACGGCCCGAAATATCCACAGAGTAAAGCGTCGATCGACCGCTTGCCCCCTGAGTTTCGCGGGTGAACATTATGACCCGCCCGTTTGGCGACCAAGTGGGACCTTCGTCCAGGAACGAGGCGGTCAAAAGGCGCTCTTCGCTGCCATCCGTGCGCATAACACCGATGTGGAAGCGACCTTTGTTCTGCTTGGTAAAGGCAATCAAGTCACCACGCGGAGACCAGACCGGCGTGCCATAGCGGCCTTGCCCAAAACTGATCCGCGTTGCCTCGCCTCCGTTGGCGGGCATGATGTAAAGCTGCGGAGTGCCCGACCGGTCGCTTTCAAACACGATCCGACTGCCGTCCGGCGCATAGCTTGGTGCAGTTTCAATCGCGGGCGTATTGGTCAGTCGCACGCTTTGGCCCGAGGCCAGATCCATTTTCCACAAATCCGTGTTTCCGCCTTGGGTCAACGAATAAACAATTGAACGACCATCCGGAGAGAAGCGCGGTGAGAAACTCATGGTGCCTTCCTGCGTTTTCAACTCCTGCCGCTTCACGCGGCCGACATCCAGCACGTAAATACGCGGCTGACCGGTCTCGTAGCTGGTATAGAGCAACTGGTCGCCCGTCGGTGAGAACCGAGGCGCCAGAACAATCGCTGCGCTGTCGGTCAGATACTGCACATTCGCGCCGTCATAATCCATGATCGCCAACCGCTTGCGCCGCTGATCCTTAGGGCCGCTTTCCGACACGAACGCGACTCGGCTGTCGAAATAGGCGCCCTCTCCCGTGATCCGGGTATAAACCTGATCCGCGACCTTATGCGCCATGCGCCTCCAACCGTCGGTTGTTCCTGCAAACTGCAAACCGTTGCCGAGTTCCTGCCCCGAGAAGACATCCCAAACCCGGAACCGGACCGTCAGGCGCTTGCCCGACACATTGACCGCCCCTGTCACCAGTGCTTGAGCGTTGATCGCCTTCCAATCTGCGAACTGTACCGGCGCATCGAAACTGCTGACGCGGCTGATATATGCATCCGACGAGATTTCACGAAACAGGCCCGTTCCGGTCAGGTCAGACACGACCACCCGCGAGATATCTTGTGCATATTGTGCCGCCGAGGGACCGTCAGGCACAAAGCTTGGCACGGCAAACGGCATTGGTTCGATGATCCCTTCATCGATTTCCAGACGCAGCGGGCCACTTTGGGCGTAGGCCGAGGTCGAAAGAAGGGTCAGGCCAATTAAGAGGCTGGTCAGAAGTTTCATCATTTGATCCGCATCCTCTCGGGATTGAATGTAATCTCAATATCCTGCCATTGATCGTATTTGTCAGCAGGTAGGTCATATCCTTTAGACCCACAGCGCAAAATTGCGCGCCGCGCGGCTTCGTAGGCTTGTTTTGCTGATGCGGCCGAGCCGCCTGAACTGTCGAGTAGCTGCAAACTGCCGCCAACCACTTTGCCATCTCTGGTTAACGAAAACCCGACAACAACCACGGTTTCCAGCGCATCCGTCGACAGGGACCCGACATTCCAACACCGCGACACCGCAACCCGCATCGCGTCTTTTTCGCCGCTTGTCAGTGGTGGGCCCGAAGGTTCGGTGCCATTGCCCAATGCTTCGGCCAAGGCGTCATTGATCGCTTGCTCGTTTTGCGCAGGTTCAGTCGGCGCGGGCTGGGGCGTTTCTGCAACCTCAGGCTCTGGCTGGGGTGCCGGCCGGTTCGGGCGCACGCGCGGACGAGGAGAAGTTCGCGGGGCCGGATCTTCGACTTCTTCCGCCTCGGTCACAATCTCGGGCGCGGCCTCTTCCGGTGCCGTTTGATCTTGCTGTTCTTGTTGGATTTCCGCCCCTTCATCCAGCGAAACCGGAGGGGTTTCAATGTCATCCGGCTTGGCCTCGGGCGGAGGAGGAGCAATCTGCTCGGGCGCGATCTTATCCGCAGGGCTTGGTTCGGCCTCTGGGCCCGGAGGCGCAGGAAGCGCCGCCAGCTCAGGCTCGGGTTCTTCAAGCGTCGGAGGTTGTTCGATCAGTTCGGGCTCGGGCGGCACTTCCACCGTTTCCGGTTCCGGCTCGGGCTCAGGTTCCGGCTCGGGCTGGGCAACCGGCTCAGGTTCGGGCGTATCTTCCGGCGTCGGGTCCAGTATTTCGATCTCATCAGGTTCTGCAGGCTGTTGCAGTTCAGCCGGGTCAGTCGGCACCTCGGGTGCTTCGCGTTGCGCGGTCATGGCCGCAAACTGCTCAGCCGAGATCACCGAGACATCCTGTACAGCCATCGGCAGCGGCTCGGACCGGAAGGTCCCGCCGATCAGCGCCCAGCCAATCAGGCTGACATGCGCAATTGCCGAAATCTTGGTGCCGGTATCCACCGCGCAGCCTCACTCTCACCCTTCGTCCAGCGTTGGCCCGCCGGTATCAGTCACAAGGCCAACGTTGGAAAACCCGCCCGCGTTCAAAGCACCCATGACCTGCATCACTTGCGCATATGGAATCGCGCCGTCAGCACGCAAGAACACGCGGTCGCTGCTGCGCTCAGCTGCGATCGCGCGCAGCTTACCGATCAGTTCTTCGCGCAGCACATCCGTGGTCTGGATCTGCACGCGCCCATCTGCGGTCAGGGTCACGGTCAGCGGCTCTTCGTTGTCACCGGGTAAGGCACTTGCGGCAGTCTTGGGCAGATCGACAGGTACGCCGACGGTCAACAATGGGGCCGCCACCATAAAGATGATCAGCAACACCAGCATGACATCAACAAAGGGCGTCACGTTGATCTCGGCCATCGGTTGGGCGCGCCCGCGCCGCCGTCCGCGCCTGCGTCCGTTCCCGCCCGAGCTTTGCTGAACTGCCGCACCCATCGTCAGCTATCCAACTGACGCGACAGGATAGTGGCGAATTCATCGGCAAAGGCCTCGTAGCCGCCGACGATGCGGTCACTGTCTGCGCTGAGTTTATTATAGAATATCACCGCCGGGATCGCGGCCAGCAAGCCAAGACCGGTGGCCAGCAACGCCTCGGCAATACCCGGGGCCACAACGGCGAGGTTTGTGTTCTGCTGCTCGGCAATCTCGATAAAGGCATTCATGATGCCCCAAACGGTGCCAAACAGGCCGATAAACGGCGCTGTCGATCCGACAGTGGCCAGAATGGGCAACCCTTTTTGCAGCCCCTCAGCCTCTTTCGCGATCGCCACGTCCATCGAGCGATCGATCCGCGCCGTCGCCCCTGCGATCAAGCCGCCATCGGTGCGGTGCGAGCGTCGCCACTCGATCATCCCCGCCGCGAAAATCTTCTCGGAACTGCCATCGGGCTGGGTTCCGATCTGCTCGAACAGCTCATCTAGCGGATTGCCAGACCAGAAGCTTTCATCGAATACCTGCGCCTCGCGCCGCGCGGCTCGGTAGTTGATCAGTTTCTGAATGATAATGCCCCAGGACCAGATGGATGCACCGATCAGCATCAACATCACCAGTTTGACGATAAAGGTCGCGCGGGCATACAGCCCCCACATGGAGAAATCGATCTCCTGCGCCAGCGCCAGCGTTTCAGCTTCCATGAACCTGCTCTTTGTTTTGCCTGATGGCCATTTGGCCTTGTTTTGCCAAACGCTAACGCAGATGGAGATGAAAAGCCAACAGAACCACCCCGGAGGCTGAAAATGTTACATCAATGCGCGAATCTCTGCCGGAAGGCGCACGGGCTTACCCTGCGCGTTCATGCAGACAGCCGTTACCTCGGCGCGGAAAATCTCGGTCTCGCCACGCTTGACCAATTGCGACATTGTCAACCGAGCGCCCGATAGCGAAACCATCTCGGTCTCGACCATCAGCTCGTCTTCAAACCTAGCGGCGGCGAGATAATCCGCCTCGATCCGCCGCACGACCCAGACAATGCCTGCGTCCCGCATCGCGTTCTGATCATTACCCAGTTTACGCACCCAGTCCGACCGGGCGCGTTCGATGAATCTCAGATAATTTGCGTGATAGACCACGCCTCCCATGTCGGTGTCTTCGTAATAAACACGGACCGGGTAGTGATGCTTCATTGCGACGGCTCCAATCTGGCGAACAAGCGCAACGCATGAGAGGGGTCCTGCGCGGCACCGGGCAGAACAGGATCGTAGGCGGCGCGGATCAAGGCCGCAATATCAGGCCGCAAGATCGTCGCGTCACCAGCAATCGCCAGAGGTGAGGCGCTGCGAAAGGCAGTATCGGACCAAAGCAGGATCGTTTGCACGACCTGGTTTAGCGCCAGCGTTTCTGCCGGCACTTTCGACAGCTCTTTGTCCATGCGCAAAAACACAAATGCCGCGCGGATAGCGCCGTCATCCTCGAACCGAAATATGCGATACTGATTGGCATCGGCAGCCACCAGCCGGTCAACCAGTGGAGCCAGATCCGGGATCAGGCGATCCAGATCGGGCACGTCCAACAATTCCTGCCACTCACGGAAGAAGAACACCATGCAATTGGCACCCAGTTCGGGATCCGTCTCGGCCATCTTGTGATTTGCCAGAGTGACAACCGCCTCGAACGCACCTTTTACGGTCGACAGCGTTTCATCCTCGACACCAAACACGATGGGCACGATGGGTCTGCCCCAGCGCGCAAACAGAAACTCACCGCTATCGCGTGTGAACAGCGCCTCAATCTCATCGGGTGTCACGCCCCAGTCCTTCTTCTCGATTTAGATACGACCGCCTGAGGCTTAAAATCTAATGCGCCCCACTTCAACCAAACAGATCGCTTTGTCCTTTGGGTGCAGCCATCCCCAGATGCGTCCATGCCTTTTGCGCCAGCATCCGTCCGCGCGGAGTGCGCTGGATCAGGCCTTGCTGCAGGAGATAAGGCTCGATCACCTCTTCCAGCGAATCCCGGCTTTCGGACAACGCCGCCGAGAGTGTTTCAATCCCCACTGGCCCGCCCGCATAGTTCTCGGCAATCAGCTTCAAATACCGGCGGTCGGCCCCGTCCAGACCAAGGTTATCGACCCCCAGCCGGGTCAGTGACCCATCCGCCAAGTCGCGCGTAATCCGCCCATCGCCTTCAACAATGGCAAAATCCACTACGCGTCTCAGCAGACGACCGGCGATCCGTGGTGTTCCACGAGACCTGCGCGCGATCTCACGCGCGCCTTCGTCATCCGCAGGTGCGCCCAGTTTGCGGGCATTGCGGGTGACGATCTCGTGCAACTCGTCGACCGTATAGAACTGCAGCCGGGTCGGGATGCCAAACCGATCGCGCAACGGCGTGGTCAGCAACCCCATCCGCGTTGTCGCCCCGACCAGCGTAAATGGCTGCAGCTCGATCCGTACAGTCCGTGCCGCCGGACCTTCACCAATGACAAGATCCAGCTCGAAATCCTCCATCGCGGGGTACAGCACCTCTTCGACCGCCGGGTTCAGACGGTGAATCTCGTCGATGAACAAGACATCCCGCGATTCCAGATTGGTCAGAATCGCCGCCAAATCCCCCGCCTTGGCCAGAACCGGCCCCGAGGTCATGCGGAAATTCACTCCCAACTCGCGCGCCATGATCTGCGCAAGCGTGGTCTTACCCAATCCAGGTGGACCATGGAACAGCGTGTGATCCATCGCCTCACCGCGTTGGCGGGCCGACTGGATGAAGATGCGTAGGTTGGCCCGCGCCTCGGCCTGACCAATGAATTCATCCAGCCCCTGCGGGCGCAGGGCGCGGTCATTGTCCTCGGGCATCCGTTCGGCTCGCAGGGCGGGATCAGCGTCTACCATTCAGTTACCCTTTCACTCAGCCCTTGGGGGCCAGTAGCTTCAGCGCGGCGCGTATCAGATCGGCCTCGCCCGCATCTGGCATATTGGCCGCTGCCTCGGCCACGGCCGATGCCGCCTCGGACGGTCCATAGCCCAAATTGCCCAACGCCGACAGCGCATCCGCAGAAGCAGCGGCAGCGCCCGAGGCCGGTTTCGCCACCCGTTTCGGAACAGGCGCAGGCTCGGTCGTCTCAACCACTTCAAGTGCCGGGCCATCCATCGCTTCGGTCACCGTGCCGCCCATCGCCATCACACCCGGGGCCTTGTCCTTGAGGTCAAGCACGATCCGCTGCGCGGTCTTGGGGCCGACACCCTTTGCGGCCTTCACGGCCCCCCAGTCGCCCAAGGCAATCGCGCGGCTGACACCATCGGGCCCCAGCGCACTAAGAATGGCCAGCGATACCTTCGCACCCACACCCTGAACCGAGCACAGCAGACGGTGCCATTCCTTCTCGACCAAGGACAGAAAACCATAAAGCTGCATCAGGTCTTCGCGCACGACCATATCGGTGTAGATTGACATTGCCTCACCCACCCCCGGCAGGGCCGCCATGGTCCGGTCCGAGCAATAGACGATATAGCCGACCCCCCGCACGTCGATCAGAACGTGATCCGCCGCGCGGTAATCCAGCCGTCCAGTGAGCTTGCCGATCATGCGCGTACCTCTTTCATCCGTGCCTGCGGTGCGGCGCCATAGTAGGAATGGCAGATCGCAATCGCCAATGCATCCGCAGCATCCGCCCCTTTGGGGGAACAACCGGGCAGTTGAAGTTTGACCATATGCAGAACCTGCTCTTTTTCGGCGTGGCCGACGCCCACCACCGTTTTCTTGACGCGGTTGGGGGCGTACTCGCCAACCGGCAAACCCGCTTGCGCAAGCGTCAGAAGCGCAACACCACGCGCCTGACCCAGTTTCAGTGTACCGGCCCCATCTTTGTTGACGAAGGTCTGTTCAATTGCCGCCTGATCTGGATTGTGCTCGGCGATGACTTCGACGATTTGATTGTGTAGCGACAGCAGCCTTTCCCCCAGATCATCACCATCGGATTTGCACAATCCATTCGCAATGTGGCTCAGGCGGCTGCCATGCGATTCGATGACGCCCCATCCCAAGGTTCTAAGCCCTGGATCAATGCCCAGAATTCGCATGTTTTGTCTCGGCCTGCTCGGGTTTGTGTGATCTTTTTTCATCGACTAGCACGAAGCGTGAACATTTTCCAAGGAAATCAACTCAGGGTCCAAAACCGACATTCATGTCGCCTCCGGTTCCTCGCGGCCTGTTTGCGACCGGGTTAGGTTCGTTTTCGACGCTTTTCCGATCGAACTTTAACCAATGATTTAAGGGGTTTTCATCAATTTCGAGCGTTGCAAAAAATGCATAGGACACATGCAATTTCTGCGCTTGCGCACGGCGAAACTCATCACTAGATGCCGCTCAGATCGCAAGATCAGAGTTTAACACAAACCAGAAGGAAACAGGATATGGCTGCACTGGATACCACCCGCACCACCACTGGCTCATTCGGCCTCGTCGGCCGTATCGGCGCACTTTTTGCATCGGTTGTAAACGCCGTTGTTGAATGGAATGACGCCCGCGCAACCCGTAACGCGCTGAACGGTCTTTCTGACCGCGAACTGGACGATATCGGACTATGCCGCGGCGACATCGACGTTGTCGCCGAAGGCCGCCGTTACTGAGATAACGGACTACCGCATACGCCCCTTCCTCCTCCCTGTGGGGCAAACAGAAACACCGCACGCCGTGAGGCATGCGGTGTTTTTGTTAGGAGGGTGCAAGATATCCGGTTAGAACCATACCTTGTTCAGTTGGCTCGAGAAAAACGCGGTCACCGGATCGGCCTGCATGATCCAGGCGCCAGCTTTCTCAACCGGCGTGCCCTGATTCAGGCTTTCAACACGCGTTTCGTACGCAGTCGGGCCAAGATGAGACAGTAAAAAGGCCTTGAAGGCAAAGAAGCCAACCAAACACAGTAACAAAACCCTCGCTGGAACTGCTGAACGCATACGCTGTGGTTTCATCACCACCAGCCCGTCTGAGCGCAACGTGGCACGATAGCCGCGGCTGAGTTTCTGGTGCTTTTTGTTCAAACGCGAGATGCGTTGATCGAATTCGAGTTGTTTTCCTGTCATGGCAGCCTCCGAAAACCGCCCCCCGAGTGCATTGAAAGACGGTAATTAGAGAATGCGACAAAAACGTGGCAAAAATCCACAAAACTCCCGTAAATGGTCTAAATTCAGCCCTGTTTGCTTAAGATTAGCGTCGTCCACTCACCAATCCGATCCTGGCGAACCAGATTGAAGCCGTTTTGGAGATAAACCGAGATCACGCCATCGGACTGTTCATTGAGGATTCCCGATAGAATCGCTTGTCCACCCCCCCGCAGGTTCGCCGAAATTTCAGGCGAAAGGGCCACGAGCGGACCTTTTAGGATATTGGCGAATATCAGATCGTAAGGCGCATGCGCCTTCAGATCCGGGTGATCGAAACCTGCAGCTTCAACACATTTAACCGCACCCGCCATACCGTTCGCCCGAAGGTTGGCCTCGGCCACATCGACGGCAACCTCATCAATGTCGCTGGCGATGATATCGCCATCCCAAACTCGAGCTGCGGCCATCGCCAGCACGGCAGTACCGCAGCCGATATCGGCAACTTTGGTGGCCGTGAACCCATGATCCAGAAGATGGTCCAAAGCCTTGAGGCAACCAAGCGTTGTCCCATGGTGCCCTGTGCCAAAGGCCATCGCAGCTTCGATCAGCAGCGGAATGCGGCCTTCGGGCAGTTTGTCGGCATCATGGCTTCCATAGACAAAAAACCGGCCGGCCTCGACCGGGGCTAGTTCGCGGCGGACATGGGCGACCCAATCCGTTTCGGGCAGTTCCGAGACCACAAAGGGCTTGGCCTCGAACGCGGCGGCCAGAACCGCCAGCGCGGTTTCATCCGGGGTTTCGGTAAAATAGCCGCCGACCTCCCACAGGCCCGAGCCATCCTCGACCTCGAACACGCCGACGCCGGTTGGTTCCGGGTCCAGCCGTTCCATCGCCTCGCCCAATCCTTCGGCGGCTTTCTTGCCGGTCAAAGTGGTCAGAGCAGTGAATGTTGGCATGGGGGCCTCCTGTTTCGATCGAAACAGCGCCTAGGGGCACCGACCGCCAAGGTCAAGCGGAGTCGCTTATTCGGCGGGCGCGGGGGCGTATTTCGACAGGATGGTTTCGTTGCCCGGTTCCGGATGACGCGGGATCAGTAATGACAGCAGAAGCGAGATGATCGCCATTGCAGCGGCCAAACCAAACACAGCGCCGGGCGAAACGACCCATAGCAGACCTAAAAGTGCTGGCAAGAAAACAGCGGCGATATGGTTGATGGTAAATGCCACCGCCGCAGTGGGTGCAATATCCGCCGGGTCGGCGATCTTCTGGAAATAAGTTTTCAAAGCCAACGCCAGAGCAAACAGCACATGGTCGATCACATAGAGAATCGCCGCCAGCAGCACGCCCCAGCTAAACCAGTAGATGCCGCCATAGGCTGCGAAAACGATGGCGAGCCCGGCATATTCAAAGATCAGCGTGCGGCGTTCGCCAAAACGCGCGACTGCCTTGCCCAGCAGCGGAGCCACCATCATGTTGATCATCAGGTTGATCAGGTACAGGCTGGTCAGTTCGTGCACTTCAAAGCCGAATTTCTCGACCATCATGAAACCGGCGAACACGACAAAAATCTGCCGCCGCGCGCCCGCCATGAACTGTAATGCATAATACAGCCAGTAGCGGCGGCGTAGGATCAGCTTCTTGGTCTGCGGCGTCGGCGCGTCGAATTGCGGGTAAGCGATCAGGCAAAACAATGCCAGCAAGGCCGTCACGCCGCCCGCCGCCATGAACACGAAGTTATAGGACAGGTCGAAGCGGTCCCATGTCAGAACGATCAACCCATAGACCACAGCCGTCGCAGCCGAGCCCATAGCCACCAGCCAGCCAAGCACCTGCGGCGCACGGTCTTTAGGCAGCCATTGCAGCTGCAGTGACTGGTTCACCGTCTCATAGTAGTGAAACCCGATCGAGCTGAACAGCGTCACAAACAGCAGCCCGCCAAGGCTGGGAAACCAGGCCGTCACCGCCGTCGCCACGCCCAACATCATCAATGAGATCATGGCCAGTACCTGTTCGCGGATGAAAATGATCACCGCAATCACGCCAACGGCCAGAAAGCCCGGAATCTCGCGTACCGTGTGCAAAAGCCCGATATCCGCCCCGTCGAAGTTCGCCGCCTCGATGACGAAATTGTTCAGCAATGCACTCCACGCGTTGAACGCGATCGGCATGGTCAACGCCATCACGAACAAGAGCGTCATAGGTCGGCGCCAGAGCGGAAGACTCTGCGCCTCAGACAAGGGCATGGGTTTCAGCATGAGGATGCTCTACGCCCATTTGTACTTTTTGGCGAGGGGAAAGCGGCCGGCGCACAGCGGCTCTGCACTGATGCAGGGGTCAGTAGAAGCTTTGCGGATCGATATCCACGGTCAGGCGGATATCGCCTTTCAACTTCAACGGGGCGATCCAGCGGGCTATGGCGTCCTGAATAGGCGCACCTTTCGGGGCTTTGACTAACAGCCGGACGCGGTGACGCCCGCGTATGCGCGCGATCGGGGCTGGAGCAGGGCCAAATACCTGAGCACCAACATCGCGCAACGGCGCATCGTTGCGCGCCATGGCGTTGCCGATGTCGAAGACCGGCCCGACCTCGGGGCCAGACAGGACAATCCCGGCCATTCGACCATAAGGCGGCACCCCGGCGGCCTGACGCCCGGCGGCTTCAGCCTTCCAGAACCCTTCTTCATCGCCCGATAGAGTCGCCCGGATCACCGGATGTTCCGGCTGGAATGTCTGCAACAACGCCTGCCCCGGTTTTTCCGCACGACCTGCCCGGCCCGCTACCTGCCGCATCAATTGAAAAGTTCGTTCCGCCGCGCGCAGGTCAGCACCATGCAGGCTAAGGTCCGCATCGATCACCCCAACCAGCGTCAGCTTTGGAAAATTATGTCCTTTGGCCACGAGTTGCGTCCCGATAACGATATCCGCATCGCCTTCGGCAATCTCTTCGATCTTGGCCTTCAGGGCACGAGCCGAACCAAACAGATCAGAGCTGAGCATAGCGATTTTGGCTTCAGGGAACGCCGCCTCGGCTTCTTCTGCCAGCCGTTCAATCCCGGGTCCGACCGGTGCCAGTTTACCCTCGACCCCGCAGGATGGGCAGGCCTCTGGCATTGGCTTGGTCTCACCACATTGATGGCACATCAGACGCTTGAGGAACCGATGTTCAACCATTCGCGCGTCGCAATGATCGCAGGCAATCTGCTCCCCGCACGCCCGGCATAGTGTCACGGGCGCATAGCCACGGCGGTTGATGAACAGCAGTGACTGCTCTTCGCGTTCGATACGCTGTTGCACCGACTGCCGCAGCGAGGGGGAAATCCAAGTCCCGGCCTGCATCTGCTCGGCGCGCATGTCGATCGGCTTCATTTCGGGCAGGACTGCTGCACCAAAACGCGAGGTCAGGTCCAGCCGTTCGTATTTACCCGCCTCGGCATTGGCCCAGCTTTCCAGTGAAGGCGTCGCGCTGGCCAGAATCACCCGAGCTCCGCAGATGGCCGAACGCAGAACGGCCATATCCCGCGCACTATAATGGACCCCATCTTCTTGTTTGTACGAGGTGTCGTGTTCTTCATCGACAACTACGAGACCAAGATCGCGAAATGGAAGAAACAGTGCTGACCGGGCCCCAACGACCAGTTGCGCATCACCCTGACCGACCATCCGCCAAACCCGGCGACGTTCGGTCATGGTCGCGCCCGAATGCCACTCAGCCGGACGCGCACCAAATCGCGCCTCGACACGGGTCAGAAATTCAGCCGTCAGCGCGATCTCGGGCAGCAAGACCAGTGCTTGCCGCCCCACGCGCAGGGCCTCGGCGACCGCCTCAAGATAAACCTCGGTCTTGCCCGAGCCCGTCACCCCTTTCAGAAGAGTCGTTCCATAATCTCCCGTCCGTTGCCCGGTCTGAAGCCGCATCACGGCCTCCGCCTGATCTTCGGTCAGGTCCTTTCCCGGCAATTCTGGATCAAGATGAGGATAGGGAAGATCACGCGGGCTGTCCTCTTCACGCACAGCGTTCTGTTTGACCAACCCCTTAATGACCGAAGATGTGACCCCCGCTTGCTCGGCCAGTTCCTTCAGCGTAAAGGCCAAGCCGCCATAGTCTCGCAAAACTTCTAGTACCCGCATTCGTGCGTCGGTCATTCGGTCCGGTTGACCACCGCCCAAACGATAAACCTTGCGCATTGAGGGCGGATCGCCCAACCCCGGCGCGCGCGTTGCTAGCCGCAGCATCGCAGGCATCGGCGTCAGGGTGTAGTCAGCCACTTTCCCCAGAAACACCCGCATTTCTTCACGCATCGGCGCGACCTCAAGCACCCGGTTCACCGACCGCGCCTTGGCCAGATCAAAACCACCCTGCCCCGGCCCCCAAACCACACCCAAGACTTTGCGCGGGCCCAAGGGCACCTCGACAAACGCCCCAAGAAAGCACCCGCCCTCGGGCGCTTTGTAATCCAACGTCCGGTCCAGCGGCTGCGTGGTCAGCACCGCAACCAGCTCTCCTTCGTCGAAAAATCCGTTAGCGCTCACGGCATATCCTTCGCAGGGGGTTCCAGCATGGGTCTCTTTGAGGTAAAGCCATCCGCGACCAAGGCCAACCCATCAAAGGACTGCCCTCATGAAATTCTTCGTAGACACCGCCGAGATCGACGCCATCGCCGAACTGAACGATCTGGGCATGGTGGACGGCGTAACCACCAACCCCTCGCTGATCCTGAAATCGGGCCGCGACATTCTGGAAGTCACCAAAGAGATCTGTGATCTGGTCGACGGCCCCGTCTCGGCCGAAGTTGTCGCCACCGAGGCCGACGACATGATCGCCGAAGGCCGTAAGCTGGCCAAGATCGCGCCCAACATCGCAGTCAAAGTGCCGCTGACATGGGCCGGTTTGAAAACCTGTAAAACACTGACCGACGAAGGCCAGATGGTCAACGTGACCCTGTGCTTCTCGACCAATCAGGCCATTCTGGCCGCCAAGGCGGGCGCGACCTTTATCTCGCCCTTCATCGGACGTCTGGATGATATCAACCTCGATGGCATGGACCTGATCGCAGATATTCGCCAAGTTTATGACAATTACGGGTTCGAGACCGAAATCCTCGCCGCCTCGATCCGCACCGTAAACCACGTGACCGATAGTGCCCGCATCGGGGCTGACGTGATTACAGCACCTCCGGGCGTGATCAAAAAACTGGCCGACCACCCGCTGACCGACAAAGGCCTTGAAACTTTCCTGGCCGACTGGGCCAAGACAGGTCAGAAAATCCTCTGATCCCAAGCATTGCCGCGCGGTGCCATCAGGCACCGCGCCCGGCCCAACGGCAAAAGCTGATCTTTGATCAGCGCCGGGCAGGCGGGAGCGCCCGCCACAGCAGCGATGAAATTCGCCTTTCGCGTGCATTTTTCCCAAGGCAAATCCAGCAACCCATGTTATAAGCCCGCCAAACAAAAAAAACGACCGGACGGGACATGAGCAGCGATCCTAAACTCAAGGACAATCTCCGCGCCGCAATTCTGGCTGAGCCTGACGCCGTGCTGGATGACAAAGACCTGATGCAGGCCTTGGTGGCTGCAAATGAGCAGGCGCGTGGTGACAACGTTATCGACCTGCGCGGTATCGCCATGCAGCGGCTTGAGGCGCGTCTTGACCGCCTTGAGGACACTCATCGCTCGGTGATCGCTGCCGCGTATGAGAACTTGGCGGGCACAAATCAGGTGCATCGCGCCATTCTTCGCCTGTTGGAGCCAACCGTGTTCGAGGATTTCCTGCGCGCGCTAGGCAATGACGTGGCCGAAATCCTGCGAGTCGATCACATCACTCTGGTCCTCGAAACAACCGTCGTACGCGATGATCCGGTAGTGAACCAGCTCGGCGGCGTGCTGACTGTGGCTGAGCCCGGCTTTATCGATAGCTATCTAACCGCTGACCGCAACGGTCAGCCGCGCGAGGTTACCTTGCGCGAAATCCGCCATCCCAATCCGCAAGTTTACGGTAAACAAGCCGATCAGCTACGATCCGAGGCCTGCCTGAAACTCGATCTTGGCACTGGCCGCCTACCCGGCATGATTGTCATGGGCGCGCGCGACCCGAGGCATTTCTCACCTCAGCTTGGCACTGATCTTCTTGCCTTCTTTGCCGGCGTGTTCGAACGCTCTATGCGCCACTGGCTGTCGTGAGCCTGATTTCCCCAGCCTGCCGCGATGCTCTGCAGCATTGGCTGGACAGTCTGGGGGCGCTGGCGGGGCGGTCCGAAAATACGCTCAACGCCTATCGCGGCGACGTGACAGAATTCCTGTCCTTCATGACCTTGCATCACAGCGAGCGCCAAGGGCTGGCCGCGCTGGAACGCATCAGCGTTTCTGACATGCGGGCCTGGATGGCAGAGCAGCGAAATTCTGATGTCGGCGCGCGATCTCTGGCGCGCAAGCTTTCTGCCGTCAAAACCTTCTATCGCTGGTTGGCCGAACGCGAAGGGTTCGAACCTACTGCGGTGCTGTCCACCCGAGCGCCCAAATTTACCAAGAAACTGCCCCGACCTCTGGCCGAAGATGCCGCGCGCGCAATGATCGACACGGTCGAGCTACAATCCTCATCGGACTGGGTCGCTGCACGGGATGTTGCGGTTGTGACGCTCCTCTACGGGTGCGGGTTGCGGATTTCCGAGGCGTTGTCTTTGACCGGTGTGGACGCTCCTCTGCCAGAAACGCTGCGCATATCGGGTAAGGGCGATAAGGAAAGAATCGTACCGGTCTTGCCTGCCGCTCGGGCTTCGGTGGATCGCTATCTTCACCTCTGCCCACATCCGCAATCCCCCGATAAGGCGTTGTTCCGAGGTGTCAGGGGCGGCCCGCTCAACCCCGGAATCATTCAGGCTGTGGTCGCCAAGGCACGGATGCAACTTGGCCTTCCCGCAACAGCCACCCCGCACGCGATGCGCCACAGCTTTGCCACCCATCTGCTGTCTGCGGGTGGCGACCTGCGCGCGATCCAAGAGCTTTTGGGTCACGCCTCGCTTTCGACCACGCAGACCTATACCGCAGTCGATACGGCCCGGTTGATGGAAGTCTATAACCGCACGCACCCAAAAGCCTGAAGCAAAGACCCTTTTTGCTTTGCATCTGCGCCTTGCTTCCGTCATGACACCACCATGACACTCAGATTCAAAGCGCTTTCCGTTCATCTCTTCACCGCCACAGGTGCCGTTTTCGCAATGCTCGCCATGTTGGCAGCAGTCGAAGAGAAATGGAGCCTGATGTATCTCTGGCTCGTTGTCTCGTTCATCGTCGATGGCATCGATGGCCCGCTGGCGCGGCACTATCACGTTAAGAAGAACGCACCCGAGTTTGACGGAGTCTTGCTGGACCTGATCATCGACTATCTGACCTATGTTTTCATCCCTGCCTTTGCCCTGTTCAAATCGGGTCTGATGGACGGTTGGACCGGCTGGTTTGCAATCATCGTCATCACCTTTGCAAGCGCGATGTACTTTGCGGATACCCGCATGAAAACCAAGGATAATTCCTTCTCTGGCTTTCCAGGCTGCTGGAACATGTTCGTCATTGTGATCTTCGCCCTGGAGCCCAACTTCTGGGTCATCCTGCTGCTGGTCACCTTGCTGTCTGTCGCAATGTTCCTGCCGCTGAAATTCATTCACCCAGTCCGGACCGAGCGTTGGCGCACCCTGTCATTGCCTATGGCTTTTGCGTGGACATTCTTTGCAGGCTGGGCCGCCTGGGTCGACTTTCACCCCGAAAGCTGGGCCCATTGGGGGCTGGTGATCACCAGCTTGTATTTGGTCTCGGCCGGTATTGCGCAGCAGATCATTCCGCCGCGCAAGGCCCGGGATTACAAGACTTCCTGAACCTCGAACTCAGTCCCGTTATGGGTGAACACGTCACCCTCTTGCAGGCCAACCATAGCCAGATAGATTGGGCTTTGGGTCGAAATGCCCATGTAGGTTTTGCCGTCCACCTCAAACCGAGTCGTTGAGACACATACGACGAAGCGGCGATTGTTGAACTTGATTACGGCGCCGGGCTGCACCGTATCCGTGAGGCCAAAATCGGTGTTCTCGATCACGTCAATCTTGGCGTGATGCGCATGAACAGGCGCATCAAAGGCGGCCGCCAGATCTGCATTCTCGCGCGAGGCAGCGATGTCGTCCTTGTCATGCCCTTCTCGGTCATCCAACTGCGAGTCCTTAAGGAAGGCATCATAATGTGCCTGTGCGGTTGCCAGTTCCTGTTCTTCCAAAGACATCAGATGATCGATGATGGCTTTCTTGCGTGCGGCGGGGTCTGTCTGGCCGGTCATTCAATTCGGTCCTTCAAATTCACTATTCGATATAGGTTGGGGCCGTGCCGCTCCGATTGCAACAGATAAGTACCGATCAGATCAACAGGCTGGCAGCACCTTCGTGACGCAGCAGAGCCACTTTGGTCTCAACACCGCCGTGGCCTGAAAACCCAACCATCTTCCCATCTGCACCCAGAACCCGGTGACAGGGAATAATGATGGGGATGGGATTTCCCCCGCATCCGCGCCCAACCGCCTGCGCCGAGTAGCCAAGGTCGTTAGCCAACTCGCCATAGGTGCGCGTATCACCAAATGGGATAGCATACATTGCATCGCACACCTGACGCTGAAATTCCGATCCCTTGATCCGGTAGGGCAGTTCGAACTGCTGCAAACGCCCTTCGTCATAGGCACGCAACTGCGCCGCCGCTTCTCGCAGAACCGGGGTGGCTAGACCTTCGTCACGGCCATTCCAGACAAGACGCGTGATGGCGCCGCTGGTCTCTTCGACACCAAGGCAACCAAACTGAGTTTCTACGGCGATCATCGGCATAAGAGAACGGTTGCAGATGTTTCACCACGCCTGCAACCCGAATCCTGACGATCCGCCTCTTCATCTGGCCAAAAATACCTCGGAGCGCGAGGCAGAGCCTCGCATCAGCGATCTCTCTCTCGCGCTCCGTTCGAATGTCAGCTCAGCGCCTCGTTACAGCGCCCGCATACGCCCGGATGGGCGTGCAGCCCAACATCAGGAAGGATTTTCCAGCAGCGCTGGCATTTGTCACCTTGGGCTTTTTCGAACACTACAGCTACGCCCTCGATTTCCGGCACACGGAACGCCTCGGCCGGAGCCGGATCGCCTGTGACAGCCAGACCAGAAGTGATGCACATGTCATCCACGTCGAAGGTCGCAAGCAGATCGCGGGTTTCCTGATCTTCGACATGCACGATCGGTGCGGCCTCAAGGCTGGATCCGATCACCTTGTCCTGACGTTGAATTTCCAGCGCAGCGGTCACGGCGCGGCGAACGCGGCGGACTTTGGCCATGCTGGCTTCCAGTTCTTCATGGCGCCAATCAGCGGGCGTTTCAGGGAAATCCATTAAATGGACCGAACTATCATCGGCCGGGAACCGTTCCAGCCAGACCTCTTCCATAGTGAAGACCAGAACTGGGGCCAGCCATGTGGTCAGACGGTGGAATAGGATATCCAGCACAGTCCGCGCGGCACGGCGGCGTAGGCTGTCACCGTCGCAATAAAGCGCGTCTTTACGGACATCGAAATAGAACGATGACAGGTCAACCGTGGCGAATGTGAATACAGCGCTGAATACACCCTGGAAGTCAAATGCTGCATAACCTTTGCGCACTTGCTCATCCAAATCGGCCAGTCGGCTTAACACCCAGCGCTCCAGGCGCGGCATATCTTCAGGCGCAACCCGATCCGCTTTGGTGAAGTCCGCCAGCGAGCCTAGCATGAACCGCATGGTATTGCGCAGGCGGCGATAGCTGTCGGCTGTCCCTTTCAGGATCTCCGGTCCGATCCTCTGGTCAGCGGTGTAATCGGTCTGAGCCACCCACAAGCGCAGGATATCGGCGCCGTATTGTTTAACGACCTCTTCCGGCACGATGGTGTTGCCCAGCGATTTGGACATCTTGTTGCCCTTGGAATCCAGCGTAAATCCGTGGGTCACTACGTTGCGGTATGGTGCACGCCCCTTGGTGCCGCAAGCCTGCAGCATCGACGAATGGAACCACCCGCGGTGCTGGTCGGTGCCTTCCATATAGACGTCAGCGATACCGTCCGCGGTCCCGTCCTCACGATCACGCAGCACAAAGGCGTGGGTCGAGCCAGAGTCGAACCACACATCCAGCACGTCGAACACCTGATCGTAGTCGTCGGGGTTCGCGATACCGTCGAGGATCTTCTCCTTGAACCCGTCCGTGTACCAGACGTCTGCGCCATCCTTCTCAAACGCGGCTTTGATGCGGGCATTGAGTTCGTCATTGCGCAGCAGGTAGTCCGCGTCGGTCGGCAATGCCCCCTTCTTGGTGAAGCAGGTCAGCGGCACGCCCCAGGCGCGTTGGCGCGACAGGACCCAGTCCGGGCGTGCTTCGATCATGGAATACAGACGGTTGCGGCCGGTCTGCGGCGTCCATTTCACCAGTTCATCAATCGAGCGCAGGGCACGTTCACGGATGGAGTCGCCCATCTCGCCCATGCCGTCCTCCAGCTTGCGGTCAACCGAGGCAAACCACTGCGGCGTGTTGCGGTAGATGATCGGCGCCTTCGAGCGCCACGAATGCGGATAGCTGTGCTTGATTTTGCCACGCGCCAGCAGCCCGCCAACCTCGGCCAACTTGTCGATGACGGCCTTGTTCGCATCGCCTTCACCGCCCTTGCGGGACAGGATGTATTTACCGCCAAAGAACGGTAGATCGGCGCGGAAGCTGCCATCATCCATCACGTTGTAAGTGATGACCTGTTCCAACATCCCCAGATCACGGTAAAGCTCGAATTCCTCCATCCCGTGCGACGGCGCGCAGTGGACAAAGCCGGTGCCTTCGGTGTCGGTCACAAACTCAGCGGCGCGGAAATCGCGGATGTCGTCCCATTCGCCATTGCCATCTTCGGCCCCGGCCAGCGGGTGTGCCAGTTGGATCTTGGCCAGATCTTCCTGCGTTACATCGCACAGACGGCGATACATCGTGTCATCCAGACGCGCGCGCGCAAACACATCTGCGGCGCGGTCATCGGCCAGCAAGTAACGCTCACCGATCCGCGCCCAGCACTCCTCGGGGCGTCCAGTGACTTCGTAGAGGCCATAGGAAATACCCTCGCCATAGACCACGGCCTTATTCGAGGGCATCGTCCATGGGGTCGTCGTCCAGATCACCACATAAGCGTTGTCCAGCGTCACATCGCCGGTGTTCACAACCTTGAACTTCACCCAGATGGTGAAGCTTTCCTTGTCGTGATACTCGACCTCGGCCTCGGCTAGCGCGGTCTTCTCGATGGGGGACCACATCACGGGTTTCGAGCCCTGATAAAGCGTACCGTTCATCAGGAACTTCATGAACTCATCCGCGATCACGGCCTCGGCGTGATAGTCCATCGTGATATAGGGGTCGGGCCAATTGCCGGTGATGCCCAGACGCTTGAACTCTTCGCGTTGGATGTCGATCCAGCCTTCGGCGAACTTGCGGCACTCCTGACGGAAGTCGACGATGTTCACCTCGTCTTTGTTCTTGCCCTTCTTGCGGTACTGTTCCTCGATCTTCCATTCGATGGGCAGGCCATGGCAGTCCCAGCCGGGTACATAGCGTGAATCGTAGCCCATCATCTGATGGGACCGAACAATCATGTCCTTGATGGTCTTGTTCAGTGCGTGGCCGATATGCAGATGGCCGTTCGCGTAAGGAGGGCCGTCATGCAGGGTAAAAGGTTTGCGACCCTCTTGCTCGCGCAGGCGGTCATAGACGCCGATCTTTTCCCAGCGGTCCAGCCATGCTGGCTCGCGCTTGGGCAGGCCTGCACGCATGGGGAATTCGGTTTTCGGCAGGTTCAGCGTGTCTTTGTAGTCAGGTGTTTCGGCGCACATTTGGGGCGTCCTCAGGATGTTCTGGTCGTGTATGGATCGAAGCGGTCAGTGCGATAACTCAAGCACCTTTGCCCGGCGTCTCGCGATATCAGAGCGCCGGGGATATAATTCGAATAATGATGGCCAGCCGGTCAAACATGGCCGCGCTTATAGGACGCCTGCTCTCAATGGTCCAGAGGTTCCGGGTCTTGCGACGAATGGCGCAGCTTGGCCCAGCGATTGAGCCATGCAAGACCCGCCAGTGCGAGACCGAGCGCCAACAGCGAAAACACCCGGATCAGCCCGCCCAATCCGGCAATATCGATCAGAAACACCTTGGCCACCGCGAGGCCAATCACGGCCAAACCGGCCTTGCGCATCAAATCGGACCGGCGGGCCAACGACTGGTAGAACAACCCTGCGCCGACCACCAACAAGGTGATGGTGTATGAATAAAGCTCGGGCTGGGTGACGCCGTTGCCTTCATACATGCCACCCGCCCCCTGCCAGACATGACGGATTGTAAGCCCCAGCCAAAAAGCGATCAGGGCACCGGCGACCCAATAACTGATCTGCTTCAGTAGCACGGGCTGCGTCACGACGCGCCAAGCCGAGAAGCCGATGGCCAGCCCAGGCAACAGATAGGCCACCGCCAACGTGTTCAGCACCGGCGGGCCGAGCACGGGATCGGCAAATGGGTCGAGCAACGGGTTAGCCTCAGACAAAGCCTGAACCAGACGCATCATGCCGTGTGCCGCAAAGAACGCCGCGAGCGCGTAACGCGCGTAGTTCAGCTTACCGCCAAGCTCGAACCGCTGTATTTGTGCAAAAGCCAGCAGCAGCCAGATCACCGCCAGCAGCCCCAGCCCCCAATGGCTGTCTGTCGCGCCGCCTTCTCCGAAGCTTTCCAGCCAGCGCAGCAACAAGAGCGATAGCAGTATTCCCGCCGTTGCCCAGGCCGCGCTTTCAAGCAGCAATGAGGCAATCGGGCGGTCCAAGGACCTTAGCAACGCCCACCCCATGATGAACCCGGCAACCGCCACCGCATAGACCAAGGTCATTTCGATCAACGGCGCGGTTTCGGCCCAATCGAGCCCCGGGTCGAGCACCAGCCGTACGGTCACCGTGAACACACCCGCCCAAATGAACCAACTCATCGGAGCCAGAACAAATCGCCGGTCCAGCGCCGCGGCCACAACAATCATGGCGACAAGTGCTACGGTCAAAGCGGCAGAGCTGAGTACGATGATGCAAGCAAAGCTAAGGCACGATAGCGCAGACAGAGTTGCCAGTGCAGGCCGCATCCGTTTCTCACCATCGGCCCGCGCAAACCGTTCGGCCAAAACCACCATCATCGCGCCTAATGCGATTGCGTGTAAGGCCCACGCATAAGCTCCGATCACGTTTGCAGGCTGCCATCCGACTTCAAGCGCGATCGCCAGCGTCGGGGCATATAGGGCTGCACCACCGGCCCAGACCACAGCGTAGCGCCCGGCGTGGAAGGACCGCCACGCAGCGAGCACGCTGATCAAGGCCCCGAGGGCAACCAATAGCGTGACTACCCAAGGATAATCGGCCTCGGCCGTTTCCACGTATGTGTCGGCAAAGCCGCGCCACACGGAGCCACCGTCCAACCCGTGCAGCAGAACAAACCAGATCAGACCCAACGCAGGCAGCACCGTCACATCCTGCAAAGCACGCGCAGCTTTTGTCCAAAGGATCAGCGCCAGTATCAAAGCGGTAAACAGAGCAACGCCCAGCCAAAACTCACCGCTTGAATCCGACCAATGCAGCGACAGGATGATGGAACTGGTGAGAACCGCACCAAAGGCAATTCGGGTTGGAAACTCGGGCCATGGATCCCCTTTCCGTCGCCGGATGACCTCGGCAATCATCGGGCCGGTGTGGTCGGGCCAGATACTGCGTACGGGTATCGCCATCGCAATCAGCGCCAGTGCTGTCACACAGGTCAGATATCCCGGTTCCGTAGAGGGGGAAGACAGCACCAGCAAAAACGCCGCCCCGTATGCACCCACTAGCGTCAGAATAGAAATCCATGCCCAACGCCTGACGGTATCGATACCCAAGCCCAAAATGGCGATGATAAAGAAATAACCATAAAGCCAACTGGGATCGTCCGATGCGCCTCCAACCATAAAGGGCGCGGCAAAGGCTCCGATTAGACCTACGGCGGCGAGCAGCGGCCCGTGGAACCATCCCAAGACCAACGCAAACAGAGCGATGATAACGAGACCGGCCAGAGCGGCCTCGGGGCCGATCAGATCATAAAGCTGGCGCGCGGCCAGAACCCCACCGAACAGGGTCACCAGACCTGCGCCCGAGAATACAGACGGCAAGTATGCAGTAGATGAGTTTTCATCGTCGCCAAAGCGGCGGCGGATCACTTCACCCGCTCCGATCAGCAAAAGGCCAAAGACCAACGCCGCGATGACGCGCGCTGTCGGTGGCAACAGTCCGTTTTCAACCCCGTACTGAACCAGAAAAATCCCCGCCAACGCCAGTGACAACGCCGAAACCGCGTAGAACCAGTTTTCACGCATCCACGCGCCCAGCACGGCAATCTTTTCCTCACGAAAAACGATGGTGGCAGGAGGATCGTCAGCCTCTGAGGCCTGCGGCACATCCGATTGATTTTCGTCAGTGGCAGATGAAGTTTTTGCCGCGGCCCAGGGATCATGCTTGGTTTGCGTCGTCGTCGGCTCCGGCCTTGATGTCTTGGAGGTTTCGGCGCCGCTTTCCGGTATTTGCCTGGCCAATTGCCGCTCAAGCTGTTCGACGCGCTTACGCAACCGCGATTGACCAATCAGCAAAGCGATGATCGAAACAGGAATGGCCAGAACGATCAGACCAACGAGGACAAGCAAGGATTCCAACCGAAACCTCCGGGATGCGATGCGCCAAACGTACCGTGCAGACAGGCTAGTTTATAGTCTGGAAATCCGCATGGATACCGCCTGCTGCTCAGGTAATCGGCCTAGAAAAGCAGGATGTGAGGGCGTGCCAGCATCAGCCAAGGGATCGCCAGCACTGCGGCATAGGCCGGAATACCGCAAGCGAACCATCTGCGGAACAGTTTGTCGTAACTGCTTGGCAAGGAGGTACCATCCCGATCAGCCTGCCTTGCATAATCCCTCAGACGCAACTGAATCCAAACCACCGGCAGCCAGAACAGGCCGGTCAGTACGTAAAGCAGCAGTGATATCGCGATCCGACCCTCCGACAGCAACCAGCCCAGTTGCCAGGCCAGCAACACGCCGGTGATCAGCTGGAAAATGACTGAGGTGGCCGTAATAACTGTGTCGGCCAGCACCACGATTCCCGCCGTATGAGCAATCACCCGTGCATCTGCCGTGCGGTGCGCCATCAGCATGAAAAAGGCGATCCCCGCGCAAGTGCCCAATAGAACGCATGCTCCGATCACGTGAAGCCAACGCAAGATCAGATCCGGGTCCATCAGCGGCTCTCCAACATGGGTCGCGCGATCAGTGATAGCATCAAAGCCGGTGCTATCTTGACCAACGGTCCCAAAGGGTCGAGCCACAGTTCAGGCACCGTCAACGTGGCGGCGATCAGATAGCAAGCGGCGATTGCAGCCTGCGCGAGGCAAGCGCGCGCGGCCCACGGACGCCACAAGATTGCCAGCCCCAGCGCGATATTGATCATCGACCAAAACACCACGCTCGCGTTGGCAATCCCAACGGGCCAACCATTGCGCGAGAGTATCTCGGCTGCCCGCGATAGCCCCGTCAATCCGCCGCCGACTTGAAATCACGTAGATCCCCCGAGATCAGCGCAATATCCGGAAGGACCCTCTCAGCCGTCTTCTGGCTGCGCGCAAGCCGCTTCACACAGGCGCCATCCGCATGCAGCGACCGAACGACCGCAGCACCGATGAAGCCATAAGCGCCCAGCACCAAAACAGTTTTTTCAGGATGATCCGTTGCCACGAGGTGCCTCGCAATGGTTTACAACACCCTAGCGGGTCAGATTCTGAGGACCAGCCTGATCACCCCGTCCGCGACAACAGCACCATTCAGGGGTGAAACAACGAGCCAACCCAGAACGCGATAGCTGCCGCCGCACCCCCGATCAGCAGGGTTTCTCCGCCTGATCGCCACCAGGGTGCAAGCGACCACCGGCTTTTCATCGCGCCAATGGCAAAGAACACGCCCGCAGTCATCCAGGCCGATACTGTGAACGCATTTGCAACGGATAAGAGGAACGGCAACAACGGAATCATCCCCGCGATCAGAAAGGCAAAGAACGTCGCCATCGCAGCTTTGAGGGGATGCGGGTCGACGCTGCCCAGCCCATATTCGCCCTCGATCATCAGGTCGACCCAATTGTCGTGGTTCGAAGTGATTTCAGCCGTCGCGTCATCCAGAACGCTGCCTGAAAGGCCTTTTTGTGCGAGGATTTCGCGCACCTCCTTTCGCTCGCCATCCGGATACAACTTGATATGCCGTTCCTCAATGGCTCGAATACGGTGGATGTTATCGAGCTCGGCCTTGGTTCCCGAGTAGTTGCCCGCCGCCATCGAAAAACCATCCGCCAGCACGTTGGCCAACCCAAGTGCCACGATGACAAAAGGCGATAAACCTGCCCCGGCAACCCCGGCAACGATCGCGAATGTCGTGACTGAGCCATCGATGCCGCCATAAACCACATCGCGCAGAACCCCACGACCCGGAGGCGCATTGATCCGTTCGAAAATCTCTTGCTGGCTGTGGCCGTGTTCGGTCATGGCTGGCTCCGTCCTGTTTATGCAGGACAGGTTCAGGCACGGCCTTGCGCCAGATCAAGTCCTGGAGAACAACCCGCTGAGCGCGCGTTTGATCATGCCACGGGTCGAGGGCTGGTGGCGTTTCGAGAAAGGCAAAGGTCGACAGACCTCCATCGCAGCGACACCCACGCGGGCGGTGAGCGCGCCGTTGACCAGCCCCTCACCGAACCGGCGCGACAATTTGCTGAGAACCGAGCCGCCTAAAATCGGCTCCAGAAGATCATCCCCCACTGCCACCGCGCCAGTTGCAATCAGATGCACGAATACGGCGCGGGTTAGGCGCCAACTGCCCAAGAAACCTGCTCGACCGCCATAGATTTCGGCAATACGTCGGATCATTCGCAATGAGCTTGCCAGCGCGGTCGCGACATCGGCCAGCGCGAGCGGAACCAAAGCGGTAACGGTGGCAACCTGCCGGGCTGCGGCCTCGACCTCGCGGCTGGCAGCAGCGTCCAGCGGGGCCAGCAATTCGTCTTCGGCCAAGCTCAGCAGGGTTGCCGCATCGAATTGCTCTCCCATGCGTTCGGTCAAACGGTCGCGACCCCAGCGTGTTTCATCGCGTCCCTTATAGAACGCAATCAGCCGTGTGGTTACAGCGCGGGCTTGCGACAAGTCCTCGTCTGTTAAAGCTGTGTCCGCCGCGCGCCGCAGCCCGTCGACGCGAGACAGACGGCTGATTGCGGCCAACTCGCGCAGTGCAATGATCAGGACGACCAGCAACAGCGCAGCGATCAGACCGGTGACGATCCAACCCAGAATTGGTGCGCGTTCCAGCAGAGAGATGGCAAAATCCCATGCGGCGACCGAGACCACCGCCCCCACAACGGCTAATGCCAACCCCCAGAACCAACGCGCCAAAACCGAAGGTTTCCGCGCTGCAAACCGCACCGCTGACTGCATCGCCTGCCCCTGCGGAGGCGCGATGTCCGGAACAGGAGGCGCGGCCGAGACATCAACTGTCGAGGCATCGTCTTCCAGATCAATCAAAACAGGGCCTTTAGCCATCGACCAACTCCTTGCGCGTCCAGACATATCTGATGTCGGGCAGGTTTTCGTCATTTTCGGACCCATCGCCGCGTGCGACCTCAACAAAGCCGTTGCGCTCATAGAACCGGCATGCGGAAGGATTGGCCTGAAACGCATACAAGTTGAGCGTGGGACGCTGCGTTTTGGCACGATCCAGCAATTGCTGCCCGATCCCCTGCCCGCGCGCCGAGGCCGCCAGATAGAGCGACTGCACTTCGTCCCCATTCAACGCCAGAAATCCGGCCACCTGCCCTTGCTTTTCGGCCACCGTGACCCAGCCGAGATCAATCATCCTGCCGCAAAACGCAATGGTCTCGGCCTCAGAATGCAGTTCAGGCATCCAGTCGTTTTCGCGGGCGAACCCATGCAGAATAGCGCCTGTGGTTCCGGCATCGGTACTGCGAGCAGGACGAAGGATCACGTTCACAGCCGGTCTCCGATCAGAAACTGCGCAGCCCGGTCCAGCCGAATATGTGGCGGACCGTCACCGGGATTCAGGGTCAAATGTGCGGGTGCAAAGGCCATATTGCCATAGTCGTCGCCCAGCCATCCCTCGGCCCCATTGCGCGCGGGGCCCAGCAGATGGGCAGGGTCCTCTGGCAAATCACCGGGGTAAAAGGCCGCCTGCTTACCGCTGTCTAGCAGAGTGCCGCGCACGCATGGCAGTTCTACGCCGTTATGGCTGCGCATCTCTTCTGTCGTTGTCCGAAGTGAAGCCAACGATAAGGCCGCAGTTTCAGCCCCGGCAAAGCTGGCGCGGTCGCGGGCCTCACGGGTCAGGGCCTCAATGATCGCGGTCAGGCGCGGGTGCTGCAGATGGTGCAGATGGTCCGCTTTGGTGGCCGCAAACAGGATACGCTCGACCCGCTTGCCAAGCAGCAGCCTGTTGAGCCATGCGTTGCGACCGGGGCGGAAGGCCGACAGGATATCGGCCATCGCGCGGCGCATATCCTCGACCGCTTGCGGGCCTTTATGGATTGCCCCCAACGCATCTACCAGAACGATCTGCCGGTCGATCCGGGCAAAGTGGTCGCGAAAGAAAGGTTTGACCACACGCGATTTGTACGCCTCGTACCGCCGCTCCATCTCGCGGTGTAGTGAACGCCGAATTGACGCCCCCGACACCGGGAGCGGCGCGAATGTCAGCACAGGAGACCCGGCCAGATCGCCCGGCAGAAGAAACCGACCGGGAGTGCAGTCATAGAAACCGGCATCACGCGCGGCATTCAGGTAATCGGTGAAGCTGCGGGCGAGGTCCTGCGCCTGCGGCTCATCATGTGGCGCGGTTGGGTCGGTCGCCTGAACCTTTGCCAGAAATGCCCCTGCTTGTGGGCGATTGGATATGTGTTCCAGCGTGTCCCGCGACCAATCTTCATAGGATTTGTCCAGTAGGGCCAGATCCAGCAGCCACTCACCCGGATAGTCCACAATGTCCAGATGCAATGTTCGAGGGCCCTGCAATCCCGAAAGCAGACCTGCGGGCTGGACTTTGAAGGACAGGCGTAACTCGGAAACAGCACGCGTGCTGTCCGGCCAGTGCGGCGCTGGTCCGGTCAGCGCCGACAGATGGGATTCGAAATCGAACCGGGGCACGGTGTCGTCGGGTTGCGGCTGCAGATAGCTGGCGGTGACACGCCCCTCTTGCTGCGCCACAAGACCGGTCATGCGGCCCCGATCCAGCAGGTTGGCGACCAGTGATGTGATGAACACTGTCTTACCCGACCGCGCCAATCCCGTGACGCCCAGCCGGATGACCGGTTCGAAGAATGTCTCGGACACACGGTCACCCACGGATTCGACGCCGCGCACCAGACTGTCTGCCAATGATGAGATGACCAAGCTGTCGCCCCGCAATTATCGTTTTGCCCAAGATAGGTAGCGGTTGCGGCACTTGCCAGAGCTTTCGCCCCCTTGCCCGTCCGACCAAGGCGCGATACCAGCGCGCCATGCCCAGATACGCGCTGCAAGTCGAATACCAAGGGGAACCGTTTGCCGGATGGCAGCGGCAGAAAGAACTGCCGTCGGTTCAGGGCGCGATCGAACTCGCCCTGTCGCGGATCGAACCCGGAGACCACACCATCGCCGCCGCCGGTCGTACCGACGCGGGGGTTCACGCGCTAGGACAAGTGGCGCATTGCGATCTGGTCAAAGAATGGGACCTGTTCCGCCTGTCCGAGGCGTTGAATTATCACCTCAAACCGCAGCCTGTCGCGATCGTGCAAGCTGCACGAGTGGATGATGATTGGCACGCGCGGTTTTCGGCGCTTGAGCGGCAATATCTGTTCCGTATCCTGATGCGTCGCGCACCTGCAACCCACGACAAAGGGCAGGTCTGGCAGATCAATCATTCTCTGGACGTTGCAGCGATGCAGGCCGGGGCGGATATGCTGATCGGGCGACATGACTTCACCACCTTCCGTTCATCCATCTGTCAGGCCGCCAGCCCGGTCAAAACACTGGATGAGTTGCGGGTGGAACAGGTTCAGGGCTTCTCGGGGGCCGAAATCCACTTCCATGTTCGCGCCCGATCGTTCCTGCACAATCAGGTACGTAGCTTTGTTGGCACGTTGGAGCGTGTGGGGGCTGGGGCATGGACGCCTGAGGACGTTCGCGATGCGCTTGAGGCGGTTGACCGAGCGGCCTGTGGGCCGGTATGCCCGCCGCAAGGATTGTATCTGGCACGGGTAGGATATCCCGAACCGGTGTTTGGCTAAGTCTACAAGGCCCGCAGTAGCAGCCCGCTTGCAATCACGGCGATGATAAGACCCGCAACCAGTTCGATGGTCGGGGCCAGTACCGATGCAAAGCGCGTAGCCGAGGCTGAGGCCAGCAACCCGCCGCGCAACCCAAAGGATGTCCAACCGACCAAAGTGGTGATGGTTGCGGTGCCTAAAGCCATGGCGAATGCGCCCGCGATGCCGACCATTGCGATACCCATCTGCCATGTCAGGATCAGCACGAATAACGCGCCGGTACAGGGGCGTGCGGCTATACCAGCGATCAGGATCAACGCCTCGCGCAAGCTGCCGACCTGAGCGACCTCATCGGCCGTCGGGCCGTGGCGGTGGCCGCAGTCAGCGCAAACCTCGTGGTCGTGATGATGGTGGTCGTGATCATGCGCATGGTGATGGTGGTCGTGCGATTGAGAGGCCTGGTTTTTGTGACGCCGCGCAAAACTGCGGATGGCGCGAAAAACCAGCCACAGGCCTATAGCGGCAATTGCGCCGTAGCTGATCGGTGCCATGACCTGTTCGGTCGTGCCTACAAGCGACTCGCGTGACATCTGGAATACCAATACCCCGGCATAAACCAGCACAACCGCCGTCACTGCTTGCCCTAGGCTCGACAGGACACTGATTGCAGACAACCGCCAAAACGCGACACGACGGCCAAGCCCGTATCCTCCGATCAGAACCTTGCCATGGCCCGGTCCGATGGCATGAAAAAACCCATATGCAAAACAGACCGTCAGTAGCGTTGCCACAGCTTCGGGCTGCTCGGCGCGTGCTGCGCGCAGGGCGCGGGCGATCTGGTTCTGGAATTCGCGCTGCTCTCCGGCAGCCCAAGCGGCCAGATGGTCAAAACCACCGCTGCCCCAGAACCACAGCAGCACCCCGCAGGCGATGGCAACGGGAACGATCAGGTATTTGGACATGAAAGCCGAATCTCGGTTGCGAATTTCTCACCGACCAGAGGGATATCATTTTCTTCAAGGTCATACTCGGCATCCAGCGTCAGCAAAAAAGCCTGCATCTGGGCCAGTTCGTTGTCGATATCCGGATCGTTGCGTTCGATATTACAAGTCGTGGGGCCTGAAACCAGAACCGGGCGGGTCACTTCGTATGCGGTATAAAAGCTCTCATCAAACGCTTTGATCGACAGCGCATCCGCGGGAACGGGGTCTCCTTCGATCGCGCGCAGATGTGTGGTCACGATGCGGGCATCCTCGGTCGTGGCCTGCGGCTCAAGCGGGCCAGAGAGCGGGATCACATTTTCGCCCATGCGGATGACCAGATCGCCATTGTAACCTTCGACCCACTGCGCGTCGAAGCCGCTTAAAAACTGCTCTTCGGCCTCGGTCAGCACGCCATCAGCATCCTGATCCAGTCGCATGTCTTCGAGAACCAGCAATGAATAGAACTCATCATAGGCCCAGGTCACACGCACATGGGTCAGGTTGCCTGCTTCATCGACCATGAACTCTAGCCCCGTGTCGATAAAAACATGGGGATGAGCCAGTGCCGGTATCGGCAGAAGGCAGGTCAAGGAGAAGGCAAGCCAGCGCATGTTGCAAAGATAGAATGCGCAGCGGGTATCGGCAATCCGACTAAACACTAGGCTGCAGAATCCCGCCATTTACTCCGGCGGGAACAAGACCAATGTCTGCAAAGCCGTCCCAACTGGCCCCTGCGTATCAAATAGAACTGACTGCGACATACCGATCCCCGAGGGTTGCCAGTGCGAGATCGAGTCAGAGGCCAGCCAGTCCGAGACAGGCTCGCGGTGGACTTGCACAGTCAGGTCGGTATTCATGAAACCCATCTCAGATGTGGGCGCGTTCCACGATATGCCATTGCCGCAATCTGCAAGCGGGCAGAGCGCTTGGATCGGCGATGGGTCCTCTCCTTCCAGCAAGGCAGGTGTGCGCATCCAGACGGTTTTCGGACCCGCCCCTTGCTTGCCATCAGCGGGATAGCCGATCTGGGAGTGATGGGCAAAACCGGGCAACTGATGGCGCATCTCACCGATCGGAAACGGGCCATCGACCATATCTTCGACCCTGGGCGCGGGCAGTTCGACATTAGGCACGGCCCCAAGGTCTTTGCGCACCATATGCATGGTTGTGGCGGTGGCGCAAAGCGTGTCGTCCAGATCATGTACGGTGACCCGTGTGGTCGCCAGCGTCTTGGTATGGCGTGTCGTCTCTGCCGCGACTCGCAAACCAGCCAGAGGCAATGGACGCAGCAGATCGACGGTCAACCGGGTCAACATCTTCTCAGGGCCGACTTCGGTTTCTGCCGCCCGCACGATCAATCCGCTGACTGGCCCAGCATGGCAATGATCGGCCGACCAAGGCCCGCGCGCGGGGTCATTTCCGACAAACACACCCTGCGCATTTTGGTGGAAATACGCCTGCCCCAACACATCCGATGTCATTGTGGTTCTGTCGCCTCAGACTTTTTCTTGCGTGTATTTCTTCAACTCGGCGCGAGCGACCTGACGGCGATGCACTGCGTCCGGCCCATCCGCCAGACGCAGGGTGCGCACATGGGTCCATGCATTTGCCAAGGGCGTATCCTGACTGATCCCCTGTGCGCCGAACATCTGCACGGCCTCATCGATCACCTTCAGCGCGACCTTGGGGGCAACGACCTTGATCTGGCTGATCCATGGGGCCGCCGCCCTTGCATCGCCCTGATCCATGTACCAGGCGGCCTTGAGGCACAGCAAACGGGCCATTTCGATCTCCATCCGACATTCGGCGATGATGTCGTAGTTTGCCCCCAGCTGCGCCAGTTTCATCCCAAACGCCTGGCGCTGTAGTGAACGCTTGCACATCTGCTCCAGCGCAGACTCGGCCTGACCAATCGCGCGCATGCAATGGTGAATACGGCCCGGCCCCAAGCGACCTTGCGCAATCTCGAACCCGCGCCCTTCACCCAGTAGAATGTTTTCGGCTGGGACCCGAACTTCTGTGAAACGGATGTGCATGTGCCCATGGGGCGCATCGTCGTGGCCATAGACCTCCATCGGGCGCAGCACTTCGATCCCGGGCGCGTCCGCTGGGACCACGATCATCGACTGGCGCTGGTGCTTTGGCAGATCGTCCCCGCCGGTTTTGACCATCACGATATAGACCTTGCAACGCGGATCGCCCGCCCCAGACGACCACCATTTTTCGCCGTTCAGAACATAGTCGGCCCCGTCCCGCACGCAGGACATCGAAATGTTGGTGGCATCTGATGAGGCCACATCGGGCTCGGTCATCAGATAGGCCGAGCGAATCTGCCCGTCGAGCAAAGGCTTCAGCCACTGCTCTTTCATCGCGCCTGACCCGTAGCGTTCAAACACCTCCATATTCCCTGTATCGGGCGCGGAGCAGTTGAAAACTTCGGCCCCCAAGGGCGTCTTGCCCATCTCCTCGGCGAAATAGGCGTATTCAACTGTACTGAGGCCAAAACCTTTGTCGCTGTCTGTCAGCCAGAAGTTCCAAAGCCCCGCCGCCTTGGCCTTGGCTTTCAGCCCCTCGAGAATCTCGGCCTGTCGCTCGGTATATTTCCAACGATCGCCTTTATTGATTTCTGCCTGATACTCATCTTCAAGCGGCATGACCTCGTCGTGAATCATATCTCTCACCCGCTGTAACAGGGAGCGGTTTTCCTCACGCAATCCGAAAGTCATGGTCATGTCTATTCCTTCCCTGTGGCGCAATGCGGGTCTTTGGCTTTGGTCCGAGGATGGCTTAGTGGCCATGAGCGTGTCCAGCTAAGTGACGGAACGTCATTCACGCAAATTGAGCCCGGTCCAGCATCAATGCGATGCCCAGCAGGGGGCCTGCGGTCAAATTAGCTGGAGCAAATCACAAGGGTGCAGCTGTGCTAGTTCGGGTGCTGGCCAAGGCACCGACCTTTAAGGTGTCAGGATCCAGTTCCCATCAGCGGTCTTGCAGCGGCGTGTTCTGATATCGCGGGCCTGTGCAGCACCTTCAGGCTGCACAAAGTGCTGAAGTATCACACAATTGCCCTGAACGCTTTGCACGCGGATTGTCCCCTTCGAGCCGGTGTCCTGATTGAGCCAAGCCCTCTCCTGCCCCACGGATGGAGTGCCCGTCGACAGCAACGCGTTTGAGGTGTCGTTCAACACCTCAAAGTCAGCGGGGCTCAACCCCATTTCCGCGATGATTCGGGAAAGTGGTTTAGCCTGTGCTATTCCACCCACCCCCAGAAAAAGTGCAGCAACCAGCGCTGTGTAAACAAAGGCTTTCATCAAAGGGCCTCGCCGATTTGAATGACTTTCACGTCCATAGATATACCTCTATGCGTGTGCGGCCAAGCCCCACTTGGCCACCTTCAAATTATCCCGAACAAACCTTTCGCAAGGCAGGCGCTAGGTCCGCCCGTGAGATCGCCTCATATTGTCCCCAGACGAAGCAGAGGCATTTGATGACACATCCTAAATATTATGCACCGACAGGCGGACATCCGGGGCAAGAGCAACTGTTGACCGACCGTGCCATGTTCACCGATGCCTATGCGGTAATCCCCAAAGGCACGATGCGCGACATCGTCACCAGCTTTCTGCCTTTCTGGGAGAATACACGTCTTTGGGTCTTATCCCGGCCTCTGAGTGGTTTTGCCGAGACATTCTCGCAATACATAATGGAGGTGCAGCCCGGCGGTGGCAGCGATACGCCCGAAACCGACCCAAATGCGCAAGGGGTGATCTTCGTGGTCGAGGGCAGCGTCACGCTGACCCTGAACGAAGCGGATCATGTTCTTGAGATCGGTGGATATGCCTATATCCCCCCGGGCAGCGACTGGACGCTGCACAACCATGGCGATTCAGTTGCCCGGTTCCATTGGGTGCGCAAGGCTTATGATGCAGTGCCCGGCCTGCCCGCCCCTGACCCGATCATCACCAATGAACGCGACGTGGTACCTAACGAAATGCCCGGCACCGAAGGCCGCTGGTCTACCACCCGTTTCACCGATCCGCAGGACCTGCGTCACGACATGCATGTCAACATCGTCAATTTCGAACCTGGTGGCGTGATTCCCTTTGCCGAAACCCATGTGATGGAACACGGCCTTTATGTGCTTGAGGGCAAGGCCGTTTATCGTCTCAATCAGGACTGGGTCGAGGTTGAGGCCGGCGACTACATGTGGCTGCGCGCTTTCTGCCCGCAGGCCTGTTACGCAGGCGGACCGGGACGGTTTCGCTATCTGTTGTACAAGGATGTGAATAGGCACATGCCGTTGTCTGTACCGTCTAGGTAGCTGACGATCGGGGCTTTACCGGGTCAAGTTCTGGTAAAGGGGTTCACAGAATCGCTGGAATCTGATGAAATCAAATGAGTTTTCAGCACTGGAGATTGTTCGATGTTACTGCGCGGTACGATGATTGCACTGGTTGCCACCCTTGGCCTTTCGGCGTTCAACGCCGCCCCGGTCGCAGCCAAGGAAGAAACCAAATCCGTTTTCGTCATGAGCCGCACATGGGCGGTGACGCAGGTCTCGGACGCGCCTGTGGTTTATCGGGCGACGCGGGATAATAACAATCTGAACCCCTTTGGCCCGCCGCCACGTCTTCGCACCATCCAGGCAATGGCCGCGATACAGAAGGCGACTGGCTGCAAGGCGATCTATTCCAGCATGTATCAGAACATTTCGGGCCAGTTCTTTTCGCAGGTCAGCTGCAACTGAAATTGGTACAATACTTTGATTGAGATCGCCTGATCTGCCTGCCATAGCTTGCGCATGAAACTCGCGATCAACGGATTCGGCCGTATCGGCCGCACCATTCTGCGTCAGGTCCTAAGCCTGCCGCAGCATTCGGATGTAGAACTGGTGCTGATCAACGATATCGCACCGCTGGAAACATGCGCATACCTGCTCAAATATGACAGCACGTTTGGCCCCTATCAGGGTTCGGTCACGACTGAAGGTGAAGCACTGAATATCGATGGCCGCGTTATTCTGATGTCTCACAGCGCCGATTTGGCACAGGTCGATCTGTCCGGCGTCGATGTCATGCTCGATTGCACCGGCATCGCGCGAACATCCGACGTGGCCAGCCGGGGCTTGACTGCTGGGGCGGATAAAGTGTTGATTTCCGGTCCGTCACCCGCTGCCGAAGTCACACTGGTACTGGGGGCAAACGAAGATCAATTGGGCAGCGCACGGATCGTTTCAAATGCATCCTGCACCACGAATGGGCTGGCGCCGCTCGTCAAGCTGATTGATCAAATCGGCGGGCTTGTGTCCGGGCACATGACCACCATCCACTGCTATACAAACAGCCAGCCGATGGTCGATGCGCCACGCGGGGATTTGGCCCGATCGCGCGCCGGGGCATTGTCGATGGTGCCCACGACCTCGAGCGCGACGCATTTGATTGATATCGTCTTGCCAGACCTGGCCGGTCGTGTGTCGGGGGCCGCGGTGCGTGTTCCGACGGCCAGCGTATCTGCCATTGATCTTGTCGCCACGCTTGAACGTGGCATGAGCGCTGAGCAGTTCGACCAAGCCTTTCGCGACGCGGTCGCAGCTTCTGCCGTGCTGGGATGGACCGATCTGCCCTTGGTGTCATCTGATTTGCGGTCCCGCCCTGAGTCACTGGTAGTGGCGGGGCCCGAGACGCGCATGATTGGAGAGATGCAGATCAGGGTTTTTGGCTGGTACGACAATGAATGGGGGTTTTCAGCCCGCATGCTGGATGTCGCGCGCCTAATGGCAAACACCGGGTAATCCGCAGCGCTGAAGCACGCTGCGGATTACTTCAACACTTCAATCGTGAGGTAGGCTACCCGCCCCGTGACCGGCCATACCCCCTGAAACCTCTTCAGTCGATTCTTCGGCCAATTCTTCTGGCAGGACCAAATTCAGTACAATGGCGATCAGCGCTGCGGGCAGCAGGCCGCTGGTCATCAGGATACGAAGTGTATCAGGTAGGTGCTGAACCGCGCCGGGTTCCAGTTGCAACCCAAGACCGATCGACAGCGAAATCGCAAAGATCACCATGTTGCGACGGTTCCAATCCACGTCTGACAGCATCGAGATACCTGCCGCGACCACCATGCCGAACATGACGATCACACCACCGCCCAGCACTTCGATAGGCACGGTGCGGATAATTGCCCCGACTTTTGGCACAAGGCCACACAGGATCAGGAAGATAGCTCCACAGGTCACGACATGGCGGCTCATGACGCCCGTCATCGCAATCAAACCGACATTCTGGCTGAAGGACGTATTGGGAAACCCGCCAAACATACCGGCAATCGCTGTTCCGAAACCATCGGCATAGGTCGCGCCAGCGATTTCCTTGTCGGTTGCTTCGCGACCTGCACCACCTTTGGTGATACCCGATACGTCTCCGACGGTCTCGATGGCCGAGACAAAAGACATCAGACAAAAGCCGATCACGGCGGCCAGAGAGAACTCAAACCCATATTTGAACGGTACGGGCAGAGCAAAAGCTGAGGCGCGCGACCAACTTGTGCCAATGGCCTCGAACGTCACCATCCCGACCATCAGGGCATAGACGTAGCCGATGGCCAAACCAACCAGTACGGCAGACACCGACAGCATACCGCGTGCAAAGAACTTGAGGCCAAGCGTCACAACAACCACAACCAGTGCAGCCGACCAGTTGAGCAGCGATCCATACTCAGGAGTTCCAATCGCAGGCACACCACCAGCGGCGTATTGTATGCCGACCTTGACCAGCGCCAAACCGATCATTGTTACGACAAGTCCAGTGACCAGCGGCGGAAGCGCAAACCGTATCTTGCCTATGAAGAGGCCAAGAAAGGCATGAAACAAACCGCCAACCAAGACACCGCAAAACAGCGCCCCTAAGGCATCCACGCCTTTTCCGGCGACCAGAGGGATCATGATGGGCAAAAACGCAAAGCTCGTTCCTTGTACAATCGGCAGAGCCGCTCCAACCGGGCCAATCGTGATAGTCTGCAGCAGGGTCGCCAGCCCAGCGAACAGCATCGACATCTGGATCAGGTACAGCAATTCGGGAAAATCCGGGGAGTTCGACCCAAATCCAAAACCGGCAGCACCCGCCACGATGATGGCCGGTGTCACGTTCGAGACGAACATCGCCAAAACGTGCTGAATGCCCAGCGGTATCGCCTTGTGCAAGGCGGGTGTGAAGTTCGGGTCCCGAAGCTGTTCGGGCGTCCCTATCGAAGTTTCTGCCATGATCTCATTGTCCTCCCTAAGATCCAATGGGGTTTTTACCGCTTCTCCGGCGGCTTCGGTTCTGGTTTTAGCGGTTGACCACCTCGTACGGTGTGCTGAACCAGTATTCCTCCAAGTTCGGGCCTTCCCCGATCCGATCAACGACTGCGAACAGACCGGGTCCATGCAAGGGTGTCAGAACTCCGTGCCATGTTCCCCGGTGATAGTTCACCGCCTGTCCTGGCTGTGTAATGAACGCGCGAGGACGACCCGGTTGCCCCTCCTCATCCGGGGCGACGATCACGAGAAAGGGCTGGTGAGTCATCGGAATGAACGCCTGGCTGCCGTCAGGATGACGCTCAACCATCGCTAGCTGATAAGGCAGTTCGCGTGGGTTTGCATTGAACAGGCTGATGCCCGCTTGGGCATCACCGAAATCCAGCCTTGCCCGATCATGATACCGCCCGCACTGGCCCTGGTTGATGATCTTGTCGGCCTCACCTGACACATCAATCAGATCACCAAACGGTGCGAAAGCTTCGGCCGAGATCGGTTCAGCGACAATCCGAGTCATGAGGGCAGCACATCGCGCAAACGGAACTCGGCAATCCGCTCGACCTGTCGGCAGGCCTCGGCGAACTCGGTTTCGCGATCCTGTTCGATGCGCCGTTCGAATGCGTTTAGGATCGAAGCCTTGTTGTGGTCCCGCACGGCAATGATGAACGGAAAGCCGAATTTTTCCGTATAGCGCTGGTTCAGTTCGGTGAAGGTGGCGCGTTCCTCATCCGTCAGCGCATCAAGCCCTGCCGAGGCTTGCTCGGACGTACTTTCCTGTGTCAGCCGCTTTGCCTGCGCCAGTTTGCCTGCCAGATCAGGGTGGGCTGTCAAAACACCGAGCCGTTCCTCGGTCGAGGCGGACCGGAACATGCGCGTCAAAGCACTGTGTAATCCGACTGCCGTGTCATGCGCCGCGCCCAATTCCAGATCATAGGCGCGCTCGGCGATCCAAGCGGAATGCTCGAAGATACCTCCATACGCAGAGACGAATTCTTCGCGGCCCATTTGCGAGGGTTGTGGACGCTCAGCCGCCGGGTGCTTTTCGGCCCAATGCTCGGCAATCTGCAATCGCGTTGCGAACCACACGTCCGAGAACCCACGCGCGTAATCCAGAAACCGTTTCAGCGCCATGACGCGTCCCGGTCGCCCGATCAGGCGACAGTGCAAACCGATCGACAGCATCTTGGGTGCACCGGCCTCGCCTTCCGCATAAAGCGCATCGAAACTGTCTTTCAGATATGAATAGAACTGATCCCCGGCGTTGAACCCCTGTGGCGTCGCAAAGCGCATGTCGTTGCAATCCAGCGTGTAGGGAACAATCAACTGATCCCGACCACCGGTTTGCATCCAGTAGGGTAGATCGTCTGCATAGGTATCGGCAACATAAGCAAAGCCACCTTCCTCGGCGACCAGACGCACGGTGTTGTCCGAACAGCGCCCAGTGTACCAGCCGCGCGGGCGATCCCCTACGACTTCGGCATGCAGACGGATCGCTTCGGTGATCTGGGCCCGTTCTTCCGCCTCGGGCATATCCTTGTGCTCGACCCATTTCAGACCATGGCTGGCAATCTCCCACCCTGCCGATTTCATCGCCGCAACCTGATCTGGCGAACGCGCTAACGCGGTAGCCACACCATAAACGGTGATCGGTAGGTCTTTCATCAAGCGATGCAGGCGCCAGAACCCCGACCGCGAGCCGTATTCATAGATCGATTCCATGTTCCAATGACGCTGGCCCGGCCACTGCGCCGCCCCAACGATCTCGGACAAGAACGCCTCGGACGCAGCGTCCCCGTGCAGGACACAGTTCTCGCCGCCTTCTTCGTAGTTCAACACAATCTGCACAGCCAGTTTTGCACCGCCGGGCCATGCGGCGTCAGGTGGGTTGGCTCCGTATCCGATCATATCGCGGGGGTAACGAGGCGGCTGCATAGGGTCTTCCAGTCCGATTAGGTGTTTTGACAGCTTTACCGCAGAAACGGTCTATTGATTATCAAATCAATCCGAACACTGTTTCCACTTCTTTCGGCATTTCAACCATTTTGCGGTTTGGCCCAGACTGTGGCACACCAAAAGAAACACATAGGAGAGACCCTTGGCTGGTTATCTGACAACCCACGTTCTCGACACGGCGCGCGGCTGCCCCGCTGAGGGGTTGAAAATCGCGCTCTACAAAGTGTCAGGGAACTCGCACCGTAAACTGGTCGAGATGGAAACCAACGCGGATGGCCGAACCAATAGCCCGATCTTACCGCAGGACGACTTTAAAACCGGCACTTATGAGCTGATATTCTTCGCCGGAGATTACCTGCGCGCGACAGGTCAGGATGGCGATGATCCTCTGTTTCTGGATCAGGTGCCGATCCGCTTTGGCATGTCCGATGCGGACGCGCACTACCACGTTCCGCTGCTGTTGTCCCCCTACGGCTACTCGACCTACCGGGGCAGCTAGTCCTAGACTTCGGCGCTTCGAACCACTTTACCGATCCGGTCAATCATGAAATCCATAAACAGCCGAGCCTTCGGGTCCTGATGGCGGCGATGCGTATACAGGCAGGCCATTTGCACGGGAACCGGGGGCGTCTTCATCGCCACCGGGATCAGCCTCCCCGCCTTCAAATGCTCTGACACTTCAAAAACGGGTTTCATGGCAATACCTTGCCCAGACAGCGCCCAATCGGTCAAAACATCACCATCGTCACATTCATACCTGCCCGAGACAGCAAATCGTTTCGGGCCATCGGGAGTTTCCAGCATCCACTGAAACTCTGCCGCGCCAGGGAAGCGCAGGTTCAAGCATTCATGCTTGCCTGAAATCAGATCGGATCCAGCTTCTGGCATCCCACATCGGCTCACGTAATCAGGGGCTGCACATAGCACACGCTGGCAATCCGCAATCTTGCGAATGCGCAATGTACTGTCTTCGGGCTGACCGATGAAAAAAGCCAGATCCAAGCCTTCGGTGGTCAGATCAACCGAGCGGTCTGTCAGTCTTAGACGCACATCAATCTCAGGGTATTCTGACAGAAAATCAGGCACATGAGGCGCCAATAACCGGCGCCCGACACCCAAGGGCGCAGCAACAAACAGAGACCCGCGGGGGGCTTCGGTCAGATGCGTGACTTGGGCTTCTGCCTCATCAACTGCATCCAGAACCGCAACCGCGCCGGGGTAGAACGCCCGCCCCTGTTCCGTTGGTGTCAGGTTCCGGGTTGTGCGCTGAAACAGGCGTACTCCCAGATGATCCTCCAACTGCGAAATTCGCGCCGACGTCACCGCAGGTGAAATTCTCATATCCCGCCCGGCGGCTGACATGCTGCCCAAGTCATAGACCCGGACAAAGGTTCGAATGTTGTCGAGATAGGACATCTTATCGTTTTTTTTGATACAGTTTGACAATATACGGGAATACCGAAGAAAAGCCCGTTTGCCTAGTGTGGCGCAACGCAATCGGAGACATAAGCATGTACGACTTCGCCGTTTTCTGGGATTGGATTGGTTTTGGCGTGCGCTGGTTGCACGTTATCACCGCGATTGCCTGGATCGGATCATCCTTCTACTTCATCGCGCTGGATCTTGGTTTGAACCGCGATATCCCCGGACCGGCGGACGGCGAGGAATGGCAAGTCCATGGCGGAGGATTCTATCACATCCAGAAATATCTCGTCGCTCCGGAGCGTATGCCCGACCACCTGACCTGGTTTAAATGGGAAAGCTATGCCACATGGCTCAGCGGTGCCGCGCTACTGATGATCGTCTACTGGGTAGGCGGAGAGCTCTATCTGATCGATGCCCAAAAGGCGGATCTGGCGCTATGGCAAGGCATATTGATCTCGGCTGCCTCGCTGACTGTCGGTTGGCTGGTCTACGATTTTCTTTGCAAGTCGGGATTGGGCGAGCGTCCGACATTGCTGATGGTTCTTCTGTTCGTGCTGCTGGTGATTATGGGCTGGGGTTATAACCAGATATTCACCGGTCGCGCGATGATGCTGCATCTGGGGGCCTTCACGGCCACAATCATGACCGCAAATGTGTTCTTCATCATCATGCCAAACCAGCGCATTGTGGTGGACGACCTAAAGAACGGGCGTACACCTGATCCGAAATACGGCAAAATCGCCAAGCTGCGTTCGACCCACAACAACTATCTGACATTGCCGGTCGTGTTTCTGATGTTGTCGAACCACTATCCGCTGGCTTTTGCGACCGAGTACAATTGGATCATCGCCGCGCTGGTCTTCCTGATGGGTGTCACGATCCGGCACTATTTCAACACCCGCCATGCGCGCGCTGGCAATCCAACCTGGACCTGGCTGGTGACGGCTTTGCTGTTCATGACCATCATGTGGTTGTCGACCGCTTCGATGCATGACCCGCTTGAGGAGGCAGAAGCGCAGCAACTAACCCCCTATGAACAGAAATTCGCAGCGGCGGATGGCTTTGAAGAAGCACAGGACATAGTTCTGGGTCGCTGTTCTATGTGCCACGCGCGCGAGCCTGTCTGGGAAGGCATCCTGTGGGCACCCAAAGGTGTCCTGCTGGAAACAAAAGCTGACATTGCTCAGAACGCGCAACAGATTTATCTGCAATCCGGCGTCACACATGCCATGCCTCCTGCGAACGTGACCTATATGGAACCTGAAGACCGGGATGCGATTGTTCGCTGGTTCCGAAATGCCGGTCTGTAGCGGATTGGCACACGAGTTTGCCAATAAAAACACCTGAACTTTGTTTAGTTCTTCCCCTAAGCGCCGTCAGATGCTCTAAATGAATTCAACACGCCGCATTCGTTTTGTTTCGCGGCCATAGCGATTTCGACTTGGGGCAGTTGGAGCCAGACAATGACAGGGAGCAGACCGCGCAGCGATCTGAGAGGCTGGCTTTTTGGTGCGTTTGTGGCCTTGTCCCCCAATCTTGCTACCGCGCTAGAAACGACCCTATCCGCCCCTGGTGCATCTGAAGATCTGGTCGACCGCTTGGAAGAGACTTCATCCATCTTCACCTCGGAATCGCGTGGTCTTGATACGTCACTGGAAATACTGTCGGCAGCTTTGTCCGATTACCGCACCATCGTTCAGATCATGTACGACGAAGGCTATTTCAGCCCCGTCGTCAGCATCAAGCTTGACGGGCAGGAAGCCGCCAAAATCAATTCGCTGAACGTTCCAGCCCAATTCAAACGGGCGACTATCCTTGTCACACCGGGACGGAAGTTCAAGTTCGGAACGGCTGTCGTGCAACCGCTGGCACCGGGCACGGAACTGCCCGAAGAGTTCGCCACGGGTAAGACCGCGACCACCGGAGCGATCCAACAGGCGGCTTCGGCCGGGGTGCAGGGCTGGCGCGATACAGGCCATGCCAAGGCGGAAGTGGAAGATCAGAAAGTGATAGCGCGCCATGCGCAGGCACGGCTGGACGCGACAATTGATCTGGCTCCGGGGCCAAGGCTGCGGTTCGGTAAAATGATCATTCAGGGCGATACAAATGTCCGCCATCGATCGATCGAGAAAATCGCGGGCTTCCCCTCGGGTGAGGTTTATTCGCCTGAACAGGTCCAAAAGGTTGGCACCCGCCTGCGGCGTACCGGCACATTCGCTACGGTTTCGCTCAAGGAACATGAAGAACCCAACCCGGATGGCACGCTTGATTTCGACGCGACGTTTGAAGACCTGCCACCGCGCCGCCTGACCTTTGGGGCCGAGATTGCCTCGCGCGACGGGGTTGATCTTACAGCTACGTGGACCCATCGAAACGTTTTCCGGCGAGCCGAAAGGCTGCGGTTCGAGGCGGCAATCCGCAATATCGGCGGTGCCGAGGATATCGATGGACGCATTGGTCTGCGGCTGGATCAACCTGATCGTCTGGGCCCTGACGACAATACATTCTGGAGCGCCCTGCTGGAACGGCGCAATACCGAAAACTACAACGTCACCGTCGCCTCGCTTGCCTATGGTGCACGCCGCACATTCTCTGACCGCCTCTACGCCGAAGCCTCGGCAGGTTTCCAATGGTCGGACGCGGATGACGCCTATGGCGATGGGCGCAAGTTTCGATACTTCATTCTTCCGTTCCGGTCAGAATGGGATGAACGCGACAGCAAAGTCAGTGCTACGCGCGGTTATTATCTAGACTCGCAAGTCATGCCCTTTGTCGGGTTCTCCGGGTCGGATACCGGCCTGAGAATGTTCTTTGACGGTCGCGCCTATAACGATCTGGGCACCGCCGGTCGGCTGGTGTTGGCAGGCCGGGTGCAGTTGGGATCGGTCCTCGGACCTCCGGCAGATGGTGTGACTCCAGATTTCCTGTTCTTCTCGGGTGGTGCCGGTACAGTACGGGGTCAGCCATTTGAAAGCCTAGGTATCCCCGTCGGGGATGGTGTCGCCGGTGGCAAATCCTTTCTGGGGCTCTCAGCCGAGGTCCGAGGCAAAGTCACTGACGCAATCTCGTTGGTTGGGTTTTATGACTACGGTGTGGTCGACACGTCCTCATTCATCGGCAGCGGCGCGGAAGAGCATTCTGGCGCGGGCCTTGGAATCCGTTATGATCTGGGCGGCTTCGGGCCCTTGCGCTTTGACCTTGCGGTGCCGGTTCAGGGCGATACGGGTGACGGGCTGCAATTCTACCTCGGGATCGGGCAGGCCTTTTGATGCGTCGCGTTGTATATCCCCTGTTGCTAAGTTCAGCAGCGATCACCGTTCCCATCGCGGCGACCGCTCAGGACGAGGGCGGCAGCATGATCGAGCAGTTTCTGCAAGATACCCTGTCCGGTGATGATCAGAATGTGCGGGTGATCGGCCTTGAAGGTGCCTTAAGTTCGCGTGCAACGATTCAGGAAATCACAGTCGCCGATGACGACGGCGTCTGGCTCACCATTAAAAACGCTGAATTGGACTGGAACCGATTGGCACTGCTGCGCGGTCGGTTCTCGGTCAACACACTATCGGCGCAGGAAATCGATATCGCCCGCACACCCGGTACAACAACTAAGGACGCACCGACCCCTTCAGCCGAAACCCAACCCTTCCAACTACCTGAGCTTCCGGTTTCGATCGAAATCGGAGAGCTGCGTGTCGATGACCTGTCTCTGGGTGAGCCGCTGATCGGCGTCGCTGCTGAGCTTGCCGTGAACGGCAACCTATCGCTGGCTGATGGAACACTGGATACTACGCTGGATATCGACCGACTGGACCGCGCCGGGGACACGATTGATCTGAAAGCAGGCTTTCAGAACGACAGCCGCCAGATCGATCTGGACTTGACCGTAGCCGAAGCCTCAGGCGGTCTGATCGCAACGGCCCTGTCCATCCCCGATGCCCCGCCGCTTGAGCTGACTGCAAAAGGCTCGGGGCCGATAACGGATTTTAATGCTGATATCGGTCTAAGCAGCGATCAGCAGCTTCGCGTGTCCGGTCAGGTACGACTGCGCACAGCCGAAGAGAGTGGCAACGCTTCCGATGGAATCGCGTTTACTGCCGATGTCGGAGGCGACCTGACGCCGTTTCTGGCCGAAGAGATGGACACGTTCTTCGGTACCGACACACGGCTGTTTGTAGATGGGCGCACCCATTCTGACGGGGCGCTGGATATATCGGATATCGAGATTACCTCGGAAGCGCTGGACCTCAAAAGCGAACTCAGCCTTGCTTCGGGTGGTGTTCTGAAACTGGTCGCCCTGCAAGGTCGTATCACGCCGCCGGAAGGTGACAAGGTCGTTCTGCCCGTCAGCGGCGGCGATACGTCAATCGGCGCGGCTCAGATTTCGGCCTTGTACAATACCGAGAATGGCAATCTCTGGGACCTGAGCCTGACGACCAACAAGATTGAAACCCCCAACCTGAACCTCGATCATGCACGGATCAGCGGGCAAGGCACGCTAGATCAATCCAGCGGGCTGTCGGTCGATGGCGATCTGCAGGCTGTGCTGGATGGCATTGATCTGACAGATGCCGCACTGAATGCCGCCGTCGGAAATCAGATCACACTGGATGGACAGTTCGAGTACGGCAGCGACCAGACATTGCAATTGTCCGGGGTCGAACTGGTCGGCAGCGACTATACCCTAGACGCTGATGCGTTGATCAGCGGGCTTGCGACCGGGTTGCAGGTTGATGGTACGGCGCTGCTGCAGGCAACCGACCTGTCGCGTTTCTCGGACCTGGCTCAGCTTCAACTTGGTGGCAAAGCTTCGATACAGGTGGCTGGCAAGGGCTCGCCACTGGAACGCAGCTTTGACGGCAAGGTCACGGTGAATGGGCGTGATCTGGTGACCGGGCGTGACGATATTGATCCAATGATCACGGGTGAAACCGAAATCGTTCTGGATGCCAAACGCGACACCGAAGGGGTAACAATTCGCGATTTCACCGTGAATGGCGACGCTCTGACAGCGCAGGCCAGCGGCACGGTCACGACGCCAAATGGCAATCTGACAATTGACGGTCAGGCCAGCGTGAACGCCCCCGATCTGGCGGTGTTCTCAGGCATCGCACAGCGTGATCTGGCGGGCGCATTACAGGCCCGGCTGGATGGCAAAGGCACCGTACAGACGTTGGAATTCGACGGCCAAGCCAGCGTGATCGGAACAAATATCGAAACCGGGATGAGCGAGTTCGACCCGCTGTTGAAAGGCCGGACATCAATCAATCTGGACGGTGCGCATTCGGGCAACCAAATCGTTATTCGAAACGCCACGGTCAAAAGTGCTGCTCTTACTGCCGAGGTGGGCGCAACCATCGATGACCCCACCGGAAACATCACGGTGGATGGAAGCGCCAAGCTGAACGCCCCCGACCTGTCTTTGTTCTCCGGCCTCGCCGGGCTTGATCTGGCCGGGTCGATTGATGCCGACGTCACCGGTCGGGCCGCGCAAAGCAGCAAGGCCTTTGATATCAAAGGCAACCTGAGAGCAGACGACCTTGCCACGGGTATCCAAGCCGTAGATGCGTTGGTACAGGGACGAACCACGCTGAACGTGGATGCCGCCAACGATGATCAGGGGCTGAACATCCGCACTTTCAGTCTGAACGGAACCGCGCTGACCGCAGATGCATCGGGCCGATTGGATCGGGAGGCCGGTGGCCTCGATTTCTCGGCCATGCTGGACGACATCGGCCGTCTATCTTCGACATTGTCCGGGCCGCTCACGCTGGATGGCAACGTCGCCCCTACAGGGTCCGGTTTGGAAGGCAATGCGCGCCTGCAGGGACCTGATAGCTCGTACGCCAATTTAACCGGAACCGTAGAAACCGGTGGCACCGCGGATCTAAATTTTGACGCCCGCCTGAATCGGGTCGAACGTTTTGTGCCCGATTTCCCCGGAACCGTCGCCGCCAGTGGTACCGCCCGCCGCGACGCCGGGATGTGGACCATCGACGCAAAGGCTAATGGCCCCGCCGATATCAGTACAACTGTTGCCGGGACCTTTAACGAAACCAGCGGCGAAGCGGACCTGAAGATGCAGGGCGGTGTCAACATCGGTATCGCCAATGCATTTATCTCTCCCAACAATCTGGCCGGTACTGCCCGGTTCGATCTGGCCCTGAAAGGGGCACCTGCGCTGGATGCGCTTAGCGGAACGATTTCAACATCCGGCGCGTCGATGGCCTTGCCCGATGTGGGACAGACAATCACTGGCATCGGGGGTTCCGTAAACATCGCGCGAAGCCGCGCCACGATTGCACTGCAGGGTGGGTTACGAGCGGGCGGAGGGTTTACCGTCAACGGCCCGATTGATCTGACGCCACCCTTCAACGCCCAGATAACCACAGCGCTCAACAATCTCGTGCTGACAGACAAGCTGCTCTATGAAACCACATTGAACGGTCAGATCGCCCTGACCGGGGCATTGGCCGGGAACAGTTCGCTGGCCGGGCAGATCAACTTTGGCGAAACCAACATCAATCTTGCAGCCGCCGCAGGAGCAGTCGGCGCAGCACCAATTCCGACGATCCAACACCTGAACGAAAGCCGTGCCGGTTTCGTAACGCGGGAACGCGCCAATCTGGTGGAAACCGAGGATGAGACTAAAAGCAACTCGCGCATGTCGCTCGACATCGGATTGCTTGCACCCAAGGCAGTCTTTGTCCGAGGACGCGGCGTGAACGCGGAACTGGGCGGTCGCATACAGATTGGTGGAACTACAACTTCTGTTGTGCCGTCAGGCCAGATTGAGCTTATCCGCGGTAATATCGATATCCTTGGTCGCCGCCTTGCGCTGACTAAGGGTGTGGTCACCCTGCAGGGTGACCTGACGCCATATATCGAGTTTGAATCGTCCTCCAGCACCTCGGACGGCACCGCAACGATCGAGATCGCCGGGCCGCTGGACTCACCCGAGGTCGACGTATTCTCAGATCCTGAACGCCCGACCGAGGAAGCGCTAGCAATGCTCTTGTTCGGCAACCGGTTCTCAGAACTGTCACCGTTTGTCATTGCGCAGATGGCGGCCTCATTGGCCCAACTCAGCGGCGCCGGCGGGGATACTACCAAAGGGGTGCGCGAGGCCACGGGCCTGGACACTATCGACCTTGGCGCGACTGAGGGCGGTGGGGGCAGCCTTGGTGCGGGCGCATATCTAAGCGACAATCTCTACACCGATTTCACCGTCAATACCGAAGGTGACACCGAGGTGAATTTGAACCTCGACGTCACCGACAGCTTCACGGTTCGCGGCACGGTGGATGGCCGGGGTGAGACGGGCTTGGGTATCTTTTTCGAACGCGACTACTGAAAAAACAGGCGACCCCAAAGGGCCGCCTTTTTTTCAGTTGATTGAAGACTATTCCGCCGCGACGGCGTCTGCGATCTTTTCGACGCGAATTGCCGAGAACTTGAACTCGGGGATCTTGCCATAAGGATCGATGGCCGAGTTGGTCAGGATATTCGCCGCCGCCTCGACATAGGCGAACGGGATGAACACCATATCTTCGGCAATCGCCCGGTCGGCCCGCACCATGATTTCAATCGAACCGCGGCGAGTAGTCAGACGAATCATATCGCCCGGCTCAATCCCCATCAGTTTCAATGTACGCGGGTTCATCGAGCAGTTCGCTTCAGGTTCCACGGCATCCAGAACGTTGGACCGGCGCGTCATCGACCCGGTATGCCAATGCTCCAGCTGGCGCCCAGTGGTGGCGATCATCGGGTATTCATCATCCGGGGCCTCATCCGGTGGGATGACACTGGCTGGCGTGAACCGGGCGCGACCATCCGCACGTGGGAAACCATCGCCGAACACAATCGCCTGACCTGGGTCTGTCTCGGACAGTGACGGGTAAGTGATCGTCTCCGTCTCAAGCCGTTCCCACGTGATGTTGTCGAGCGAATTCATCGTCAGCTTCATCTCAGCAAAGACCTGAGAAACATCGGAATAATCCCAGTTCAAACCGATCCGCTGCGCCAGCTCAACGGTGATCTTCCAATCCTCGCGCGCCTCACCCGGAGGGGTCACGGCGGGCCGCACACGCTGTACCTGACGGTTGGTGTTCGACACGCTGCCGTTCTTCTCATAGAGCGCTGAGGCGGGCAGAATGATGTCGGCATAGTTCGCCGTTTCGGTCAGGAAGATATCCTGCACGATCATCAGTTCCAGCTTGGCCAGTGCGTCGCGCGCGTGATTCACATCGGGGTCGGACATGGCAGGGTTTTCCCCCTGGATGTACATACCCTTGATGTTGCCCGCATAAGCCTGATCGATGATCTCGGTGACGGTCAGCCCCTTCTCGTTCGAGAAGTCGCGGTCGTCATTCCAGACGTTAGTGAACTTGGCCCGAATGCCGTCGTCGGTAACGGACTGATAGTCCGGCAGGAACATCGGGATCAGGCCCGCGTCTGAGGCACCTTGTACGTTGTTCTGCCCGCGCAGAGGGTGAAGACCTGCACCGGGTTTACCAACATTGCCGGTCATCAGAGCCAACGAGATCAAGCAGCGCGAGTTGTCGGTGCCATGGATGTGCTGGCTGACACCCATACCCCAGAAAATCAGACCGGCCTTGGCTTGCGCAAAGGTGCGCGCCACTCGGCGCAGTTGATCCGGTTCGATGCCACAGATCGGCGACATAGCCTCAGGCGTGAACTGGCGCAGGTGTTCTTTTTCGGCTTCCCAGTTTTCGGTCCAGCGGTGGATGTACTGGCTGTCATAGAGCTCTTCTTCCACGATCACGTTCATGATCGCGTTCAGCATCGAAACATCCGCACCGGGACGGAATTGAAGCATCTCATCAGCAAACTTACGCATCCCAACGCCGCGCGGGTCCATAACTATCAGCTTGCCACCACGTTTGGTGAACTGCTTGAAGTAGGTCGCAGCGACAGGGTGGTTTTCAATCGGATTGGCCCCGATGATGATCGCCACATCCGCGTTTTCGATCTCGTTGAAGGTCGCGGTCACAGCACCCGAGCCCACATTCTCAATCAGGGCCGCAACAGATGACGCGTGGCACAGACGGGTGCAGTGGTCGACGTTGTTGTGGCGGAAGCCCTGACGGATGAACTTCTGGAACAGATAGGCTTCTTCGTTGGTGCACTTGGCCGAGCCGAAGCCTGCAACGCTGCGCGGGTCTTTGTCGCGCAAGTCTATCAGCTTGGTCGCGGCCAAATCCATCGCCTCTTCCCACGTTGCTTCACGGAAATGGGTATCCAGGTTGCCGGGATCGACGTTCAATCCCTTGGCTGGAGCATCCTCGCGACGGATCAGCGGCTTGGTCAGGCGATGCGGATGGTGAATGTAGTCAAAGCCAAAGCGGCCTTTGACGCACAGACGACCTTCGTTTGCAGGGCCGTTGATGCCCTCGACATACTTCACCTTGCCGTCTTTGACCTTGAGCGAAACCTTACAGCCCACGCCGCAGAACGGGCAGACGCTTTCCGTTTCCGAGTCGTAGTCCTTGCTGTCGCCTCGCTGCTGGTCATCCAGTACGGTTGCTGGCATCAAAGCACCGGTCGGGCAGGCCTGCACGCATTCACCACAAGCCACACAGGTCGAAGCACCCATCGGGTCGTTCTGGTCGAACACCACCTGCGCTGTGTGGCCACGACCGGCCATACCAATCACATCGTTGACCTGCACGTCGCGGCAGGCCCGGACGCAGAGGTTGCAGTTGATGCAGGCGTCCAGATTGACGCGCATCGCAACGTGGCTGTCATCCAACAGCGGGATTTTCTCGGCCTCTTTCGCCGGGAAACGGCTGTCGCTGACATGGTTCAGCTTGGCCATATCCCAGAAGTGGCTGGAGGCGTCGTGCGCTTCCTCAGGCTGATCCGCGACCAACAGCTCCATGACCATCGCGCGCGATTTCTCGGCCCGGTCGCTGTCGGTCTTAACCACCATGCCGTCGGCTGCCGGACGGATGCACGAGGCGACCAGCGTGCGCTCGCCTTCTACCTCGACCATGCAGGCACGGCAATTGCCGTCGGGTTTGTAACCGGGTTGCGGCTTGTGACACAGGTGAGGGATAGTGAACCCCTGCCCCTTTGCGGCTTCCCAGATGGTCCAGCCCTCGGGCACGGTGACATCTTCGCCATTCAGGTTGAAGGTGACGGTCTTGTTTGGGCTTGCATCAAGCATGGCTGTCTCCCTCAGATTTCGTCAGCGAAATGTTTCATGACCAGGCGGATCGGGTTCGGGGCCGCCTGCCCCAGACCGCAGATCGAGGCATCGCCCATGACCTGACACAGGTCTTCCAGCAGGTCCTGATCCCATTTGTCGGCTTGCATCAGCTTGACCGCCTTTTCGCAGCCTGCGCGGCAGGGCGTGCACTGGCCGCAGCTTTCGTCTTCGAAAAAGCGCAGCATGTTCAGTGCCGCATCGCGGGCGGTGTCCTGATCGGACAGAACCACAACCGCAGCGGACCCGATGAAGGTGCCATGTGGTTGCAACGTGTCGAAATCCAGCGGGATGTCATCCATAGATGCAGGCAACAGACCCGAGGATGGACCGCCCGGCTGATAAGCCTTGAAGGTCTGGCCCCCGGCCATGCCGCCGGCAGCCTCGATCACGTCCAGAATGGTCGAGCCAGCGGGCAGAAGGTAAACGCCCGGCTTTGCGACACGACCCGAGACCGAATAGCTACGCAAACCCTTGCGACCGTTCTTTTCGGTGCTGTTAAGGCATTCAGGCCCTTCACGGCAAACTTTGGTCACCCAATAGAGCGTCTCGACATTGTGCACCAAGGTCGGACGGTTAAAGACCCCAACCTGCGCCACGAATGGAGGACGGTGACGCGGCAGGCCTTTTTTGCCTTCGATCGACTCGATCATTGCGGATTCTTCACCGCAGATGTAAGCGCCAGCACCACGGCGCAGGTCGATATAGCCTTCTTCGACGATCCCGGCTTGTTCGAGCGCGGTAATCTCACGACGCAGGATTTCCAGAACTGCCGGGTATTCGTCGCGCATATAGATAAAGCAGGTCTCTGCCTCGACGGCCCAAGCGGCGATCAGCATCCCTTCGAGGAAGACATGCGGCGTGCGCTCAAGATAGTAGCGGTCCTTGAATGTGCCGGGCTCGCCCTCATCGCCGTTGACAGCCAGATAACGCGGGCCTTCATTCATGCGAACAAAGCCCCATTTCTTGCCCGACGGGAAGCCAGCGCCGCCCAGACCACGCAGGCCCGAGGACAGTACGTCTTCCTGCACCTTCTCCCAATCGCCGCCCTCGCGCAGCTCTTTCAATTTGGCGTAGCCACCTTCGGCCTCATAGGCCGCGAAGGTTTCGTAGTCGGGCAGGTGCGCATGGGTGTCATCGGCAACAATAGCGGCCCGCACTTTTTCGGGGGTCGCGTGGTCGATGTGGTTGTGACCGATCTCCAGCACTGGAGCGGTGTCGCAGCGTCCCATGCAGGGCGCACGGACAACGCGGACCTGCGAGGCATCCAAACCGTCTTCCAGCGCTTTTTGCAGCTGCTGGGCACCTGCCATTTCGCAGGACAGCGAATCGCACACACGGATCGTCAACGCCGGAGGAGGCGTTTCACCCTCTTTCACTACATCGAAATGGGCATAGAAGGTTGCGGTTTCGTAAATCTCAGCCTGCCCGATCCGCATCTCAACCGCCAGAGCGGCGATGTGGTCGGCGCTGATATGGCCGTGTGCGTCCTGAATCAAATGCAGAAATTCAACAAGCAGATCGCGACGTCGCGGGCGGTCGCCCAGCAGACGTGCAATTTCTGCTTGTGCCTCGTCCGAGAATTGACGGCCTTTGGGCGTGTGCCGCCCCTTGCCTTTACCTGACTTCCAGACGCCCTTTGGCGCGCCTGATGGCTTGGTGTCTAATGGTGCCATGATGCCCTCCGATTGAGGCCCCGTGTCTCATCAGACTAGCATATCGTCAAATCGCATATTTCAATCGCACGATAACGACAGTTTATCACCGCAAAGACGCCATCACTGTGCGTAAGGCCGCGACCGTGGGCAATTCCGGGTCACGAGTGAGCGTGGCCAGACAAATTGGCTTGCTCACCACGGGTTCGATCAGGGACAGAACCCTTGTGTCCTTCAGGTCGCCCAGCGCCCGCACCAGCACGCGTGGAATCACGGTAGCCGCTAGCCCCTCGCGTGCCATGACCATCGAGGCAGTGAATCCGCTGGTCTCAGCCACAATATCCGGGTGCAAGCCCTGTTCGGCGAATATCCGATCCAGAATGCGCCGGTTCTGCATCTGTGGTTCCAGCAGGCTCAGGGGAAACTCGGCCACGCGGGCCCATGGGATCGGGCCTGTCTCATCGGTCATATGCGAGGGGACCAATAGGACATAAGTTTCTTCGTACAAGCGCTGCACTTGCCGTAGATCGGTACCGATACTGTCGCCATAAGTGATGCCTGCATCCAGACTTCCTTCGTCCAACCGGTGCTGAATGGCCGTTGCAGACATTGTTTCAATCCGGGTCACGATACGTGGATGCGCATCGCGCAACCGCTTCGTGAGACGCCCGGTGAAGGCAATCGCTGTTGGGATCACACCCAAAATAAGCGTGCCGGTGATCTCACCCTTTGCAGCGAGCACCTGTTGTTCCAAAGCCTTGGTGTCGTCGAGAATGCGCCGCGCGCGCTGGACAATCATCTCGCCCTCTTCGGTTAGCCCCTGAAATCGGTTTGCGCGGCGAACGATGGAGACACCCAGCCGATCCTCCAGGTTTCGGATTCGCATCGAGAACGCAGGCTGTGAAATCCCGCATTCCTCAGCTGCCTTGGCGAAATGACGATGCCGCGCCAATGCGCTGAGCAATTGCAGGTCGCGGATTTCGATCATCTAGAGCTGTCTCAAGTATCAGGTCAAAATCCAAACTAACCACATTTCTGCACGAGAGAAATGTGTGAGATGCGAGCATCGTCAATTTGTTGGCTGCCACAGGATCGGCGCTTCAGATACATGCAATACTCGGGTGGTTGAGCCTGCCGAACTGCTGTTCCAGCCCAAATGAAACTAACAGGATCGCATCTTGCCACCTGAGCGGTTTTGACACTTCGCCATAACGCGCGATATGCCGGTTTAACAACAACATAGAACCGAATTATTCCATGAACCTTACGAGAAACCAAATTGAGGACTTCTTGGTGCGTGAATGCGTCGATTTTGATCCTCTCAATTCCAAAGAAGGTGGTGAGGTTGTTCAATGCTGGCATCAGACATTCGCCGGGAACGTAAAGAAATCAACCGGTTCCTGGATTCACAATCGCTTTCGCTGGCATGGTTTCAGTTACGGGTTTCAAATCGCGCGGGCGGGCGATGACGCTTTAAATGCCTATAAGAACCAGTGGCCTGCCGCGTATGTTATCTTTGATGAAGATATCAAATGGTCGTATCGCTGCGTCTCAGAAACATATCCAGATTTCACATCTTTTGGCGCGGATATCTACGTAGCCCACCACAACATGAAGTGGACAATGGCATTCACACACGAGCAACCCGATATCGGCCCGTTCTTCGCAGAAAATCCGAGGTTATAAGCTGAGCAGTGACTGCTTTGGTGGCTTCTCAGGTGTTGAACAAAAAGTGCATCACATCGCCATCCTTGACGATGTAGCCTTTCCCTTCGGCCCGCATCTTACCCGCCTCTTTGGCACCTTGTTCGCCATTGGCAGCGATGTAGTCGTCATAGGCGATAGTCTCGGCACGGATGAAACCCTTCTCAAAGTCTCCGTGGATGACACCTGCGGCCTGTGGTGCGGCGGTGCCGGTGCGGATGGTCCAGGCCCGGGCCTCTTTCGGGCCGACGGTGAAATAGGTTTCCAGCTTGAGCAGGTCGTAACCGGCACGGATCAGACGGTCGAGGCCGGGCTCTTCCAGACCCATTTCCTCTAAGAACATCTGTGCCTCGTCGTCTTCCAGAAGGCTGATCTCTTCCTCGATCTTGGCACTGATAATGACATGAGCATTACCTTGCGCGGCAGCCATCTCAGCGACTTTGGCAGAGTACTCGTTGCCTTCGGCGGCCTCTTCTTCGGACACGTTGCAGACATAAAGCACCGGCTTGGTTGTCAGAAGTTGCAGCATTTTCCATGCCTTGGCGTCTTCATCAGACACTTCAACCAGACGCGCTGGCTTGCCGTTTTCCAGCATCTCCTGCGCCTCGGCCAGCAGGCGGTCCTGCTGTTGCGCTTCTTTGTCATTGCCCTTCAGCTTGCGCACCAGATTGGCGCGACGCTTTTCGATGCTTTCCAGATCGGCCAGCATCAGCTCGGTCTCGATCGTATCGGCATCGGCCACCGGATCAACGCGGCCATCCACATGGGTCACGTCACCATCTTCGAAACAACGCAGCACATGGGCAATCGCGTCAGTCTCGCGGATGTTTGCCAGAAACTGGTTGCCCAGCCCCTCGCCTTTCGAGGCCCCTTTCACCAGACCAGCGATATCCACAAAGGTCATGCGCGTCGGGATGATCTGTTTCGAGGACGCAATCGCCGCCAGTTTATCCAGCCGGTCATCAGGAACGGCGACATCCCCCACATTGGGTTCGATGGTGCAGAACGGGAAATTCGCCGCCTGAGCTGCCGCAGTTTTGGTCAGTGCGTTGAAGAGAGTCGACTTGCCAACATTCGGCAAACCCACGATTCCCATTTTAAAGCCCATGACGGCCTCCTGATACCATTTGAGCGCCGCTTCTAGGCAGGTCCGGTGCAATGCGCAAGGCAAAGTGCCTGAACACTGCCGCGAGTCTATTCTGCCACATCACAAAATCGACATCGATTTGTGTTCTTGCGTCCATTGAAAACATGCACCTACATTCCTCAATAAAACCAATACCAACGAACGACGGACATAGTAGGTAAAAATGAAATCCCTTGTTATTCTGGCTTTTGCGCTGACAGCCGCTACTGCAGCACAAGCCCAATCCACCATTTTCGGAGCAGGCTACGCAGATTATTCCAGCGCTGAGAGCGAAGATCAGGCAATGGTTTCGCTGGAATACCAGCATCGCTCTTTCTACGAAGCGACCCGTTTCAGCGCCACCTGGGGTGCGTCCCTGTCTGTTGATACCGACGGTGACACGCATGTTGGCGCGGGCCTGATTGGGCTTTACACTTTTGCGGACCGTTGGTTCATCGAGGGCAGTGTCATGCCGGGATACTATAGTGAATCCAACGAACTGAATGATCTGGGCGGCAGTTTTCAGATACGCAGCTTACTGGGCCTTGGCTATACGCTGGAAAGCGGCAACAAACTGTCTGCCGCTATCACTCATATATCCAACGCCAGCACGCAGGAAGACAACCCAGGCGTAAACGCACTTTTGCTGAGATACCATTACGCCTTCTGATCGGAAGCCCACCAAGCGGGATTGATTTTCAGCGAAAGTTTCTGCACATCAGGTCCAAACCCGAGTGCAAGGATTTCCGATGACCCGTATTGACGCCAAATTCGACGCCCTGCAAAAGCAAGGCAAAAAGGCATTTGTAGCTTATGTCATGGCCGGAGATCCCGACTATGACACTTCGCTGGAGGTCGTGAAGGGTTTGCCCGGCGCAGGTGTCGACGTTATCGAGTTGGGCCTGCCCTTTACCGATCCCATGGCCGATGGCCCGACCATTCAGGCTGCTGGCCAACGGGCGTTGGATGGTGGAATGACATTGCAACGCACTCTGGATTTGGCCCGCGCCTTTCGTGAATCCGATGACACCACACCGATCGTGCTGATGGGATATTACAATCCGATCTACAGCCGAGGTGTCGAGAAATTCCTGGCAGATGCAAAATCAGCGGGGATCGACGGGCTGATTGTCGTCGACCTGCCCCCCGAAGAGGACGAAGAGCTTTGTCTGCCCGCGCAAGCTGCCGGGCTGAACTTCATCCGCTTGGCGACGCCGACGACCGATGACCAACGCCTGCCTCGCGTACTGCAAAACACATCCGGCTTTGTGTATTATGTATCGATTACCGGCATAACCGGTGCTGCCGAAGCGCAGGCAACCGATGTTGGGCCCGAGGTCGCTCGGATCAAAGCTGCAACTGATTTGCCCGTGATCGTCGGTTTCGGGATCAATACGCCAGAGAAGTCTCGCAACATCGCGAGTGTATCCGATGGCGCGGTAGTTGGATCTGCCATTGTCAGCCAGATCGGTTCCGGAAAACCGGTGACCGAGGTTCTGGATTTTGTCAAAACACTGTCAGATGGCGCACACTCCGCCTAACAATTTCTTTCCATTTTCAGATGGTTCTTCACCGCAGCAGGCGCGCCGCCTACTGCGGTGTTTTTTGTTTTGACCACGCGGCAACCAACCGCAGCAAGCGGGCATTGCAGTGTTTCAAAATAATTGGTAAAGAAACTTAACCAATCCTGCGAGGGCCTGATCAATGCCAGTCATTACCAATATCGAAGACCTCAAACGGATCTATGAGCGTCGCGTTCCCCGCATGTTTTTTGACTATGCAGAAAGCGGCAGCTGGACCGAACAAACCTTCCGCGAGAACACGTCGGATTTCGAAGATATCCGCCTGCGCCAACGGGTCGCCGTAGACATGACAGGGCGCTCGACCGCATCGCAGATGATCGGGCAGGATGTATCCATGCCCGTTGCATTGGCTCCGGTAGGCCTGACAGGAATGCAGCACGCGGATGGCGAGATCAAAGCGGCCAAAGCCGCCGAAGCCTTTGGTGTACCCTTCACACTGTCGACCATGTCGATCAATTCGATCGAAGATGTCGCTGAAAACACTTCGGCCCCTTTCTGGTTTCAGCTCTACACCATGAAAGATCAGGACTATGTCGGGCGACTTATTCAGCGCGCGAAGGATGCGAAATGCTCGGCCCTTGTCATTACGCTTGATCTGCAAATCCTTGGCCAACGACACAAGGACCTGAAAAATGGCCTATCTGCGCCGCCAAAGCTGACCCCCAAAACCATCGCCAACCTGATGACGAAATGGGCCTGGGGCATCGAGATGCTAGGTGCCAAGCGCCGAGAATTCGGGAATATCGTCGGTCATGTCGATAGCATCACAGATACACGCTCGCTCGGCACATGGACCGCCGAGCAATTCGATCCCAGCCTCGACTGGGGCAAAGTCGAGAAGCTGATGGAACAATGGGGCGGCAAGGTGATCCTTAAGGGCATACTCGATGCCGAGGATGCCAAAATGGCTGCCAAGCTGGGCGCAGATGCAATTGTTGTCTCAAACCATGGTGGACGGCAGCTGGATGGCGCGCTCAGTTCGATCCGGGTTCTGCCCGAGATCATGGATGCCGTCGGCAGTGATGTCGAAGTGCATCTGGATAGCGGCATCCGTTCAGGGCAAGACGTGCTGAAAGCTCTGGCGCTTGGGGCCAAAGGCACCTTTATTGGTCGCGCCTTTGTCTATGGGCTAGGTGCAATGGGTCAGAAAGGCGTGACAACGGCATTGGAAGTGATCCAGAAAGAGCTCGATACAACGATGGCACTTTGCGGTGAACGTAACGTAGCCGATCTTGGGCGCCACAATCTTCTAGTCCCCGAAGACTTTGGCGGTCGCTGGCAGGCTTGATCCTACGCCTCCCACGTAGATGGAGACGCCGCATGGCCGCCCATTGAGCGTCTCGTTCAAGGTACTTGCAGCCAGATGAAGCAGAGGATCCGTCCTTCATCTGGCCGTAAATACCTCGGAGCGCGAGGCAGAGCCTCGCAAAATTTCTCGGGCTACAAAAAGCCCTTTCCAAACCAACTGAATCAAGCTAAGGACGCGGCTTCACGCGGGCATACAGCCTTGGAGGATGCCCGCCCTAACATTGGAGAATTATCATGGCTGGAGAGATTCCTGATCTCGTAGCTCTGGAACGGACGGGGACAGGCAAGGGCGCCGCTCGTCAAGCACGCCGCGATGGCATGGTTCCGGGCATTGTTTTTGGTGGCGATAAAGAGCCGCTGCCGATCCAGATCCCGTTCAACGTACTGTTCAAGCGCCTGAAAGCAGGCCGGTTCAAGTCGACCCTGTGGAACCTGAAAGTCGAAGGCCACGAAGACGTGCGCGTCATCTGCCGCGATGTCCAGCGTGACGTTGTCAAAGACCTGCCGACCCACCTGGACCTGATGCGCCTGCGTCGGACCACCAAGATCGCGCTGTTCATCCCCGTTGAATTCGTCAACGAAGAAGCTGCGCCCGGCATCAAGAAAGGTGGCGTTCTGACCGTTGTTCGCCCTGAGGTAGAGCTGCTCTGCACTGCTGGCGACATCCCTGAGAAGATCACCGTTGATCTGACCGGAATGGAAATCAACGATGTTGCCACCATTTCGTCGGTCAGCCTGCCCGACGGCACCAAGCCGACCATCGATCGTGACTTCGTGATCGCCAACGTCTCGGCACCCACCGGTCTGTCGACCAGCGACGACGAAGAGGGTGAAGAGGAAGAAGTGGCCGCAGATGAAGTTGAAGTCATCGGCCAGGAAGAAGAAGAATAAACCCGGATCAGTACCGGATTTGAAACGGGGCCCCATCCGGGGCCCCGTTTTCTTTTGCGGGTGCGGGGCTGGAAACCATCCCTGAAACCATGCAATGAGAGAGCGATGCGAGACTGCAAAGGGCAATGCGATGAAACTGTTTGTCGGTTTGGGAAATCCAGGAACCAAATACGCCCGCAATCGACACAATATCGGTTTCATGGCATTGGATCGGATTGCCGAGGATCATGGATTTGGCCCGTGGAAATCCAAGTTTCAGGCAGAAATTGCCGAAGGCCGTCTGGGCGGCGAAAAAGTGCTGTTGGTGAAACCTCAGACTTTCATGAACAGGTCCGGCCAATCCGTCGGCGAGGCGATGCGGTTCTATAAGCTCGATTCGACCGATGTGACTGTTTTTCATGATGAGCTGGATCTGGCCCCAGGCAAAGTGCGCGTAAAGGCAGGTGGCGGCCACGCGGGACACAACGGGTTGCGCTCGATCCACGACCATATCAGCCCAGCCTATGATCGCGTACGGCTGGGCATCGGTCATCCGGGCCGGAAAGAGATGGTCTCACCCTATGTTCTGAGTGACTTTGCCAAGGCCGATGCGGACTGGCTGGACGATGTATTGCGCGGCGTGTCGGACGGGGCCACTTATCTGGTCAATAATGAAGGCGGAAAATTCATGAACGCGGTGGCCTTGCGCACTGCTCCACTCAGATCATCGAAGCAGCCCACTAAACCTGATACGCCCCCCAAAGCTGCCGCCGAAGCCGTTTCAGCGCCCGATGAGCGTTCGGCCATGCAAAAGCTGCTGGATAAATTCAGATAATCATTCCGCAACGTTGCGCTTGCGCAAAGCCTCAGGCCAAAGTCCAATGTCAGAGGCAAAGGGAGGTGTCGAATGAAAACAGCGCTCAGATGGCTGCTGCGTATCCTGTTGACCTTGGCATTGGCAGCGGCGGTTGTCGGATTTTGGAAACGCGAGGAAATCCAACGCCTGATGGCGGTGAATTCGCTGTTTTCAGAAGAAAAGATCGTCCACAACTTTTCGAATATGGACGAAGCCTTTCTGACGGTCACTCTGCCGCGTGGCAATGGCCCGACCTGGGAGCTGCCGTATGGGCCCGGCTTCGATCTTCCCGATGGAACAGACCAGTGGATCGAAGATCGCTCGGTAACATCCCTGTTGGTGATGCAGGACGGAGAAATTCGTTTCGAAGAATACTATCTGGACACCGGGCCGGATGATCGCAGGATCTCCTGGTCAATTGCTAAAAGCTATTTGTCTGCCTTGTTCGGCATTTTGCTGGATGAAGGCGCGATCAATTCGCTCGACGATCCGGTTGTGCAATACGCACCCGACCTCAAGGGCAGCGCCTATGAGACCGCCACGATCCGCAACGTGTTGAACATGGCCAGCGGCGTGACCTTTGACGAGGATTATCTGGACTATAATTCCGACATCAATCGCATGGGCCGCGTCGTGGCGCTGGGAGGTGAACTGGACGACTTCGCGGCTTCGTTGAGGGACAGTTTCGTCGCGCCGGGTGAAACATGGCAATATGTGTCGATCGATACTCATGTGATCGGAATGGTCATCCGGGGGGCAACAGGACGCAGCGTTGCAGAGTTACTGACCGAGAAAGTGATCGCACCGCTGGGGTTGGAGCGAGAAGGTTATTACATCACCGATGGAGCAGGCGTTGCATTTGTGTTGGGCGGTCTCAACTTCACAACGCGCGATTTTGCCCGGTTCGGGCAGTTGATTTTGCAGGATGGCGAACGCGATGGACGGCAGATTGTACCCGCGGATTGGATCGACGCCGCTACTTGGCCAAGCGCACCGACCGAACCGGGCAAGATAGGGTATGGCTATCAATGGTGGATTCCGATCGGTGCCCATGAAGGTGAATTCATGGCGCGGGGTGTGTATGGGCAGTACATTTACTTCGACCAGCCACGTGGTGTTCTGATTGTCACGACGGGCGCAGACCGAAAGTTCCGCGATCCCGGTGTCGGTGAGCAGAACATAGAAATGTTCCGCAGAATTGCGCGAAGCCTGTAAGATACCATCATGCAGAAGCAAGACAGCATCAATGTTCTGGGCGGCGTGCTCGCGCCTTGCTCGCGCAAACCATTAACCGGTTTCTTTCGCGACGGTGCCTGCAACACCTGCCCCGAGGATCAGGGAAGCCATACGGTCTGCGCCGTGATGACGGCAGAGTTTCTGGCTTATTCGAAATATGTCGGAAATGACCTGAGCACACCCCGGCCTGAATTCGATTTTCCTGGGCTCAAGCCTGGTGATCGCTGGTGCTTGTGTGCGGGGCGCTTTTTGCAAGCCCATGACGAGGGATGCGCGCCCAAGGTGCACCTCGAAGCCACGCACCAGAGGGCGCTGGATATCGTACCTCTCCATATTCTAAAAATGCAGCGCGCTGAAGACGAGCACTAGATGGCGATCGCCCGATATCCGCGAGACGTGCGCGACGGCGGCCCGGTTGGAAAGCCATGCTCGGCCTGCAGGTCCCAGCCCGAACGCGCGAGCATCTCCGCCACAATATCCGGTCGATAGGTTCGGTGCCGCCATTGGAACCAGATGATCGCATTACACCAATGTGGCTTGCTGACAACCAACCAAAGCGTTGCACCCGGTTCAGCCAGATCGCGCATGCGGCGCAAAGCATCTGTCGGATCAACGCAATGCTCCAGAACATGCGCAGCCAACAGGCAGTCAAAACGGGATGCCGGATGGAACTCTTCCAAGCGCGATTGGACAGTCTCGGCGTTTCCACCGCGCCGTTGCAACGCTGACCCTGCCAGTTGCAGCATTCGGGCCGAAGGTTCCAAAAGCGTCACATGCCCTTCGCGCCGGATCACGGCGCGTGCTTCGGCAAAGGCTCCCGTACCGCACCCGATATCCAGTGCGTTACGGCCCAATTCGACCTGCGGGTCCGAGGACAGAAAACCCAGATAGGCATCGAAATACCCCAGCAGACGCATCTTGTCTGCCCAGCTCGGGGCGGCCTGATCGTATTTCTGGTCAAGTCGGTCGGGTCCGGCCTTTGAGGAAACACTGCACATGCAATGCAAACTGGCACAGTTCCTCAAAGGCGCAAAGCCTGTTAGGCCTAATCAGTCCGCTGCGCGACCTTCGGTATCCGACATATCAAAGTTCAGGTACCGTGCGACGGTCTGCACATCTTTATCCCCCCGGCCACACATATTCATGCAGATCAGGTGGTCCTTGGGCAATTCCGGCGCGATTTTCATAACATGCGCCAGCGCATGGCAGGGCTCCAGCGCAGGGATGATACCTTCGGTGGCGCAGCACAACTGGAACGCTTCAAGCGCTTCTTTATCCGTGATCGAGACGTAGTTCGCGCGACCGATGTCGTGCAGCCAGGAATGCTCGGGGCCAATGCCCGGATAGTCCAGACCGGCCGAGATCGAATAGCCTTCGAGAATCTGCCCGTCATCATCCTGCAGCAGATAGGTGCGGTTGCCGTGCAGCACGCCCGGACGACCTCCAGTCAATGAGGCGCAATGCTCCATCTTCTCGTTCACGCCCTTGCCGCCCGCTTCAACACCGATGATATTCACATCCTTGTCGTCGAGGAACGGGTAGAACAGGCCCATCGCATTCGAACCACCTCCGATGGCGGCGATGATGGTGTCGGGCAAACGGCCCTCGGCCTTTTGCATCTGTTCCTTGGCTTCCTTGCCGATGATCGACTGAAAGTCGCGCACCATCGCCGGGTAAGGATGCGGGCCAGCAACGGTGCCGATGCAGTAAAAGGTATCGCGCACATTGGTCACCCAGTCGCGCAGAGCGTCGTTCATCGCATCTTTCAGCGTACCCCTGCCGGATGTCACCGGGATCACTTCGGCTCCCAGCAGGCGCATACGGAACACGTTCGGGGCCTGACGCTGAACGTCATGGGCACCCATGTAGACAATGCACTTCAGGCCGAACTTGGCGCAGACGGTGGCGGTGGCCACGCCGTGCTGCCCTGCCCCGGTCTCGGCGATGATCCGGGTCTTTCCCATGCGCCGCGCCAGAATGATCTGGCCCAGCACATTGTTGATCTTATGCGCGCCGGTGTGGTTCAGTTCGTCACGCTTCAAGTAAATCTTTGCGCCGCCCAGATGTTCGGTCAGGCGTTCCGCGTAGTAGAGCGGCGAAGGGCGACCCACGTAGTTTGCCCACAGATCGTCCATCTCGGCCCAAAATGTGGGGTCATCCTTGGCTTTGTCATATTCCTCTTCCAGTGACAGGATCAGCGGCATCAGCGTTTCGCTGACAAAGCGCCCGCCGAAGATGCCAAAGCGGCCTTGTTCATCGGGGCCGGACATGAAGGAATTAAAAAGATCGTTGGCCATGGAAGTCTCCCTCGTCGTACCCGATGTTCATAGGAGGTGATGGAGTGATTTGCCATCGCAAAACGTATCATTCCGCCGCCTGAGCGCGCTGTTCCCACACCTGAAGTGCCTGAACTCGACTTGGAACAGCAATGCAGGGAAATTGACAGAACACATTGATATCGGCCAGACGGGTCGACGCGCGTACTACACGGCGATGAGGGCCGGAATATGCGAATGTCAGCATAGCTTCGACATCATGCCAGACTGTGTATGAAAAATAACAGCCTTGACGCACAAATACCTCGGCATGCAGGCACAGCGCGTCACCGCGTGCCTGCCGCAAGGATTGATGAGCGCGCCAGAAGAACTCGGGCCCGTGATACCATCGTTTAAGTGAAACTCCGCCGATCACTGCCAGCATGCTCTCCCCCATTTTGAGGAGATACGCAGGTTCGTGCAGATCAGATCAACTTGCCGCGTCGATAAAGGCGCGGATCAGCCCGGCATCCTTTACACCCGGAGAGCTTTCGACGCCGGATGAGACATCCACCTGCTGTGCGCCGGTCATTCGCACCGCTTCTGCGACATTGTCAGGGGTCAGACCTCCGGCCAGCATCCATGGCCTACGCCAGTATTTACGACCTGCCAGCAGGCGCCAATCAAAAGACAAACCGTTACCACCAGGCAGCTCCGCGTTTCGCGGTGGCTTTGCGTCGATCAACAGCTGATCCGCCACATCTGAATAGAGATCGATGGCCGCGAGGTCTTCGGCCTCGGCCACACCAATGGCCTTCATTACTGGCAGGCCGAAGTGGTCTCGCACTTGCTGCACACGCTCAGGACTTTCTTTGCCATGCAGTTGCAACATATCCAGAGGCACGATCGAAAGAATGTGATCCAAATCCTCGTCCGTCGCATTCACTGTCAGCGCCACCTTGGCGACGCCCGCAGGCACCTCCTGTGCCAATGTCGCAGCTGTCTGGGGCTCAACATGCCGCGGGGATTTGGGGAAAAACACAAAACCAACATAACCCGCGCCCGCATCCACAGCAGCGCGCACGTGGTCAGGGGCGGTCAGGCCGCAGATTTTAACTCGGATATCAGCGGGCATCGTAGGGCCTCAGCTTGCCTCATCCAGAATGGCCAGCACATCATCCTGACCTTCATTCTGCTTTTTCTTGAGCTTCTTAACTTCACGCTCAAGCTTGCGCACTTCGCCTTGCTTCACGGTCACATCCTTGCGGTGTTTATGCTCGCGCAGCCATTCCCACAGGAAGCCGATGACCAGGCCGGCAACAACCCCACCCAGCACGACCAGAAACAGCGGCAAGGAGGTTGACAGGTTGAACCCCAGCAACTCGGACAAAGCATCCGGCATAAGCTTAAGTTCAACAATTTGGCGATTGGCCAGCGAAACCGAGACCAGAACGATCCCCAATGCAGCCAGAAAAGCATAACGAATGTAGCGCATCATGAGGCTAGGCTTTACCGTTCAAACGGTCCCTTAGCAACTTGCCAGTTTTGAAAAATGGAACACATTTTTCTTCAACCTGCACAGTCTCACCAGTGCGAGGATTGCGGCCTACACGTGCGTCACGCTTTTTCACCGAAAACGCGCCGAAACCGCGCAGCTCTACACGGTCGCCGCGTGCCATGGCGTCGGTCACTTCTTCAAAAACGGTATTCACGATCCGCTCGACGTCGCGTTGATAGAGATGCGGGTTTTCGTCGGCAATTTTCTGAATCAATTCTGAACGGATCATACGCAATACCCTCCCAGGCGGACGATGTGACAAGCCTATAGTTCTGACAGTATAGGAAAAAACCCGGATCGGGGGAACGGATACTCTGCCAGCAAAGGCGGCATTTTGCGACAATCTCACGCGAATTTTTGCCCGTTGGCCTGATTTCCACACTTCATGCGCGAACGATAGGCAAATTAAGCCGACTATTTGGAAGATATTGATTCGCAACAAAAACGGCCCCGCACCATGGTGCGAGGCCGAATTTCATGTTTGGGATACGCCCCGGACTTAGTCGCCCGACTTCAGTGCTGCACCCAGGATATCACCCAGCGACGCGCCCGAGTCGGAAGAACCGTACTGTTCCACGGCCTCTTTCTCTTCGGCGATCTCACGTGCCTTGATCGACAGGCCCAGACGGCGGGTCTTGCTGTCGACGTTGGTGACGCGGACGTCGACCTTGTCGCCGACCGAGAAACGCTCGGGGCGCTGCTCAGCACGGTCACGCGACAGGTCCGAACGACGGATGAACGACTTCATGCCTTCGTACTCGACCTCGATGCCGCCATCTTCGATCGCGGTCACTTCGACGGTGATGACCGAACCACGCTTCACGCCGCCCACGGCTTCAGCGAACTTGTCACCGCCCAGGGCTTTGATCGACAGCGAGATACGCTCTTTCTCAACGTCAACTTCCGAGACGACGGCCGAAACCATGTCGCCTTTGCGGTAGTTCTGGATCGCATCTTCGCCACGCTCGTCCCAGGACAGGTCGGACAGGTGAACCATGCCGTCGATGTCGCCTTCGAGGCCAATGAACAGACCGAATTCGGTGATGTTCTTGACTTCGCCTTCGACCTCGGTGCCCTCGGGGTGCGTTTCTGCAAACACTTCCCATGGGTTGCGCTGGGTCTGCTTCAGGCCCAGAGACACGCGACGCTTGGCGCCGTCGATTTCCAGAACCATGACGTCGACTTCCTGGCTGGTCGAAACGATCTTGCCGGGGTGGACGTTTTTCTTGGTCCAGGACATCTCGGACACGTGAACCAGACCTTCGACACCGGCTTCCAGCTCGACGAACGCGCCGTAGTCGGTGATGTTGGTGACGCGACCCTGATGGACCGAGCCCAGCGGGTATTTCGCAGCAACCAGATCCCACGGATCTTCCTGCAGCTGCTTCATGCCCAGGCTGATGCGGTGGGTCTCTTTGTTGATCTTGATGACCTGAACCTTGATGGTTTCGCCGATCGTCAGGATCTCGGACGGGTGGTTCACACGGCGCCATGCCATGTCGGTGACGTGCAGCAGGCCGTCAACGCCGCCCAGATCAACGAATGCACCGTATTCGGTGATGTTCTTGACGACACCCTCGACGGTCTGACCTTCGGACAGGTTGCCGATGACTTCGGCACGCTGTTCGGCACGCGATTCTTCCAGGATAGCGCGACGCGAAACAACGATGTTGCCACGGCGGCGGTCCATTTTCAGAATCTGGAACGGCTGCTTCAGACCCATCAGCGGGCCAGCGTCGCGCACGGGGCGAACGTCAACCTGCGAGCCGGGCAGGAACGCAACTGCGCCACCCAGATCGACGGTGAAGCCACCTTTGACGCGACCAAAGATTGCACCTTCGACGCGCTGGTCGTCGGCATATGCTTTTTCCAGACGGTCCCATGCCTCTTCACGGCGGGCCATCTCGCGCGAGATGACGGCTTCGCCACGGGCGTTTTCTGCGGCGCGCAGGTACACTTCGACCTCGTCGCCTACAGCGATTTCAGGGGCTTCGCCGGGATTTGCGAATTCTTTCAGATCAACGCGGCCTTCCATTTTGTAGCCTACGTCGATGATGGCTTGGCCGGCTTCGATCGCCAGAACCTTGCCTTTGACAACAGAACCCTCTTCGGGCGTGTCCATTTCGAAGCTTTCATTCAGGAGGGCTTCGAATTCCTCCATGGATGCGTTAGCCATGTGGCGTTGTTTTCCTTTACATAACGTTTTTGCTGGCCGAGCGGTTGTCTCCGCCGGTCTTGTTTCATGATGCCTGAATGCGTGATCCAGAACGCGCCCGAGCTAACAAACACAAAGGGCCGAGGTAACCCGGCCCTGCTCAGATACGTCATCCGGACGTTAACCGCCCTTGTTCAGACAGCGCGCGTATAGGCGGATTCCGTGTCATGTGCAAGAGCAAAGCCCTTAAACACTGGCCAATCCCACAAAATCCGAACATCGGGTCCGGGCATCGAAGCAAACGCGATCCGATCCCCGGCCTTCTTTGTCAGTTCTGCCGAATGATACCATGCGGCGCTAGAACAGTTGCAGATCCTTCTTGCCGCTTTGAATCTCAGCGAGGTTTGGCATGTTCTCGATCACCACGGGTGCCGGTTTCGCGCCCGGCATTGCGACAGTCGGCTGCCCCATTGCGGCCTTGCCAAAGGCAGGCTTCTCCAACTCGCCCCGGATATCTCGCAGCAGGGTTTTGTGATCCGGCATGGTCTTGAGGATCTGCGCAAGGTCCATTTTTGCCCCCTTCCACCACTGGAACCAAATCGGTTTCTTCAGCGGTCGCAGACGATCACGGATACCTTCGCCATAGCCCGTATCATACACCTGTTTGCCCAGAAGAACCGTCTGATAGACGCGGAAATTGAACAGCGTCGCAAACTCGATATCGTGTTCCATCGGCAGACGATGCTGCCACAGCTCAAGGTTCTCGGCCAACCGATCCGGAATCTTCATCTCGGTGCGGGCGTCGATCCAATATTGATCATCGGTGCGGTTACCCAACCGGTAGTGCAGGCAGATAAAATCCAGTACCTCGTCATAAAGCTTGTTCATCTGCCGGTTATATCGGTTGCGCAGCGCGGGCTCGATATCGCGGGTCGGCAGATGCTCGGCAAACCAGCGGATCGCGTGATCGATCATGTGGATCGCGGTACTTTCAAGCGGTTCGATAAATCCACCAGACAAACCGATCGCCAAGCAGTTCTTAACCCAGGCATTGCGGACACGACCAACACGCATGGGGATCACGCGCGGTGTCAGCCCCTTGCCGCTGTCGCCCAACCAGTCAAGATATTCGTCCGCCGCCTGATCATCGGTCCGATGCGCGGATGAATACACATATCCCGTACCTACACGATTGTAGAGCGGCACACGCCACGTCCAACCCGCACCAAGCGCGGTCGAGCGTGTAACGCTTTCGATCTTTTCGGGGTTAGGGTGCTCGATCTGCAAGGCCATGGCACGGTCGTTGGGCAAGTAGTCCGAGTAATCCATGAACGGCTCGCCCAACGCTTGATTGATGATCAACCCCCGGAAGCCGGTGCAATCTATGACCATCTCAATGTCATGGCGTCCCTTGCGCTCTAACATCAGGTGACTGACATTGCCCTGCTCGTCCAATTCGACCGATTGCACTTCGTCTTGAATATGCTCTACGCCGCGCTTGGCGCAGACCTTTGTTAGCATGCCCGCAAACTTCACGGCATCCAGATGATAAGCATAGCCGAACCGCTGCTCGAATTCAGGTGCACCCAAAGGACGCGCACCCTTGCACAACCGGGCCAGATCATCATGCGGTGAGATTGACTGCGTGAAATCCCGATCCCCGTTACCAAAACGCAGAAAATACTCGGCAGCCTCCAACCCCTCCAGCAATTGACCATGGGCAAACGGGTTTACGTAGTCGATCCGATTGCCCTTGGCGTCGTTGTTCCAATTGCAGAACTTAACTCCCAACTTGAACGATGCGTTGGTTTCGCGGAAGAAATCCCGCTCTGAGATACCCGCCTGACGGAGCGTGACCGGCATACGCGGCACCGTCGCTTCACCGACACCCACAGTCGAGATGTTGGGGCTTTCGATCAAGCAAATGCGTGGGCGATCCTTGGGTGCTGACGTGCGGGAGAACACCATGTCCAGGATCAGCGCAGTCATCCAACCCGCCGTACCACCACCCACGATGGTGATCTTACGCAAACGATTATTCATATTTTTTGTCCCTGTTGGCTTGGGATTTTGTAGCTGCCTCCCCTTTTTTTGAGTGATGGGGATTTAACAGCAGCTTTCCCTTATTTAGCTGTGGGAAGACTATAACAGCTTTCAAGCATCCAGCTAGAGCCTATGACACCCATGGTCGCAGGCACATTCGTCATCAGAATTCAGGCTATGCGCCTACTTTGGACAAGCGTCAGATTTCCTCACCCTTCTTCAGAAGTTCTTCGATCAGCTCACGCTGCAGATCATGGCTGTCGCCCCCTCCGAATTCCGCCGCACCACCGGTGTACAATGTGCCATAGGTGTTGGCGATATTCACAGTCTGGGCCAGACCCGAGATCAACTGATCCCTTTGCAACAGCGAAAGCGGGTGAATGAACGCAGCCCATAAGGTGCCATTTGCGATCGCATAGCGCGCATCCAGCGTGCTGTCGAAATTTGCCTGCATCATCCGTTGCAAATCGGCTGGCGACAAATCCGCAGCACTGCCGATCGCGACCATCGCCCGCATGCGGTCAGCATTGGTATCGGTGACAACCAGCACCGTCACATCAGATATCGTCAACTCAAACCCCGGCCCGATCGGTTGCGCCTGGGGGTCCAGTGCGAAGATGATTTTTCCCAGACGCTCGTAAGTCATCGGAGGTTCGGCCTCGGGCACCGGCGCGTCTGATTGCTGCGCAGCTACGCTACCTGCAAGAAAGAACAAAAACAGGGCTAGTCTGATCATGGGCCACTCCTACGGTTGTCCAACAAGCTTAGGCGGCCATCGGACAGGTGGCCAAACAAAGCTATGTGAACAGTTTTTGCAAAACGCTCTGATCTTTGGACGATCTGCAAAATCTCATGACCTATCTGCGATTACCCGTCCGAATAACCTTTTCTAACTTAGTTACATCGGCTTGGGGCGGACCCGAGCCTTGAACCAAAAATGGAAAGGACCCCTACTATGAAATCGCTCGCACTTACTGCATTAGCCGCAACTCTGGCCCTGGCAGCTCCGGCTTTTGCCGCAGACGAAATCAACGTCTCCAAAGGCCTGTCGGCGGCTGGTGCACCCCTGGCAGCCCATGGCGTCGATCTGGTCGCGCTTGTCAACAATGGCAATCCGGTCGAAGGCTTCGCCAATCATTCGGCGACTTATGACGGCGCATCCTATTACTTCACCAGCGCGGAAAACCTTGAAGCGTTCGAGGCCAATCCGGCGGCTTACTTGCCCCAGCACGGTGGCTATTGTTCGTTCGGGGTGTCTGTTGGCAAAAAGTTCGACGGCGACCCGGATCAGTACCTGTTCGCAGACGGCAAGCTGTATCTGTTCCTGAATGCTGATACCCGCGCTGCTTTCCTGAAAGACGTCACCGGCACCGCTAAAACCGCAGATGACCAGTGGACCAACATCAAGAGCATCGCAGTTGGTGAATTGTAGTTAACGGACACCTGTCCGCATCCACTTCAGGCTGCGGGCAGGTTCTGTTCAATTGTTTCGAGCGCCCGTGCCAGCGCGGCCTCAATGCTCAGGTTTGACGTATCAAGCTGCACGGCGTCATCTGCAGGTTTCATCGGCGCAGTGTTGCGATCCGCGTCACGTGAGTCACGCTCTTTGACATCCGCAAGCACCTGTTCGCGTGACACGTCCGAACCTTTGGCCGAAAGCTCAAGATATCGCCGTTCCGCCCGGACTTCGGGACTGGCGGTGACAAACAGTTTGACCTCAGCGTTTGGGCAAATCACGGTTCCAATATCGCGCCCGTCCAGCACGGCGCCTCCGGCGCGACGGGCAAACGCCCGCTGAAAATCAACGAGTGCGCTTCGGACTTCAGGAATGACCGCAACTTTCGAGGCCGCCTGTGCGATCTCAGCCGTACGCAGATCACCCTGCTGCAATTCTTCTGCTGTCAGGGACCCTGCCGCTGCAACCGGTTCGTCACCTTGCAGCATACGACGCCCCACCGCGCGATAGAGAAGACCGGTATCCAGATGCGCAAACCCGAAATGCGCGGCAACGCCCTTGGAAATCGTCCCCTTGCCCGCCGCCGCAGGGCCGTCGATAGCTACGGTGAATCTCATGTACGCTCGACCTTGGCACCGAGCGCGGCCATCAAAGGCTCAAAAATCGGGAACGACGTTGCGATCGGTCCGCCGTCATCCACCGAAACCGCCTTTTTAGCCCCCATCCCCATGACCATGAACGACATGGCAATGCGGTGGTCCAAGAAGCTTTCGCAGGTCCCACCACCGGGCACACCGCCGATGCCGAGACCGTCGACTGACCACCATTCGTCACCTTCGTTCACGGTCACACCGTTGGCGCGCAGGCCACGGGCCATTGCGTCGATCCGGTCACTTTCCTTGACGCGCAGCTCTTTCACGCCGCCCATCATTGTTGTGCCGGTCGCATTTGCGGCCACAACAGACAGCACCGGGTATTCATCGATCATCGACGCCGCGCGTTCGGGCGGGACGTTGATCCCCTTCATGTTGGGCGAGTATTTTGCACGCAGATCGGCAACCGGTTCACCCCCCTCTTCGCGCTCGTTTTCGTAGGTCAGATCGGCACCCATTTCGCGCAGCGTGGTGAACAGGCCTGCGCGGGTCGGGTTCAGGCCGATACCGGGGACCAACACGTCCGAGCCCGGTGTGATCAGTGCGGCACAGACGGGGAAGGCCGCACTGGACGGGTCGCGCGGCACGGCGATGACTTGTGGCTTCAGCTCGGGCCGACCGGTCAGCGTGATAACGCGCCCTTCATCCGTGTCCTCGACCGTGATTTCGGCACCGAAGCCCGCAAGCATCCGTTCGGAATGATCGCGGGTCGCTTCCTTCTCGATCACGATGGTCTTGCCGGGAGCGTTCAGCCCTGCCAGCAGAACGGCGGATTTCACCTGCGCCGAAGGCACAGGCACCTCATAGCGCACCGGGGTGGGGTCCGCAGCTCCGACAATGGTCATCGGCAGACGTCCACCGTCTCGGCCGACAGATTGCGTTCCGAACAGCGCCAGCGGATCGGTGACCCGCGCCATCGGACGTTTGTTCAGGCTCGCATCTCCGGTGAAGGTCGCTGTGATCGGAGAAGTCGCCATCGCCCCCATGATCAGGCGCACGCCAGTGCCCGAATTGCCACAATCGATTACCTGATCTGGTTCGGAAAAACCACCAACGCCTACGCCATGCACCGACCATTCGCCACCGCCATGATCCGTTACTTCGGCCCCAAAGGCACGCATGGCCTTAGCGGTGTCCAATACGTCCTCGCCTTCCAGCAGGCCCGATATCTTGGTTTCTCCCACAGCCATTGCCCCCAGGATCAGGGACCGGTGCGAGATCGACTTGTCCCCGGGCACCTCTGCGGTGCCTGTCAGCGGGCCGCAAGGCTGCGACGTCATCGGGATGGGCGTGCCGTGTCCGGACATGGGGGCTCCTGTTTTCGCTATCAGTCCTCAGGCCGATTAGCGAATTGGGGCCGGTTGGTCCAGCGACAATCAGTCTTTGCGGCGGAAGGTCAGGTAATGGGGTGTACGGCCTTCGCGCAGCGCCTTCTGTTCGTAGCGCGTGGAAATCCAGTCATCCCACGGCTCACGCCAGTCGGCGGGGCGCTCGGCCAGCCATTCGAAGCCCGCCCGCGGCACCTCTTCCAGCGTTTGGCGCACATAGTCAGGGATGTCTGTGGCAACGCGAAAGATCGACCCTGGCTTTAACGCGCGCGCCAAGGGCTCCAGGTGTTCAGGTGTGACAAACCGACGGCGGTGATGCCGTGTTTTGGGCCATGGATCGGGATAGAGCAGAAAAGCGCGCGATATGCTGGCTTCTGGCAAAACGTCGAACAAGTCTCGCGCGTCCCCGGGATGTACGGCAAGGTTTTCAACACCGGCCTGACGGATTTTACCCAACAGCATCGCAACACCATTGATATAGGGTTCGGCTCCGATGATGCCGATATCCGGGTTTTGCTGAGCCTGATGCACCAGATGCTCACCGCCGCCAAAGCCGACCTCAAGCCAAACAGGCTTGCCTCTGAATAGACCGTCGAGATCAAGCGGATCGCGTTCAGGATTACCGTCCCAATCCACCGCACCGGGGGACAAGGCAGCAAGATCTTCCGACAGATAAGTCTTTTGACTGGGCTTCAGGGTTTTGCCCTTAAAGCGGCCATAAAAATTTCTGCGCGGGCGTTGTGGGGTCTTTGTACTCATGGCGCAGCCCTTACTGCGGGGCTGAAATTGTTGCAAGTGGTCGCCGACTTGCAAAAAACGCGCCGAAACCGGCGCGTTTTTCTAATTGTTGATCAGACCGCCTGTTTCAGCGCGTCCACCAGATCGGTGCGCTCCCAGCTAAATCCGCCGTCCGCATCGGGTTCACGACCAAAGTGGCCATAAGCAGCGGTCCTCTGATAAATCGGCTTGTTGAGTTGCAGATGTTGGCGAATTCCGCGCGGAGTCAGGTCCATCACCTGCCCAACCGCCCTTTCGATCACTGCATCTGCAATCTGGCCGGTTCCGTGCGTGTCGGCGTAGATCGACAACGGTTTGGATACACCAATCGCATAGCTCAGCTGGATGGTGCAGCGCTCAGCCATGCCTGCGGCCACAACATTTTTAGCCAGATACCGCGCCGCATAAGCCGCCGAGCGGTCCACTTTGGTTGGGTCTTTGCCCGAGAATGCGCCACCACCGTGAGGTGCTGCACCGCCATAAGTGTCGACGATGATCTTGCGACCGGTCAGACCCGCATCACCATCCGGACCGCCGATGACGAACTTGCCGGTGGGATTCACGTGCCATTCGGTTTCGGCGGTCAGCCAGCCGTCGGGGAGGGTTTCACGGATATAGGGCTCGACAATGGCGCGAATATCACCCGAGGTCAGCGCCTCATCCATGTGCTGCGTCGACAGCACGATTGAGCTGACACCGACTGGCGTGCCGTCGCGATAGATAACAGACAACTGTGATTTTGCATCCGGGCCAAGGGCGGGTTCACTGCCATTTTTGCGAACTTCAGCGAGACGGCGAAGGATAGCATGCGAGTATTGGATCGGTGCAGGCATAAGCGCTGGCGTCTCGGTCGTGGCATAGCCGAACATGATGCCCTGATCGCCTGCACCTTCGTCTTTGTTATCGGCAGCATCCACGCCTTGCGCGATATGGGCTGACTGCTCGTGCAACAGGTTCGTCACTTCGACGGTTTCGTGGTGAAACTTGTCCTGCTCGTAGCCGATATCTTTGATACATGCCCGCGCGATATCGTCGATATGCGCCATATAATCATGCAACTTGTCCTGATCCGACAGACCCACTTCACCGCCGATTACCACGCGATCCGTGGTGGCAAAAGTTTCGCAGGCAACGCGGGCCTCGGGTTCTTCGCGCAGGAATGCGTCTAGTACTGCATCGGAAATACGATCGCAGACCTTATCCGGGTGTCCTTCGGAAACGGATTCCGAAGTAAAAGTATAATTCTGTCGGGACATGAATGTGCTCCATTAAGTTTACCCCACCACGTCAGGAAGCCGTTGTGACAGGCGTGCGACCGAATACGCTTAGCGTTTGACAGGGTCAATCGGAATTTGGTCGTTTACGCGCCGGGTGTGTCGCCATAGCAGCGCGAATAGCACCAATAGAGCTACTAATACCGGACTATCACCAATTCGGGAATAAACGGTCGGAGTTTGTGGGCGCGGCAATTCGGCGTCGATAAACCCCGCCTGCCCAAGCGCCAGCGCCTCGGTGATCTGCCCCGCTGGGTCAATCATTGCCGAAACTCCGGTATTGGCCGAGCGCAACATCGGCAGGCCTTGTTCGATTGCACGCATCTGCGCCTGGGCGAGGTGCTGATACGGGCCGGAACGCGTTCCGAACCAAGCGTCGTTTGTAATCTGCAAAAGAAAATCCGCACGATCCGGCGCGGATAAAATATCCTGCGTAAAAACCGCCTCGTAACAGATCAGCGGCAGCGCCTTGCCCAGCACGCCTACATCCATCAATGCGGCACCCGGTCCCGCGCTAAAGCCATTCCCTGTGGTTGCGGCCATCCCGTAGATGCCGAACCTTGCCATCACTTCACCAAATGGCACATATTCCCCAAAGGGCACCAAGTGATGTTTATCGTATAGCCCGTCTTGCTGACCCTCCTCATTTAGATAGATCATCGAGTTATAAATCTGCTGCCCATCTGCACGCTGAATGCCCAGGATCACCGGGGTGCCCTGTGCCGCTTCGCCAATGGCTGAAAGATAGGGCTGTGCGCTGCCCAGCCATGCCGGGACCGAGGTTTCCGGCCAGACGATCAGGTCCGGGCGGGGCTCGGCCGCTGTGAATTCAAGTTGGCGTGCGAAAAACACTGACGCATAGGCAGGATCCCATTTCTGGTCCTGGGGTGCATTGGGTTGAATCAGCCGCACGATATGACCAGAGGGCATGACAGGAGGTCGGTTCGCTGCATAGAGCAAAGCCAAGGCCGCACAGCCTGCGGTCAACGCGATCGGTACAACGATGCCGCTTCGGGTCCGATTGCTGAACAAGGCTGCGCCCAATGGCACTGTGGCAAGCAGTGTCAGCGCTCCCAATCCATAAGGGCCGACAAGTGACAGAGTCTGGGCAAATGGCGTATCCACCCAAATCTGCGCGATGCCTGCCCAAGGAAATCCGGTCAGAATGTAGCCACGCGCAAACTCGACCAGCGCCAGCGTTACAGACAGCAATGCCCCCTGCAAGACGGGCGCTCCACCGATGCGTTTCGAAACTCCGAAGGCCAACGCCCAGAACAAGGCCAACCCGCCTGACAAGAAGATCAGTGCAAAAGGGGCCATCCACGCATGGCGTTGGACATCAACCAGAAACGGCTCGATTATCCAGCTTAATGCGTGCGCAAAATAGCCCGTTGCAAAGACCCAACCCAGCAAACCCGCTCGGCGATTTGTCTCAGTGCTCAGATACAACGGCGCTATCAGCACCAGCGACAGCAAGCTTATTGGCCAATATCCCAATGGTGCCTGACCACTGGCCGCTGCGACACCCAACAGCGCCGCCAGCACCAACCGCAGCCAAAAGGGCCACCCCTCGGCAGGGTTCATGCAACAATATCCGGCAGCATGACACGCAACCGTTTTATGCGGCGCGGGTCTGCGTCAATGACCTCGAACTCGGGCCCTTCGGGGTGGCATACAACCTCACCACGCGCCGGAACCCGCCCCGAGAGCATGAAGACCAAACCGCCCAATGTGTCGATCTCTTCTTCGTCTACATCTTCGTGGCTGGTCAGAGAGCGGCCAATCTCGGCCTCGAACTCTTCAAGTGGTACACGCGCCTGAACCACGTAGCAGCCGGGTTTCTCTTGTATCCATAGCTGATCTTCGTCGGCATCATGTTCGTCGGCGATTTCTCCGACAACCTGTTCAATCAGATCTTCGATAGTCAGCAAACCATCGACTCCACCGTATTCATCAATCACCAGAGCCATATGGCGACGTTCTGTCTGCATCTTGGTCAGCAAAACGCCAATTGGCATCGATGGTGGCACGAACAGCAATGTCCGCAGCATCGACCTCAGATCGAACTCGGAGGAGTTGCCGTTAAAGCCATGGGTCAGCGCAAAGTCCCTGAGATGCACAAACCCCAAGGGCGTATCCAAAGTGCCATCGTAAACCGGAATGCGTGACAAGCCGCTGTCGCGGAAAATCTGGACAAGTTCGTCTTTCGGGGTTGTCGAGGGGACCGATACGATTTCGGCTGTTGGGATCGCAACATCTTCGACCCGCATTCTGCGCAGGTTGATCATGCCCCTTGGCTGAGCGCTGACGACCTCTGCCCCGTTTAGCTGGCTGGTCTCTTCGCCCTGAGAAGAAAATACGTCGATGAGTCGAGAAAAAAGCCCGCCTCTTTCGTCGCTGTCATTGCTGCTGTTCTGAGAATGCGCGCCATGCGCCGCCCTAGAACTGCCGTCTGTTTCGCCCATTATCCTGTTCCAAATGATCGGGCAAAGGTGCCCATGTCATACATTATATGGGTCATCTATACCCAGTTTGCCAAGTATCTCGACCTCGACCCTTTCCATCAAAGTGGCGTCGAGGTCACGAATGTGATCATACCCCAGCAAATGTAGTGTACCGTGAACGATCAGATGCGTCACGTGATCGTCGGTGCTTTTGCCGGCTTCAGCTGCTTCGCGCGCGCAGGTGTCATACGAGATCGCAATGTCGCCCAGCACGATTTCGCCAGTAAAGTCAGGTTGCGGAGCCGGCGGAGTGTCTCCCGCCCGATCCGGGGCCAGTTCTTCGGCAGGCCAGCTGAGGACGTTGGTCGGCGTGGATTTTTCACGAAATTCAGCATTCAATTCAGCGATCCGTGCATCATCGCAGCCCAGCAAGCTGATTTCGCATTGATCCGCCTCAAGATCGCAATACTCCAGAACAGCAGCAATTGCGCGCGTGGCCAAAGGCTCCAGCCCGCGCCAGCGATCATCCTCAAGCGTGATTTCCAGATTCATACCTTTGGCTCCGAGCCCAGCTTCAATCGGCGCCTTGAAAGTTATCCGGTTTCGCGCCCCGCATCGGCCTCATACGCCTCGATAATGGCGGCGACAAGCGGATGGCGGACGACATCTTTCGAGGTGAAATAGTTGAAGCTGATATTCGGGATCGTTTTCAGCAACCGTTCGGCATCCTTGAGACCTGACTGCACACCGCGCGGCAGATCAACCTGAGACCGATCGCCGGTGATAACCATCCGACTACCTTCACCAAGCCGGGTCAGGAACATCTTCATCTGCATCGTTGTGGCATTCTGCGCCTCGTCCAGCACCACAAATGCATTTGCCAGCGTACGACCGCGCATGAAGGCAAGCGGAGCAATCTCGATCCGCTTTTCTTCGATCAGCTTGGCAAGTTGTTTTCCGGGCAGGAAATCATTCAGCGCGTCATAAAGCGGCTGCATGTAGGGATCGACCTTATCCTTCATGTCACCGGGCAGGTAACCGAGCTTTTCACCGGCCTCGACCGCCGGACGGCTGAGAATGATGCGGTCAACGTGCCCGCCAATGAACATGGACACCCCGACCGCAACGGCCAGATAGGTTTTGCCGGTGCCCGCGGGACCAATGCCAAAGGCCAGTTCGTTGTTGAACAGCGACTGCACATAGGCCTTCTGGGCGTCGGTGCGCGGTTCGACCAGTTTTTTGCGTGTCTTGATCTCGACCGTGCCACCCTTGAACATCTCAAGCTGGTCACCATCGCGCGTGCCAGTTCCGACCTCGGAATTGCCCATGCGCAACTCGCGATCGACATCTGCGGCTTCCACATCACGCCCACCTTCGAGCCGTGTATAGAGGGCCTGTAGAACCTCAATCGCCTGCTTTTGCGAATCCTCGTCGCCCAGCACGACAAGCTGATTGCCGCGTCGCACAATCTGCACCGAGAGCTTCTGTTCGATATCGGTCAGGTTGCGGTCATATTCACCGCATAAATCGATCAATAATCTGTTGTCGGGGAATTCAACAAGCGCCTCACGCTGGGGCATGTCATCTTGCGGTGGGGTCAGGGCACCGATGGCCAATCCGTTCTCCTGTCTTGGCGTTTCATCTTGAGCGTAGACAAACTGTAGAGGTAGACGCAAGCGGCAGTTTCAAAATTTGCACACCGCATGACAAATGCGCCGATGAACGCTCAAACAGCCATCTATGAACGCCAATCGTACGGGTATCAGAATGTATAATTCAACCCGATCCGCAGTCCGCGATAGCTTGGCGTCGATTTGGTCGAGAATGACGGACCCAGTTCGACCGTTTTTGATTCGAACTGCAGATACTCGATCTCGCCGGTGATCGACCAATTTTCGTTCAGTTTGTGTTCAGCGCCCAAGCTGGCCGAGAAACCTTGTCGGCGGTCCTCGCTCTCAAATCGGCTTGTCCCGCTTGCATCAGTTAGTGAGCCTGACGTGGTGATATCGCCGCGGACATAACCCACAGTCACGAAATAGAGGACACTGCCGCTGCGGTTGGTAAGCCCGTTCCGCAGGCGGATGGACAATACATCCGAGATCGCGGATCTGCCGCTGACCTCTGCCCCACCGGATCGGGACGAGGTGATGTCATCGAGCGTGCCAAAGTCATAGCCGACTTCCAGCCCATACACATAGTCGCGCCCACCTCTGGCTGGCAGAATGCCGCGCCAGCCACCGCGAAAACCTGCGAAATTTCCGCTTGGCTTAAGGTCGCCCGCAGCAAACGTGTCTCCGTCGTTCACGCGCAGGCCAAACTCGTCCGAACCGCCCGAGGCATGTCCGGCGCTGACCCCCAGATAGAACGCATTGACGTCGCGCGCGAAACGCTGAGACGAGATTACGTCGGGCTCAGTGACTTCCCCGACGACATCGCCGGCCAAAGTCGGGGCAGCGCAAGATAGAAACACGACAGTCGCCGACAAAACACGGGAAAGGTTTACACTCGGAAAACGTATCCAGCTCACTACTCGTACCCTCCGCAAAGGCGGGCCGTCAGGCGGGGTCGGTGCGTTTGTCGACACCCAAAATTCGGCCCAGAAAAATCTAGCCTTCCTCGGAACATAGTTCCAAGCCATAAATCAAGGGTTAAATTTCAAGGCGAAAACCCTTTGCGGGCCAGCCACAAGGGATCAGACCAACGCACCACCCAGCGAGTTCGCGCCAGACGATTTTATCCTTACCTTACGTAAGTCGCCGCTCGCGATATCAGCGTCAGCGACGTGAACCGCATGCAGATACTCGGATTTTCCAACCATCTGGCCCGGTTGCCGCCCAGGCTTTTCAAACAGGACATTAACTGTCTTTCCGACCATCGAGTCCTGAATCTCGCGCTGGTGGCGAGTGATCAACCCTTGCAAGCGCTGCAGGCGTTCATCCGCCACTTCGGCCTCGACCTGTGGCCGTTCTGCTGCAGGTGTGCCGGGTCGCGTCGAGTATTTGAAGGAATAGGCGTAGCCGTATTTGACCTCTTCGACCAAATCCAGAGTAGCCTGAAAATCCTCTTCCGTTTCTTCCGGGAAGCCCACGATGAAATCGCCGGACATCAGAATATCGGGGCGCGCTTCTCGGATACGCTCGATCAATCGGAGATAGCTTTCAGCCGTGTGGCTGCGGTTCATCCGCTTTAGAATTTTGTCCGACCCCGACTGCACCGGCAAATGCAGATATGGCATCAACTTCTCACAGGTGCCATGCGCTTCGATCAGCGCATCATCCATGTCGTTCGGGTGCGAGGTGGTAAAGCGTATGCGCTCTAGCCCGTCGACCTTGTTCAATTCCCAGATCAGACCGGCAAGGGTCATGTCTCCGTCCGGTCCAGCCCCGTGATAGGCATTGACGTTCTGCCCCAGCAGCGTGATCTCACGCACACCGCGTTCAACCAGATCGCGGGCCTCACGCAGGATGCGATCTGCCGGGCGGCTGACCTCGGCCCCGCGTGTATAGGGCACAACGCAGAAGGCACAGAACTTGTCACACCCCTCCTGCACGGTCAGAAATGCCGTCGGTCCGCGCTTGGCCTTGGGGCGGTTCTTGAGCTTTTCGAATTTGTCTTCTTCGGGGAACTCGGTATCCAGCGCCTTTTCACCCGCGCGCGTCTTCGCCTCCATCTCGGGCAGGCGATGATAGCTTTGTGGCCCCACCACCAGATCGACAAGCGGCTGGCGGCGGATGATTTCCTCGCCTTCGGCCTGAGCGACGCAACCTGCGACACCGATTTTAAGGTCCGGCTTTTCCGCCTTGAGGCCCTTGAAACGGCCCAGTTCGGAATAGACTTTCTCAGCTGCCTTTTCTCGAATGTGGCAGGTATTGAGCAGGATCATATCCGCATCATCGGGCGATTTGGTCTCGACATAGCCCTGTCCGCCCAGCGCTTCGGCCATGCGTTCGCTGTCATAGACGTTCATCTGACAGCCATAGGTCTTGATAAACAGCTTTTTCGGTTCAGACATGGGTTGGCCTTTGCAGTCGCTGGGTCGGCGTCGTCTATACGTATCGAACGCCGCTTGCAATGCTGGCGCAATTACCCGAATTTGGCGGGAATTTCCAGCAAGGCGGCAACGAAACCAACGATGCAGTACGAATCCCTTGATCACCTTCTGAAATCCGATCGGTCGATCCTGAGCGAGGGACCCGTGGCACTGATATTTGCCGAAGATAATGTCGAGCTAGAAGGGACGCTGCACCATCATTTGAAGCTGGGGTTCAAATCCGTGATCACATTCCTGCCCCAGGAATTCACGCTGGATGAAGCGCTGGAGGAAAGGGTTCATCGAGTGACGATGACCTGCGCGCCGAGAACCGTCGTATTTGAGGCCGTCAATCGGATCATTCAGGCGGCTCAGGGTGCATGGGTATACTACTGCTACAACTCTGAATATCTGTTCTACCCTTTCTGCGAGACCCGCTCGGTCGGAGAGTTACTGGCCTTCCATTCTGAAGAACGGCGCCAGGCCATGCTGACCCATGTGATCGATCTTTATGCGAATGATCTGACGGCCTATCCAAACGGAGTGGCCCCCGATCACGCAATGCTGGACAAGACCGGATACTACGCCCACACGCGGCATGACGCATCTGGCAAGCCGCTAGAGCGGCAACTGGATATGTCCGGTGGTCTGCGCTGGCGGTTCGAAGATCATATCCCGTATGAACGACGCCGGATCGATCGGATTTCGCTGTTCAAAGCAAAACCCGATCTGAGACTTCTGCCTGATCACACTTTCAATAAGCCGGAATATAACACCTACGCCTGCCCGTGGCACAACAACCTGACCGCGGCGATCTGTTCGTTCCGGGCGGCCAAAGCATTGAAGACGAACGCCGGATCGACGTTCGATATCTCCAACTTCTGCTGGAACCATTCAACTCCGTTCGAGTGGGATTCGCGCCAATTGCTGGATCTGGGCCTGATCGAATCGGGCCAGTGGTTCTAGGTTCTAACGCTGTAGCAGAACTGGGAACCAGTCCTCACGCAGCCTTTGCCCAGGCACCATTTCATGTCCCGGAAATGGCGGCGAAGTCCGGCCTGGACGCTCGACATAACGTGCATCATCACCAACCAATCGCAGCGAAAATGCCCTGCGTCGGCTATCGGAAGTATTGCCTCGGGCCCCGTGTAGCGTGCGATAGTTGAAGGCCACTGCATCACCGGGCTCCATTTCAAATTCTACAATCTTCATCCTTTCGGCATCTGGGTCCGGAATCGGCATGTACTGCCCCTCGTCAGGGAAGAAACCTTCTTCCGAGACCCAGCGGGTAGGTAGCACTTCTTTTTCCCAGCGGTGCGAACCGGCAACGCAGCGCAAGGTCGCTTGTTTCACCGGATCCAACGGTGACCAGAAGCTGATATTCTGTTGACCATCCACAAAATAGTATGGCCCATCCTGATGCCACGGCGTTGCCATCGAGGTTCCGGGTTCCTTCACCAGAACATGGTCATGGAACATCTGCACAGATTGCGACTGCATGAGGTCGGCCGCTACTTCAGCAGCAGGAGATTTTTCGATCACTTCACGAAACTGCGGGATACGGGACCAGTTGCAATAGTCGTCAAAAAAACGGCCGGTTTCGCCATCTTTCCTGTTCTCCGAAGCATAAGGACCCGGCTCGGCCATATTCGCGGCAACCCCGGCCCGTAGGGTTTCAATATGATCGGCGAACAGGCCTTTAACCAACACAACGCCGTCCGTCTGGAAGTTGTCGATCATGGCCTGAGAAACAAGAGGGTGAGTCATTGCGGTCTCCTTAGATTTGTCGCCCGATCTGCGCATGAATAAGACATCTGTTCAAATCATATCTTTCAATTTAGGTATTAACTCTATGTTATACCTCACTCTGCGCCAATACGAATATGTTTGCGCCATCGGTCGGCATGGCAGCCTGTCTGCTGCGGCACAACGCCTAAATGTCTCGCAACCTGCCTTGTCCAATGCGCTGACCCGGGTCGAATCACGTTTGGGATATCCACTGTTTGCGCGAAGACGGGGTGCCGCGATGGCGCTGACCCCGCAGGGCCGCAAATTCATCGAAGAGGCCGAGGCCTTGTTGAAGCGAGCTGCGCTTTTGGAACAGTCAAAGCAGCCGATAACCGGCGAACGCCGATTGCGCCTGGGATGCTTTGTCGATCTGGCACCCTTTCTTCTGGCCCAATCTCTGCACCGCCTGCAAGAAGCTTTGCCCGACGTCGCCCTGACACACGGTGTTGAGACGTTCGAAGGCCTGATTTCCGGCTTGATCGATGGCAGATACGATTTTGCACTCACCTATGACCTCGGCATGGATGCCGGTTTTTCCTGCAAGAAGTTGTTCGACAGCACCCCACACGCACTGCTTTCACCTGATCATACACTGGCGGCGGCCAATCAGCTCACCCTGACCGAGCTAGCGTCATATCCACTGATTCTGTCTAAAGAGGGTTTGTCTGCACAGCATGTACTCGCGCTTTTCAGACGCAAAGGTTTGAACCCCACAATCTCGCACCGAGCGGAATCATTGGAGCTTTCGCGCAGTCTGGCCGCTCATGGGGAAGGCATCGGGATAAGCTATACCAGCCCTAAAAACGGCTTCAGTTATGATCAGGTCCGCGTGATAAGCCTGCCGATCACCGATCCAGATGCAACCGAATCTGTTGTATTGGCACGGCATGGCACGGGGCCGACTGATCCGCTGATCACGCAGGCTGAGCATGCGTTGGTTACGTTGTTATTTAAGGATTAGAGGTTACTTCTTCCGCAGGCGGATCACCACATCGACCGATGCGATTTCGACGCCTTCAGGAGCTTCCGGCAATTGTTGGATTACCAATTGATCGGATGGTGCATCGCTCAGACGGCTTTCGTCTTCCCAATAGAAATGCGGATGGTCATGCGTGTTGGTGTCGAAATAGCTTTTGGACCCGTCAACAGTGATCTCTTGAAGCACCCCGGCATCGCAAAACGCCCGCAATGTGTTGTATACGGTCGCCAGCGAAACCGCGTCACCTTTGGCTTTTGCGGATTCAAACAGGCTTTCCGCTGTCACATGACGATGCAGACCGTCGCCCACAAGCAATTCGGCCAAAGCAACCCTTTGGCGCGTGGGGCGCAAACCTGCGTCAACCAACCAATTTGCAGCGATCTCACGGCTCTGAGGTGTCATGAATCCGATACCTGTGTTTTGCTGCCCTTAATATAAGTGCGCCCTGCCTGCAATTTCAAATGAAATTCATTCGCAAAGAATATTGTAGTCACAACAAGATATGGAGTGCTGGTCTTGCAGGACCTTGCATACGGGTGATAGACGAGGCCAGATGTAATAAACGGACCCAGGCAGGAGAGGCGGCAGAATGGCCCAATTCCCGAGCAGTTTTGACAAGGACGATCTGCTGAAATGCGCCCGCGGCGAACTATTTGGCCCTGGCAACGCGCAGTTGCCGGCTCCGCCGATGTTGATGATGGACCGCATTACCGAGATTTCCGGCGACGGTGGAGCGCATGGCAAGGGTCATGTGCTGGCCGAATTCGATATCACACCTGAGCTTTGGTTCTTTGACTGCCATTTCCCTGGCAATCCGATCATGCCCGGCTGTCTGGGCCTGGACGGTTTGTGGCAACTGACCGGCTTCAACCTCGGCTGGCGCGGCTGGCAAGGACGTGGCATGGCCGTTGGCGTCGGAGAGGTCAAGTTGACCGGCATGGTGCGCCCGGACCGGAAGATGCTGACCTATAAGATTGATTTCAAAAAGGCGATCCAGACGCGCCGCCTGACCATGGGTGTGGCAGATGGCATCGTCGAAGCCGATGGTGAATTGATATACGACGTCAAGGATATGAAGGTCGTTCTGTCAGACGCCTGAGCCTGACCGGCCGCAATAAGGAGTACGCAAATGCGTCGAGTAGTCGTCACCGGTCTGGGGGTTGTGTCCTCGATCGGGAACAATGCCGAAGAGGTGCTCGCCTCGCTCAAAGCAGGCAAATCCGGCATCGTAGCAAGCGAACAGATGGTCGAGCACGGCTTTCGCAGCCAGATCGCCGGTTCGCTGAAAATCGATGTGGCCGATCACGTGGACAAGCGGACCCTGCGGTTCATGGGTCCGGGTGCTGCCTATGCCCATATCGCGATGAATCAGGCCATCGCGGACGCCGGGCTGACCGAAGATCAGGTGGTCAATCCGCGCACAGGTCTGGTGGCAGGTTCGGGTGGACCATCGACCAGCGCGATGTTGACTGCGCACCAAACCGTGCTGAAAACCGGCGCAACCAAACGGATCGGCCCGTTTGCAGTGCCAAAGTGCATGTGTTCGACGATTTCTGCGAACTTGGCGACCGCGTTCAAAATCAAAGGTATCAACTACTCGATCACCTCGGCCTGCTCGACCTCGCTGCACTGCATCGGCAATGCGGCTGAACAGATCATGCTGGGAAAGCAGGATGTGATGTTCGCAGGTGGAGGAGAAGAGCTGGACTGGACCCTGTCCTGCCTGTTCGACGCGATGGGTGCGATGTCGTCCAAGTACAACGAGACACCTGATAAAGCCTCGCGCGCATTCGATCAGAACCGCGACGGATTTGTGATTTCCGGCGGTGGCGGCATCGTGGTTCTGGAAGACCTCGAGCATGCGCTGGCGCGCGGTGCGAAAATCTATGCCGAAGTAACCGGCTATGCCGCGACATCTGATGGGCACGACATGGTGGCACCATCCGGCGAAGGCGGCGAGCGCGCGATGCGTCTGGCGCTGTCGACCGTGCCCGAAGGCCGCAAGGTCGGCTATATCAATGCCCACGGCACCTCGACCCCAGTGGGCGACGTCGGAGAAGTCGAAGCCGTACGCCGTATCTTTGGTGAAGGCAGTGTGCCTCCGATTTCATCGACAAAATCGATGACCGGTCACGCGCAAGGCGCAGCGGGCGCGCTTGAGGCGATCTTCTGCCTGCTCATGCTGGAACATGATTTCATTACTCCGTCGATCAATGTCGACACACTTGCCGACGGCATCCTGCCCGGTGAAATTGCAACTCAAGTGGTTGAAAACGCAGGCTTGGACAGCGTGATGACCAATAGCTTCGGCTTTGGCGGCACCAACGGATCCATGGTTCTGTCGAAGTATAACGGGTGAACAAGATGTCGGATATTCTCAAGGGTAAACGCGGCCTGATCATGGGCGTGGCTAATGACCGCTCTATCGCGTGGGGCATCGCCAAAGCCATGCACGAAGCAGGCGCTGAGCTGGCTTTCACCTATCAGGGCGAGGCGTTTGGCAAACGGCTTGAACCGCTGGCCCAAAGCTTGGGCAGCGACTTCATGGTCGATGCGGATGTGACCGATGATGATTCACTGGATCGCGCGTTTGGCGAGTTGTCCGCCCGCTGGCCAACAATAGATTTTGTTGTCCACGCTATCGCTTATTCGGACAAGTCCGAACTGACCGGTCGATTCTTGAACACCACGCGGGCAAACTTCAAACACTCGCTGGATGTGTCGGCCTATTCGTTCATCGAAGTTGCCCGTCGCGCCTATCCGCTGATGAAGGACAATGGCGGCACATTGTTGACCCTGACCTATCAAGGATCGAACAAGGTTGTACCAAACTACAATGTCATGGGCGTCGCCAAGGCTGCGCTGGAATCGGCGACGCGCTATCTGGCGAACGATCTGGGCCCCGAGGGTATTCGCGTGAACGCCATCTCGCCCGGCCCGATGAAAACATTGGCGGGTGCGGCTATTGGTGGTGCACGCAAGACCTACAAGTTCTGCGACCAGAACGCACCGATGCGTTCGAATGCCACGCTGGAGGCCGTCGGAGGCACCGCCGTGTATCTTGCGTCCGACGCCGGCAGCTATACTTCGGGTGAGATCATCCGTGTCGATGGCGGGTATCATATTCTGGGCATGCCTCAGCCAGAGGCCATGTGACCATATCTTTCCCTGCGGGTGCCAAGATTTGAACATCTTTGCCCCGCAGGGATTACGATATGAGCAAACTTGAACAGATCCTTGCGAGCAACACGCGCTCGCCAGCTTTGAAACGCAAATCAGGAAGCGGACGTGCGCGTCTTTTGCTGCTGATTCTCACATCGCTGCTGATTGCCTTTGTGTTTCTGACCCAACCGCCCGTGCGCGATGCGATTGAGCCGTTGTTGTCACATATCCCGGGCCTTTGATCCAATCAGCGTCAGTTGATCGAAACGATTTCGATATCGAAGACCAGATCTTGCCCCGCTAGTGGATGATTTGCATCCAAGGTCACCGTCGCCTCATCTACCTCGACGACAGTCACTGGCAATGCCTGACCGTCAGGAGTTTGCATCTGTAACTGCGTGCCAGGTTCAAGCGGAATGTCATCCGGGATGCCTTCACGCGGGATCTGCTGCCGCATGCCCGGATTGATCGGGCCATAGGCGTCAACGCAATCGATCTCCACACGCTTTTTCTCGCCAATCTGCATGCCCGGCAGGGCAGCGTCCAGACCGGGTATGATCTGCCCGGAACCAACCGCAAACTCCAACGGATCGCGCCCCTCGGAACTGTCGAAGACTTTGCCGTCCAGCAGAGTTCCGGTGTAGTGGATGCGAACCGTGTCGCCTTGTTTGATTGCGGTCATGATGGCCTCCGGCCTGAAAAGAAATGAACGGCGCAGCCTAGAGGCTGACACAGCATTGTAAACCCTGCCCTCTTTAACCCCGGAACCGGTTGTGTTTACCTGCGCCCGATCAGGGGAGGATCGGATGGCTATCACCACGTGTGTATTCGACGCTTATGGCACTCTGTTTGACGTGGCCGCCGCCGCCAGGCAGGCCGCAACAGAGCCCGGATTTGAAGCGTTGGCTAGCAAATGGCCCGAGTTGGCCAATCACTGGCGTCTGAAGCAACTGCAATATACATGGTTGCGTGCTGTCGCTGATGCGCATTGTGACTTTTGGGATGTCACGCAAGATGGGCTGGATTGGGCCTTGGAAGCGGTAGGCCTTCAGGGGGATATCACCCTTCGGCAGCGTCTGCTCGATTTGTATTGGGAATTGCAGGCCTATCCCGAGGTCCCCGATATGTTGAAGGCGCTGAAGGCCGGTGGGTTGCAGACCGCCATCTTGTCCAACGGTTCACCCCCGATGCTAAACGGGGCGGTGCAGTCTGCCGCGATCGGTGATGTGCTGGATGATGTTCTGTCGGTCGAAAGCGTGGGGGTCTTCAAACCCCATGCCAGCGTATACGATCTGGTGCAAAACCGGTTCGGTTGTACGCGCGAAGAAGTTCTGTTCGTCAGCTCAAACGGCTGGGACGCTGCCGGGGCCAGTGGCTATGGATTTGTCACAGCTTGGGTCAACCGCGCTGGCGAACCAATGGACCGTCTGCCGTGGAAACCTGCACATGTGCTGCCAGACCTGACGACGATCCCTCAATTGGCAGGGCTTTGATGGCATATTTCACCACCTCGGACGGCAAACGCCTGTACTATGAAGATACCGGCACGGGCCATCCTCTGCTTTGCTTGGCTGGCTTGACGCGCAACTGCCGCGACTTTTCATTTCTTGCGCCACATATGAGTGATCTTCGTATGATTGCGATGGATTATCGCGGGCGCGGCAAGTCCGATTTTGATGCGAACTACATGAATTACAACATCCTGCGCGAAGGACAGGATGCGGTCGAACTTCTGGATCAGCTGGGTTTGGAGAAGGTGACCCTGTTGGGCACGTCACGGGGGGGGCTGATCGCCATGGCCTTGGCCGCCAGCCATCCTGACCGGCTGGCAGGTGTTATCCTGAACGACGTTGGCCCGGTGATCGAACCCGGTGGCATTGCCAAGATTATGGACTATGTCGGCAATCCCCCAAGTTCACAATCCTATGATGAGGCTGCGCAGGTCCTGCAAACGATGATGGCGCCACAGTTCCCGGGCATCGCTCAGGACGTCTGGAAACTGCAGGTAGAACATCAATACATTCAAACCGATACCGGGCTACAGCTGCGTTATGACCCCGCATTGCGACAAGCGCTGATCGAGCAGGCCGCCATCACCCCGGTACCGGACCTGTGGCCTTTGTTCGACGCCCTGAGCACGATCCACACCGGCGTGATCCGCGGTGCAAATTCCGACTTGTTGAGCAAAGCCACGGTGCAGAAGATGCACGCACACCACCCCGAATTGATCTCGACCGAAGTGCCGGACCGAGGACATGTCCCGTTCCTGAACGAGCCTCAATCCCTAGACCTGATCCGCAAGATACTGGACGCCAAATGAGCAACATAGACATGATCGAAGCCGCCGCCGAGCGGCTGAAAGGTCACGTGCGCGAGACGCCGCTTCTGTCATCGCCTTTCCTGGATGAAATCGCGGGTCGCCGCGTGCTGATCAAACCCGAATGCCTGCAACACACCGGCAGTTTCAAATTTCGCGGCGCGTGGTCAGCTATTTCGGCATTGGATGAAGCGGCGCGCAACCGGGGCGTCATCGCCTATTCCTCGGGCAATCACGCACAGGGTGTTGCCTATGCAGCGGCTCAACATGGAGTCTCGTCCGTCATCGTCATGCCCTCGGATGCGCCGAAGCTGAAGATTGAAAACACCCGCGCGCTGGGCGGTGAGGTCGTCCTATATGACCGTGCCAGCGAAAGCCGCGAAGACATCGGCGAGGCATTGGCTGCCGAGCGCGGTTTGACCTTGATCCGGCCTTATGACGAACCGCAAGTGATCGCTGGCCAGGGAACAACGGGACTGGAGCTGGCGCGTCAGGCACGGGCGCTGGGCGTGACCGAAGGTGACGTGCTGATCTGCTGTGGCGGCGGCGGGCTGACATCTGGTATAGCGCTGGCATTAGAGCGTCACGCGCCCGGTCTGCGCCCTCGTCCATGCGAGCCTGAAGGGTTCGAAGACGTGAAACGCTCGCTGGCAAGCGGGACGATCCAAAGCAACGACGCTACTTCGGGAAATATCTGCGACGCAATCCTGACGCCACAGCCGGGGCAGATTACCTTTCCCATCCTACAGCGGCTTTGCGGCCCTGGTCTGTCGGTATCTGAACAGGAATCCCTACGCGCCATGGCCTTTGCGTTTCTGCGTCTGAAGATCGTGCTGGAACCCGGAGGAGCGGTTTCGCTGGCCTCTGCCCTGTTTCGCAAGGATCAGATTGATGGGAATGCGGTGATCGTAGTCGCCTCGGGCGGCAACGTGGATCCGCAGATCTTTGAACGAGCGTTGGAATTCCTTACCTGACAATCGCTTACAGCCGGTGCAAAATCCGGTTGTAGTCGTTTTAACCGACACCCTGAGCAGACGGGGACGCTAAACATGCATATCGCTGACCTCAAAGATGTTCGGATACACTACCGAATTGATGGCGACGCCGCTGGCGCCCCCATCGTGTTTGCTAATTCACTGGGTACGGATATGCGGCTGTGGGACCCGATATTGCCGCTACTGCCCAAAGGCCTGCGCATCATTAGGTACGACAAACGCGGGCACGGATTGTCAACAGCACCCTCAGCGCCCTATTCCATGGGAAATCTGGTGCGCGACGCCGAGCAATTGCTGGATTATCTAGAAGTCAAGGATTGCGTATTCGTGGGTCTGTCCGTCGGTGGCATGATTGCGCAGGGCCTGGCGGTCAAGCGTATGGATCAGATCCGCGCGCTGGTGCTGTCGAATACGGCCGCCAAAATCGGCACTCCCAAGATGTGGCAGCATCGTATGGATGCTGTCCGTACCGGCGGGATCGAGGCACTGGCGGATGCCACCATGGATCGGTGGTTCTCGAAATCATTCCGGGCCAGCGCCGAGATGACGCTTTGGCGCAACATGATGGTCCGACAACCGGTCGATGGCTATCTGGGCTGTTGCGCTGCAATCTCGGGCACCGATTTCTATACGCCAACCAGCGGATTGCGCCTGCCGACCATAGGGATTGCGGGCAGCGAAGACGGCTCAACCCCGCCAGATCTGGTGCGCGAAACGGTCGATCTGATCCCTGGCTCGCGCTTTGCGCTAATCCGAAAGGCAGGCCACCTGCCCTGCGTCGAGCGCCCTCAGGACTTTGCCCAACTGATCGGTGGTTTTCTGACCGAGATCGGACATATTTGAAGGAGGGATTGTTGGCAGATTTCTTGCTTGTACATGGCTCGTGGCACGGTGCCTGGTGCTGGCGCGATCTGATCCCGGAATTGACCACATTCGGACATACCGCCCGCGCCATCGATATGCCAAGCCACGGCTCGGACCCGACGCCTATCCGCGATGTAACCCTTGGAACGTGCAGAGATGCCGTGCTGAAGGCTTCGACACCAAAGACCATCATCTTAGGGCACTCGTGGGGTGGATATCCCGTAAGTGCGGCTGCCGAGACCGACCCGAACGCCATGCGTGGTGTGATTTATCTAAGTGCCTATGTTCCGAAATCCGGGCTATCTATGGTCGAAATGCGCAAACGAGCCCCACGCCAACTGATCGGAAATGCCGTCGAAGTATCCGGCGACGGGTTGTCGTATTCGGTGGTACCGGATCAGGTGCACGACCTGCTTTATCACGACTGCGCGCGCGAGGTGGTTGCCTATGCATTCGCGCGCCTGTGCCCCCAGGCGATTGCACCGCAGACTACCCCCCTAGACGTCGGCGATAACTTCGCGCGCGTTCCAAAAGGGTACATCAGAACCACCGATGACCGAATCGTTCCGACCGAATATCAGGCCGAGATGGCGGGCTGCGCGGACCCTGATATGCACCTTACGATAGACAGCTCTCATTCGCCGTTTTTTTCGCATCCTGAGCATCTTGCCGGGTTGATGCACCAGATCTCGCAACGAATGTAGCCAGCCACCGTCGATGTCCCGACCCCGATACGCCGTGCGCCGATCTGTTTGGTTGTCGCACACTGAACCGATGACCCACACAATGCTTATCAATAGGTGGATTCTTTTGCGTCTACCCCACTTTGGCAGAACAACGACACATCCGTGACGGTTTCCACCTTGCAGGTCCCGCCGGGACGGGTCACCGTGATCCCGTTAGGGAGCGGGAAAACACATGCAAACCATCAAAGCAGCCGTATGCCGGGCCTTCGGCGAACCTCTGGTCATCGAAGACATCCTGATTGCACCACCCGGCATGGGCGAGGTCGAGGTCACGCTGGATGCAGTGGCGATTTGCCATTCGGACATTTCCTTTGCAAGCGGCGCATGGGGCGGCCACTTGCCCGCGGTTTACGGGCACGAAGCGGCTGGCATCGTTTCTGCTGTTGGTGAAGGCGCAGGGGATTTCAAACTTGGTGATCCCGTTGTGGTAACCTTGATCCGCGCCTGCGGGTCCTGCCCGTCCTGTGCCGGTGGCATGCCCACCATTTGTGAAACACCTTATGACACGGTGAAAGGTCCGCTGCAGACTGCCGACGGTGATGCGCTGGAACAGGCCATGGCATGCGGGGCCTTTGCCGAAAAGGTAGTTGTCAGCCACCGACAGATCGTCCGCATACCTGAGACCCTGCCCAAGGACCTTGCCAGCCTGCTGTCTTGCGGGGTGATCACCGGTGTTGGCGCAGCGGTCAACGCCGCCCAGCTTCGCCCCGGGCAGGACGTGGTTGTCATCGGCGCCGGGGGCGTCGGCTTGAACGCAATCCAAGGCGCACGTATTGCCGGAGCTCGCCGTATCGTTGGGGTCGATATGACACAGGATAAGCTGGATATCGCAATGGAGTTCGGCGCGACCCATGGTGTTTTGGCCAGCCAGAAAGAGCCGTGGAAAGCCGCCTACAAGGCGCTGGGCGGACGTGGCGCAGACGCCGTCTTGATTACTGTTGGTGCAATCCCGGCCTATGATCAGGCCCCGCGTTACCTTGGTCGGGGCGGCAAGGCGATCATGATCGGGATGCCCCATTCTGGTGACATGTCCAGCTACGAACCCGTCGTGCTGGCCGCGCTTGGCCAGGGCATGGTGGGCTCAAAAATGGGCGATGTAGTGATCCAGCGCGACATCCCGTGGATGATCGATCTGTATGAACAGGGGCGGCTGAAACTGGACGAGTTGATCTCGGGTCGCTGGACCCTGTCGCAGATCAATGAGGCCATCGAAGACACCAAGTCCGGTGCGGCCAAACGCAATGTAATCTTGTTTGATCGCGACTGAACCCCGCAAAAGGAACACCCGATGAAACTGCAAGATCTCGATGTCATTGTCACCGCGCCTCCGGCACCGGGTTGGGGTGGGCGCTATTGGATTTTGGTCAAGGTCACCACGGATACGGGCGTGATCGGTTGGGGGGAATGCTACGCGTCCTCGGTTGGTCCCGAAGCCATGACCCATGTCATTCGCGATGTATTCGAACGGCACATGCAGGGCGAAAACCCCGAGAATATCGAGTTGATGTTCCGCCGCGCCTATTCCAGCGGCTTCACTCAGCGACCAGACCTGACCGTCATGGGTGCGTTCTCGGGGCTCGAAATCGCCTGCTGGGACATTTTGGGCAAGGATCGTGATCGTCCGGTCTATGCGCTGCTGGGTGGGCGGATGAACGACCGTATCCGGGCGTATACCTATCTCTACCCACTTCCTCAGCATAACCTGACGGACTTCTGGACTTCACCTGAGCAGGCCGGAGAAAGTGCTGCTGAAATGGTCCGGCGCGGCTATACCGCCGTCAAGTTTGATCCTGCCGGGCCTTATACGATCCGCGGTGGGCACATGCCCGCTATGTCCGATATCTCAATGTCGATAGCGTTTTGCAAAGCGATCCGTGAGGCAGTTGGAGACAAGGCCGATCTGCTGTTCGGTACTCATGGTCAGTTCAACACAGCCGGAGCTATACGTCTGGGCCAAGCGCTGGAACCCTTTTCACCACTGTGGTTCGAAGAACCCACACCCCCCGACATGATCGAGGATATGGCCCGTGTGGCGCGCACTGTCCGTATCCCTATCGCAACCGGTGAACGGATGACAACCAAGGCGGAATTTGGCGCGGTCCTGCGCGCCGGGGCCGCCGAAATCCTTCAGCCTGCGCTGGGTCGCGCTGGTGGTATATGGGAGATGAAGAAAGTCGCCGCAATGGCCGAGGTTTTCAACGCCCAGATGGCACCCCATCTGTATGCGGGACCGATCGAGTGGGCGGCGAATATTCATCTTGCGGCGTCGATCCCGAACCTGCTGCTGCTTGAAAGCATCGAGACCCCATTCCACGATCAACTGATAAAGGGAAGCATCCGCGTCGAGAAGGGGTTCGTCACTCCTCCGATCGAGCCCGGCCTTGGTATCGAGGTCGATGAAGGCCTTGCCCGAGCCCATCCCTACAAAGGTGACGGGCTGCACTTACAGATGCAGGAAACACCATGTGACTATGCAAATGGGAATGCGTTTCAAGGCGGGGCACCCGCAACCGAAGGGTAACAATCGACAGGCGAGCAAGCCGATCAGTTCGAGACATACCCCGCGATGACCTGCAACAGTTTAAAGGCTGTGGCTGCATCGTTCTCGACGACCGCCAGAAATTCCTCCTCACCGATCCGTAGGCAGGACAGTTCCGTTTCAGCCACCATGCTCAACGCCCGAGGCTCTTTTCGGATCAACCCCAGCTCTCCCACCAACGCGCCCGCACCAACCGTTGTGATCAGTTGATCGGCCTCGCCCGAACGCGGCAGGTACAATCCTGCCTCGCCCTCAAGGATGACATAGGCGCCATCGGTTGGCTGATCATCCTTCAGAAACACCACCTGGCCAGGTTTCGCTTCGAACCAGCGCGCCCCAAAGGCCAGCAGTCGAAGCTGGCGACGGTCGAGCCCAGAGAACAACGGGGTCTGCTCAAGCGCACGCAATTTGCGTACCAGATCGGCAGACGCCGCACCGTCGCCGTCGACGTCGGTTGGGCCTTCACCCGTCACGACCCGGCCCTGACGGATTTCAACATACATGTCGAAAACATCTGGATTTTCGAACGCATCATTTAGATAGATTACAGTAGTTTCGGGCAGCAATTCACGCAGATTTTTATAAACTGCGACCTGTGTCTCCATATCATAGCTGGCAAGCGCGGTTTCCAGGATCAGAATATCTGGCTTTTTGATCGCAGCGCGGGTAAAGGCTAGCGGTTCGGCAAATACGGCAGGCAAGTTCTGGCCGCCAATCGAGACCGGAACATCATAGATCAGTTCCACCACCATCGGTCGTGCCCCGTTCTCGGCCAGAACATCGACGATCAGCTTGCGCGCCTCGTCGGTCCGCGCACCGCCGATCTGGCTGACCTTGCCAAACAGTGCGTTTTCCATAACCGTCAAACCGGGTGCAAAGGCATCTTCATCCAACGGGACGAATACATCGTGCAACGGTTCCAGCAATTTGGCCGAGTGGCTGTGGCGAAGCTCAAGAATGCGGTTCTTCAGCTCATCCGAAAACGCCGGGCCAATCTGCTCGGCCGAGATCACAAATGGCACCGAAAGCAAGCTAGCCAATTGTTCGTCATCCAGCCCGTTTGCGCCTTCCTTCCGGGTTTGCTCGACCAATTCAACCGCGGCCTCGTAGGTCTGGGCCTCAAGCCCCAGCTTGCGGAACAGAGGGTGATCCGTTCCATCAAGCCCAAAGATCTGGCGCAGCATCTCAATAACGTCGCGTGTCAAACTGATCAGGGTTTCATCCAACCCCAACTCGCGCAACTGGCCTAGAAACACGGTTTGCTGTGCCAGCAATTGCCGTGTCACTGGAACACAAGGGGTGGCAAACAACAGGTTCTCAGCAACGGGTAGCGCAGGGTTATACGCGCAGCGATCGAAAATCAGCGCCTGCTGATCAAGCCCGGCCTCGCGCACCGCCTTCTGAACCCGAGGGCGCAATTCGACCAGCTTTGCTGCCAGTTCCGGGCGCTCATTCGCATCAAACACCTGCTCGGCACCGCGCTGAAACAACGCCGCGCCCGAGCCCATGCCATCGATCAGTTTCAGCCACCAATCGCGCAGCCGTGCTGTATCGTCAAAGCCTGCCGATCCTGGATCTAGCCATTCGACGTGGAATGGATCAGCACTGTTACCTGCCCTCAGCGTCTCGGGGAAATCCGGATCCTCGGTGGACTTGGACAATGGATGTGACCGCATCGGCATCATCACATTTTCACCCAACGTGCCCTGAAACATTATGGGGCGCGAGGTTGCTAGACCTATTCGTTGGGCAACAACGCTTTGATGCAGGCCAGCCATATTGATGCCGCCGATTTCAATACGGCCAGAGGTTGGCAGAATCTCGCGGGTCAGCAACTCGGTCAGCGCATGGCGATCTTCCTCGCTGGTGGCCGAAATGCCGACAGTTTTACCTGCTGGGAACGTCAGGTCCAGATCATCCAAAACCTGATTGCCGTCGATATCACGAACCGAGACTTGATTCAGTACGATATCGCCATTCAGATGTGGACGATCCGCTGGCTCTCCGTCAAACAGGGCCTCATCAATCATTCCATCCGGTGCGAAACGATCAATCACAACATCCCATCGCAGCGACATGTCCTGCGTTTGATTATAATAGGTCAGCAGTTCTTTCCAGGGTGAGCTCAAGTCTTTGTAAGCCGCCAGCGCAGCCACCAGAGCACCCAGCGAAACAGACCCCTGCAACACCAGCAGGCCACCGACAAGGTAGAACATGAATGGCGTCAGCTGCGATATGAAGTTGTTGATGAACTTCATAAAGAACTTCTTCTGATAGATCTCAAAGCGGATGGCGAACAGGCGCCCCAGCTGATCCGAGATCATCGCCCGCCGATAACGCCAACCGCCATTGGCGCGCAGGGTCGAAGCACCGGCAGCGTTCTCGCCGATCTGGGCAGCCAAAACGCGGACCTCTTGAATGCGCTTCTTGTTCAGAAGATTGATCTGGCGTTGCAATCGCGGGATCAACCAGGCCTGCAGCGGGATCAACGCCACCGCGGCCAGTCCGAACCAAACGCTTTGGAGGAACAGAAAGGACAGGATCGTGATCATTTGTCCGGCCTGCAGCACGGGCTGACTGATCGCATCCCCCATCAGCCCACCCATCGGTTCGCTTTCAGCGGTTATCATCGAGACCATTTCGCCCTGACTGACCCGCTCAAAATATGGTTGTGGGAAGCGAAGCGCGCGGTTGATCAACTGATAGCGAAAGCGACGCAGCATACGCTCGCTCAGAACACCCTTCATGGTGTTGATACGCATCTTCATCAGCCCGTGCGCCAGCACCGCAGCCAGAAAGGCAAAGCACAGGATCATCAGAAAAGTGGTCTGCGTCAGGCTATAACCCCAGACATCGACAATCTGACTTGTCGCGCCGATTGCGTCATTGATGATGCGCTTGGGCAGCTCCAACGTCAGGTAAAGCAAAGGAAACAAGGTCGACGTCACGGCCAGCAAAATCAACTGGTCGCGCTTCGAGTATTTCCAGATGAACTGAAAGATCGATCGTTCTATTGAACCCGCCCCTACTAACGATCCGCCGCTCAAATCACTGATTTTGGCGTGAATACAACGGGCCGAATTTACCGCAATCGTATCCTCGGACGCAAATGAATTTCCGATTTGCGCCTAATTTGCGTTGTGTGAACAAGTTCATTTGCGCGTTTCGCGTTTACCCCCTAATCTCCTGATTCAGGACGATATCGGGAGGATTCATTTGCCTGCCAGCTTTGGCGCTGTGTTTCTGTTGCTGTGCCTGCTTCAGATCAAACACATGTTCGCCGACTATTTTTTACAGACGCCCAAGATGCTTTCCGGGCGAGGCACGTATTTCCACATGGGGCGCGCGCAACATGCTGCTGTGCATGTTGTGGGTTCGGTCGTGATTTTCGCGCTCTTTCGCGCCCCGATTGAATTCATACTGATCATCGCTGCGTTGGAATGGATCGTGCATTTCCACATCGACTTTGCCAAAGCCAACTATTCTGACCGCAAACAGTTGCAACCCAATCAGGCCGCTTTTTGGCGTGCCGCTGGTCTGGATCAGTTGTTTCACAACCTTACTTATATTGGCATGGCCTGGGCTTGGGTGGCTTTCGCGGCTTAAGCTTCAGGGTACCACCGGTCGGTTCCGCTTGATCGTCCGCAGCACGACATTCGTTTGCGCGCTGGCGACGGCGGGCAATCGAAACAAGAAATCTTCCAGAAACGTGTTGTAAGCAGACAGATTCCTGCACAAGACACGCAGATGATAATCGGCCTGACCAGTCGTGGCGTAGCATTCCTGCACTTCGGGGCTGATCTCGACGGCCCGGATGAAGTCGACAATCTTGTCCGGGTCATGCCGGGTCAGGTGAACATGCACGATTGCTTCGAACGTCAACCCCATCTCGGCAGGGTTCACCAAAGCGCCGTACCGTTCGATCACCCCAGCCTCTTCCAGCGCGCGCACCCGGCGCCATAGCGCGGAGGCTGACATGCCGACTGCATCTGCCAATTCGGCGTTTGAAACCCGGCTGTCATTTTGAAGCAGCGTCAGAATGCGGTGGTCCCGATCATCAAGAGTAGTCATCTTGGAAAGATTCATCCGTAAATATAACTAAATCTGGTAAATCCTATCATATTTTGCAGAACTCGCACAAACTCTGAAACAGAAATTCACCTGCGGGGGGTTAAAATAACCGAACACCAAAGACAAAAACCCATGGACGCGCAGCAATGAGCCACCACGAACCCTCCCCCCGCACCTATCGGCTTGAAGACCGCTATACCCTGACGCAGGGCCGGGTTTTTCTAACAGGCACGCAAGCCTTGGCGCGGATTATGATGGACCAGGCCCGACGCGACCGTCAGGCCGGGCTGAACACGGCGGGGTTTGTCTCGGGCTATCGCGGATCGCCACTGGGCGGGCTGGATCTTGAGCTATGGCGCGCAAAGGACCGGCTGAAGACGGATCGCATCACGTTCATGCCCGCCGTGAACGAAGACCTCGGCGCAACGGCGGTTCTGGGTGCGCAACAGGCCATTTTGGACCCGCATTGCGAGGTCGAGGGCATCTTTTCGATGTGGTACGGTAAAGGCCCCGGTGTCGACCGATCAGGCGATGCATTGAAACACGGGAATGCATATGGGTCTGCGCCAAAAGGTGGCGTGCTGGTCGTGGCAGGCGATGATCATGGTTGCGTCAGTTCTTCGATGCCGCATCAGTCGGATGTGGCCTTCATGTCGTGGTTCATGCCGACATTGAACCCAGCCTCGGTCGAGGAATATTTGGAATTCGGCGAGTACGGGTTCGCTCTGTCCCGTTTCTCAGGCACGTGGGTCGGGTTCAAGGCGGTCTCGGAAACGGTCGAAAGCGCACGGTCCGTCGATCTGCACCCGGATCGCAGCTTTTCCCTGCCGCAGATCGACTTGCCCGAACTCGGTTTGCACGTCCGCACCGCCGATTTGCCCTCGCCCGAGATCGAGACCCGCATCCAACACAAGTTGCGCGCCGTTCGGGCCTTTGCCGAAGCAAACCCCATCGACCGGCGTATTTATGACATCGACAGTGCGAAGTTCGGCTTCGTGACCACCGGCAAGGGGCACCTCGATCTCATGGAGGCGCTGCGTTTGCTGGACCTTGATGAAGCCGCCTGTCGCCGCTTGGGGATCGACATCTACAAGGTTGGCATGGTCTGGCCGCTGGCCCGTCGCAACGCGTTGCGCTTTGTGAAAGGCAAGGCCGAGGTTCTGGTCGTCGAGGAAAAGCGCGGCATCATCGAAAGCCAATTCAAAGAATATTTCTATGACTGGCCCGGCGACAAACCCCATAAGATGGTAGGTAAATATGACAGCCATGGCGAACCGCTGATCCCATGGACCGGGGAACTCAGCCCTTTGATGCTGGCCCCTATTGTTGCCGCCCGACTTAACACGTTCTTCCCTGAAGAAAACCTGCCTGCCAAAGCGCGTGCACTGACTGAGACAGAACCGCCCGTGATCAACGTCCCGGGCGCAACACGGACACCCTATTTCTGCTCGGGCTGCCCGCACAATACATCAACCAAAGTTCCAGAAGGCTCTACCGCTGCCAGCGGCATTGGTTGCCACGTAATGGCATCTTGGATGGATCGCGAGACGGTCGGGTATGCACAGATGGGAGGCGAAGGCGTACCCCATGTGGTGGCCTCACAATTCAATGGCGGAAAGCATATCTTCCAGAACCTTGGCGAAGGGACGTGGTACCATTCTGGATCACTCGCGATCCGTCAGGCGGTCGCGGCAGGGACAAATATCACCTATAAAATCCTCTACAATGATGCGGTCGCAATGACCGGAGGGCAACCAGTGGATGGACCTGTCAGCGTTGCAGGCATTGCCCAAACCTGCCGGGCTGAAGGCGTTGCGCGGATCGCGCTGGTCTCGGACAACATTGCCAAGTTTCACCGATCCGATTTCCCGGCTGGCACCACATTCCACGACCGGGCAAAGATGGACAGCCTGCAACGCGAACTGCGCGACATACCCGGAGTCACGGTCCTGATCTATGAACAGACCTGCGCCACCGAGAAACGCCGCCGCCGCAAGCGTGGGACAATGGAGGACCCCTCGACGTTCGTCTGGATCAATGATCTTGTCTGCGAAGGTTGCGGCGATTGTTCGGTCGCATCGAATTGCCTGAGCGTTGAGCCGCGAGAAACCCCGCTGGGGCGCAAGCGCAAGATCAACTTAAGTTCGTGCAACAAGGATTTTTCGTGCCTGAACGGATTCTGCCCAAGTTTCGTGACCGTTGCAGGCGCAACCCGGCGAAAGCGGGCCATAGATCTGGACCTCGACGCGCTTGAGGCAGACCTGCCAGACCCAAAGCTTCCGTCTTTGGACACACCGTTTGATCTGCTTGTGACAGGCGTGGGTGGCACTGGGGTTGTCACGGTTGGGGCCCTGATCACTATGGCCGCGCATCTGGAAGGCAAAGGTGCCTCGGTCCTGGATTTCACCGGATTTGCGCAGAAATTCGGCACGGTACTCAGTTACATCCGCCTTGGCGCAGCTCCGGATGCGCTTAACCAAGTACGCATAGATCAAGGCGCTGCGGATGCGGTGATTGGCTGTGATGTGGTGGTGAGTTCGGCCCCTAAAGCCTCAACTCATTATGCCCGCGGTACACGCGTTGTGCTGAACAGGGCTGAGATGCCCACCGGCGATCTTGTCCTGCGTCGCGATGCCCAATTGCGGGTCGATAAGCGGGAACAGGCGATCGCAGATGTGGTTGGGGTGGACAATCTCGCCAGCCTTGACGCAAATGCAATAGCTGAGGCGCTACTGGGGGATTCCGTCTTCGCCAACGTCATTTTGCTGGGTTATGCATGGCAAAACGAGCTGGTTCCGGTATCGCACCTTGCATTGGCTCAGGCCATCTTGCTGAACGGTGTTGCCGTCGAAAAAAACCGGCTGGCCTTTGCTCTTGGGCGTTGTCTGGCGGCTGACCCCGACCGCATTCACGGGCTGGCACTACCCGAAGAGGCAAACGGCACCTTGGATCAGGTGATTGCGCGTCGGGTGGCGTTTTTGACAGATTATCAGGATGCCGCATATGCGGATCGCTATGCGCAACAGATTGAAGCAATCCGCGCGTCGAACCCGAAAATATCCGACGATCTTCTAGAATCCGTAGCCCGTAACCTGTTCCGCTTCATGGCCTATAAGGACGAGTTCGAAGTGGCCCGGCTGCAAACGTCCCAAAACTTCGACAACGAACTGAAGCAACAGTTCGAGGGAGATTTCAAAACCAGTTACCACTTCGCCCCGCCAATGCTCAGCTGGCGCAAGGACGAACGGGGCCGCCCCCTCAAGTTTGCACTGGGTCCATGGATGCGCCCGGTTCTGCGGGGACTGTCCCGTCTACGTGGTTTGCGTGGCTCGGTCCTGAACCCCTTCGGCTATCACTCCGAAGCGCGACTGCATCGAGATATCCTAAACTGGTACCAATCGCTGTTGGACATGTATCTGACAAACCCCTCCGCCCATTCCGAGACCGAGTGGCTGGACGTGCTGTCAGCTGCGGACCAGATACGCGGTTTCGGTCCAGTACGGGAAGAAAGCTATGAGAACGCGCGCGCGATGGCGCGTTAACCAAGCACCGAGAAACTGCTATCGGTATTGACCGGTCGCTTGCGGGAATAGAAACTGGTGTCGATTGTGCGCCCAATGCAAGGCAGTTCAAACTGCATCGGCTTGTCGTCATGATCCGCACCGCCTTCAACGTAGTCAATCAGTTCAGCCATCATTTTGCCCGCAATCGGCGCGTTCTTGTATTGGTTTCCGCTGGTGCCGCAGGCCATGTAAAACCCCGGCAGGCTGGACTTGTCATAGATCGGAATCCAGTCAGTCGAGGCATCATACAAATCCACCACCCCACGGGTTCTGGAGGGTATCCCCAAGCTAGGGACCCGTTGGGCATAACGCATGGCCTGCGTGGTCCATTGATCCGTAAAATCGTGGTTATAGCTTACATCATCTTCGCACCATTGATGCGGATCACAAGCCGGATCCTCGGAGCCGATCAGAATATGATTGCCATGTTCTGGACGGCAATACAGCGCGATATCACTATCCGAGACAATTGTTCCTTGCGTTTCGAAATCAAATCCTTCGGGCGCGGGTACATGCACCACCTCCTGCCGCAGCGGGCGGGTTTGAATAGTCATGTCACCCAGAACCCCGGCCATTTCGTTGACAAGCGCTGACCCGGGACCGGCAACATTCACCACCACTTTGGCGTGGATTTCTTCACCAGAGGCAAGTCTGACACCTGCGACGCGCCACTGCTGCAACAGGATTTCGCGCACGTCTGCGCCCGTTCGCACTTCGGCACCATGCAGCTTGGCGGCATCCATCAGGTTTTGCGCCGACAAGGCCGGATCGGTCACATAGCCTGCTTTCGGCCAGAACACTGCGCCCTGAATCCGATCTCCGTTCGGTTGGCCGAACTCCGGATCATCCATGCGCCGCGCCGGGGCAAAGCTGTCCAGAGAATAGATCGGCAGACGTTCGGTAATCCGCTCGGGTGTCCATTCTTCAAACGGACAATCCAGTTCGGCGCTGTACTTCTTATGTTTCTCAAGAAATCCATTGGCCTCGGTCTTGACGACCAAACAACCGGTCTCACGAAACTGCGCCAAATCGGCTGTGTCGGGCAAGCCCAGATAGTTCGCCCAATCACGCCAATAGTGATAACCTTCCCAGGCGAACGCGGTTCCATCGAGGGTCGAATAATGCATCCGAATTATCGCGCAAGAGCCTGCGGTCGAGCCATGCCCAACCTGCGCATTGCGATCCAACGACAGAGTTTTCCAACCGGCCTTGGACATCTCGAACGCGATGGCGGCGCCGATCACACCGGTGCCAATGATGATTGCGTCAGGTTGGTTCATGTCCTGCCCCTTCCCAGAAACGTTTCGCATACGCGCTGAATTCGGTGATTTCCTCGGGTCGCGGTTCGACCCCTGTAAAAACATAAAGGTAGTGTGGAACCATCGACAGCCTGATCGCCAATGGTTCGTTTAACTGCGCCAGATCATATCCGATCTGCATATAATATAGCACCCGCGCCCGCGTCTCTGCCTCGGTCTCATCATAGTTGAACCGGATGAACATCGCGCGCAGCGCGGCCAGGCGACGGGCATCGGACTGGTCCAGCATACGCCGCACCTTTCCCGATCTTCGTGCCCAATCCCGCACAGCAAAATCAAGCGCCGTATCAAATAGTTCGGTATTCACAACGCAGCGCTGCACATTGCACACCGCAGCCGTGATCGTTTCAGCAGGCAATTCGGATTGCGCGATCAAGGCCGCCGTATTTGTCGCCTGCCATCGCGCCAGCAGCGCATCCAGCAATTCCTGCCGCGACTTGAAGTACCAGTAGAATGATGAGCGCGAGACCGCCATCCGCTCGGCAAGGTTCATGACTTTCACCTGCTCGACCCCGTCCGAAATCAGGACGTCCATGGCCACGTTCAGCCAATCATCGCGCGTGACCTTGACGTTACCAATCAGTGGCTCAGCTTCGGGATCGTCCCTGTGCAGGATGGGTTTGGTGTTCATTCAACTCTCCGGCGGTGCGCCGCCCTCTTCTGTACGGCGCGCTATGAAATCCTTCAACGCACCAAGGCGATCCGTATCTGATGCCGGTGCTTTGAAATTTGCCAGGATTTCCTTCCATACGCCCGTCGCGCGGTGGTTGGCGTCGATCGCGCCACGCTCGGTCCAGGTGCCAAAATTTGCGTAATCATGCAGGTGCGGCTCATAAAATGCGGTATTATAGCGCTCCATCGTCTGACTGGTGGCGAAGAAATGTCCGCTGGGTTCAACCTCGCTCAGCGCAGTATCAAACCCGATCTCTGCACCATTGGCCTGTGCCCCTGCACAAAGCTCGGCCACCATGTTCAACACTTCGGCATCGCAGATCATCTTCTCGAAAGATACGGTCAGGCCACCTTCGAGCCATCCGGCCGAATGAATGATCACCGTCGCCCCGGCCATCAGGCAGCCCCAAAGGCCAAACTGGTTTTCATTGGCGGCCTGAACGTCGTTGATATTTGCCGCAGACCCCGCCGCAGACCGCCAGGGCAGGCCCAGATACCGGGCCAACTGGCCCGCCGCCAAAGACGCCTGAAAATGCGAGGGTGTCCCGAATGCAGGCGCCCCTGATTTCATGTCGACATTGCTGGTAAAGGTCCCATAGCACACCGGCGCACCGGGGTTGGTAAGCTGGGTCAGCGTCAAGGCCGCAAGCGCCTCGGCATGGGACAGCGTGATGGCCCCGGCCACCGTGATCGGAGCCATTGCGCCCATCAGGGTAAAGGGAGTGATGATCGACATCTGCCCATGGCGCGCAAAATCGATCAGCCCCTGCGCCATCGGAATATCCAGCGTCCGCGGGCTGTTGGTGTTGATAATCGTGTAACAATGGGCGTTAGCGCGGAACTCCTTGTCAGACAGACCTCGCGCCGTCGAGAGCATCTCGAAGCAGTCCATCACTTGCGGCGTGCCTCGCGAGAAGAAGAACGGGAACTTATCCGTCAGCTCCATCTGCGCTTGTGTGGTGAAATAGTGCCGCACATTGGTTGGCACGTCCTGCGGTTCGACCTGCGGTGAGATCATCTGGAAGACATCAAAGTGATGAGTGAGCTTTAGGAACTCCAGATAATCCTGCCCACTCGCTGGCCGCCGACCGCGTTCCAGATCGGTCGCGTTTGGAGCGCCAGCCCCGGGTTGGAACACCAAAGAGCCCAGCTCCAAAGTGAAATCCCGGTGCCGCGCGCCCGCCCGGCAGCCGATGGATTTCGGAGCTGAGGCCACCGCAGCCTCAACCATATCCCGCCCGATGAAGACCATTTCGCTGTCTTCATCCACGCGGGCGCCACCCTGCGCGTAGATTCGCCGCGCTTCGGGCAATAGAACTTTCACGCCCAACTCTTCCAGTGTGCGCAATGCGTTGTCGTGCATATCTGCAATCTGATCCGTCGGGAACACTTCCATCTGTGGAAACGGATTGCGCAATTGGCGATAATTCACCTCGCGACTAGATTGCGGGGCGGAATCGGTCCCGCGCCCGCGCCGTCGGCGTCTTTGGCCCAAGTCCGACATGGTCAACCTCGCATCGCTTTGCCAAGCGGGTCATAGGGCGACGGCGCAATCACGCGGGCCGGGCGTTCGACACCGACCACATGCACCGACAACTCGGTGCCCGGTTCAGCCTTGTCGCGGTTGACCAAAGCCATGGCCAGCGACTTGCCCGTGTAGTGGCCATAGCCACCCGAAGTCACAAATCCAACGCGCTCATCACCAGCCCAGATCGGTTCATACCCACTGGCATCTGCGTCCAGCGCATCAACCTCAAGCGTCACTTGAACTTGCGCCGGACCGTTGCCATCGCGTTCAGCCAGCGCAGCCTCTTTGCCAACGAAATCCTTGTTCCAGTCGATCCAGCGATCCATTCCGGTCATGCCTGGCGTGTAAAGCTGAGTGAATTCTGCAGACCAGATACCAAAGCTCTTCTCAAGCCGCGTCGACAGCATCGCGTTGAATCCGCATTCGCGGATACCGTCCACGGCCCCAGCCTCAAGCAGCATCCGGCGCAGTTTGATGTGGTCGCCATAGCGGCAGTTTATCTCATACCCTTTTTCGCCCGTCACCGACATACGCGCCACACGGGCACGCACCAGACCGATATCAAAGTCGCCGCAGCCCATGAATTTCAGGCCCGAGATATCTTGTTCTGCCAGTTTCTCGACCACAGCCTGCGATTTCGGCCCAACCACGGCAAAGCCGCAATATTCCTCGCCCAGATCGCGGATGTTCACACCGTCCATCATGTGATCATCGAACCAGCGCATATGCCATGCGCGCAGATAATAGCTGCCCATGATCCACCAGGTCCCGTCGCCCCAGTCCAGCACGGTCAGATCACCCTTGAGGCGACCGTTTTCACCCAGCATCGGAGCCAGTTTGGCACGCCCCGGTGCAGGCAGTTTCGACGCCATGATCCTGTCCAGCCACGCCTCGGCATTTGGGCCTGTGACCTCGAAGCGCGAAAAGCCCGAGATATCCAGTAGTCCCACGCCTTCGCGGATGGTTTTGCACTCCTCAGCCACGATGTCGTGCGCATTCGAGCGTTTCAGCGTCGGCGTCTCTTCAAAGCCTTCGGGCGCAAAGTAAAGCGGCACTTCCAGATCCCAACTGACGCCCCATTTGCACCCCGCCTCGGTCATTGCATCATGGGCTGGGGCCATCTTCAGCGGGCGACCTGCGGGCAGTTGCTCGTTCGGGTAAGTCATCACGAAACGACGGGAATAGAACTGACCGGTTGTTTCGCGGATGTAGCGTTTGTTCTGAGCGAAATCGCCATAGCGCGCCACGTCCATAGGCCATGCGTCGGCCTCAGGCTCGCCATGGATCATCCATTCGGCAAGCGTCTTACCAACGCCGCCACCCTGCAGGAATCCGGCCATCACCGCACAAGCTGACCAATAACCGCGCTTGCCTGGGACCGGACCGACCAGCGGGTTGCCATCGGGTGAGAAGGTGAACGCGCCGTTCACCCATGTTTTGATGCCAACATTCTGGATCGACGGGTACCGTTCAAAGCCCAGCGTCAGCTCGTTCTCGATCCGGTCGAGCTGTTCCTGGAACAATTCTTCACCGTAATTCCACGGCGCACCGTCCATAGCCCAGTGCTCGTGATCGACCTCGTAGATTCCCACCAGAACGCCCTTCTGGTCCTGTCGCATATAGGTGAAGCCTTCAAGATCAACCGTCATCGGCATCTCGAAATCCGCCTCGGCCACCTCAGGCACCGTATCGGTGATCAGATAATGGTGTTTCAGCGGCGAAACCGGCAGCTCCACTCCGGCCATGCGCCCCACCTGTTTGGCCCAGAGGCCAGCGGCGTTGACCACATGTTCGCAGATGATAGTGCCTTTGTCGGTCACAACTTCCCAACCATCCGCAGTCTGCGTAAGGCTTTCGACCTTGGTTTCTTCGTAGTATTCCGCGCCACGTTTCTTGGCCGCAGTTGCATAAGCCTGAACCGTACCGGTTGTATCGATGTAACCTTCGCGATCCGCCCACATCGCGCCCAGCACGCCGTCGGTGGACATGATCGGGCAGCGTTTCTGCGCCTCCTCTGGCGACAACAACTCACAGTCGTCGATGCCGATAGACTGGAAAATGCGGTAGTTGGCCTGCAGCCACTCCCACCGTTCGGGCGTGCCCGCCAGCGTCAGGCCGCCGGTCATGTGCAGGCCGATATTCTGGCCCGACTCTTTTTCGATCTCGCTGAGCAGATCAATCGTATAGGCCTGCAGCGACGCCATGTTCGGATCTGCGTTCAGCGCATGGATGCCTCCCGCCGCGTGCCACGAAGACCCCGAGGCCAAACGCCGCCTCTCCAGCATGACCACATCTGACCAGCCAAACTTGGCGAGATGGTACAGAACCGAGGCGCCGACAACGCCGCCACCGATGACTACGACACGATACTGAGATTTCATCCTGCGCTCCCCTGCATGACTCGCAGAGGACGCTAGAGGCACTGTTCACTTCTGTCTAGACATTTCTGTACAGTTCGAGGGACAGCACCCGGATCAGCTTAAAGCCGGGCGCTCGGGCGTGTCTGAACGGCATCAAACCAGGCGCGTGTGGCCGTGTTCTTTTCTGGGATACGCATCTTGATGACACGTGCGAAATCGACAAACACAAATGTGGTGATGTCGGCCAGAGAGAACATATCACCCGCAACGAAACCGCTGACTTGCAGACGGGCTTCTAGCAAATCGAAAAAGGCGCGCACCCGCTCAGCCCCCCGCTGCGCTAGTTCAGGGATTTGGGCGTGGTTTGCAGGCCCGGTAATCGCGCGGTCTCTGAACGAAGGATGGGTGTTGCGCAAAGTTTCCGCGATTGGTGCGCCACATTGCTGTTCGGCGATGGCATTCCACATCAGAATTTCGCCTTTTTCATCCGGCGTATGCCCCATCAAGGCAGGTTCCGGAAAGCGCGCTTCGAGATAGGCGGCGATGCCAAGATTTTCTGTAAGCGTGGTACCTTGATCCGTAACAAGCACAGGAATCGTTGCACCAGGGTTCACAGCCCGGAAAGCATCGCTAAGCTGTTCACCCTTGGCGATTGAGATATCGCGGGTGTCAATCTTCAGCCCCTTTTCCGCGATAAACATCCGGGCGCGGCGCGGGCTTGGCGCGGTCGAGCAATCATAGAACAGCATTTTGACGGTCCCCTCCAAAGCTTCACGCCTCGGACGTTAGACCGGGCCAGCACTAAAGCGCGAGTCGGATCACACAGTGACCCTACGGCAGATCAACGCCGATAGATGAAACAGCGCCCGTCGACCGCCCCTTCTGGCAGCGGCACCTCGGTCAGTGTTTCGAAATACATTCGATCGCTGGAAACCATCAGTCCGCCCCGCGCCAGAAGCGGTTCGATCAAAGGTGAGACGAGGCGGGCAAACGCATCATTCTTTTGCCGGTTGTGTCCCCCAAGATCGGCATGGATCAGACTGGCCGACGCGCCAAATCGTGTGACCGAAGCAGGCAATGTTTCGCGCACATCACCGAGAATCACCAGATCATCGGGCGGTGTCGAATCGGGATGAGACGCAACGGCCCGTTCAAAAACATAAACGGGACGGTCCTGAATGTGCTTAACCATGTGGTGATATGTGCGCCCATTTCCCAATCCCAGCTCAAAAACCGGACCAGGCTGCCCCGTGGTCTGCGCGATGGCAAAGTCCAGACAAGCACGTTGCGAGACCATTCGGTCAATGAACAGATCCAATCGGCTTTGTTGCTCGGACACGGGGCACCTCTTTCAAAATCATTCGACACCAGTCGGGGGGCGATTGCGCCTTTGATGGCAAAAACTCAAGACTTTGTGTAGCCATACGGCCCGAGTTTCACGATTCCGCGACAATTCGGGTGAAGAAGGTGTTTGACTACGCCGCCCCAACCGCGCGAAACTGCTCAAAAAAGACAGGGAGTTCACAAAGCCGATGTTTTCTAGCGGCCAGACGGGTGGAAAACCCGCATGAGTGCGTTGTTGTCCGTTCGGGATCTCAGCATCGGCTTTGGCACGGGTCCATCCGTTGTCCAAGATGTCAGCTTCGAGGTCGAACCCGGGCAGACACTTGCATTGGTTGGAGAATCCGGTTCGGGCAAAACGATTTCCTGTCGCGCTGCACTGCGTATTCTGCCGCGTACCGCCCAGATCCGTAGCGGAACGATCACGCTGAACGATTCCAAAGGCACCGCTAATCTGATCGAACTGAGTGAAAGACAGATGCGTGGTATTCGCGGCAATCGGGTTTCTATGATTTTTCAGGAACCGATGCGATCTCTGTCACCGCTTCACAAAATCGGAAATCAGGTCAGCGAAGTTCTTTGGTTGCATCGCGGCGCATCCGATGCACAGGCCCGCAAAGAAGTTCTGACCCAGTTTGAGAGGGTTGGTTTCCCCGACCCTGCCCGCGCCTACGACAGCTATCCGTTCGAGCTGTCCGGCGGCATGCGCCAGCGCGCCATGATTGCCATGGCCATGGTGTCCAAGCCTGAATTGCTCATCGCGGACGAGCCGACAACAGCGCTGGATGTTACCACCCAAGCGCAGGTTCTTGGGCTGATCAAAGAGCTGCAGCGCGAGACCGGTATGGCGCTGATCCTTGTCACCCATGACCTGGGTGTAGTTGCTAACATGGCCGAGCGGGTGGTCGTCATGCACAAAGGCCGCGTGATGGAAGCTGGCCCGGCAGCACCAATTCTGAATGATCCGGCGCACCCCTATACGCAGCAGCTGTTCGACGCTGCGCCTGAGATACCCGATCAGGATGCCGTCGGCATACCGATGCCCGACGAGGACCTAATTCTGCAGATGACCGGGGTCTCAAAGACCTACACGATGCGATCGAGCAAAGGTTGGAAAGCCGACAAACTGATCCATGCCTGCCGGGGCGTAGATATGAAGCTGGCGCGCGGCAAGACGCTTGCAATCGTTGGCGAAAGCGGGTCTGGCAAAACAACCGCCGCCAGAATCGCTCTGGGCGCTGAACTGCCCGACCCGGGCGGCGAAGTTCTGTTCAGAACAACAAGGGATTCCGAACCGATAACGGTTCACAGTATGACACGGACCGAACGCACCGCGTTTCAGCGCAAGGCGCAAATGGTGTTTCAGGATCCCTATAGCTCTCTTAGCCCCCGTATGCGCATTCAGGATGCCATGACCGAGCCGTTGGAGATACACCGCCTCGGCACCGTGGCAGAGCAGCGCGACAAAGCGGCCGCGATGTTGCAGCGGGTCGGGCTGAATGCCGATATGCTCAAACGCTATCCGCATGCGTTTTCTGGTGGACAACGACAGCGCCTATCTATCGCCCGCGCGATGATGCTGGACCCGGCGCTGATTGTTTGTGACGAGCCAACCTCGGCGCTGGATGTATCCGTTCAAGAGCAAATTTTGACCCTGCTCGAAGAACTGCAGGACAGTCTGAACCTGTCTTACCTGTTCATCTCACATGATCTGGCCGTCGTCGCGCGCATTGCCGACGAGGTCGCCGTCATGCGCCGGGGTCTTGTGGTGGAACAAGCCCCACCCGAAACTCTGTTCTACAATCCACGTCATCCCTATACCAAGGCACTGATTGCCGCCCAGCCGGAACCAGATATCAATCGCCCGATTGATCTGAAACTGGTTGCGTTAGGTGCCGGTTCTCCCGACAGTTGGGATGACGCCTTTCGATTTTCCGACTCCGTGATACCTTTTTTGATAGAGTTGGAGCCCGGCCATAAGGTACGTTGCCATGTTTAAGACCACTCACCGATTGATTCTGGCCGCGTCGCTGGCCATCGCAGGAATGCTGCCCGCTGTGGCAGAAATTCCGTCTAATCTTCAGGAAAACGCGTTCTGGCAAACCGAGGTTGAAAGCGGCGACCTGCCACCGGTTGCTGAACGTATTCCGCAAGATCCGCTGATCGTGGACTTAGCCGCCAAAGGTCGCGAATTCGGCGTACCCGGCGGTACACTGCGCACGATGGTCACCCGGTCCAAAGATATTCGGCAAATGGTGGTCTATGGCTACGCAAGGCTTGTGGGCTTCGATCAGGATTACAACATCGTCCCGGATTTGCTGGCTTCTTTCGAAAATGAAGACAATCGCAAATTTACTTTGAACCTGCGACCCGGCCACAAATGGTCAAACGGATCCGCGTTCACATCCGAAGACTTCCGGTATTGGTGGGAGGATGTGGCCAACAACGAATTGCTCAGCCCTTCAGGCCCACCAGATTTCCTGCTGGTTGAAGGCAAAACACCCACCGTCACCTTCCCCGACGAAACAACAGTTGTATTCGAATGGGATGACCCCAACCCGAATTTCCTGCAATCACTTGCTCAGGCGCGGCCGCCCTTTATCTATCGACCGTCTGAGTTCCTTAAGCAATATCACGAGAAGTTTGCAGACCCCGAAGAACTGGCATTTCAGGTCGAAGATGCACGGGTCAAAAGCTGGGCAGCCCTACACAACAAACTGGACAACCTGTATAAGTACGACAACCACGAGCTGCCAACATTGCAGCCATGGCTCAACGCAAGTTCGGGCAAGAAAATCCGGCACAACTTTGTCCGTAACCCTTATTACCATCGGGTGGATTCAAATGGGGTTCAGCTGCCCTATATCGACGTAGTCGAAATGGAAATCGTCGCACCGGGTTTGGTCGCGGCCAAAGCAAATGCGGGTGAAACCGACTTGCAAGGTCGCGGATTGGCATTCCGCGATGCCTCGATCTTGAAAAAGGGCGAGGCTGAAGGTGGATACAAGACGCTTCTGTGGAAAACAGGCGTCGCGTCGCAGATCGCGATTTATCCCAATTTGAACTACACTGACGATGCGTGGCGCGAGGTTCTGCGCGATGTACGTGTACGCAGGGCACTGTCGCTCGCCATTGATCGCAAGACGATCAATCAGGCGCTCTATTTCAAGCTGGCCCAACCCGGCGCGATGTCGGTTCTGCCCGCATCGCCCTTCTACGACGAAGCGAATGCGCAGGCTTGGGCACAGTATGACGTCGACAAGGCGAATGCTCTGCTTGATGAGGCTGGGCTGACCGAGCGTGACAAAGATGGTATCCGACTGTTGCCCGACGGGCGTCCGATGGAGCTGATCATCGAAACCGCAGGTGAGCGGCAAGAGGTTGAAAATGCCCTGCAGATCGTCACGGATACCTGGCGTGAGATCGGAGTCGAACTGGTCATGCGACCATTGGATCGAGACATCCTGCGCAACCGGGTCTTCTCGGGCAATACAATGGCGTCGGTCTGGTTCGGCTGGGATGACGGCATTCCGCAAAGCCACACATCGCCGGCCTATCTCGCCCCGACCGATCAGGTCTTTCTGGCATGGCCTAAATGGGGCCAATACTATCAGACAAATGGAGGGTCGGGCGAACCACCAGACATGCCCGAGGCCGAACTTCTCATGAAGCTTGCCCACGATTGGGAAATCGCCTCCACGGATGAAGAACGCGGCGCAGTCTGGTCTGAGATGCTGAAAATTCACGCTGACCAGCTTTATGCGATCGGCATCCTGAACGGCGCACCGCAGCCTATTGTCGTGTCGAACCGCCTGCGCAATGTGCCTGAGCAGGCCATGTGGGCATGGGAACCCGGCGCACATTTCGGCATTCACCGTCCCGACGAGTTCTTCTTCGCCGACTGATCAGGAGCAGCTAAATGGTCATGCTGCGCTACGCGGTGTATCGCTTTTTCACGATGCTGCTGACATTGCTGGTGGTGTCGGTTCTGATTTTCGTGATCATCAACCTGCCCCCCGGCGACTATCTCAGCAACCAGATCGCCGAACTGCAGGCTTCAGGACAGTCCGCCGGTGTCGCCAAGGCCGAGTTTCTGCGCAAGGAATACTCATTGGACCGGTCGTTGCCCGAGCAGTACCTGATCTGGATGGGCTTCTGGCCCGGACCGCATGGGTTCGAGGGCCTGTTACAGGGCAATTATGGCTGGTCCTTCGAATTCGACCGCCCCGTGCGCGAGATCGTGGGCGATACGCTCTGGTTGACGGTTGTGGTCAATCTGGCCGCCATTTTATTCGTCTATGCCGTTGCTCTACCATTGGGGGTCATCGCTGCGGCCAGATCACGGACGTGGATCGACTATACCTCGGCCTTTGTAGGCTATCTGGGTCTTGCGACCCCGAACTTCCTGTTGGCGCTGATCCTATTCTACTATGGCCATCGCTATTTCAACCTGCCCATCGGCGGCCTGATGGACCCTTCCTTTGAGGGACAACCGATGAGCTGGGACAAGTTGAAATCCATCCTTGTCCACCTGATCGTTCCAACCTTCGTCATCGGAACCTCGGGTGCTTCGGCCATGATGCAGCGCCTGCGCGCCAATATGCTGGATGAACTAGGGAAACCTTATGTCGAAACAGCAATCGCCAAGGGCATGTCGCCATCGCGGATGCTGACGAAATACCCATTGCGCGTGGCCTTCAACCCGTTTGTCGCCGACATTGGCAACCTGCTGCCCTCGATGGTTTCAGGGTCGGTTTTGGTCTCGGTAGTTCTGGGTCTGCAAACAATCGGCCCGACCCTGCTGACTGCCTTGAAAACGCAGGACCAGTTCCTGTCGGCCTTCATTCTTATGTTCGTGGCTCTGCTGACGCTGATCGGCACCATGATTTCCGATATCCTGCTGGTCATGCTTGATCCGCGCATTCGTTATGAGGGGCGCGAAGCATGACCGACAAACCAGATGATCGCTATGTCGACGACGCACCATTTGACCCGCAGGCCTCTATTCAGCAGCTTGAGCGCGCAGATCTCGATGCCCCTAATTGGGTGCTGGTCTGGCGCAAGTTCAGGACCCACAAGCTGGGTCTGATTTCTGGCCTCTTCTTGCTGCTCTGTTACTTGATGCTGCCTTTTGCGGGCTTTATCGCCCCCTACGGCCCCAATGACCGGAACGGAGAGCACCTGTATGCTCCACCCCAGTCGGTCAACTGGTTTCATGAGGGGAAGTTCATCGGCCCCTACGTTTATCCAATAGTTGCAGAGGCGGACCTTGAAACTTTCCAGTGGAAATTCGTCGCTGACACGGAAGACCCGCGCCCAATCCGGTTCTTCTGCGAAGGGTCAGAATACAAACTCGCAGGGCTGATCAAATCCGATACGCATCTGTTCTGCGCACCCGAAGGGGCCACGCTGTTTCTGTGGGGCTCGGACCGTCTGGGCCGTGATGTATTCAGCCGCATCCTATATGGCGCGCAACTGTCGCTGACAGTGGGCCTGATCGGCATTTCGGTATCCTTCTTCCTCGGCATCCTGTTCGGATCAATGGCCGGGTATTTCGGAGGGCGCATCGACTGGACCATCAACCGTGTGATCGAAATCCTGCGCTCGCTGCCGGAACTTCCCCTCTGGCTGGCCTTATCCGCCGCGGTGCCATCAAATTGGAGCCCGGTCGCGGTATTCTTCATCATCTCGATCATCCTCGGCATTCTCGATTGGCCAGGCCTTGCCCGATCTGTCCGCGCAAAATTCCTGTCTCTCAGGGAAGAGGAATACGTACGTGCGGCCGAGATGATGGGCGCAAGTTCCGGTCGTGTGATCCGAAAGCACCTGCTACCCAATTTCATGTCGCATCTGATTGCCTCGGCCACGCTATCAATCCCTGCGATGATCTTGGGCGAAACCGCCCTCAGCTTCCTTGGCCTTGGGCTGCGCGCCCCGGCGGTCAGTTGGGGCGTGATGTTGAACGACGCGCAGAACCTCGCCTCAATCGAAATCTATCCATGGACCGCGATCCCGATGCTACCGATCATCGTCGTGGTGCTGGCCTTCAACTTCCTTGGCGATGGGCTGCGCGACAGCCTTGATCCCTATCAGCAATGAGCTTGCTGTCCGCCCTCCCCTCAACTGACACCTACAGGGTCAATGGGGCGGGTGCGCGGCCCAGCGCCTTCGCGGTTTCGGAGCTGGCGACGGCCAGTTTTGCGGCAGTCGGGCAGGAGCTGTCGCGCCTTGTGACAGCCTTGAACCTGGCGCCTGCACCTCTGGAGGTGGCCGTAGATCATCGACTGGCCTCCTTGTGGTATGGCTTTTCCTTCAAACCCGAAGGGTGGGATATGCCCAGCCTTTGGGACGCGATTGCTGGCGACTATCAGGCCTCTGATGGGTGGATCAGGCTGCACACCAACCTGCCCAGTCATCGCGCCGCCGCCCTTAATGTTTTGCAAGTCGCGCCGGACCGTGCGCTGGTATCGCGCGCAGTTCGGGATTGGAGCATCTCTGAACTGGAAGCCGCGATTGTCGCCGAGGGCGGCGTCGCTGCCGCAATGCGCAGCCGCTCTGAGTGGCATGACCATCCGCAAGGACGCATATTGGCCCGCGAGCCGTTGATCGGATGGCAGGGGCCACGCAATATTCAACTACGTGATCGGCCTCAGGCGACTGCCGCGCGACCTCTTTCTGGGCTGCGTGTGCTCGATCTGACCCGCATTCTGGCCGGGCCAGTCTCGACACGAACACTTGCGGGTTTTGGCGCCGAGGTCCTGAGGATCGATCCACCCGGCTGGGATGAACCTGGCGTCATTCCTGACATTTCTCTCGGCAAGCACTGCGCCTATCTGAACCTGAAATCACCCGATGGAAAAGCAAAACTGCAAGAGCTGCTGGCCCAAGCGGACATACTTGTCCACGGGTATCGGCCCGGCGCTTTGGACGCACTCGGTCTGGGTAAAAACACGCGGGATCAGCTCGCCCCCAACAGGGTTGAAGTCACGCTAGACGCCTATGGCTGGCAAGGACCTTGGGCAGCGCGCCGCGGTTTTGACAGCCTTGTACAGATGAGTTCCGGAATCGCACATGCAGGGATGGGTTGGGCGGGGGCCGACAAGCCAACTCCGTTGCCTGTTCAGGCACTGGATCACGCAACTGGCTACTTGATGGCAGCCGCCCTGCTCTCGGCGCTCGCCGAAGCCGCATCCGGTCAGGCCGTCATGGATGCCCGGCTCTCGCTGGCGCGCACCGCCGAATTGCTGGCCACCCTCGCCAAGAGCGAGCCCGGTGACGAAATTACCGAGTCGCTGCCTGTCGATTATGCGGATGCGCTCGAACCTTCCGGGTGGGGGCCCGGCTATCGATTGAAGCCGGCGCTAACCGTTGGATCCGCAAAGATGCACTGGGCTTTGCCTGCGTCCAAACTGGGAACTTCGCAGCCCACTTGGCCGTCACTTACCGCTTAAAGCTGCCGCCGCGCGGGACGCGCGGCCCGGCCCAACGCTTTGGTTGACGTCTCGCCAGAGACGCAAACCAAAGGGGCGGGAGCCCTCCTAGCGATCATCACCACCGCCGGGGCCGATATCGTCCAGATAGTCTTCGTCAATCGCGGCCTGAACGGCCCCTGTGACAGCCTCGCGTTGTTTGGGAGTCAGGTCCTCGACCTCTTTGTCATCCGCCAGTCGCACGGTGACTTCCCGATGCGCAAACCGGATGCCTTCACGGGCAAACAGCTCACGAATATCCTGATAGACTTTCTTGCGCACCAGCCACTGATCGCCCGGCTTGGTCATAAACTTGACCCGGATAATCATCGCAGAATCCTGCATTTCGATCACACCCTGCGATTTCAGCGGCTGGATGAAGTTATCACCAATCACCGGATCGCTCAGCAGCTCTTGACCCAGCTTCTTGATCAGCTTCCGCACTTTTTCGACATCGGTGTCATAGGTCACCCGCAACGGCAGCTTCATGATAACCCAGTCGCGGGAATAGTTTGTCAGAACCTTGATCTCTCCAAACGGGATCGTGTTGAGCGCACCAAGGTGGTGGCGCAGTTGGAAGGACCGGACCGATATCTTTTCGACCGTCCCCTTTACATCACCGATGTCGATGTATTCACCCTTGCGGAAAGCATCATCCATCAGGAAGAACGCACCCGAGAAGATGTCGCGGACCAAGGTTTGCGACCCGAAACCAACGGCCAGCCCCACAACACCTGCACCGGCAAACAGCGGGCTGACATTAATCCCCAGTTCCATCAATACAATCAGCGCGATGGTCACAACGACCACAGCCAGAATGGCCCCGCGGAACAGAGGCAACAAAGTTGCAAGACGGCTCTGCCCACCTTCGCCTCCTTCGTCGCCCAGCTCGGCTTCAGCACCGCCGTCATCCGTCTCTTCCGCGATCTTGCTATCGATCCAGACGCGGAAGAAGTGAAACAGAATGTAACCCATAAACAGGATCACCATCACATCCAGTGCCCGCTCGATCGGCAAGTCATCCGACCAATTGGCCTGCGGGTTCCAGATCACTACCAGCGCATAGAGACCCACCACAAAGGCCAGAATGCCTGCCACACGACGGGCAAGGTCTTCGTACGTCAGAATGGCGTGTTTGCGCTTTTCGGCCTGCGGCGTATCAGCCACCAGCTCATCCTCGATCTGCTCAGCCGCTTCTGCGTCGGCATTCATCACCTCAATTCTGCGATTGCGATCAAAATACCTTTCAAGCAGATAGTTCATCGCGCCGTAGGCCACGACGACGGACATAAAGATGGCATAGCTGCTGGCCACGATCGGGATCGAATCCTGAACCTCAAGCACCAGATCAACGGCCAGTTTGAACCAGCTGAACACCATATAAAGCACCAGAACCGGCGCCCAGGCGAAAGAGATGAACTTCAGTATCCAAGACACCTGATCCGGAGCACGCCCGCCACGAATGGCGTTCGAGATCGCGCGTGCATTGAACAGGATCATCAGTATGTTGCCCAGCGCCCCGATCAGCGTCAGGCTACCATAGACCATGGCATAGACGTTATAGTTCAGCCCAAAATCCGCGACCCATGTCGAGAACAGAACAACCGAGATGTCATAGGTCGCCAGTGCTGACGCCCAAACATACAGGCGCTTGGCGTCCCGGTCTGAAAAAGGCGGCAAGCGATACTGGCTGAGGTAAGGCGACAGAACCATCCGCCACAAGTCCGAGACAGTGCGCGAAAGGAAGAATGCGGTAAAGATTGCCGTAACGGTAAACTGGATTGATATGTCTTCCGCTTCACCAAAGAACAGATAGCCAACGATCAGCGCCATGAGCATGGCAAAGATCGTTCCGCCAATGCCCATCACAAAACGATACACAAGGAAAGGCATCTTTTCACGATAGCCAACCGGGTTTTCCTTGATGCGCGCAACCACCAAACGCTTCGCGATGCGCTTGCCGTAGATTTCGATCGACAACCATCGCCCTAGCAAAAGGAACAACACATTCAGGACCAACACCTCGACATAGGTCTGAATCCGCCCGTCCGGACTGGTCTGTCTGAGGATGTATTGGACCTCAAAGACCGAATAGGGCAGCGCCTCCATCCGCGAGCGTACGGAATCCCGGAACTTTGAGAACCGCTCTTGCGCCTTCATCAGCTGAGAACCCTCAGCCATGTGATCAATGCTATCTGCCTCTGGCGTCGCGTCGGCGCTATTGCCCGCTGCCGATACAACCTGCCCGGCGCTGTCGATTACGATTACGCTTGCGCCCGCCTCGGAAGCGGATCGAATGGCCGCCGCCAGATCGCTGTCAGCGGCAGAGCTTGAAGAACCGGTTTCCTCGCTTGATCCTATTGGGTATCCCGGAATAAGCGAAGTTTGCGCAAACGCGTCGGTTGCACTGGCCAGCATTGCCGCCCAAATCACCAAAATCAGCCCGGCCAGAACATTCATTTTCATCGTATATCGCATCCAATTCGTAGCTGCGTCCAAGACTATAGAACCTCAGAAGGCTGTTCAAATCATCCGCACACGCGGTGTCAACATCGTGAGAGCCCGTGTTCCTGACGCAATGGATGGGATAAAGTGTTTCCAAGACAACAAAAATTGAATATGACCACCTGAGGCGTCCAGCCTCCGAATTGGCTTGTGCATGAAGAACCATCGGCCTGCATATCGCAAGGTGCGCCTGTTGCCGGCGGTGGCATTATGCTGTTGCCAATTCGCAATGTTTGGCGCATTTGGACGGCGGAATCTGTGCCTTTGGCAAGAAGGTCTGGCAGAATTACGATAATCAGGTGCAGACGCGCGGAGTTGCACCGGAACCGAAACAGGCGAAGGCATGAGCCTAGGGATCAAAAACGAAAATCACGGCCGCGCACCGCGCATCCTGCTATATAGTCACGACACGTTCGGCCTGGGTCACCTGCGCCGGTCACGCGCGCTGGCTGCGGCCATAACACAAGCCGATCAACGCGCTTCGGCCCTCATATTGACCGGTTCACCCATTGCCGGACGGTTTACTTTTCCGCGTCGCGTTGACCATGTCCGTCTACCCGGGGTCACCAAACGCGCCGACGGCTCGTATGCTTCGCAGACCATCGGCATGGGCATCGATGATGTGACCGAGTTGCGCGCAAGCCTGATCCAGACATCTGTCGAACAGTTCGACCCCGATGTGCTGATCGTCGACAAAGAGCCTACCGGTTTTCGCGGTGAGCTGCTGCCGACGCTTGAATATCTTGAAAACTCCTGCTCAACCAAATTGGTTCTGGGCCTGCGCGACGTTCTGGATGAGCCCGAAGTACTGGCCGCCGAATGGGAGCGTAAGGACGCGATCTCGGCGACTGAACGATTCTATGATGAGATCTGGGTATATGGGTTGCGATCGGTCTACGATCCTACACAAGGCCTTCCCCTCAGCCCGGCGACGCAACAGCGCATTCATTGGACAGGGTATCTACGTCGCGATCTTGGGCCGGTTGGTGAGCCACCAGAACAACCGTATATCCTGATCACCCCTGGTGGTGGCGGGGATGGCAAGGCGATGGTCAATTTGGTGCTGTCCGCATATGAAAAAGACCCGGATCTGTCACCCCGCGCTGTGCTGGTCTATGGGCCCTTCCTGTCAGGCGAACTACGCGAAGATTTTGAAACCCGTGTCGCCGCCCTAAATGGCCGTGTGACCGCCGTTGGCTTTGAATCGCAGATCGAAACGCTGTTCGCGGGCGCTGCCGGTGTGGTCTGCATGGGCGGGTACAATACCTTCTGCGAGGTTTTGTCCTTCGACAAACGCGCCGTCATTGTTCCGCGCACGACGCCGCGGCTGGAGCAATGGATTCGTGCCTCACGCGCCGAGGATCTGGGTCTGGTACGCATGCTGGATGAAAACCGTGACGGTCTGACGGCGGATGCAATGATCCGCGCGATCCGCGCCTTGCCCCATCAGCCGCTGCCTTCGCAGGCCATTCGCGCAGGGTTGTTGGACGGGCTAAGCTACGTCACTCATCGCATAAACGCGCTGCTAGGCGCGGAACAAGAGCGCGCCACCGGATGACGCGCGAACCCCCCAAGCTGGCGGTGCTGGTCAAAGGCTGGCCGCGCCTGTCCGAGACGTTCATCGCGCAAGAATTGGTGGCCTTGCAGGAGGCAGGGCACAGCTTCGATATCTGGTCGTTGCGCCACCCGACCGATACCAAGCGCCATCCTCTGCACGATCGCTTCAAGGGGCAGGTGCATTACCTGCCGGAATACCTTTATGAAGAGCCTGAGCGGCTGGCGACTGCGCGAGACATTGCAGCTCGTCTGCCCGGATACGCGCAAGCTTACCAGGTCTGGCGGCAAGACCTTCACCGAGACCCGACTCACAACCGAATTCGCCGGTTTGGTCAGGCCTGCGTATTGGCCGCTGAGCTGCCCGATCAAACGCGGGCGCTGTATGCGCATTTCATGCACACTCCGTCTTCGGTCGCCCGCTATGCGTCTATCATGCGCAGCCTGCCCTGGAGTTTTTCGGCGCATGCCAAAGATATCTGGACCTCACCAGACTGGGAAAAGCGGGAAAAGCTGCAACTGGCCTCTCACGGCGCCATCTTCGGGGCAACCTGTACTGCCATTGGTGCCGCACATCTGCGCGAACTGGCTGATGATCCTGCGCGGGTAGAACTGATCTATCATGGGCTGGACCTGTCGCGGTTTCCTGCACCTCCCCAGCAGTGTTCGCGTGCAGAGGATGCACCCTTTCACATGCTGTCGGTCGGGCGTCTTGTCGAAAAGAAGGGCTTTGACCGGCTTCTCCAAGCTTTCGCGCTACTCCCCAGATCGCTGAATTGGCATTGGACCCATATCGGCGGCGGAAATCTGGGCGATGAGTTGAGCGCACAAGCCGATGCCGCAGAGATTTCCGATCGGATCACGTGGATGGGGGCTTGCGATCAACCGGAAGTCATTGCCGAGATGCGCCGCTCTGATCTGTTTGTCCTGCCCAGCAGAATTGCTGCCGACGGCGACCGCGATGGTTTACCCAATGTTTTGATGGAAGCCGCGTCCCAGCGCCTCCCGATCCTGTCAACGCCGGTGTCAGCCATCCCGGAGTTCATTGATTCCGGTGTTCACGGTCAGTTGTCAGCAGATGACCCGACTTCTCTTGCCTCGGCTATTGCGGATCTCGCCAGGAACCCGACCAGAACGGCCGAGATGGCTGAGGCCGCGTATGACCGGTTGATCGCCGACTTCCGGATGGACCCGGGCATACGTCGCTTGTCCGAGCGGCTCAACGCCTTGTGCGCGGACGGACCCTGATGGCGCGGGTGGCTTTCTATGCACCGATGAAGTCCCCCGACAGTCCCAAGCCCTCGGGTGATCGCGAAATGGCCCGCAACCTGATGCAGGCCCTCGGCGCTCAGGGAGACATTGTCGACTTGGCCTCGCATTTGCGGATTTACGACAAAGCAGGCGACCGCGCGCTTCAGGACGAATTCCGCCGCAAGGCAACTGCCGAGGCTGCACGACTGGCTGAGGAACTGCCCTCTGACACGAACCTGTGGGTGACTTATCACAACTACTATAAGGCTCCTGATCTGCTCGGCCCAGCGGTGAGCCGCGCAAGAGACATCCCGTATGTGCAGCTGGAAAGTACCCGCGCCAACAGCCGGCTTGCAGGCCCATGGGCTGATTTTGCGCAAGCGGCGCACGACGCGTGCGATTCTGCGCAGGTGATTTTTTACCACACTGCCAACGATTTGATCACGTTAGAACGGGAAAGGTTCGGTACGCAGGCGCTCGTCGAGCTGCCTCCGTTTCTTCCCATCACGGAGTTACCCCCTGTTTCGACCCGTGATGGGCCGATGCTGACCGTGGGCATGATGCGGCCGGGGGACAAGCTGGCCTCGTACGCCATTCTGGCCGACACGTTGGAACATCTGACAGGGGATTGGGCGTTGGACGTGGTAGGCGATGGCCCGGCCCGATTGGAAGTCGAAGCGCTGATGGCGCGGTTCAGACCTCGTGTCCGGTTTCTCGGACAACTGGATCGGGACGCGTTGCGGGCCCGGTACAGCCAAGCGTCCTTGTTCGTTTGGCCTGGGGTCAACGAAGCCTATGGAATGGTCTATCTTGAAGCCCAGGCCTGCGGCGTTCCCGTCGCAGCGCAAGATCGCCCCGGTGTTCATGATGTGCTGATACCTTCCGATCATCCCGATACCGGATCGGGTGCCAAAGGGTTGGCCGCGCGTATACAGAGGTTTCTGGACCATCCCGACCTGAGCCAGTCTGAGGGCAATCGCGCCCGCGCGTATGTCGCGCACCGCCATCTGATGCCATCCGCCACCGTGCGGTTCTGGACCACTGTGCGCCCCTTGTTGGAGAAAAGTTGATGACCCGTCTCGCCCTTCTGCGCCATGGACACACGGATTGGAATCGCGCGGGTCGCATTCAGGGGCGCAGCGACATTCCGTTGGATGCCGACGCTCGGGCTGAACTTGCGAGGTATTGCCTGCCGTCGCCATGGAACGCGGCATCAATCTGGTCCAGCCCGCTAAGCCGCGCGTCTGAAACAGCGCAGTTGGTATCGGGTAAAGCGCCCAAAACATCTCAGGCCCTGACCGAGATGAATTGGGGCGAATGGGAGGGACAGCGCGGTGCTGAGCTGATCGAGACACCCGATAGCGGTTACCGCCACATCGAAGACTGGGGCTGGGATTATCGGCCTCCGGGCGGCGAAAGCCCAGCCGAATTATGGGCGCGTATCGCGCCGTGGCTGGCGGGCTTGGACGGCGACAATCTCGCGGTCTGCCATATCGGCATCATGAGGGTGATCTTGGCCAAGGCGTGGGGCTGGAATTTTGCCGGCCCCGCGCCGTTCAAGATCAAGCGCAACAGACTGTTTATCGTAGACTTGGACGAAATGCGGCCTGAACCCGAACCCGTTCGATTGATTGCGCGTGAGGTTTGACCATGAAGGTGATGATCGTTGTTACCCATCTGTTAGGGACCGGACACCTTAGCCGGGCCCTTACATTGGGGCGCGCGTTCGCCGAACAGGACCACGAGGTGTTTGTGGTCTCGGGTGGCATGCCTGCGCCTCAGCTTGGCACACGTGGATTATCATTACTGAATTTACCGCCGCTGCGGTCTGATGGCACCGATTTCACCCGCCTGCTTGATCAGAATGGCGCTGTGGCCGACTTGGCCTACTTCGCTGCGCGCACAAACGCCCTGACGCAGGCGGTAAGCAGCTTCGGGCCGCAGGTTCTGATCACCGAGCTTTATCCGTTCGGGCGGCGCTCTTTGGCCGCGGAGTTCAAATCTGCATTGAAAGCCGCACGAGACCTACCTCGGCCACCCGTCATCCTGGGTTCGATCCGTGACATTCTTGCGCCGCCATCGAAGCCCGCAAAGGTAACCCAAACGGATGAGGTTATCGCAGAGTTTTACGACGGCGTTCTGGTCCATTCCGACCCCAAGATCACCGAGCTGGAGGTCAGTTGGCCTGTCTCGGATCAACTGGCATCGCGCCTTCATTACACCGGTTTCGTCGCCCCAAGTGCTGCGCCCAGCCATCCGGATGGCATAGGCCAAGGCGAGATATTGGTCAGCGCGGGTGGCGGGTCGGTCGGTCAGCCGATCTTTCAAGTGGCCATCGAGGCCGCCCAAAAGATGCCCAACAGGCGCTGGCGATTGTTGGTGGGCGGGCAGGATGCAGAAGCACGGATTTCCCAGCTTTCGCAAATGACCCAGAGTACCTCGGTTCTTCTTGAATCCGTCCGCCCTGAGTTTCGCCAAATGCTGCCGCTAGCCGCCGCCTCGGTCAGCATGTGCGGTTACAACACGGCCATGGACCTGCTGCAAAGCGGCACCCCGGCGGTTCTGATACCGTTCGATGATGGCAAAGAGGTTGAGCAATCTTTGCGCGCGCGATCTCTTTCGCAGTTGAACGGGATCGAGGTGCTTAACAGTTCTGACCTGACCGCCGGCTCGCTGGCCGATGCGCTGGAGCATGTCATTTCGAGTGTTGAACGCCCCCCGATGACCGAAGGGTTTGATGGCGCGCGCCGGTCAGTGGATATTGCAGTGAGCTTGTACGAGGCCAGCCGATGAGGCCTGATTGGCGCCCCTTGCAGTCAGAGTTGCGGCGCTGGCAGGATGCAGGATTGACCCTGCCCTTGTGGTGGCGTGATGACGATGCGGTTGCAGTGACACCACAGATAGAAAAGCTATCGGCCATGTCAGACCAGCTCGGCCTGCCAGTCCATCTGGCGGTAATCCCGCGTGAGGCGCAGACGGCGCTGGCAGAGTATGTGTCGGATCAGTCTGTTTTGATCCCGGTTGTGCATGGCTGGGCGCATCAGAACCACGCGCCTGCAGACGAGAAGAAAGCCGAATTTCGCCTGCACCGGCCCCTTGAAGCGGTAGTTGCAGATGCCGAGGCTGGATTGTCCCGGCTGCGAGGTTTGTTCGGTGACAACTTACGTCCGATGTTTGTGCCCCCGTGGAATCGGATCGACTCCAAAGTCGCCATGCAGCTTCACGGGCTGGGCTATCGGATACTGTCGACGGCGACCCCCCGAAAGATACCGCTCGCAGCGCCCGGCCTCGCGCAGATAAACACACATCTCGATCCAATCGACTGGCGCGGAACGCGCGGTTTAATCGACCCTCACAGACTGATCGCACAGACAGTTGAGCTGCTGCATGACCGACGCACCGGTCGCGCAGACAATGCCGAAGCATTTGGGGTGTTGACGCATCATCTGGTCCATGATCAGGACATCTGGACGTTTACACAGGATCTGTTGCACAGGCTGCTTGATGGACCGGGCACACCCTGGACCGCACCACGCAACTGAACTCGCAAGGAGAGCCCGAATGAGCCGACTGGATTCCATGCTGCGCCGCCTGACGGCGCAACGCGATGGGCTAAACTGGGCCGCCGCACAGATCGGCACCATGGAAGGGGACGTTCTGGACTTGGGGCTAGGTAACGGACGTACCTATGATCATCTGCGAGAGATTCTGCCCTCTCGGCGTATATGGGTGATGGATCGCGTCTTGCAGTGTCATCCCGACAGCACGCCACCGGCACAGGATTTCCTGCAGGGTGAGGCCGAGCCGATGTTGCGTAAACTGGCGGACGCAGGCCAAACAATCGCGCTGGCGCACTACGATTTCGGCCGCGGGATCAAGTCCGAAGATGTTGCGGAAGCGGCGCGCCTCAGCCCTCTGATCAAACAGGTCATGCGACCCGGTGGGTTGTTGATTTCAGGGCAACCGTTGGCGGGTTTCGCGCAGATTGAAGGCCCCGAGACCATCGCGCCCGATCGATATCTTTTCTATTGCGCCTGAGTAGGCTTTGAACTGGCGGGTTTGTATATTGAATCTATCGATCAGATTCACCGCAGTCAGGCCTATGCATTGACGCGAGTCGAGGGTATACGCCACCGCAACAGCACACCCACATGAGGCCAGTCATGAGCTTTGACCGTTCCATCAAGATCGCTCCCTCGATCCTGTCAGCCGATTTCGCAAATTTCGGACAGGAGATTCAGGCCATCGAAGCGCAAGGGGCGGATTGGGTTCATGTGGACGTGATGGACGGCCACTTTGTCCCAAACCTCACTTTTGGTCCCCCAGCGGTCAAAGCGTTTCGCCCACATGTTAAGACCGTCATGGATGTGCATTTGATGATCACTCCGGTCGATCCTTATATTCAAGCCTATGCCGATGCGGGCGCTGATGTGCTGACCGCGCACGTCGAAGCGGGGCCGCATTCGCACCGCACGCTGCAGGCGATACGCGCTGCGGGAATGAAAGCAGGGATCGCGTTGAATCCCGGGACGCCCGCCGAGGCCGTCGAGCACCTGTTGGACCTGACTGATCTGGTGTGCGTCATGACCGTCAACCCCGGCTTCGGGGGGCAAAAATTCATCGACATGACCGCAAAAGTGCAACGTTTGCGCGAGATGATCGGCGACCGACCGGTGCATATCGAAATCGACGGCGGTGTTGATCCCAAAACAGCCCCTCTGGTGGCCGCTGCAGGCGCTGACGTGTTGGTCGCCGGATCAGCAGTTTTTAAAGGCGGGTCAGTTTCAAACCCGTCGGTCTATGGCGACAATATTCGCGCTGTGCGGACTGCTGCCGAAGGTGCACTAGGTTAACCACAAACCCTCCCGCCAGTCGTCGACGTTTCTTACGAAACGCCTCCTCCTGTTGGGCCCGGCATCGCGCTTTGCGCGATGCCGGGCCCAAGGCGGCTAGCAATATTGGCGCAGCCAATGTTGCGCAGGCACGAGAGCCTTTGCCCCGAGACTTCAGGCACCTTTGTTGAGATCATCAAAGCAGCGGTTCTCGGCCACCAGTTGTTCAAGCAGGGGTGCAGGTTGCCAGAAATAGGCATCTTCTTCAGCCCACTTGCGAATATCGTTGAATACGCCCGGCAAACCCTGCAAATCTGCCCATTTCAGCGGCCCACCCCAGTAGCGCGGAAAACCGTAGCCATAGAGCAGCGTAACGTCCACATCCAGCGGTCTACGCGCGATGCCGTCGCCTACCACCTTCGCCGCCTCATTCACCATCGCGACCATATAGCGACGTATGATCTCCTCATCCGTAAACGCGCGTGGAGTTATGTTCTGAGCCGCACGCTCGGCTTCGATCAATGATGTCAGCTCGGGGTTCGGCTCTCCACCCCGCTTGCCATTTTCATATATGTAATAGCCCTTGCCGGTTTTCTGGCCGAAATGTCCGGCCTCGCACAGCTTGTCGGCATAGAAACTGTCGCGAACGCGTGGATCCTGGCCTGCGGCCCGTTTCCGCTTGCGCGCCGCCCAGCCAATGTCCAATCCGGCCAAGTCTGACACTGCATAGGGGCCCATCGCAAATCCAAACCCGGTCAGCGCAGCATCGATCTGGAATGGGCTCGCCCCATCCAGCACCATGTGATCAGCACAGTTCCGATATGTGCCCAAAATCCGATTACCTATGAACCCGTCGCACACACCTGCCCGAACGGCCACCTTGCCCAACCTCTTGCCCAACGCGAAACCCGTTGCCACAACTTCGGGCGCGGTGTGATCCGCCACCACGATCTCAAGCAGTTTCATCACATGTGCTGGGGAGAAGAAATGCAGACCGATGACATCCCGTGACCTTTCGGTCGATCCGGCAATTTCGTTGATATCAAGGTATGAGGTATTGGTCGCCAATACCGCACCGCTTTTGCAGACCGCATCCAGTTGCGCAAAAACCTTTTTCTTCACTGCCATGTCCTCGAACACGGCTTCGATCACCAGATCGACGCCACTCAGTGCGTCATAGTCCGTGGCCAGGGTCAGCCGGTTCTGCAGAATATCATCATGTTTGTCCTGGCTCAGCTTTCCGCGCCTCACGGCGCCAGCCAGATTTGCCGCGATACGATCTTTAGCGGACCGCGCTGCCTCGAGTGACATCTCAAGCAGCACGACAGGAAGCCCCGCCAGCAGAACTGAGGTGGCAATCCCAGCGCCCATCGTGCCGCCGCCGATGACGCCGACCTGTTGCAGGTCCCGCGGCTCGACCCCATTCAACTCGGGCAATTTTGCAACCGCACGTTCCGCAAAGAATGCGTGGATCAACCCTTTGCGCTGATCCGAGGCCATCAGGTCCATGAACAATTCCCGTTCGCGAGCCAAACCGGATGCAAAATCCTCGGCCTCGCAACTGGCTTGTATTGCCCGCACTGCAATCGCAGGCGACAGTTGGCCCCGGCCCTTCTTCAGCACCGCGTTATAGGCCGCATCAAAATCGATTGGGGCGGGCCGGGCCATATCGCAAACAGGACGCCGAGGTGCATCAGTTGCAAGCAGCTCTCTGACATAGGCCAGGCCGATCTCGCGCGGATCACCATCCTGAACTTTGTCCAGCACACCCATCTCAAGCGCTTCTGGAGCTCGGACGTGCCGCCCCGTCGTGATCATGTCCAATGCAGCCTCGACTCCGGCAACACGCGGCAAGCGCTGGGTGCCGCCAGCGCCAGGAATGATACCAAGATTAACCTCGGGCAACCCCACCTTCGCAGACGGCACGGCAACGCGATAATGACAGGATAAGGCAACCTCAAGCCCACCACCAAGCGCGGTTCCATGCAACGCAGAAACCACCAGCAAGGGCGACGCCTCAATCCGATCACAGAGTGCGGGCAGCCACGGGTCCTGTGGCGGCTTGCCAAACTCGCGAATGTCTGCGCCTGCAAAATAAGTCCGACCCTCACCATAGATCAAAACCGCGCGCGCGCCCTCTGTTTCGGCACGTTCGATCGCCGACAACAAACCCCGGCGCACATCCACGCCCAGCGCGTTAACGGGTGGGTTCTCAGCCGACAAAACGGCGATATCGCCCACTTTCTCATACCCGATGACTTGGGTCATATGATCGTGCCTCCTCAGACGAAATGCGATGCCAGTAGTAAATCAGGGAATCCCCGGACACGGCGCGATCAAAGACTGGCCCGGTCTGCGTTCGTATTCAACTATATTTTCGACCGATCGTTCGGTTTATTTGATTTTCTCGGATTTAGTACCATAATCACGCGGTTCATGCCCGGAACCAACCTTTTACGTTGCGGTAGAACTCGCTTCGCGGCCTCAGACCGACGAAGCGCAAAGAACTGCAGCGTTTGGTCTGAACTCGCACGGAACCCGAGGGCGCGATCCAAATGGATACCCAGCTAACAGGGCCGCAGTACTTGTTTGGGAAGTTCTGGTAGCGGAGGAGGGACTTGAACCCCCGACACGCGGATTATGATTCCGCTGCTCTAACCAACTGAGCTACTCCGCCACGAGTGAGAGGCGATTTAAGCGAGGGGCCGGGGAGGGTCAAGAGGGAAAAGCGTGCCTGCCGAGATTCTTTATTGCGTTATTCAATGCGCGTCCTGCTCTGCCAGCCGGGTGCGGGAATTCTCGGCGATCTGGCGGATGAAACGCGCGCAGACTTCGGGTTCTGTGATGAGTATCATGTGACCCCGGTGTTCCATGACCTCAAAGGTCAGGCCGAATTTCGTCATTGTGGCACCGTGTAGCTCGGCGGACAGGATCGGGTCCTCTGTCCCGAACAGAATGCCTCCGGGCACGCGCAGATCGTTATAGCGTGAAGTCAGGGCACCCATGCTGGCCTCTACCCCAACAACATCCTGTGAGGCGGTGATAAAGGCTGAGGGGCGAAGACCAAGGGCACCCCCAGCACGGTTCAGGAAGTCTGAGGGCGCGGGCTCGGGTGCGAAGACGTCTTTCAGGACGAGGGGTGCGGTTTTTCGGGCCATCGGGACGGCGATTGTATTGCCAATAAGGTTGCGCAGCCACTCGGTACGGATTTCAAGTGGTTTGAAAACGGCGGGCGGTTCCGGCATTTGTTGCGTCAAGGGGGCCAGAAGCGCCAATGCCGCCGTGTTGTCGGGATAATCCAGTGCCATCGCAAGAGACACGGCGCCACCTAGAGAATGACCGACCAGTGTGGCTTGATCGACGTTCTTTGTTTCCAGAAACTCGTGGATCATGCGGGCTTGTTCGGGCAATTCCGCCAACTGGGCAGCATCGCGCGTGGAATAGCCACAGCCCGGACGGTCAACCGCGAGAACGTGATAATCCTGAGCAAGATCATCCACCAATGCATACGTAAAATGCTGCAATTGGCCTGATAGGCCATGGATCATGACAATTGTCGGGTTGGAAGGGTCGCCTTTTTCGACATAGTGAATGCTGCCACCGTGAACGGGCACGATCCGCCCCAGTTGCGACACCATTTCGGTGCCCTGCCGCGTTAGGCGACGAGTCCAGATGTGCATCCCCAGCAAAAGGGACATCAGCAACAAGACAATCGTTAGCAAAATCGACATCACGGATCTCCGGTAGGTTTGCTCAGGCGATGGTATTGCCCGGGGCCCGATTGCACCATGCGTTTTCTGAACGGCTGAATTGGCAGGCAGATAACCGCAACCTAATTATTGGTGTGTAAATTGGTATGACTTGGTCAGAAAAGCTCCCAGCACCCGGTATGTGCGCCGCACTGATAATATGGTTGAACAGACCGCTCAGCGTTCAACCACTTCCGCTCAACACATCAGCTGACGGTCGTGGCAGCAAATCAAGCAGCCCGAACACGCTATCGCGACAAGCAGGGCCAGCCCAATCAACAGGATAAAAAGCCAAAGGTAAGTCCGGCTGGCGTAGCACGACGCGCCGCCACCGATGCACCAGCAGGGTGCGCAGTGTTGCGCTCTGCAAGGGTGTAGGCGCCCAGCCTTCGGGGCGGGACTTCGCCGCGCGTTCGACCGCGCCCAGAAGAGCCTTGCAAGAGGCACGCAATTCGGGTGGACACAACCGATCCTGCACCCACTTGGGGGCTGCGTGCGGAGAGATGTCCAAGGCCAGCAAACCGTCCGACTGATCGGGCACAGGCCCCGCACCCATCGCTACGTTGCGCCCAATGGGGATATAGTCGTCGCTGAGCATCACGTCCTCAAGCACCTGAGTGCCCGACCCGTCTTCGGCGATCAGAAGATGCCAATTTTCAATGGGCGAAGGACCGCGCGCATATATGCGCGGCGTGACGGCGGCGGATTGCGTCCGGCCGAATTCCGAGAGGACATGGCGCGAGACGCGTCCAATCCGGTCACTTTCAATCCAGCCGTCCTTGCGCAGCCGGTGCAGAGCGACGCGGATCGCTTCGGGTTTGATGCCCATCGGCTCAATGATCCGGGTCAGAACACCGCCCGAGATTTGCGCGCCGGGCTCTTGTGCCATGTCACCAAACAGCGAGACGATAATCGACCAGACCCGCTGGTCTTGCGGGTCCGCCAGTTCGGCCACAGCCGTTTCGAACCACGAGCTCTTTTCGGTCATGGACCCAGTTTAACCCATTAGGCCCAATAAGAAAAACAGGTAGTATAGCGGCTCAGCGGGCGTTCATGGTTAAAAGTTCGTATTCTGCGACCGGTTCGTCATCCTGATTGGTCAGGGACACGTGCCAGCGGACCTCGCCATAATCGTCATTGCGTGGGGTTTTCTGCTTTACCGTCAGGCGCACCTTGATGCTGTCGCCAGCAACAACGGGCTTCATGAACCGCAGCCCGTCCAGCCCGGTATTGGCCAGCACCGGCCCCTCGTTCGGCTCGACAAACAGGCCCGCCGCAAAGCTGAGCAACAAATAACCATGCGCCACACGACCGGGGAAGAACGGGTTCCGCGCCGCCGCGTCCTCGTCCATATGCGCATAAAAGGTATCGCCGGTGAAATTGGCGAAGTGTTCGATATCCTCCAGCGTGATGGTTCGCGAGGCTGTGTGCAGCGTCTCTCCGACCTGCAACTCACCAAATTTACGGGTGAACGGATGTGCCGGACCTTGGATTTCGGGCGCTCCTGGCACCCATTTGGTGCTGATACCACTAAGCATGCGCGGGGAGCCCTGAATGGCCGTGCGCTGCATATAGTGTTTCACTCCGCGCACGCCGCCCATTTCCTCACCGCCGCCCGCACGGCCCGGCCCACCATGCACCATATGGGGCAGCGGAGATCCGTGGCCGGTCGATTCAGCCATCGAGTCGCGGTCGTTGATGTAAATCCGCCCGTTATAGGCTGCGGCCCCCATCACTACGTTGTGCGCGACGTTTGTGTCGTGAGTGATCAGCGACGTGACCAGAGATCCCTGCCCGCGATTGGCAAGTGCCACCGCATGATCCAGATCGCGGTAGCCCATGAGGGTCGAAACTGGGCCGAAGGCCTCGGTATCGTGCACGCGCTGCGCTTTGTCGGGGTCAGCACAGTAAAACAGCATCGGGGGAACGAATGCGCCGGTTTCAGGGCCGTGCAGGTCGAACGCGTCGGGGTTGCCATAAACCCGTTCAGCCTCTTGCCCGATCAGAGCTGCCTGATCCAGAACGTCGGCTTTCTGCCCGTTCGACACCAGCGCGCCCATGTGAGTGGTGTCGGAACGGGGGTCGCCGATGGTGATCTTTGCCAATCGGTCAGACAGCGCGGCAATTATGGCGTCGACCTGCAGCTGGGGCGCGATGATGCGTCGGATGGCAGTGCATTTCTGGCCCGCCTTTGTGGTCATCTCGCGCGAGACTTCCTTGACGAACAGGTCAAATTCGGGCGTGCCGGGCGTGGCATCGGGCCCGAGGATGGAAGCGTTCAAGCTGTCCTGCTCGGCCACAAACCGGACCGAGTTCTGCAAGATCGCAGGCGTCTGCCGCAGCTTCAACGCGGTATTCGCCGAGCCTGTGAAGCTGACCACATCCTGACAATCCAAGTGATCGAGCATGTCGCCCAACCCGCCCGAGACCAGCTGTAGCGCACCGGCAGGCAGGATGCCGCTATCCAGCATGATCCGCACTGCCAGTTCGGTGACGTAGCAACTGTTGGTAGCCGGCTTGACGATTGCAGGCACGCCAGCCAGCAGCGTCGGGGCCAGCTTTTCCAGCATCCCCCAGACCGGGAAGTTGAAGGCGTTGATATGAACCGCGACCCCTTGCAGGGGCGTGCAGATATGCTGCCCCAAAAAGGTGCCATTGCGTGACAACTGCTCGATTTCGCCGTCCAGATAAACCTGCGCATCCGGCATCTCGCGCCGGCCTTTTGAGGCAAAGACAAACATCGTGCCGATGCCACCATCGATATCGATCAGGTGGTCCTTCTGCGTGGCTCCGGTTTCGAAACTCAGGTCGTAAAGGGTTTGTTTATGCGCCGAAAGCTCTTGCGCCAGCGCCTTGAGCATCCGGGCACGATCGTGGAACGTTAACTTGCGCAGCGCGGGGCCACCGGTATTGCGCGCATAGTCAAGCATCGCCTGTACGTCGAGCGCGGCATTGCCAGCGCTGGCAAATGGTGCGCCGGTGATGGCGGATGCGATGGTGCGTGCGCCTTCTCCAGGCGCGACCCAAGTACCAGCGGCGAAGCTGGAAATCTGATGCAGGGACATGGTGTTCTCCTGTTTGATGCGGTGGGACTAGTGTCCCAAAGCGCCCATTTGCTGCGGCAGATACAGCACCACGATGGGCACCAGCACGATCAGCGCGAGGCGGAAGATATCGGCGATCCAGAACGGAGTGACGCCACGAAATATGGTGCCGGTCGAGACGTCACCCACCACGCCTTTCAGAATGAAGACGTTCAGGCCTACGGGTGGAGTGATCAGCGAGATTTCGGTGACAACCACGACGACGATGCCAAACCAGATTGGGTCATAGCCCAGAGACGTGACCAACGGGAAGAAGATCGGAACCGTCAGCAACAGCATCGAGAGAGATTCGAAGACGCAACCCAGAATGATGTAGATACCAAGGATCATCAGGATCACGACAAACGGAGCCACATCATAGGCGGTCACCATCGCGATCAGGGCTTCGGGCAAACCGGCCAGATTGATGAAATTTGAGAATATCTGCGCACCAATCAACACCGCGAACAAGGCAGACGCGGTAAAGCAGGTCTCTTTCAGCACTTCGAAAGTTGAGCCTACGGTCAACCCTCCGCGAAAGAGCGCAATCAAGAAGGCCCCGGCGGCGCCCATGCCCGCGGCCTCGGTGGGGGAGAAGGTCAAGTTCAATGGCTCGAAATCGAAGGCTCCGTAAAGCCCACCAATGACTAGAAAGAACAGCAGCAGCACCGCCCAAACCGAGCCCAGCGCACGGATGCGTTCGGACCATGTGGCACGCTCTCCGGCTGGACCGGCCTCGGGGTTGCGCCAGACGGTCCAGCGCACGGCGAAGAGGTAGAACAGAATGCCGAGGATGCCGGGGATGATGCCCGCCATGAACAATTTCCCGATCGAGGTCTCGGTCAGCAGCCCGTAGATGACCAGAATGACCGATGGTGGGATCAGAATGCCCAATGTACCACCGGCGGCAATCGAGGCGGTCGAAAGTTCGTCGGAATAGCCATAGCGTCGCATCTGCGGCATCGCGACCTTTGACATCGTGGCGGCGGTTGCCAGCGACGATCCGCAGATAGCCGAAAATCCGCCACAGGCCGCAACCGTCGCCATGGCAATGCCACCGCGCATGTGGCCCAAGAAAGCGTTGGACACCGCATAAAGCTCGCGCGCCATGCCGCCCTTGTTCACGAACAAGCCCATCAGGATGAACAGCGGCACAACCGACAGACCATAGTCCTGCGCAGTGTCGGTGATCTGTCGGCCCACCATGGACATGGCAGCCTTCATCCCGCGCTCATCAAAGATTGAGCCGCCACGCTCATAGGCAAATCCCAATGTGCCGACCAGACCCATGGCAAAGACGATAGGAAGGCGCACCAGCACCAAGATCAATACAATCGCAAATCCGATTAGCGCTGCGGTCATTACATAGGCTCCGACAGTGTATTTGGGGCGAAGGCCCTTAGCAGCCCAGTGGCGATCATCACCAGTGCAGTGATGGCAACAGACAGGGTAATGAACCAGCCGATCAGGTAGGTGGGGATTGAAAGATATTCGGTTACATCCCCATAATCCCGCGCACGCTCGGCCAGGACCCAAACGCGCTGGACCGGCCAGAACAGCATGATGCCGCTGACCACATAGATCACAACGTCCCGCGCACGCGACAGATGCAGACGGTGGAAGAACCCGTCTGTCAGATCGACCGCGATATGGCCATTGGTGGTGGAGACGATCGGGAGGACAGAAAACACCAGAATTGCCATCAGAATGCGCGTCAGCTCGGTGGCGGCCTCAATGGGCGCATTGAAGACCGAACGCAGGATCACGTCGCAAAAGGTCATTACCATCAGGATAAACAGTGCAATGCAGGCCACGATCACGGGAAGGGCGCTGGCACGGCGCACAAGCTGAATAATAGGGGTCATGGGAAACTCGCGCAGGGTAAGTCAGGGCGGCGCAAGAGCCGCCCTGCAGTCGGATCAGTTCGAGGACATTTCCGATTTGATCATGTCATATGCGGCCTGTGCGTCGACTCCTGTTGCGTCAACCTCGGCGATGACCTTGCCGCGGATGTCTTCGGCGATGGCCGAGAACTTCTCCATATCCGCGTCAGTGGCAGCGTTGATGGCATTGCCTTCTGCCGCCTCGGTTGCCTCACGTCCAGTGGCGTCGATCTCATCCCAGATTTTGCCGATCTCACGGCTCAGCGGTTCACCGAATACGTTTTCTTCCAGCGCCGTCTGCAGCTCGGGTGGCAGATCTGCGAAGGTGTCTTCGTTCATGATGAATGCAAACGAACCACGATAGAGGCCACCGGGCATCTCATAGACGTTCTGCGCAACCTCGGTCAGCTTGAAACCCTTGCGCGATTCCAGTGGCATGACCACGCCGTCAGCGGCTTTCGATGCCAGTGTTTCATAGACTTTCGGAGCGGGCACCTGAATGCCGGTCGCGCCAAGCGCCGCACCAACGTCTCCGCCAACGCCACCCGGGATACGTACTTTCAGGCCCGAAACCTCATCCAGAGTGGTTACTGGCGCGCTGGAATGCAGCTGCGCGGGTCCATGCGTGTGCAAGGCGATGACTTTGACACCACGATGCTCGTCAGCAGCTTTCAAGTACTTGTCGTAGGCGCGCCAGTAGGCAACCGAAGCGTCCTCGGCCGTGCCTTCGTAACCAGGCAGTTCGATCAGCTTGGTGGTGACGAAGCGTCCCGGTTGATAGCCGTGAAAGATAATCGAGGCATCGGCCGCGCCATCCATAATCAGGTCCATCTGCGCAGGCGGTGGAGCGATACCCAGCTTAAGCTCTGCGGTGACCTGCCCGTCAGTGGCCTCCTCTACCATTTCGACGAATTTGGGCCACATCTTTGCGTTGATGCCGTGGGTGGGTGGGGCCCAGCTGGAAATTGTCAGGGTGTAGTCAGCCGCAAAAGCAATGGTGCCGGACACCGCCAAGGTTGCAGACGCCAACAATGTGGTGAGCTTGGTGAATTTCATGACCGGGTCTCCTCCTCAAAATCGCAAGTCGTGAATGTGTTAATGGTACGTTTTGTAACTATCAACGACGAGAAATGCTGTTCCGCCCGCTGGCCAAAGTGCATTTCCGATCGCCGAGTCACAAACGGCTATAGAATTTATTGACCAACCGTTCGGTTTATGCAAGAAGTTTGTTGTAACTTATGAAAAGCGAACCGGGCATGTCCGACACGATTATTTCGCAGAATATGGGTCAATGGGTTGAAATTACACTCAATCGCCCTGATCGCCTGAACAGTTTCACTGATGAGATGCACTATGCCCTGCGCGCTGCACTTGAGGCCGCGCGTGACGGTGGTGCCCGATCGGTGCTGTTAACCGGCGCGGGGCGCGGGTTCTGCGCAGGGCAGGATTTGGGCGATCGAAACCCTGCCACGATGGAGGGTCCGCCGGATTTGGGCTATACGGTTCGCACGTTCTACGCACCTTTGGTCCGCCTGATCAGGTCTTTGGAATTACCTGTTGTCTGCGCCGTCAATGGCGTTGCCGCCGGGGCGGGTGCGAATCTAGCCCTGGCTTGTGATGTGGTACTTGCCGCTGACTCTGCCAAGTTTATCCAATCATTTTCCAAAGTGGGCCTGATACCTGATACCGGCGGCAGTTGGCATCTGCCACGTTTGCTGGGTGAAGCCCGAGCCAAAGGGCTGGCCCTGACTGGGCAACCCCTGCCAGCAAAGCAGGCTGCGGATTGGGGGCTGATCTGGAAAGCAATTCCAGACGCTGAACTAATGACCGAGGCGCGCGCGCTAACGGAACAGTTCGCCAATGGTCCAACGCTGGGACTTGGCCTGACGAAACAGACGATACAGGCGGCTGCCACGAATACCCTGACCGATCATCTCGAGATTGAGGCGGACGCAATGAAAACCTGCGGCGAAAGCGTCGACTATGCCGAGGGCGTTACTGCGTTTCTGGAAAAGCGCGCGCCAGTATTTCGGGGAGAATGAGATGACGCCGAAGGAACGCGCACAGAAAGCCGCTGCTGCAATGTGGGGGCGGGACAATGCCTCGAAATGGGCAGGCATGGAACTGGTGGAGATGGATGAAGGCGCTGCGACGCTGGCGTTGCAGGTGGCTGACCATCACTGCAACGGGCACGGGATCTGCCATGGCGGCGTGACATTCATGTTGGCCGACAGCGCCTTTGCCTTTGCCTGCAATAGTCGCAACCAGTCCACAGTCGCCCAGCACAATGTGATCAGCTACGTCGCGCCCGCGCGATCCGGTGATCTGCTGACGGCCCGCGCAACGGAACTGAGCCTGACAGGGCGCAGCGGCATCTATGACGTATCCATAACCAACCAAGCCGGACAAAAGATCGCAGAATTTCGGGGCTTTTCCCGCGCGGTCAAAGGCCCGGTGTTTGACGAGACCTGAGATGAGGGGGATGGCATGAAGGATCTTACTCCGAACAAGGCGGATCTTGATCCGATAGAGATCGCCTCGATTGATGAAATCCGCAACCTACAGTTGGATCGGCTGAAATGGTCGCTGCGCCATGCTTATGACAACGTGCCTATGTACCGGCAGCGGTTTGATGAGGCCGGTGTGCATCCTGACGACCTTCAGTCCCTCAGTGATCTGGCACGGTTTCCGTTTACCTACAAAAACGATCTGAGGGAAAACTATCCTTTTGGTCTGTTTGCGGTCCCGCGTGAGCAGATCATTCGTGTTCATGCCTCGTCGGGAACGACGGGCAAGCCAACCGTCGTGGGGTATACGCAAGGCGACATAGACAACTGGGCGGATCTGGTGGCGCGGTCATTGCGTGCCAGCGGTTTGCGCCGGGGCGACATGGTGCACAACGCCTATGGCTATGGCCTGTTCACCGGCGGTCTGGGTGCGCATTATGGAATCGAACGTCTGGGGGCCACGGTCGTCCCGATGAGCGGTGGGCAGACCGGCAAGCAGGTCGACCTGATCACTGACTTCAAACCAGACGGGATTATGGTAACACCATCATATATGCTGAACATTCTTGAGCAGTATCACAAGATTGGACTCGATCCGCGCGAAAGTTCCTTGGCTGTCGGCGTCTTTGGCGCTGAACCTTGGACGGATTCGATGCGCTCCGAGGTTGAACAAGCATTCGATATGCATGCCGTCGATATCTACGGCCTGTCCGAGATCATGGGACCGGGCGTCGCCAATGAGTGCGTCGAAACCAAAGACGGGCCCGTGATCTGGGAAGACCACTTCTACCCCGAAATCATCGACCCGCAGACCGGCGAGGTCATGCCTGATGGTGAGATTGGTGAACTGGTCTTTACCACGCTGACCAAAGAAGGTCTTCCGATGATCCGCTATCGCACCCGTGACCTGACGCGGCTTTTGCCCGGCACGGCGCGGTCGATGCGTCGGATGGAAAAGATCACGGGCCGCTCGGATGACATGATCATTCTGCGGGGTGTCAACGTCTTCCCCAGTCAGATCGAGGAGCAGGTTCTGGCAACCGGCGGTCTGGCGCCCTACTACCAGATCGAACTTTATAAAGCTGGCCGGATGGACGCGATGCGCGTGCATGTCGAAGCAACGCCAGATGCAGCCGATGAGCTGAGCAAAACCGCCGCTGCTCGGATGCTATCTCGCCGGATTAAAGAGGTGGTTGGCATCTCGACCGAGATCGATATAGGCGAGCCGGGCGAGGTCGAACGCTCACAGGGCAAGGCCCGGCGTGTGATTGACAATCGGGACAGTTAAGCGACAGACGGAGGGTCAGGATTTGGCGCGCACGATAGCAAAAGACCACGACCATAAACGAACTCGCATCCTAAAATGCGCCGCCCGCGTCTTCGCGCGGGAAGGATTTGATCGGGCGTCAATGTCTCAGCTGGCGCGGGAGTGCGGGATATCCAAGGCCAATATCTATCACTACTACGACAGCAAGGACGCCATTCTGTTCGATATTCTCGACAGTTACCTGCTGCAATTGCGTGACCAGGTTTGCGGCTTGGACCTTGATGGGATGGAACCCGCGGATCGCTTGAAACGGGTGGTGCGGGAAATCCTACTGGCCTATCAAGGCGTGGATGATGAGCATCGCGTGCAAACCAGCGGCATGTCCGCATTGCCCGAAGAGCAGCAGAATCTGCTGCGTGGCTATCAGAGGGATCTGGTGGTGTTCGTCAGTGACATCATCGCCAGCATCTCGCCTGCAACTTTCAAGGATGATGCGGCCAAGCTTCGGGCCACGACCATGTCCGTTTTCGGAATGTTGAACTGGTTCTACATGTGGAATGCCGGGGCGGATGCCAACGCGCGCAGCGATTACGCCGCGTTGGTAAGCAATCTGACATTATCAGGTGTTGATGGCCTTTGAACCCTTGTTGGCACAGAGTTGATTTGGCTCTTCGGTCAGGATGAGGTTCAATAAGGGCGGAGGTTACCCATGCAACGCCCTGATCGTTTCGATAAATTCTATTTCGCCAAAGTAGGTCTGGGCGAAGCCTGTGGCTGCGCCGAGCGGGTGATTGACGTTTTTGAGTTCAATCGGAAATGTGGTGCTAAAGCCCAGCAGTCATTGAAGAAAGATCGGCGAAAGCGTCGCACGCTTCGCGGATTGGCCGTGAAGTATGGGTTGCTGAGCCGTAAACGCCAACTTTGAAAGCTAGGGTACTTTAAGTCCCAGCTTTTCGATCTGTTCGGTCGCTTTTACTGTCCACTGATCTTTCATCTCAATCCCGGTTAATTGCCGCAGCCCCAGCTTGCGGAGCGTTTCGGTTTTCTCGGCTGTGCCTGCCCCAAAACTTGCCGCGACCCGGGGCCACCAATAGTCGACCGACGCTTGCATTTCTGCAGCCTTTCCCTGTTCGATCAGCTTGCCCGCACCCTCAAGCGCAAGCTCCCCATGGCGCGCCTCGATCGGGGAAATCTCGCGGAAGGCCTCGGCCAGAGGCTGATAGGATATCTGCGAAAACTGAGCCAGTTGGACGTCAACCGCCAGGCTCATCAGCAGGTTCATAACCACGGCATCTTCCCATCCTTCGATCGGATAGTTGAATACAGCAAGGCGCATGTCGTGTTCGGACCGCGTAGCCCCGATATCCGCATCACGATCCAGACGTGTGGTCCAAGGATGGTGATTTGCATAGCGGTCAGTGTTGGCTCCGAACTCGCCCATGATTTTCAGGACACGATCTGCGTTGTCGGTCTTTTCCAGCACAATCTTGGCCGCCGCGATGCGTTCCTTAATGCCCGGGCCCAGATTTATGATGTCGGCAAAGCCCGCTGCGCCGGCCAGTTCGCTGTCCACGAAGGTCGCCATCAGTTTCATGAGCTCTGCACGATAGCGCGGAGGCACGTTGGTTGGATTACTCAGGACACCACCCGCTGCCAAATAGCTCTCGATTGTCATGTCTTCAGCCATCATTCCCTCCGTCTACTGATCGTAGTCCACGACAACGGTGTCGGTCATCGGATAGGCCTGACAGCTCAGGACGTATCCTTTCTCGACTTCGTAGTCTTCCAATGCGTGATTGGCGACCATCTCGACCTCGCCCTCAAGCACTCGGCAGCGGCAGGTTGAACAGACCCCGGCCTTACAGGCGTAAGGCGCGTCCATCGCATTCTCCAACGCGGCATCGAGAATCGATTGATCCTTCGGCATGGTGATCGTTTGCGTTGCCCCGTCCATGGTGATTGATGTTTTGGTCTGGTTGTCCTGAGATGCCGTGTCCGCCCCGCTTACTTTGCGCTTGACCCGACCGGGTTGAGCGCTGGCGAAGAGTTCAAACTTGATCTGCCCGTCGTTCAGCCCATGCGCCCGCAGGGCTGAGGCAATGCCCAGCATCATCGGCTCGGGGCCGCAGATAAACGCCGTGTCGACGTTCTGAATATCGATCCAGTGTTCAAAAAGTTCGGCACATTTGTCTTGCGTGACCAGACCGGTAAAAAGCTCGATTTCCTGCGCGTCTGTTTCCAGAATATGGATCACGTTCAGACGCCCCATATAGAGGTTCTTGAGGTCCTCAAGCTCCTCTCGGAACATGATCGTGTTCACGCCCTTGTTGGCATATATTAATGTGAACCGCGAATGTGGTTCTCGGGCAAGCGTCGTCTTCAGGATCGAGAGAACCGGCGTGATGCCCGACCCACCCGCAAAGCCCAGATAATGCTTTTCGGCGGAGGGATCGATTGCGGTGTAAAAGCTACCCATCGGCGGCATCGCCTGCACCGTATCGCCCACCTTTAGATCGGAGTTGGCCCAGGTCGAGAATGCGCCGCCATCCACGCGCTTGATCCCCACCTGCAGAATGCCCTCATCCTTGCCCGCGCAGATCGAATAGGACCGGCGCAGTTCTTCCCCGTCGAAATCGCGGCGGAAGGTCAGGTACTGGCCTTGGGTAAAGTCGAATTCATCGGCTGAACCGTTTACAGGTTTCAGCGTCACGACCACCGCATCGCGGATGGTTTTGTGAACATCGGTAACTTCCAGATCATGAAAGCGTGCCATCCGGTGATCCTCCCTCAGATGCACTTGAAATAGTCAAAAGGTTCCAGGCAGTCGGTGCAGCGCCAATGGGCCTTGCAAGGGGTCGAGCCAAACTGGCTGACCTTTTCAACCGCCTTGCTACCGCAATGTGGGCAGCGTTCAGGTCCACCTGCAGGCTGCGGCGGGGCGATGCCGTAATCCTCGAGCCGAGCACGGCCCTTGTCGCTGAGCCAATCGGTGGTCCAAGCCGGTGCGATACTTGTCTCGATCCGCAGATCGTCGATTCCATGATCACGCAGCGCAGTTTCGATATCCATGCTGATGACCGAGGTCGCCGGGCAGCCCGAATAGGTCGGCGTGACGGTAACCGTCAGAGTGTCTTCATCCCATCGCACATCGCGTACAATGCCCAGATCGACGACCGAGATCACCGGAATCTCAGGGTCTGGTACAGCGTCCAGCCATTCCCACACCTGATCCGTTGAAGCCCGCATTGATCCTTACCACTTCGCGCCGGGATATGCGCGCTGCAACCACTGCATCTGTGTCAGAAGATGGCCCAGATGCTCGGTATGCATGCGACCGTCGCGCCCGCCCTTATGGGCAAAGCGGCTTTCGGGAATGGTTAGTGTCGCCTCGGACAGCACACGCTCGATCAGAGCGTCATATTCTGCGCGCAGATCTGCCGGGTTCGGGGCAATCCTCGCCGCAACCATTTCTGCATCAACATCGTCACTGGCAAACATCTCGCCGACATATGGCCAGAGATAGTCCAGCGCCTCTTGCATGCGGGCATGACTTTCCTCGGTCCCGTCGCCGAGGCCCACAACCGTGTCGCCCGAGCGTTCGAGGTGGTAGGTGACCTCTTTGCTGGCCTTGGCGGCAATCGCAGCGACCCGGTCGTCAGAGGATGTCATCAGACGCCCCAGCATGATCGAATGCCACGCATCGAACAGGAACTGACGCATCAGCGTGCGGCCGAAATCGCCGTTCGGCACTTCGACCAGCAGCACATTGCGGAAATCCCAGGCATCTCGCAGAAAGGCCAGATCATCGGCGGATTTGCCGCCGTCGATCTCACCCGCAAGACCCAGCCACATCTGAGTCTGACCGATCAGGTCCAGCGCGGTATTGGCCAGCGCGATGTCTTCCTCCAGCACAGGCGCATGGCCGCACCATTCGCTGACGCGATGGCCGAGGATCAGGGTATTGTCCCCCATCCGCAGCAGAAACTGCAGCAAAGCGTCATTGGAAACCGGAACACTCATTACATCGCCCCCACTTCTTCGGGAATATCGAAGAAGGTTGGATGGCGGTACACTTTGCTTTCGCTGGGCTCGTACAGCGGACCTTTGTCGCTGGGCGATGAGGCCGAGATGTTGTTGGCCTCAACCACCCAGATCGAAACGCCTTCGTTGCGGCGCGTGTAGACATCGCGCGCGTTCTTGATCGCCATTTCCGCGTCCGGGGCGTGTAACGACCCAACATGGCGGTGGCTCATGCCATGTTGTCCGCGGATGAAGATTTCCCACAGGGGCCATTCGTTGTTCATTTGGTATCCTCCTCAGGGCAGTCTTATTCTGCAGCCAGATTTGCGGCGCGTTTCTTGCGGGCATGAGCCAGCAGCCCGTCGCGAACCCATTTACCGTCGTCCCACGCCTTGTTACGCGCGGCCAGCCGGTCGACATTGCAGGGGCCGTTGCCCTTGATCACATCGAAAAACTCGGACCAGTCCGGGTCGGTGTAATCATAATGGCCCCGTTCTTCGTTCCATTTCAGGTCCGGGTCAGGGATACTCAGACCCAGATATTCGGCCTGAGGCACGGTCTGATCCACGAATTTCTGGCGCAGCTCGTCATTGGTGTTGATCTTGATCTTCCACGCCATGGATTGCGCCGAATGCACGCTTTCCTTGTCCGACGGCCCGAACATCATCAGCGACGGGTACCACAGTCGATTTATTGCATCCTGCGCCATCTTACGCTGCTCTGGCGTACCCTCTGCCATCTTGCGGATCGCATCATAGCCCTGGCGCTGGTGAAAGCTCTCTTCTTTGCAGATGCGGATCATTGCGCGCGAGTATGGTCCGAAGGACGTCCGCTGCAGCGGAACCTGGTTCATGATCGCAGCGCCATCGACCAGCCATCCGACCGCGCCGATATCAGCCCAGTTCAGGGTCGGATAGTTAAAGATCGACGAGTATTTCATGCGCCCGTCCAGCAGCATCTCGGTGATCTCATCCCGGCTGACACCCAGCGTTTCTGCCGCGCAATAGAGATACAGCCCATGCCCGGCCTCATCCTGCACCTTGGCCAGCAGGATCGCCTTGCGCTCCAGCGTTGGCGCTCGGGTGATCCAGTTTCCTTCGGGCAGCTGGCCTACGATTTCAGAATGTGCGTGCTGGCCAATTTGACGGATCAGTGTCGCGCGATAGTCGTCGGGCATCCAATCCTTGGGCTCGATCTTGATATCGGCGTCGATCTTGTCCTGAAACGCGCGTTCCTGCTCGGTCATCTCCTCGCGGGATTTCACGCCTGTTCCGGCTGTTTTGATCATCTGAGCGTACATGTGAGGTCTCCTCCCTTACACACGTTCAAGAATAAGTGCGGCACCCTGCCCTACCCCGACACACATGGTACAGAGCGCGTAGCGGCCTCCGGTGCGGCGCAGTTGATAGGCAGCAGTCATCACTAGCCGCGCACCGCTCATTCCAAGCGGGTGGCCAATGGCGATTGCCCCGCCATTAGGGTTCACATGCGGCGCATCATCAGGCACCCCGAGTTCGCGCAGCGTGGCTAGGCCCTGCGAGGCAAACGCCTCGTTCAATTCTATCACATCCATCTGATCAATGCTGAGCCCAGCCCGTGCAAGCACCTTACGGCTGGCTGGAACCGGGCCGATGCCCATCACGCGCGGCTCCACCCCAGCAACGGACATGCCAACCACACGGGCAATCGGGATCAGATCGTTCTTTGCCGCAGCAGATTCATTCGCCATCAGGATCGCCGCCGCGCCGTCGTTAACACCCGAGGCGTTTCCGGCGGTCACAGTCTTGTCCACCCCGTTGATGCCCTTTAGGCTAGACAGTTTCTCTGCTGTAGTCCCCGGACGTGGGTGCTCGTCGGTGTCGACCACTACCGGGTCACCTTTGCGCTGGGGGATTGTGACCGGGGTGATCTCCTCCTGAAACACCCCGGTCTGGTGCGCCGCGGCCCAGCGGGCCTGGCTGCGTTCGGCAAACGCGTCCTGATCGGAGCGACTGATACCATAAGCTGCCGCTACGTTATCCGCTGTTTCGGGCATCGAGTCGATACCAAATTCCTTTTCCATTTTCGGGTTCACAAAGCGCCAGCCGATCGTGGTGTCGTAAACGGCATTGGCACGAGTAAAGGCGGATGTTGCCTTGGGCATCACAAATGGCGCACGCGACATGCTTTCGACCCCACCCGCGATCGCCATGTCATAATCCTCAGCCTTGATGGCGCGCGCAGCCATGCCCACCGCATCCATGCCAGACGCGCAGAGCCGATTGATTGTCGTTCCCGGTACATCCACCGGCAGCCCTGCCAGCAACGCCGCCATCCGCGCCACATTGCGGTTGCTTTCACCGGCTTGGTTCGCATCGCCATAAATCACGTCGTCCAGACTGGACCAATCCACCTGTGGGTTACGCGCGACAAGCGAAGCGATTGGCAGGGCGGCAAGATCATCTGTGCGCACCTGGCTTAGTCCACCACCATATCGTCCGATCGGGGTGCGCTGGGCGTCGCAGATAAAGGCGTCCATAGGTCGATTACTCCGAATTTGAATTCACATCATTAAGTGACCGATAGGTCGGTTAATAAGCCTCTCATCGATTCGCAGCAAGCTTTATGTTACTTCATCTACGTTTTCTTGCTTTTTCCGTAACGCTTTGGCTTGCTGCGAGTAACTTGGTCGTGTGAAACGTAGTCTTTGCCGGCTTACCATCTGCGCCGATGCCGTCTCAGACCTTTGATAAGGGTTCCTTCAACACAAAATTTGACAAATCGAAAAAGTACTTAGACCGCTTCGAATAGGCAGTTTGAAAGGTTGCCATTCTCAGATTGGAGTTCCAGTAAACGTCAGTATCTGCAGCAGACATCGCACCGGATTGGCTGGTTTTGACCTATAGCGTTTAATGAATGACACTTAACCGCTTTCGTCCCAACAGCTGCCTCCAGTCATCGCCAATCATCAAGTTAACTTTGAAAAGAAGCGTTGAATGATCTATACACAAAAGCCGAGGTGATGGCGATCATCCGCTGCCTTCTGTCGGAGACCCAGTAGGTCCCCAAAGAACGGAAGTATGCGATTAAACTTGTTGGGGAACTTGCGGATTTGCGTAAGCGTTGCATCCGACCCCCTAGATAGCACCTCATCAGCCAACACCTAGAAGTATATGATGCCTCCAAAAGGATACAGGCATCATGAATTCTCAAGCTCTAGGTGAACTCGCAAGTGACCAGAAAATCGAAAAAGTCTTCCATGCTTATGGCTACTCAATTCCCGTTGGGAAGGACGGCCGTCGACTGTGGCCCAGAAAATTCAAAAATGAAGTGGGTCAACGCATGAGAACCGGACGTCTATCAACACGCGATGTCGCAAAGACATGCGGCATCTCAAGTGGTACCGCCTCCGAATGGAAAAAAGACGCTGAGCGGAAAGCGTCAGGACCGCACTCTACTCTGAAGATAAAATCGCAACCTGTCTTTGCAGAGATTAAGGTCGATGCGGTCGAAGAACCGGTGCCAGAGGCCCAAGGGCACATCATCTTCAAGCGTGGCACCTGTGAGGTCCTGCTTCCTTCAAATTTCCCACTCAATCAGCTCACTGCTTTGATCAAGTCGTTCGAGGGCAACACATGATCGCGCCAGCAGGGAACTTCAAATTCTACGTTGCAACTAGGCCGGTCGACTTCAGGAAGGGTATGGACGGTTTGGCATCCATTGTTATGAACGAATTTGACCTCGACCCATTCAGTGGCGCTATTTTCATTTTTCGCTCCAAGCGGTCGGATCGGCTCAAACTTATAGTCTGGGATGGAACTGGTCTTGTGATGACCTACAAGCGAATAGAAGGCAGGGGATTTGAATGGCCGCAAATGCGGGATGGCGTTGTCAGTATCAACAAATCGCAGTTTGAAGCTCTTTTTGAAGGGCTTGACTGGAAACGCGTAACACCGCGATACAGCCGACGCCCCGTGGCTGCATGATATTCTTTCTTGCTGGCCATGGTCCAACTACCACTATCCACGACCTCTGCAATTTCCCCTACGAGCCCATAGCCGTCCGAGGTGACCGCTGCGAGCGCACTCGGCTGATCACACCCAAAACAGTCAGCCACTGATTGCCTGAACGATCCTCAAAACGGTTCTTGTCAAAGAGCCAGGGATTTTTCTGCGAAGATTTTACGCGATAGAATTCAACAACAAAGCTCGTGCGAAGCTAAAGCCGTTTTCCAATGCGACGTCGATTTCCTGCAATAGTTCCTTGTCACTTTCTTTTTTTGCCCCGTGGATCAAAGCGCTGCGAACTCTGTAAAAGTGTCTGAAGGCCTCTTCGGTTTCCGTGATCTCTGAGTCAGTGCCACCCAATGCACTTGAAACCTTCTTACTCAATTGTTCGCTACGCGTATTTTCTTTCGGGTAGAAACGTTCAAAGATGATCGCTAGATCAAGTATTCGATCTTCTTTCGCGTATCTGCCAAATGTTCGTTGCGCTTCAGCAAGCCGATGTATGAGCGGGGCTATAGTCGGGTATTCTGTTTCGCTCTTTCTCGAAAACAAGTTTACCGCCTCTTGAATGAGGTCAACGTTAGCCACTTTACGTTTTCGAAATGGATCGTGAAAGTTCCCAACAAACTCGCCAGCTCGGGGCGATGTCACCTTTTGAAATTGCCCTAATAGTTGCGTACTAGATTTGTGAACAGTTCCCGGGAAATCGTAGACCCAAGTAATCGGGCTCCGTAATACAACCGACAAAAGTTCCGCAAATTCGGCCGTTATGCGATGAAACAAGGGAGGCACACCCCTCGGAGATCTGTCGGGGATGGGAGCATGTATATGGCGGAATTCGGGCCGCCAGCGGAATGGCGCCGCAATACCAAAAAACAAATCTAGATTCCGTGCCTCGACCTGATCCGGCGCTCGATTTTGAAACCATTCCGGCTCAATGTGGTCGCGCAATTCAGCGAAGGGCGCGATAAAGTAGCCATTGCCTATCTCGATTTTATGCGGAATTTCTACGCCATAAAACAGATCGACATCTAAGCCCAAGTCAAAATCACTACTCAAGGGCGAGGTCGCAAGTCGCGACGCAAGCAACAGCAACGAATTGAGCTCCTGCGCAGTGTTTAGGAATTCTTTGTTGGATCGACAATATTGCCGAGCCATCACCCCAGAAATGAATTGGGCGACGCCAGTGTAAGTGCTGCCGTCCAAAATTCCAACATGAACAGCTTCAGGTCCAAGCTGCATTCTGAGTATCGAAGCAAATGCAGGATGGATGCGCAGAAGTGATCTCACCGGTGCGAGCGCCTCTACAAGCGGCTTGTAGTATCGCCTTTGATCACCCTGCTTGGCCGTCAATGCTTCATTGTAGACTTGGTAGTAGTCCTCTGTCGGAAACGGTGTTTCGTCCTTTCCATTGTAAGTAAACTGTGTCGGATACCCATTGGTTTCCCAATAATCTCGCAAGTAACTGTCTTGGACTTTTGCAAGTCCGCTCAAAGCATTGGACAGTCGGCTTTCCCAATCCGTGGCATCAAAATTCTTCATATCTTACAAAAATATAGGATCAGTTGGATGAGACAACTCTGCTTTGTTTCAACTTAATCGCTGGTGCCGAGTGTGCAATGTACTTTGTGGATCGCCCCGTAACAGTCCTTCGCTGCTTAAGTGTTCAGTGGTGGCACTGAGCCCATATCGGACTTTGGCAGTGCCGGTGGCTTCGCATCTGCAGAAAGTTGCGAACGGCATCATTCAATTTTCTTCCACACTGTCATCGTACAGGCTATCCACCCACGCAGGAGCAAGCCCTTCTTCCATCTTCCATTTGATACCCGACTTGCGAGACAGATGTTCAAGGTAGCTAGTTAGAGTTTCCAGAAGATGCCTATTGAGCCAAAAAAACAAAGCCTCCCAAGAGTCTGAACCTCCTATATAAAAGCCGGCGGTCATTTTGAACGATACAACTACTGCACCGTCTACTTCTGTAAGTTCCAGTTCCTTGTTAGTGGATTCGTGGTCGCCGTTATGTGCATACCTATTGTGACGAAGCCCAATGAGTTCGTCATGCGCGGCCTTGTGCTCTACTGGTATTTTGTCGGGATCGAGTTTTGACGCACCCTTGCCGCTAGTGAATAAGCGACCATACGACGCCACCACGCTCGTAGTCAGAGCTTCATGAGCAAGAAACATTTCGTCTAGTGGTACTTTATTCGGGTTGTGCGAAAACTGCGCCCCCAGCTGCCGCAGTTGCCCATAAGAAAAGAGCAACCCGTTTATTGCCATAATATTCAATTGGTGGTTGGCTAAAACTTCAAGCTCGTTCGCGAAACGTAGCGCGATGCCCTCAACGCCTACATCGCTGGAGGAATACCAGTCTGACATAACAATCCCTCTATCTAGTAACGTGCTGAGGACACTTCGATTGCGCCGACACGACAATGCTGCTCGACCTATGATACACCGCAAAATCGGCGTGATTTTATCGGAGCGCTAGTCCTTGGATACAATGTCAAAGACCAGTTTGTTGTAATTCGAGGCTTTGGCAAAATAACCTAACCGATGCCGTCGATCTATTCTTCGTAGCCCCCTATGACCTACGGCACTTGCCCATGAAAGCCAGTCCGATTGTCCAGCACCAAGATGACCATCGCGAAGCTCCACCAACCCATACCGTAGGTCGGGAATTTCGAGCAATTTCGCTTTTGAGATCGAAGTGGCGTTTGCGTGATTGTACAGCCTGTCGATAATTTCCGCTGCTGCCGTTGTATTTAACAATCGGTCTTCAAGGATATGGGTGAGCCAGAACAATTGGAACTCATAAATCATTGCATCACTGTCTCGCAGCAGTTCTAGCACAAAGTCAGACACAGCTGTTACATCACCGGCTTCTAAACAAAACGAGTGGATGTTCTTATACAAATGGGGGAAGCGACGAGCGATGTCTGCCAATCGGTCGATAGCTTCCTCAGCGTGTTCTGCCATTAAGGCCAACACCAATTCAGCATCTTCTTCGTCGATATCATCTTGCCTTAAAAGCCCCCTCAAGAAGCCCATTTCTTCTTCAGATAAGTCTTCTTCCACCTCGATTTCCCCCTCAGGGACGCCATCATAATCCGTAACGATTATTCGGCGTCGCTGTAAGAGTTGCGTTCTCACGCCTTCGATAGCGTTCTCAAGATCGACGTTTTCGCGAACGCCATCGCTTGTCTTGTTAGGATTGAGTGATAGTCCTTTGTCGCCCAACAATTGTTGGATCGTAACAAAGTCATGGCGGAGATCCCGCCGAGAATCCGAGAACAGAACGAAGTCATCCATAAACCGTACCACTGCGTTGCTACGGAGACCGTGAAACTGTTCCACAAACCGAAGGAAATCGTTCCCTATCATTTTTGCTGGATAGATACCTTGAGGCAGACAATCTACCGACCGACCGGTGTTAATCTCGCGAAGATATTGGCCGAACGCTTCATAATCGTCTTCCGATGCTCCAGCTCGTGAAAACCAAGACACAAGATCATGGTGGTAGATAGAGTTAAAGTACGCTGCCACGTCAAAACTTAAACTGTACCTGTATTGATCGCGATATGCGGCTATTGCCCCCTTGTAGCCTCTGAATGAGCTAGATGGATTGAGAGGCTCTCCAGCTTCGAAACGATAGCCAAAATGCTTTTTGTTTTCCTGAAACGGTGCTCGAAACCGTGATCGATTGCGATACACTAGATCGTAGATGAAATACTCGGCTACCGGATCGAGCTTTACGGTTCGTCTGAGATGAAACCCCGGCTTTCCTGCATAGACTCTTGTTTGCGAGCGAAATGAGTAAGCTTCCTGATCATCATCTAGACATCGCCCTAGGAAATCTTCGATTTCGGCTTGCCCGTTCTCAATCAGATATCTGTTAGTAGACATTGGAAACAGTGTGCGCCGATAGTCTCCTAAGAACAAATCTAGCATAATTTTCAACCCTATAGACCAATAGTCGGCGTTGTAGCGAACAATCGGACCAATAGATAGTCCCAGGGCACAAGCACTGAACCATTACCGGCAATCAGCCGATTTTGGTTCAGTCTTACGAACAGATTCACATCGACCAGTGCAGTTGCAACAAGACTGCCTATGGTCTTGAGGCAATATCTCAGCAGCAGCGAAGGTCCAATGTGGGTGTATAGGGACCCCGCCTTATTGCAACGATCTGGGTGGGTAGTCAGGATCGCAGATGTATATCCGGATTCTTAAGGATACCCGATACGTCGTCGCCGCCAACCTTGATGAATTTTCTTGCGCTAAACTGCGAATTCTAGCCGTTCGCGACACGCTGTGCTGCAAACGCAGCGAACGGCAGCTGTGTGGCACTCCAGCCAGGGTGCTTATGGAGAGCGCTCGGTTTGCGGAATTAAAATGAGCTAAATCTAAGCGACTGAGGAACGCTGACGACAGTTCGTAGCAGGTCAAAAAAAGCTCACCGCAGATTCGGCAACCGCCGAAGATCTACAAAATTTCTTGACCAGATTAACACCTAGCCGATAGAGGTCGGGCAGGAGAAGCTGAGATGACCTTTGTAAGCTCATACATACCACAAGAACTGTGCGCGGATAATCGCGACGCAGTGCTTTGTGGCGGCTTCTCTTCGACAGGTGGACTAAGACCCGAGTGATCTAACTCTACCAATATTGTTCGAACCAGGCCGTCTCTTCCCGAGGCGGCTTTTTTTTCTGGAGCATAGACATGGACCATATCATCGAAACGCTGGAGGACGTCCTCCCGCACATTGTCCCCGACACCGGGATCTTTCATTTCGACCATGATGGATACTCGGTGATCAACTACCTCTACACGCTGGACAACACGTTCGACAGCGCAGTAGCCCGGGAATGCCGAGGGTTGAAATTTGACCCCGACGGCAGGCTGATCGCTCGGCCGTTCCACAAGTTCTTCAATCTGGGTGAAAAGCGCCCGGTGCAGGAAGAGCCATGGGATGCGTCTCATGCGGTTCTGGATAAGCTGGACGGCTCGATGATCCACCCGGCGATTGTCGGGGGTGAGATGGTGTTCATGACCCGGATGGGCGTTTCCGCACAGTCCCGGGCTGCATGGGCTGTTGCAGGACCTGAGGTCAAAGCACTTTGCGCCGATATGATCGCGGCAGGTTTCACGCCGATCTTCGAGTTCACTGCGCCCGAGAACCGGGTGGTGCTGGCTTATGACGTTCCGCAGCTGACCTTGCTGGCGATCCGGCACATGCGGACAGGGGCCTATATGCCGCACGCGGAGTTGGAGGCTGTCGCCTCCCGGCAAGGTGTTCCGATCGTCGCACAGTTCGACAGCGTCGAGGACGTTCATCGGTTCTGGACGGATGCTCGGGCATTGGAGGGTGTCGAAGGTTACGTCATCGCATTTGAAGACGGCCATCGGCTGAAGATCAAAGCGGATGCCTATGTCCTGCGGCATAAGGCACTGGCTGGGCTGGCGCATGAAAAGAACCTGCTGGCTTGGGTTGCAAAAGGCGCGCTGGACGATGTTCTGCCGTTACTGGCACCCGAGGCTGCTGCGCAGGTTAAATCCTACTATGACGAGGTCATGAGGGCGGTTGATGTGCAGGCTGGCGAGATTGACGCCTTCGTGTCTGAACACCGGGAGTTGGCGCGGAAAGAGTTCGCGTTGAAGGCCAAGGCAGAGCTTGACCCGCGGTTACAATCTGTCGCCTTCCGGGCGTTGGACGGGACTCCGCCGAGAAAGAGCCTGCTGGACATTCTGGAACGGGCCGCAGGCTCGGAGAACAAAGTTGAGGCAATCCGGCCGCTCTTCGGGATGCAATGGCAGCCGATCAGCACACCTGAGTGAAAATAGCGCAGGCAGAGATCTTTGCCTGCGCCGACCCTTTGGGTTGCAAGGGTCTTCGCTGGTATCGCGTGCGCCAAAAAAACCTACACCACGCGATTGGAGATCGACATACTTTGGTCGAATTCAAGACGATGATTTTTGGGGGCGATATGGAAACAGGTGCGCTGGATACCAATCCTTGTTTCGCGATACTATTGACCCCTCGTAGTCCAGGCCAACTATTCCCGATGGTTGAAATGAAGGATCACTTGTCCAATCCATCCCGTAAGTCGATGCGATGTTCTTTATTGATTTGGGATCAGTGTAACCGGTTTGATGTTGGATTTCCTGTATAGACATCCCTGATGCCAACATTCTTGCGACTGCGACTTGGCGAATTTTGTGCCAATCAACTTTTGCTGTGCTGCTCATCGGTTCTCGGAGCTCGACCAGAATCTTGTGAGCATCCCTCGTTGTAAGAGGCTCAGTTTTCATCATTCGGTCGTTCTTTCGCATGACAGGGAACACATAATGCTCCGGGTCATATCCTTCTTGGAAAATCTCCAAATAACGGTATGTCATAGGGCGAAGAGGCTTCGGAATCGGGACGATCGCCTCGAAGGATCGGTCAAAATAGAACCCAAAGTTATGCCCAATTATACGATCTGAAAACCAGAAGCGTATCGAATTGCCAAACGTATCCACTTGATGGACGAAGTAGGTCATTTGCCAGAGCTGAAGCATCAGCAAGTTACTGATGCTCAAACCGGTTGACCATGCCAACGCGAGTAAAACGCGGTTCCGGCGTCCTCGGATGGAACTATCCCCCGACTCTTTGATGAGCGCCTGGATATCACGATCATGCACCGACAACAGCGACCCGCCTGGTGGCTTTTCGACTTCAGGCAAAGACTCCACCCATAGATAAAAAAATTTTCAGCCAGAGATAGTGCGTTCCAAATCCGAATGCACTGCTGATATCTGAATCTGAGTGTAAAATCGTGCCAGTGACGCTCGGTTTTGTCTGTTAAAACTCAATAGGTTGCAGAACAGCTCAGAATTCTGAAATTCCGTTGCCGTGCGACCAAATGAGTGCAAGTGTTATATGGATCATGAAAAACCAAGTAAACACAGCTGGTTACCAGAGTTTTTCTTCTTGCTGGGGAATTATCGTTGCGCTTATGCAGTAGCAAAGTCACGATTAGAGACCCGCAAATGCAGGACCTCAGAGAAAGGCATTTGAAGACGAAGTATGAGCTTCAGCGCGCTGGAAGCTCATTCAACGAGATCGCGCGCGAGCTTGGTTTAAGCCACAGCACGGTGCTGTCAGTGAGCAACTCACGTTCAGTTTCAGCCAAGGTTCAGGCGAGGATCGCGGAAAAAATCGGCGTTCATCCAGCTGAAATCTGGCCCGAACGCTACCCCGAATACAAAGGAGATCCAGAATGAGCGGTTAAACTCATGGGCTCTGAAATAAGCAAGGCCCCGAGGATTTTGCCGATCCTCAAGGGCCTCAAAATCGTTTAGTACCACGATCTCGCTGACTTCATCCCATCCCCACATCAAAAAATCAAGAGAAAACGCGGCCGGCATGTCGGCCGCGACCAAAGCGGCTGTGTTTGCGGCCAACATGGGATGAATAGGAACAATGAAGGATATTCAATCTGCCTGCGCGGACCTTGCGGACTATGCAGATTCGTTCGTGGCCAACGTGGCAGCCCGAATATCGAAGGCTGACCACCAGCGCGAGGCTGACTATGACAATGAGATCGTGCTGAAGGACGCGAAGATTTCGACGCTTTCAGCGGAGATTAGGGTCATCAAAGCTGACAACCGTCGCCTTCGGGCGCAGCTCAACAAACTGGCAGATATGCAATTCGGCCAATCGAGTGAAAAAACACCGAAGCGGATGGACAAGAGCAACGTTGAAGCAGGTCATGGAAATGCAATACCTGATCTCATGAAGCCCGGCCAGGACGGTTCATCAATTGTATCCGAACCCGAGAGGGCGTCGAAACCACGGGGTTTGAAAGGGAAACAGTCCGTCACTATTCCAGCACATCTTCCCCGAGAAGATCGGGTCATTGAGCCGAAACAGGGTACCGAGTGCACATGTGGTTGCGCCATGCGACCGATGGGTGAACAAGTGATCGAACGCCTCACCTATAAACCTGCTGAGGTTCGGGTCATTCGAGAGCACTATCCGAAATATGTGTGCCGGGTCTGCGATAAATTTGTGCAGGCAAAAGTGCCACCGCGTGCCTTCGACTATACTCGCTTTGACGATCGGTTGATCGCAGGCCTCGCGGTCAGCAAATTTGCAGATTTCATCCCAAACTATCGCCAAGAACAGATATTCAAACGTTCTGGTATCAAGTTCCACCGTTCAACAATGGTGCGGCTGATGGACGAGCTTGGGAACGCGCTTGTACCGGTTCACGCGGCCCTAGCAGCGAACTTGAAAACCAGCACTAAGCTGAACATGGACGAGACGGTATTATCCCAGTTGCTACCTGGAAATGGAAAGACGAAGACCTGCTATGTCTGGGCTTTGTGTCGCGATGACCGACGCTGGCTGGGAAATGAGCCCCCAGGTGTCGTTTTCAACTTTGAACAATCTCGGCGCGGCGAACATGCTGAAGAGATCTTGAGGGGCTTTTCCGGAACACTGCAGGTGGATGGCTATGCCGGCTACAATCGCCTTACGCGTGACGAACGGGATGGTGGCCCTCTAGTCCTCGCTTACTGTTGGGCACATGTGCGCCGGAAGTTCCTGGACGTTTTCAAAGCAACAAAGTCAAAGGAGGCGAACAGCGTTATTGAACTGATCAATGAAATCTATGACGTTGAAAGGTCTTTGAAGGGCAAGACGGCGGCCGTTCGGTTGGCAGTCCGCAAAAAAGAGGCGCAACCAATAGTTTTCGGGCTGTTTACGCTGCTTCATAAACTATCGGGTGAGATTTCGATGAAGTCGACGCTGGGTGCGGCAATCACCTACACGATGAAACTCCGAGACGGGTTGACTATTTTCCTTGAAGATGGGCGTGTTGAATTCGACAACAATGCGGTCGAGAATACTATCCGTCCGATTGCTTTGCTACGAAAAAACGCGCTGTTCGCAGGCTCAGAAATCGGCGGTCGCAATTGGGCTCTGATGGCCAGTCTCATCGCCACCTGCAAGATGAATGGCGTCGAACCATATGCCTACCTGACCTGGCTGTTCGATCGGATGGCCGCGGGTCATCCAAGGTCGGATTATGAAAAGTTACTGCCGTGGCATTGCCCTAAGGGTCGTTTCGGCATCGAGTAAATCGATTAACCGCTTTGCGACACACCCATCTGGTGCTGCCGGGTGGGTCACAAGCATGGCTGAAGACAAGCGGACTTTCTTCACAGAGTGGTTCCAGAAGAATCTATCTAACAAGGTTATGCGAGTTCCGTAGTCGACGCGTTAAATTCCCAACGATGACATGGATTAGCAAAAAAAATCCCAATCGACTGATGCGGACATCTCTTTCGATGTCTCTGATAAGCGGTGACCAGCCTGTCCATTGCAGATGGGGTAAGAGCCATGATGCTTTAAAAAGTCAGTCAGAAAAAAACTCTCGAGATCATAGACATTATCATTACCGTAAGTCTTTAGGACCTCAGCGGAATAAAATGTGAACTTAACTTTGTAGCTCTTGGCATAGTTGCTGATCCCGGTATTGCCAGACTGCCCAGTAAAATGCCCTCGCAACCTCATCGACAGGCTGTTCTGCTTAGACTCGCTCATACCTATGTAGATCAACCGAGAGATCCGAAATGGGTAGGGGATTCTCAGATCTAGCAAAAAAATGAAGTAGATACCTGTGACCCCTTGAACGAACTTGATCTCTTGCTCGCGTAGGTTGTAGCTTTTTGTGAAGAGTATTCGCATCAAGACATTGTATTTAGGATAAGCATTCGTGACCAACGAAATAATCAAGTCTGCTGCTGAAGTCGTCAGTGAATTCCTTGAAAAGCAAATGGAAGACGAGGATGTTGATCCTGGGACATTAAATGCGGTCATATCACTGCGTGATGAAGGCAAGCTGACAAAGATCAACCTGCTGCGACGGCTCGAAGTTCTACGCAAGGCACCGATCAAAGCTCCGGCGGATGAAGGCAGTGCAGATGACTAAGCTGCGTTCCCTCAAAGCAATAGGTTTCCGTGGCGCTCGGTTTGAATTGCCGCTGGATTTCACTAATAAGCACCGCAGCCTTGCGATCTATGGCGAAAACGCAGCAGGCAAGAGCACGATCACCGATGCACTAGAATGGTTCATTCGTGACCGTATCGAGCACCTGTGGAAGGAAGATTGCAAGCTAGACGCGTTGCGCCATGTAAAATGCGAAGACGGAGATGACAGTGTTGTCGAAGTCATCTTTGACGGAACCGATCAGACCGGTTCTAAGAGCCTTTCGGCGACTTTGAAGACAAGCACAGCCTACAGTAATTCCGATGTCGCGACCCTCCTGAACAACCTCCAAGGCGACCGGATCATCTTGCGACATGCCGATATCGTCAAATTTCTGGATGACAGCAAAGGCGAGAAGCGAAAAGCTATTGCGAACATCATCGGTTTTGATGAAGTCACACAATTTCGCACAGTTATTCTTCAGTCGCGCAACGCGCTTCAAAAAGACGGCGCTTACACCGGTGCGAAGCAACAATCAGAAAGTTTGCAATCCGCGATGATTGAGTCTGTTGGCCAGGTTGTGCCTAACCGGGCTGTTTTTTGGGAGATTGCAAAAAGTCTTGCAGAGCCATTTAAAATTGAAGCAGCAATCGTTGACGACGCAAGCTACAAAAAAGCTGTCGATGAACTCCGCAGACTCGGCAACAGTGCCGAAAAGATCAAGGCCGCACAACGTCTAAATCTTCTGGAGCAGCTTTGCGAAAATCTTCAATCTGATCTCGGCAAAGTAGCCGAGAAGTTGAAAGGCTTTTCGGAAAACTACAATGCGTTGGCAAATGAGCGCGAAAACGTAAACAAACTGCGCCTCAGCGAGTTCTTAGTCAAAGGCAAAACGGTCATTGATGGCGCGGCATTCACTGAAGATGAATGCCCATTCTGCCTGAGCGAATACAACCTAAAAGAACTGCAAGTCGAGGTTGCGCAGAGGATCACTGCACTCAGCGAACTACAGCTAAAGCTTGATGAGTGTGGTGAGTCGAAGGACGATCTGCTGTCGGCCATTACTGATGCTGGAACCAAGGTCAAATCGATAGCATCTGACTACAGTGATCTTGCGGCGTTCGACGTGCTGGTGAATAGCGCTAAGACAACTCATCAATCACTCCGCGACGTTTTCAAAGAAATTAAGACAACCTTTGAAACCTTGACGGTGTTCAAGTCGCCCGAAGGTTTTGCGGAGGCAATCGCTGACCTGAATGACAAGTGCGAAGTGTCAACCAGGGCGGCACGAGAAGCCGCCAAAAAGCTCGAACTGACCGAAACTGAAAAGCAGATCGCTGAGGTGATAACGACTCTGCAAACCCTTAGTGGTCAAGTCAAATCTTATGAAACCTACCAACACACCATCGCTGCGTCCGAAGCGCAAATCCTGACTCTATCAACTATTTTCGACGAGTTTGTAAAAGTACAAAACGAAGCGCTTCAAGCCGTTCTGGATATGATCAGTGCCGATGTCGGCAAGTTCTATCAAAAGCTTCACCCCTATGAGAGCGTTGACAATGTCCATCTTACGATGGTCGGTGAAGAAGGCGTTGAATTTGAATATTCTTTTCATGGCCAGCCAACCCAACCGCCGCGCAAGTATTTAAGTGAAAGCCACCTCAATAGTTTGGGCGTAGTGCTCTTTCTGGCGAACGCAAGGATATTTAATAAGCAGGCGCGTTTTCTCGTGTTGGATGATATTGTCACAAGCTTCGATATTAATCATCGGAGAAGGCTTCTGCGGCTGCTGAAGGAAGAATTCTCGGACTGGCAGATACTTGTCTTGACGCATGAAAATGTCTGGTTCGATCTGATCAAGCGCGAGATGGGCCCGTCAGGCTGGCTGTTCCATGAGGTCAGTACCGACAACGACAACGGCATACTTCTGGAGAATAGCCCTTCGACGCTGCGCGCACTGATCGAAAAGAAAAAGGGCAAGGAAGACGTAACCAATGATCTGCGCAAGCTGCTTGAGGCCATCCTGAAAGATGTATGTAATGCCTTGGAAGTCAAAGTAGCCTTCCGGTTCAATGACTTGAACGAAAAACGCATGCCGGAAGAGTTACTTTCTCAACTTCGCTCGACGCTAAAGGCTAAGTCACCTGATATGGCAGACCACCCTGTGTTTTCTGATCTCGCAGGTTCTACGCTAATCGCAAACCTCGACTCCCATGACAATCAAGAGAAAGTTGTCGGCGGTGACATTGATGTGCTTCTTGAAGACATCGACAAATTGGTCAACCTTTTTGTCTGTTCGGACTGCCAGCAAATAGTTCGTACCAAGTTTCCTGTGGCAGGCGCCAAGGCAATTTCGTGTAAATGTGGCTCTTTTATCCTGCACTGGAAATCCTAGGTGGCAAAATTGGGGTTGTCTCGACTGAACGTGTGAAACCGTCCCAAGCTCGTCAGGGTATCGATATTCAATGTTGATTTGTGTTGATGTGTAGATGACGCCTTACGTAATGGAGCAAATATTGCCTCCTGCCACGAAACCCTCTGCAGACATGCTTCTAACTAACGAAAATTGGAGAACTGATTGACCATTACAATCTCTTGGGAACGAAAGCTATTGGGGCATTCTGAAATCATTATGTGTAGTGATAGCCGGCTATCTGGGGGCGGAAACATAGACGTTTGTCAGAAAATTTTTGCCCTGCCTCGAGAAGACTGTGCGATAGGGTTTTGCGGAAGTACGCTAATCGCGTATCCGGTAATAAATCAGTTTAAATCCTATATATTGGGTTTCCAAAAAAACCTATCTCGCGGGCTTGATGCAAGCGAAATTCCAAAAAGATTTTGTGACCTAGTCAATGAGTTTATTTCTAGTTACATGGACGCAGTCGATCTATCTAATGAGCTCCGCGAAACGTCCTTCCTAATTTCATATTTCAGTTGGAAGCTTCAAAGACCATTCGTCAGCCGCATTACCTACAACAATTCAGCGCAAAAATATGTCTCTGTGCGAGGACGGTTTCCAAAGAAAATAAGCGAAACTCTTAATCGAAGCAGTGAGTTTTCGATGATTGGGGACTATAGCCATCTGTTTTTTAGGGAGCTGGGGAAAATTGTTGATTTCGATGAAGGTGGGGACTGGGACATGGAGCCACTTCAGGCACTCTCCAATATGCTTAAGAACCCCGAATACACAAACAGACATGCTGCACTGAAGGGCTGCATTGGTGGGGCACCGCAGGTTTTGAAAATCTATCCATACATGAGAACTCTTGAGTTTGCAGTGCACTGGCCGAGCCGGGCCAAAGGTCAACTCCATTTGAACGGCAGGCCTTCGTTTGATTGGGAGAAGATAACTTTGCCTCAAATTGACATCGAAGACCTATCTGTTTTCTATCCTCTAGCTGGAGTAGGAAATCAAGGTAAGTAAAACAGAGTATTTCTGTGGAAATATGACTTCAAAACAGTATAGCGATACGGGACGCTTTGGAGCCACTGTGGGCAAAATATCCGGAAACGAAGCGGCAGCGTTGTCCACCAATTGCCGAGCAAGCTGTGAAATTTTGATGGACCCATCAATGCCGGATCTCGGGAAGTTGAATCGTAGCGGCACACTATCAAGAAAGGCCTAGTTTGGATCGGAAAGGTCATGAATTCCGTTTCCATATTGGCGCACTGCGCCAATATACACTGAGGTTTTCCCTACAAATAGGCACTGAATCCGGGGTCGGATGCAACGCTTACGGATTTGCTTACTTTGGGGGCGTCCCAGAATGAACAAAACCGCCCTAGGGCGGTGCGTAAACATCTGATGTTGCACGGTGTTTTGTTTTCAGCATTAGGAATTGAACCTACGGCCTTCATGTTATGAGCCTGACGAGGTTTGATCGTTAATCGAACAGTCCGGTGGACTGCTTGTAGTCTGCGCGGGCTGCTCTGGGATTTTCTAAAGTTGGTTGCGGGAGCAGGATTTGAACCTGCGACCTTCAGGTTATGAGCCTGACGAGCTACCGGGCTGCTCCATCC